>CAZLPU010000033.1:0-49816 GCA_964561475.1 uncultured Alphaproteobacteria bacterium
GAGCCTGAGCCTGAGCCGGAGCCGGAGCCGGAGCCGGAGCCGGAAGGGCAGGTCTATGAAGCGATCCGGAACAAGGGTGACGGGTTTGCGTTCACCGGTCTGACCGAGACGGAGAATGGTTACTCGCTGAATGCGCTCAATGCGGACATGAGCCTGGTGGATGACTGGGTCGATGTGGATGGCAATCTGCTCGAGGATTCCAACGGCAACACGCCGAACTGGGTCATGCGGCAGATGGACCGGATCGGTGAAATCGAGCTGTCCGGCAATGACGAGTTCTATGGCTCGAACCAGGCGGACGTGGCCGTGCTTGGGGCCGGTGACGACCGGCTTTTCGGTAAGAGCGGCAACGACACGCTCGTTGGCAATCGGGGCGATGACACCCTCGGCGGCAATGATGGCGACGACCGTCTCTTTGGCGGCGGCGGTAATGACAAGGTCATGGGCGGTGACGGCGATGACCGGGTCAAAGGCGGGAACAACGACGACAGCCTGTTCGGTGATGCCGGCAATGACATTCTGGATGGCGGCAACGGAAACGACACGATGAATGGTGGATCCGGTGCGGACGAATTCAGACTGTCCACGGGCTTCGACTTCATCCAGGACTTCAACCAGGAGGAAGGCGACCGGATCAGTCTCGGTCGCGTGTCGGATCTCGGCTTCGATGCCGATGACGTTCTTGCGGCCTTCGCAGAGGGTGCAGAAGGTGGTGCCAACACTCTGGACACCAACGGCATCGATTTTGAGTTCCAGGCCGATGGTGACCTGCTGATCACAGTGGGATCCGTTGACAATGTCACGGAAGTCAATGTGATCGGTGATCTGACCGCTGATATCTTCATGGCCTGATCGGATCATGGCCGCGGGGTCGCCCGCGGTCCCTGTCCAGAGGGTTCACGAAAAGAGAACGCCCGCCGGATTCACTGTCCGGCGGGCGTTCCCCATTCCAAGAGACCAGGCGATAAAACCGCCATTCAGTCCCCCCAATCAGTCACCGGTAAATGCCGCATCCCGCTTTTCCAGAAATGCCGCGACGGCCTCGGCATAATCCTCCGACTGGGACAGAAGGGCGAAAGCCTCCAGGTCGCGGTGGGCTGTGGCCCTGTGCAAAGCATGGGCTGCCACATTGACATCATGCTTGACCACTTTGAGGGCTGTCGGTGGCAGGGTTGATGCCTGATCGGCAATGGAGCGGGCGAGGGGGAGGGCAGCCCCGTCTTCGGAGAGATAGTCCGCAAGGCCCCATTCATGGGCCGTATGCCCATCGATTTTTTCGCACAAGGCCGCCATTCGTTTTGTCCGGGCCGGTCCGATCAGGGCAGTAAACCGGGGAATGGACCCCCAGCTCATATTCATGCCCCGTTCCACTTCGGGCACATAGAATACGCTGTTCCGGGCTGCAACCCGTAGATCACAGGCGCTGGCCAGGGCAACACCTCCGCCCACGCACCATCCTTCCACGGCGCAGATGGTCAGGGCGTCCACATCCTCCCAGGCCTGACAAAGCCGCGGCCCGGTCCTCAGAGCGATTCGTTGATCCCCCAGACCTTGCGCACTGCGTCGGGCGATGGCCGCATCTTTCAGGTCTGCCCCCATGGAAAAGCAATCGCTCCGGCCCGTGAGGATCACCGCCGAGATATCCGGACAGTCATGGAAGGCGCAGGCCGCCTGGGTCAGTTCCATCATCAGGGCCTGGCTCAGCGGGTTGGCCCGCACACCCCGGTCGAAGCGCACAACGGCCACTCTGCCAGTTCGCTCCACGGATACATGATCTGTCATCGTCCTGACTCCTGGAACCGCATCATACTCCGTATACAAATCGATATCCAAAGCCCATGCCAGTGCGGTCCTTCGACTGTGAAGGGCAAGGGTACACCCTCAGGCGTCGACCCGCATCTGGTAGATATGGGCGTGGATCCGGTGGATGACGGTGAAGGGCTCCACGGTGATGATCCGGTCCAGGAGATCCGCGTGGTGGGCATCAAAAGCGGCCACTTCTTCCGGGGTCAGGGAGGCACCGATGCCGCGCAGCGCCCGCATCCGGCCCCGCCAGCTCTCTTTGGTAAAGGCAACCGGCTCTTCGTAGTAGAACATCACCCGCAGATCAGCCTTGCCCAGGAGCCAGCCAGGATCGGCGGGAATGACCCCGTCCCAGTCCACCCCGGTCCAATCCGGATTGTACTGCATCACAAGGTCTTCCGAGGCCCGGGCGATGGGATCAAGGCGGGGCATGTAACTGAAATGGGAAATGGAAACGAGGCCCCCCGGCACCAGGACCCGGAGAAGCTCGGGGGTAGTGCGGACCGCATCAAAGTAAATCCAACATTGATTGGCGGTGACCACGTCGAACTGGTTCGAGGCAAAGGGAATGCATTCGGCGGGCGCAACCTCGAAAGCGATGTTCAGGCCCGCATCAGCCGCGAGGCGGCGAGCCGCGTCGATCTGCCCGTCCGCGATATCGGCGCCGGCAGCACTGCATCCCTGCATCGCGAATCGCCGGGCGAGGGCGCCCGTTCCCGTGCCCAGGTCCAGAATGCGCTGGCCGGGCAGGCCGACACCATGGACTTGAAGTTTGTGGAACAGGCTGTCCGGCGGGTCCGGTCGGAACTGGGCATAATCCTCAGAAGTCCGGCCCCAGTCCGCGGATCGTCCGGCGTCGATGGCGCGATCCTGGCCCGTCTCGGTGTCATCAAACATGGCAAGACCCTTTGTGTTGTGGTCTCGTGGTGCTGAGGGCTTGTTGGCGTGGGCTGACACGGGCCGCATGCCCCGTGACGCTGGGCCAGACACTATCCTTCCCGCCAGGGGGGCCGCAATCAGGTCCGCCTCGGGTCCCGCCCATGACGGCACTGGACGGCCCGTCCCCGGGGGGTATGATCGCAAAAACAGGGGTATGATCGCCAAAGAATGAGGACGGCAACCTGAGGCTAATCCCGGTCTGGCATGAACAGGATCACAAGGACGGACACCACAGCGCCGGTTGCCGTCACGATCCAGGGGCATCGCCGGGTTAGAGGCCTTGGGTTGAGTGAGACGGGCACGCGAGTGACCAGCCCGGATCGACAGGCCCCGGAAAGACGGGGCGCGGCAAGGATTTTCGCCAAACGAGCGCGGAACGGCTGGGAGGATTTCATCCCCCCGAGACCGGGGCGCCATCCAGGAGGCTTGAGGGCATGCGGGACATTTTGTTGGAGCTTGAGGAAAAGCGCGCGGTTGCGCGTCTGGGTGGCGGTCAAAAACGGATTGATGCCCAGCATGCCCGGGGCAAGCTCACCGCCCGGGAGCGCATCGAAGTGCTGCTCGATGAGGGATCTTTCGAGGAATACGACACCTTTGTTGAGCACCGCGCCACGGAATTCGGCATCGGCGAGACCAAGTATCCCGGTGACGGTGTGGTCACCGGCTGGGGCACTATCAATGGTCGTATGGTGTTCGTATTCAGCCAGGATTTCACCGTGTTCGGCGGATCCTTGTCGGAAACCCATGCCGCCAAGATCGCCAAAATCATGGACAAGGCCGTCCAGGTGGGCGCTCCGGTTATCGGTCTGAACGACTCAGGCGGTGCCCGAATCCAGGAAGGGGTGGACAGCCTTGCGGGCTATGCGGAAGTTTTTGTCCGCAACGTGCTCGCCTCCGGCTGCGTGCCTCAGATTTCGGTGATCATGGGGCCCTGTGCCGGCGGTGCGGTCTATTCCCCGGCCATGACCGATTTCATTTTCATGGTGGAAGACACCTCCTACATGTTCGTCACCGGCCCGGACGTGGTGAAGACCGTGACCGCCGAAGTGGTGACCGCGGAGGAACTGGGAGGGGCCAAGACCCACACGTCCAAATCTTCCGTGGCCGACGGGTCCTATGTCAACGACGTGGTCGCCCTGGAACAGATGCGCCGCCTTTATGACTTCCTGCCTCTGAACAGCCAGGAACGCCCGCCCCGGCGTCCCAGCTTTGATGATCCGGACCGGGAAGATCTGTCCCTGGACAGTCTCGTTCCGTCGAACCCCAACAAGCCTTACGACATGAAGGAACTGATCCTGAAGGTCGTCGACGAAGCGGACTTCTTCGAGATCCAGGAAAACTTCGCCAAGAACATCATTACCGGCTTTGCCCGCATCGAAGGGGCGCCGGTGGGTGTCGTGGCCAACCAGCCCATGGTTCTGGCGGGGTGTCTGGACATTGCCGCAAGCCGCAAGGCCGCCCGATTCGTCCGGTTCAGCGACTGATTCAACATCCCTATCGTCACCTTCGTGGACGTGCCCGGCTTCCTGCCCGGCACGGCCCAGGAATATGGCGGCCTGATCAAGCAGGGGGCCAAGCTCCTGTTCGCTTACACGGAAGCCACGGTGCCGAAGGTGACTGTCATTACCCGGAAAGCCTATGGCGGTGCCTATGACGTGATGGCGTCCAAGCATATCCGGGGCGATGTGAACTATGCCTGGCCCACTGCCGAAATTGCCGTAATGGGCGCCAAGGGCGCGGTGGAAATCATCTTCCGCTCGGAGCTTGGGAACACTGAAGCCATTGCTCAGCGCACCAAGGAATATGAAGACCGGTTTGCCAACCCCTTCATCGCGGCCCAGCGGGGCTTCATTGATGAGGTGATCCGGCCCCACTCCACGCGCCGCCGGGTTTCCCGGGCCTTGAAAATGCTCGAAAACAAGGTGGACACCAACCCGCCAAAAAAGCACGACAACATCCCGCTCTAAGCGGTCGAACCCCGCGTCCAAGGCGCTCGCGCGCCTTGGACGGACAGCCTGATCACCCAGCCGTTATTCCGTCTGGGCCGGTTCGATTTCGAATTGCAGGGCGGTCATGGCCTGATCGAAACGGTCGAGAATGTCCATCCGGTCCCGCCCGCCGATATCCACCGTGGCCAGTTCGAAACTGTAGCTGTCCTGGTTGGCCAGGGCCGTCAGGTCCGCGCCTTTTTCCACCGCAAGAGAGATCCGCGTGTCGTTCTGACGGCTGATCAATCGCTGCATGGCCCCTTCATTGGGCATGCGCACGACCTTGCCTGCTTCCGTCGTCCGGACAAAGAAGTGACCGGCCACATTCCAGGTGCCGTCCCGCTGGAAGGTCCGGGGCTTGCGCCCCAGAGCCAGGTCCACCACCACGGAGAAGTGGGAAATGCCGTGGACTTTCTGGAACAGGTCCGCGTGACTCTGGGAGGCGCGCGGGTTCACCTCGAGCAGCCAGACATTATCCCCGGTCTGATCATAGAAGAATTCCACATTGAACGGACCGTGATTGTAGCCGAACTGCTGGATCACCGCCCTGGCCACATCCATCATCCGGTGGGTGACTTCCAGGGGCAGGGAAGAGGGATATTCATACCGGGCAAAGGACGAACTGTCCGGTTCCCGCACACTGTCCACCACACCGTAAATCACCACACGGCCGTCATAGGCATAGCCTTCCAGGGTGCATTGGGCGCCGCTCATGGTGGATTCGGCGATGAACGTTTCCGGGATTTCCGTAAACTCGTCCGGCATGTCATGCTCGCGCATGATGTCCATGAACGGATTGACGATGGCCGGGGATTTCTCACGGCAGACCGTCATTACGTCATGGAACTGACGTTCGTCGGTGATCGCATAGGCCAGGTAGGAGCGGAAGGATTTGATCGGCTTGATCCAGAAGGGAGGCACCAGACCGATCTTGTTGTAGGCGTCATCATCAAAGGGATCGAAGGCGCGAAAACTCGGAATGTGCTCGCTCACCACCTTGTGCTGCTCAAGCCGGCTCCAGTATTTGTGTTCACACTTCAGCAGACTTTCCAGGCTCGGTCCGGGCAGTCCGAACCGTTCCGCGAGGATGGCCGACATGATCGTGCCGGGAAAATCAAAAAAGCTGGCAATGCCATGGGCCCCACCCGGCACGGCTTCCATCCGCTGTGCCGCAAGATCCACAAGGTCGGCAACAGGCGTGTCTGGATCATCACGCATTTCATCGAAAGTCAGGGCGGCATGGAACTCGACATCCGCAGCCTGCGGAAGTTTTTTGAGGGTTTGCAGGTTGTAGTCGTTCAGTCCGACAAAAAACACGTTCTTCTTCATATCGATAGGTCCTCCAGTCAATCAAACGAGTGCGCGCCCGATCTTCTCGTCCCAACTCCGGGCGAAGACCCGCGCGTCTCCCTCATAGGCATCCAGTGTGGCGCGAATGAGAAATGTGTCCTCCATCGAGGTCAGTGTGGTCCGGGTTACGGTCTGGACGCTCCAATCCTTTTTCTTGAACGTCCGCACCTGTTCAACATATCCGCGTACGGTGGCAAAATCGTTATTGTAATAGGAGTAGGTCTCCATGGTGTTCCGCCCAAGGACGAGTCCGGTTTCGTTGAAGCGGTAGGCCCCGTCATTGCTGATCACTTCCAGGGCAACCCGGTTTGAGCCCAGGTTCTGTTTGACGGTCCACTCCCGGTTGGCCGGGGTGATCAGCGTGGTCGGCAGCGCAGGTGCCATGTGCGGATCGCCCAGGCTGCGCAAGTGGCTGTCGGAGGGTCGTGGCGGGCGGGCCGGCAGGCTGAGCCAGGAGTCCCGGGTGTAGACCGTCAGGCGGGCCGGTTCCGGCGCCGGCCAGGCGAGCGGCCAATAGGAACTGGAAACGGCCACCCGGATCCGGTGACCCGCCGGGAAACGCTGGGCGATATTGTTCATGGTGATGCGCACCAGATACGGCTCCCCCGGCTCAAGGGGCTTAGGCTGGGCGTGTCCGTCCCGGTGACACAGATTGAGGATCGCAAAACTGACCCGGGCCGCCCGGTCCGTAGGCGCCACATCGCACAGACGCACCGCCACCATGGCAACGGGGCGGTCCGCGGAAATGTTGAGATAAACCTCCGGCGCCCCCAGAATCTCGATGTCTTCCTGGAGCGGTTCGCTGTCGAAGAGGAGTGCGCCGCCGTCCTCCTGGCGCTGGTCCCAGGGCAGGTCCGTTTCCTCCGCATAGGAACACCACTTGCCGGCAAACAGGCCCACACTCAGAGGGCTGAGGATTGAGTAGGCAGTGTCATCGCCCGCCCCCATGGTGCCCTGTTCCACAAGCCCTGCCTTGTCCAGGCGCCACAGCCGGTCCTCGATCCGGGGTGAGGGCCATTCGTCCTCGGCAATCCACCGGCCGGGGCTGTTCGCATTGAGGGGCGAGGAGGGCTCCATCATCCATGCCCTGAGCCGCGGTTCATGCTCTGCGCCGTTGGGCACACCCTTCAGCCACCGGTTCCACCAGGCGAGACACTCCCCCAGAAAGTCGATGGCAGGACCAGGGCCGCCTTGATGGGGATATTTGTGGCCCCAGGAGCCCACAATTCCGCGCCGGGGGACGGACAGATTTTCCATGAGCCGGAAAACCGGATTGGTGTAACCGTCCCGCCAGCCGCTCACCGCCATGACCGGCACCTGGATCGCGTCGTAGTTCTCACTGATCGAACCCTGGCGCCAGTAATCATCCCGGTGCTGATGCTGCATCCAGGTCGCCAGCCAAAGATCCGAATGTTCGAGACGGTTGAGCCACATGTCCCGCCATTGGCTGCCCACAATATCCGGGTCCGGCGGACAGGAATTGAAGGCAAACATGTTGCTTGCCCAGGACAGGTTGTCCGTCAGCAGACAGCCGCCCATGTAGTGGACATCATCCGCATACCGGTCATCGGATGAGCAGACGGTGATCACCGCACCCACCTGCTCGGGCTGGCGCGCGGCCAGCTGGAGGCCGTTGAAACCGCCCCAGGAAAGGCCGAACAGGCCCACCTTCCCGGTGCACCAGGGCTGGGCGGCGATCCAGGCCAGTATTTCCAGCCCGTCCTCGATCTCGAGGGGCAGGTATTCATCCGTGAGGATCCCTTCGGAATCCCCCGATCCGCGCATGTCGACCCGCACCCCGCCATAGCCATGGGCGGCAAAATGAGCATGGATCTGATGATCCCGCACGGCCTTGTTGTCGCGCAGGCGATAGGGAATGTATTCCAGGATCGCCGGCACCGGACCGGCATCCGGATCGGCGGGCAGCCAGATCCGGCTGGCGAGGCGGCAGCCGTCCTTCATGGTGATCCAGACCGGATCCAGGACCCGCACGGAGCCGGACAGGGTTTCGGTAGTGGGTTTGAACATGGGGCTGGTCTCGATTGTCATGGGCTTGTGATCGTCAGGGAAGAGCATAGGGCATGGAAGAGCACGGGAACCGGGCAGCACGGGGGACAGTATCGGGATCGTCAGACGCAAAAGGGCTGTCTGAACAAAGACGATCCGTAGACGAACGGCCTAGGCCCGATGCGAGGTCAGTTACGGTGGGTGTGGAAGGGCGCAGTGAGATCACGGGTTAGGCGTCCAGATCCAAGGGGTAATCATCGCCAGCACCTTGAAGCCATTGTGCTCCAGGATCGGACGGCTCTGGGGGCTGCAATCCACGGTCAGCCACTGGAACCCCCGTGCCTTGGCCTCTGTGCCCCGGTGCCGGACGAGGGCGGAGTAAAGGCCTTGCCCGCGCCAGTCCGGCAATGTCGCGCCGCCCCAGAGACTGGCAAACCGGCTCCCGCCATGAAAGCGGATCCAGCCGCAACTCACCATCGTTTCGCCTGAGAATGCCCCGTAAACGGAGAGAGTGTCCGGATCATGGGCCAGTTCCCGTTTCAGGTCCGTGACCAGGGCACCACCATGGTCCGGTGTCCCATAGACCTCGGTGATGAGGCCCACGATCGGGTCAAGGTCACCGGCCTTGGCGAGCCTGCGCAGTGCGATACCCGCCGGAAGGGGACGGTCCGATCCGAGCCCATCGAGATCCAGGACCGCGAAACCTTCCGGTTCCTCGGGCTGGAACCCGGCCGTCCGGAGGACCTCGTCATCGCCGTTCAGACAGTCATGGCTGAACGCCTTCCACTCGAAGGCATGGCCCAGCGCGGCAAAATGAGCCACCTGCCGCGCGATGACCGGTTCGGGATCGGTCCCGGTGAGGTCGGCAAAAGCGACGCCGTTCCAATGGGGTGCGGGATCAAGACCGGTGAACCGGAACACGGGCCCGTCCCATTCGAAGGTCACCGCAGGATCGTTGGTGAAGGGACGGGCGCGGATCGCCCGGTCATACTCGGCGAGGATGTCGTCCGGTAAGGACTGGCGGGGAGGCGGGGTGTCACTGGTCATGACACCACTCTACCTCGAACCGGCTTACAAGTCGAAAAAGTGGGTTGGCTGGAAGTGGGTCTCAGCCGCGTCCGATTGATCCTTGAGGATCATGGTCAGGTTGGTCCGTGGAGCAATGAAGGCATTGACCACCTGGAGCCTGAGGGCAAAGGCGTCGATAGCCTCCACCCCGTTCACGGTCATGTCCACGGAGCCGTTGGCGGGCACGGTGAAGACATTGGCGGCACTGTTGAAGACCGCATCACCAATATTCCGCAGGGTGAACGGGCTGGAGGCACCATTGGAGATGGTAATGTTCAGGATCTTGCTACCGTCGAAAATGTAGTCTTTCGTCTCAAGGGAGAGGGCGCCCTCCACAATGGCTCGCACCTGGGGTTCCCGGCCCAGCAGGGTGTGGTTGTAAAGCGCGACGGTTTCCTTGTTCTCGAAGGCCGCCTTGATGCCCTCCACCGTGCGTTCACCGGCCAGGGCAAGGGTGACGGTGCGGTGCCCGCCATTGTCGAAGTCGTAGGAGTAGTCGATCAGTCCGTGGACGTCGGACACGCCGATAATGCCAAGATCATTGTCAAGGGCGATCTGAAAGGCGTCATCGGAGGTGAAGCTGCCATTGGCCACTTCGATTCCGTCCAGCAGGCCGTCATCGATCAGGGCCCGGTGCATTGCCGTCACTTTCGGGCGTCCGTCAGGGAAATCCACCGGCCACCAGGCATGGTTCCAGAACGTGAATGCGCCCTGGCCCTTGGCCGTTTCAATGGCCTCCCGGGCATCATCCACCAGAAGGGCATTGGCATCGGTGATGAAGACGGCGTTGACATGGCCCGGCGGCAGGCTGCGGGTGATCTCCGCGCCGTTGATCACCAGTGTGTTCGCGTCCATCCGCTCCATCCACTCGGTCGCCACTTCGAAGGCGCGGTTGCGGTCCGGATGGGGAATGTCATCCTTGTACGGTTGATACTCCAGGTGCTCGGTGACCATCATGGCGTCGAGATCGTCCCGCTCCGCCTCCCACACCCGTACGGAGGGCCAGACATGGCCGTCACTGAACACGGAGTGGGTGTGGGGGTCCACGGCCAGCACATGACGCCCGTCAGCGGCGGCGGGAAACTCGATCTTGCGGCTTTCCGCCCGGTCTTGAGCCGCGTTGGCGGCGTGGGTGAGGGCGAGAACGGCCCCAGCCGCCAGGAACGCAGCCGCCGGGAACGCAGTCGCCGGGATCAATGTCTTCACGGCCATGGCGCAAACCTCCCTGAATGGCTCAGTCACCCATGTCTACTCCGCGCCTGCTGCAGTTTTGTGTCAGCACGCCAAGCCCTGGCCGCGGGTCAGAAACCCACGCTGACCGGGCCGATGCGGCGGATGCCCGAGGCGCCGAAATATTGCGGGGGCGGGGAGGTGAGGGCCATTCCCGGGAGTTCGGTGGCCAGGGCGCCGATGGCTTCTTCCATTTCAATCCAAGCCAGCGCCTCGCCCAGGCACCGATGGGCGCCGCCGCCGAACACCAGATGCCAGCGGGGATGGTCTTCCCGGGTGATGTCGAACCGGTCGGGCTCCGCGTAGACTGCCTCGTCCCGCAGGGCGGACATGGAGGAAAGTTCCGTAAACTGACCGGCTTCGATCACATCGCCCTCGATCTCGATGTCTTCCAGGGCAAAGCGGGGCAGACTGCCCACCGGCGGTTCATAACGCAGGCCCTCGGCCACCGCGCCCCGGATCAGACCTGGGTCGGCGCAGATCGCCTCCCACTGGTCCCGGTGCTGCATCAGCAGGCTGACCAGGGAGGACGTGCCCGTGCGGGTGGTGTCGCTGCCGGCCAGGATCACACCGCCAATCTGGGTGTAGACTTCTTCCGGCGAAAGGATCCCCGCCGCGTCCGTAGCCCGGACATAATCGGTGAGGAAATCATCCCGGGGATTGGCCCGGCGCTCGGACAGCAGGCCCTGGACGAAATCCATGAGCTGTGCCGTGGCATCGTTGATTTTCGGCAGATCGTCATGGTCGAAGAACCCAATCCCCCTGGCCGCCCATTCCACCCATTCGATGAACTGGGGCACGGTTTCCTGGGGCACGCCGAGGATTTCGCAAATGATCCGGGAGGGAATTTCCTTGGCATAGCCGTCCCGCACGTCCATTTCGCCCCCGGCCTTGTATTCCCGGGCCAGACTGCGGGCGAGATCCTGCACCCGGGGACGCAGGGTTTTCATCAGGGCGAAGGCGAAGGTGCGGGAGACCGGAGCCCGGCGGCGCTGATGCTCCTCGCCATTGGCAAACAGCATGGCATGGTCGATCAGGTCAAAGAGCGCTCCGTCGGTCACGCCCTGGAGATGCATGCCCTCCAGTTCAAGCTGGCGGGTGCGCGGGTCCGTGAGCAGGGCTTCCACATGCTTGTACCGCAGAACCATGACCGAGCCGAGTTCCGTCCGCACAAAGGGATATTTGCCCCGCAGCAGCTTGAACAGGGTGTGGATTTCCCCTTCGAAATGCTCAGCACGCAAAATGAAGGGATCGCCAACGCCGGTGCCACTGTCATCCATGGTTATGGTCATCGTTTTTCTCCCCCGGGGGTCGAGACCCCATAAAATAAACTGAACTATTCCTACCGTTCCGCACCCTGAGAAAAGTGAAGCCGGATCTCATCCGCGCCATTGGAGCCTTAGGCCCCAGGGTGTCATTCCTGCCCCCACCACCAGGCATCCAGGTCGTAGCCTCGCAGGGGCGTGCGCTCAGGTTTCCGGATCGGACGCCACCAGGCCAGCCGGTCCACGGGCAGATCGAAAAGGGGCACCACGTAGTGGCCCGATAGCAGAATGCGGTCCAGGGCGCGGCCGGCGGCGATCAGACCGTCATAATCCCTGGCGCCAACCAGGGCGTCGATCATGGCATCCACAGCCGGGTCGTCCACGCCCGGATAATTGTAACTTCCCGGATTGCGTCCCGCCGCCGATCCCCAGCGGAAGCGCTGCTCGTTGCCCGGCGACAGGGTCGATGGCCATAAAAATGGCATCAGATCAAAGTCGTAGGCCCGGGCCCGGGTCTGAAACTGGCTCGAATCCACCAAGCGGACCCGCAAATCGATGCCGATCTTTTCCAGCTCCTGGGCATAGGCCAGGGCCACACGCTGGTGATCCGGATGCTCGATCATCACCTCGAAGGCGAGCCGCGTCCCGTCTGGGGCGTGCATCCAGCCACCGCGCTCCTCATACCCGGCCTCGCCCAGAAGTGTAAGAGCCTTTTTCAGTCGCGCCCGTGTCCTGGCGTAGTAATCCCCCTCAACGGCTAGCTTGAGACCCTTGTTCAGGATTTCATCGGTGACCCGCCCGGGGAAGGGGGCCAGCAGAGCCCGTTCAGCCTGAGTGGCCGGTCCGTCGGCGGCCAAGGGCGTCCCCGGGTAGAATGATGTGGAGCGTTCATAGGCGCCGAAGAAATAGGTCCGGTTGATCCACTGGAAATCGAAGGCGAGGACCAGGGCTTCCCGCAGGCGGATATCGTCGAAGGGCGGGCGCCTTGTGTTGATGGCAAAGCCGAACATGCCCCTGAATTTCGCGGGCCGGATTTCCGCGCGCACCACATCCCCCCGGTCCATGGCGGGAAAGCCGTAGCCCCGGGCCCAGCGCAAACCGTTGGAGTCCGGCTCCATCCGCAGGGTTACCGCTCCGGCCTTGAAGGCCTCGAACGCGGCATTGGCGTCGCGGAAATATTCATGAACCACTTCATCGAAATTGTTGAAGCCCCGATTGACGGGAAGATCCGCGCCCCAATAATCCGGATTGCGCACAAAGGAAAGGCTGCGGCCCGGCTGCACATCACCCACAAGATACGGCCCGCTGCCGATGGGCGGCTCGAGGGTGGTGCGCTCGAAGGCCCGGGAGGCGTAATAGGCCTTGGAGAAGATCGGCGTCATGGCGATCAGGAGCGGCAGTTCCCGGTTCTGGGTGTCCTCGGCGAAGACAAACCGGATGGTGCGGCGGTCCAACCGGTCGATCCGCTCGATCTGCCCGAACCAGCGCCGGAAATGGGGGCGGCCATGGGTCTTGAGGGTTTCCACCGAAAAGACCACATCATCGAGTGTCAGCGGAGTGCCGTCGGAAAAGCGGATCCCCTCCCGCAAGGTGAAGGCAATCCAACTCCGGTCCTCGGGGACCTCGACGGTTTGCGCCAACAGGCCATAGACCGTGAACGGCTCGTCATCGCCCCGGATCATCAAGGGTTCAAAGACCCGCCGGAAAAACCGCATGTGCCACATGGGTCGGCCGAAGGGAATGAACGGGTTCAGGCTGTCGAAAGTGGCTACATCCGAGCGCACAAGCCGCCCGCCTTTGGGTGCGTTCGGGTTCGCATGGGGGAAATGGCTGAAATCCGGGCCCAGGGCCGGTGCACCGTGCATGGCCAGGGCATGGGCAGGGCCAAGCCCCGGGGAGAGGGTCCGCTCCGCTCCGCCATCCGCCTCAGAGGCCGGTTCGTCTGCCTGCCCGCTGTCCGCCGTGTCCTGAGCATGAAGCGCGGGCACCACGGCAATCAGGGTCAGCCAGACCAGAACCGTCATGAAAAGGCCGCGCTGGTGGGTCATATGCACTCTCAACGATCTTAGAGACTTCGGGAGCTTACAGGATCTGGAACGCACCGCGCTCTATGGATCGAAACCCATGATAACCAGACCGTGCCGCTTCTCCCGTTGTCAGGCAAGCCGACCACACCGGCAGGCACGGGACAGTCTTCGATCCGCTTTTTATAATGATTTCTCTGGGCGGCATGGACCTTTGAATTGGTTTTTGAACTGGTTTTTTTGTTAAAGGGCTGGAAGGCGCAGGGGAACACGGGCGGCAGTCGACCGTTCGGGTCCAGGCCCGTCGATCCACGGCACGGGATACCCCGATCTGAGCATGGGATTTTTGAGTGTGACCAACAGGAACGACCAACCCTCCTGGACCGGTGAGACCGGCGCCCTGCGGATCGGTCTGGCGGCTGTGATTTTTATCGCGGCCATCGTGACCGTCTATCTGGTGCAGCCCGAGGCGCTCCTGCCAGCGCAGGAGCGGGAGCAAGCTCAAGAGCCCTCTCAAAATCCGGTTGAAGGCGCTGAGCCAGCACAGACCGGCAAGAGGGCTGACAAGGCCGAAGATGAGCCGGAAGATCATCCCGCCCAACCCGCCCCACCTGCCGTACGGGATCAGGCGCCCCAATCAGAGCAGACCGAGGGTGATGGAGAGCTTGTGCACTACATGTGGGGTTATGTCCGGGAACGGGCGGCCCAGGTGGATTGGTCAGCGCCTTTCTCGGAGGTCTCTGCTGCGGCCCTGACCGGTCGCGCCGACAGGCAGCGTCGTCTGCTTGAGGGTCCGGAACGGGAGATTCCGGCTCTCAATCTCGGCGCGGCTCTGCGGGAGCGGGATGCGGTGGTCCGCTGGACCCGGTTGCGCCGCCAGTATCCGGTGCTGGAAAGCCTGGATCCGGCTTTGGTGTCCTCCCGGGTGCTGGCGGTCTGGCCCACCCAGGATCTGATTGCCCTCGGAGCGCCGATGCCCGTTCTGCGGGAAATCTGTGAGGAACTTGGCCTCCAGGGGACGCCCTGCGAGACCGGCATTGTGGTCTCAACGGATGTCAGCCGGTTCCTGCCTCCTGACGCAGAAGAGGCACCCGCCAGCGAAAGCCCGCAAGCAGAAGACCTGCCCCGGAACCAGGAACCGGCGGATCAGCCGCTCTAATCCCCAAGGCAGGGTCAGGATGCACCCTTGATATTTGTGGGAGAGGTGTAACCTTGACGTGGCGTGGAGAGCACGCGTACGAGGGGCAGGGGGTGGTGTCATGGCAAGACGGTTATCCATCGATTCAAGTGTTGGGCTTGGCATTCTGGCCATCGCCATCTCCCTGATTGCCCTCGCGGTATCCCTGTACGAAGCAACCCTCCTCAATGGTCAGCGCCGGGCGGAAGTCTGGCCCTATGTGGAAATCAGCACCCGGTATTCCGGTGATGGCTTTCGTATCGAGATGAATAATCGGGGTGTCGGCCCGGCCATTATCCGCACCATGGCCGTTCAGGTCGATGGAGAACCCGTCGAGGATTTCAGGGAGGCCATTCTGAGTGTTCTCGGTCCGGACGATGCTTTTGGGTATGAGCGGTTTCGTACAGAAGCCCTCGGCCCCGGCGTTCTTGAAGCGAGCGGATCTCGGGCTTTGTTCAGCGTCGATTGGGACGAGGCCAGCCGCCGGCTGGAAGCGGCCTGGCAGGATCGTCTGAACATTGAAGCCTGCTATTGCTCCGTCTACGGGGACTGCTGGACGATGGAGCTCTACAACCAACCCGAACCCGCGCGGCATTGCCCCGCGTCCTGACCGGCCGTACCGTCTGCCCCTCTTCCCTTATGCCCCCAAGCCCGGATGCACTCCGCCCGGGAGCACCCCGCCCGACTCTGATCCCGATAGACGAACACCCTCGGCCTGTAGCAGACTGAACCCAATGCGCCCGGACATAAGGGCGACGGTCCGTTTCCCACCGGATTTCCCGGTGTTGCGGGCCGACAGTCAGGGGAGGGTTGAATGGCGGATATCCAGTCGGAGTCCGGTGCCGCAGGTGGTGCGGCCGCTGGCGGGACGGCAGCAGGCGGAGGCGGAACCTCAGGCCAAGGCCCGAACGGGGCAGACCCGGCCTTCAAGGCCGGATTTGGCGATTACGCCTTTCTGACCTTCCTCACCCTGCTCAATGTGATGAATTTCGTGGACCGCCAACTGCTTGCCAGTTTCGCGAACTTCATCGTTCCGGATCTCGGGCTGACCAATACCCAGTTCGGTCTGCTCACCGGTTTCCTGTTCATCGTGTTCTATGCGGTCATGGGCCTCTGCATGGGGGCGCTTGCGGACATGCTGCACCGCCCGCGCCTGATTGCGGCGGGTCTTGCCATGTGGAGCGTGTTCACGGCCCTGTCCGGGGCCGCCAAAGGCTTTGTTTCCCTCGCCATTCCCAGAATGATGATCGGGATCGGGGAATCCGTGCTGACCCCGACGGCCATGTCGATCCTGGCGGACCGGTTTCCGTCAGAGCGGTTGGGTTTCGCGGCGGGTTTTTACTATATGGGGGTGCCACTGGGCGTCGGGGTCAGTCTTCTGGTGGCGGGCTATCTGGGTCCGGCCATCGGTTGGCGCAATTGTTTCTATCTCCTGGGCGGCATCGGCGTGCTGCTGGCCATTGTCCTGCTCTTCGTCAAGGAAACGCCCCGGCGCCAGCATGGCCCGGCGGTGCCCGTGCCCGATGAGGGCTCCGTGCCCCCGGTCCCCCGGCAGAGTTTCGGCCAGATCCTTTCCACTCTGTTCAGTGTACTGAGCCGGTCACCGGCGCTCTCGCTGACCGTTGCGGGCGGCGTGGCCACCCATTTCATCCTGGGGGCCGCTGCCTTTGATCAGCTTTGGCTGGTGCAGGAGCGGGGTTTCGAGCGGGGAGAAATCGCCCGGATTTCCGGTTTTCTGGCTCTGGTCGGTGGGATCCTGGGCAATCTGTGTGGCGGTCTGATGAGTGACTGGTGGCAGCGGACCATGGGCACCGGGCGGACCATGTTCCTGTTCTGGGCCCTGCTGCTTCTGACACCGCTCAACCTGGCCTTCCGCATCGTTGAACCGGGCTGGCTGTTCTTTTTTGCTTATGGTGCGGCGTTCTTCCAGCTTGGCATTTTCTACGGCCCCACCTTTTCCACGGTCCAGGAACTGGTGCCCCCTCAGATCCGGGCAACGGTGGTTGCCTTCTATATCCTGATGCTGAATGTCGTGGGGCTTGGTTTCGGTATCTCCGCAGGCGGTATATTGGTGGATTATCTGATCTCGCGGGGTGTGGAAGAGCCCTACACCGTGACCCTGCTGATTTTCACCGGCCTGTCGGCCCTGGCCATGCCCCTGTTCTATTTCGCAGGCCGGCGCTATCACCAGGACCGGGAACGGCTCTATCAGGACGTGGCCTGAGCCCGGCGGCACAGGCCATTGACCCTTTGCAGCAGCCCGCGTCCGAACCGGCGCGGGCTGTTTGCATTCATCACAGGAAAACCCCCATTGCACTTTTGGCCAGGACAGGTGTTCTCCGATAAGGACAGGGGCGAGGACGGGGACAATGCGCCCGACGTGCAGCCCTCTTTCATTTTGAGGTCCCGGGACTTGCTGCTGGACTCATTTTCACTTTCGGCTCCTGTCTGAGGTTGCGACGGATTTTTTGCACCGGTGCTCCCTGCTTTTGGATGATTTTGTTTGAATTGGGTGTGTTTGTTTTGAAAAGGGCACAAACCCTTGATCGTCCAGGGGGCGAGGGATATCGTTCCCCCATGCAGGGATCTGGGGGATGCACGCATGGCGGACAGCAAGCGCACACTGATAACACCGGTCAAGGATGAGGGGCTTCTGGTCCCGATTGGCGAGGCTTATGTTCCCAATCTTGCTGTTGCCGACGGGGGCTTTGAGACCGATTACTGGTCCCGGCCGATTTACTGGTCCCATGAATTCAAGTCCCTGGTCCTCGACCGCTCCCGGTCCGGTCTTGCCCGTTTCTTTCCCGACGTGATCCGTGAGCGCGGATCTCCCGAGACCGTGCGGTTTGTCCTCTATGATGAAAACGGAAACGAGCAGGCCTGGCGGTCCGTGCAGGCCAAGCCCGGGTCCATTCCCAGCGGTGAACTTGCCCGGCTGCGCCGTGAGTTGGAGAGGTTCAAGGCCCTTGCGGATGATCCGGCAATGGCCGACGAAACCTTCCGCATGGTCGTGCGCAATCTGGAACTGCCCAATCCCCGTGTGACCCCTGAACTTTATCGTGTCTACGGTCCGCCCTGGCGCCGCCGTCTCCTGGTTCTGTGGGGGTGCCGGCGCAAGGGGGAGGGTCAGCTCGCCGACCTGCCCGTCGAGGCCCCCCGATCCTCAGGCAAGGAGCAGGTGGACCGCCTCCGTCATTTGCGGTCCGTGCCGTGGCGGCGGCTGTCCATGATCGCGGCCCTTCTGGCCCTCCTGGTTCTGCTCCTGGTGGCCCTGCGCCAGTGCGACCCCCGGGACATGTTACCACGGGATCTGTTTCCGCCCCGGGATGGGGATCTGGATGGGGACGGCATTGCGAACAATCGTGATCCCGATGACGACAATGACGGCATCCCGGATGTGGATGATCCGGATGATGACAATGACGGCATCCCGGATACGGATGATCCGGATGACGACAATGACGGCGTTCCCGATGTCCAGGACGACAGCGACGGGGACGGGGTGCCCAATAACAGGGACCCGGATGATGACGGGGACGGCATTGCGGACATTGACGAGGATCCGGACGGAGACGGCCTCCCCAATCTGATCGATCCGGATGATGACGGGGATGGCATTCCGGATTTCCGCGAGGACACGGACGGCGATGGACTGGCGA
The DNA here is from genome assembly GCA_964561475.1 of uncultured Alphaproteobacteria bacterium. Classification (GTDB taxonomy): domain Bacteria; phylum Pseudomonadota; class Alphaproteobacteria; order JAJFIK01; family JAJFIK01; genus CAYUYV01. The sequence continues at coordinate 18,511 of CAZLPU010000033.1, forward strand.
ACAACCGGGACCCGGACGACGACAATGACGGCATTCCCGATGTGGAAGAGGACACGGACGGGGATGGCATTCCCGACAATGAAGATTCGGATGACGACAATGATGGCATCCCGGACTTCCGGGAAGACACGGACGGGGACGGCACCCCCGACAACGAAGATAGCGACGATGACAATGACGGTTTGCCGGACCACATGGAGGACACGGACGGGGACGGCGTGCCCAATCATTCCGATCCGGACGATGACAATGACGGGATCGCCGATCCGGATGAGGACACGGACGGTGACGGGACCCCGGACCGGGAGGATGATGATGACGACGGCGATGGCGTCCGGGACGGCGCGGAGGATGACGACAATGACGGCATCCCCAACGACCAGGATCCTGACGCCAATGGCGATCGTCTCGTCGACTCTGTCCCCGACCGGGACGGAGACGGTCTGCCCGACAACCAGGATCCCGATGCGGACGGGAACGGCACCCCGGATATAGAGCAGGACTCCGATGGGGACGGCATCCCCGACAACCAGGATCCCGACGACGATAATGACGGCACGCCGGACCTGATTGAGGATCCTGACGGAGACGGTCTGCCCAATAATCAAGACCCGGATGACGACGGCGACGGCACCCCCGATGTCCTGGAGGACACGGACGGAGACGGCGTACCGAACAACCAGGATCCGGACGATGACAATGACGGCATTCCGGATCTTGAGGAAGATACCGACGGGGACGGTATTCCCGACGGCCAGGACTCGGACCGGGACGGTGACGGTATCCCGAATACAGATGAAGACACGGACAATGACGGCATCAGGGACAATCAGGACCCGGATGCCGATGGGGACGGCATCCCGGACGTTCAGGAAGACGACGACGGGGATGGCATCCCCAACAACCAGGACGCCGACGACGACAATGACGGCACTCCGGATGTCAACGAGGATCCGGACGGAGACGGTATTCCCAACAGTACCGACGAGGACGACGATAATGACGGCGTGCCCGATGCCGAGGAAGATCCGGACGGGGATGGTCTGCCCAATAATGTAGACCCGGATGATGACGCAGACGGCACACCGGATGTTCAGGAAGACACGGACGGGGACGGCACCCCGGACAACCAGGACCAGGACGACGACAATGACGGCGTTCCCGACTGGCTGGAGGACGATGACGGCGACGGTATTCCGAACATCGCCGATTGGGACGATGACGGGGACGGCACACCGGACTCCCAGGAAGACGACGACAATGATGGGCAGCCGAACAATCAAGACGCTGATGATGATGGCGACGGCATCCCGGATCCGGACGAAGATGACGACGGGGACGGCGAACTTAATCGGGTGGATCCGGACTATCGGGCCGATGAGCCTGTGGCGCCAGAAGAGCCCGTGCCCGGCAGTCCCGCCGTGGATATGCGCATCGAGATGACCAACGAGACCTGGCAGGCCGATGGGGATGTGCGTCTGCGCTTCCGGGTGACGGCCAACCAGGCGGGCACCCGCAATCCCGTGCGGCTGGACAGCGGTGTGTGGCGTCTGGCCCGTCTCGCGAATCGCGAATGGGTGCCCGTCGCCCGAGACCAGCGGACCGGCGGGTCTGTGGTCTTTGACGTTGATGAGCCGATCCCCGCCCAGCACCGGGTGACCTTTGAACTGCCTGACCGGGGCGGGGCCAAGTCCAGCTATCACTTCATTTTCGATTTGAACACACGGGAGGTGGTGCCTCTTCCGTAACGGGACGATGGGCCGGTTCAGCCGGTCCGGTCCCGCGAAGAGCGTTCACGATGCCGCCTATCGCACGACATGCACTGCTTGAGCGATCTGGGAGACGGATGTGCAAAATCTGACCACCGCCAATGACCTCGCGGAAGACCTGAAGAGCTGGTACTGGGCCTTCGGCCGGCTGCGCGACAATCCCTACATGCTGCCCGTGGACTGGCTCAACACCCTCTATGATACGTCTGCGGATATTGCCTCCCTGACGGGGCTCGATGCCCGGAGCCGCTCCAGCATCGCCGTGTGGGGACCGTCCCAGACCGGCAAATCCCTGCTTCTCTCCAGTTTCCTGGACGAACAGCACGGCCAGGGTGAAGAGGGGGAGGACCCGGGCACAGAAAATCTCAAGATCCAGACTGAAGATTCCGCCCTCACCTGGCCCGGCGGCCCAACCTACCGCTTTGCCCAGCCCTTCAAACGCGTCAGTGACGTGCCGATCCTCAACCCGTGGAACCAGGGATCCGACGCGTCCGGATGTGTCACCCGCTTCGTGTTGCGCGATGAAGTGGACGATCCCCAGTACCCGGTCACCGTGACCCTGGGCGGACGTCAGGAAGTCATGCATGCCTTGGCTTCGGGGTATCTCCAGGAATGCAAACTCGCTACCGAGGACCGGGACAAGACGTTCTGGAACGCAGACACGGCGGGGGCACTGCTCGGCGAGGAGGCGGCTGCGGACAAACCCCTGAACCGGGAAGCCTTCGAACTGGCCAGGGACGCGATCCTGACCGGCGACCGTATGCTGGTGGACGACCATGAGCGCTATCACGGTCTGCGGCGGGTCTGGCTGGAAGAGGTGCGGCCCCAGTTCATGCGCGCCGCCAAGGATCCTCAGGCAATGGATATGTTGATGCGGTCCTTCCTGTGGGACAATGTCGCCGGCATCAACCTCATCTATGACGAATTGCGCCAGGCCCTGAACCGGTTCGAGCCCATCTTCGAGGGCAAGCGGATCATTTGTTCCCTGGACGTCGCCGCCTTGCTGCTCGATATCGATTCCTTCCGCAAGAGCCTCAACTATCCGGAGACGAAAGCCCGGGTGGACAGCATCCGGTATCAAAAACAGGGCGACACGGTTCGGATCGGCCATGATGGGGACAAGAAGCTTTTCGACCTGGACCGGGATCCGAACTCCTTCGGCCTTTTCCAGGGGCTGGTCTGGGAACTGGAAGTCCCCCTCAAGCGCTCTTTTGTCGAGCGGCAATCCCCCGCGGCGGCCCGTCTTCTCGAGAAGGCCGATGTCATCGATGTGCCCGGCGTGGCCCGGCAGCATCAGGCCGCCACGGCCCAGCAGCTTGATGTGGATACCGATGAGGTGCCCACGGACGACCTCCTGGCCCGTGTACTCAAGCGGGGCAAGACCGCAAGCATCATCAACCGCTATGCCCGCGACCGGATGATCGACAATCTGCTGCTTCTGATCCGGGCCGCCGACGAGGTGTCGAGCCCCCGCCAGTTGCAGGCCGGGGTTCAGGCGATCTGGTCCCAACACGGACCGGGCGCCCGGCAAGTGCCGACCTTCCTGGGCCTGACCTTCATGAACCTGGTGATCAATCGGATCGCTGCGAATGGCGGACGGCTCGAGGATGGCGGGTTGACTTCCCTTGAAGGGATGCTCGCCAAGCTCGGCGATGCGGCAGACCCGGATCGTGTGACGACCTTTGCGTTGACCTATCCCGGTCTGGATGAAGGCAAAATCAACGCGAATATGGCCATGCGGGAAAGGATCCAGACCGCTCTGGAGGCGGATGAATGGGTTCAGTCCCGGTTCAACTCGGCCAAGAGCTTGGGATCCCTCAATGCAGTTCTGACGGACCCGGACGGCGGGGTGGGGTATCTCATTGAATGCTTGGACACCAGTATCGGCGTGAGCCCCCGGGCGGAGATCGTACCGGCGGGAACGGTCAGGGCGTGGGAAAGCCTGGAAGAAGGGGTTCTGGAGGCATTGCCCCGGAAAGATGGGACGGTGGAGGAAACCCGCGCCGCCCTTCTCCGCCTCATGGATGCGGTGATGGACCGGATCCAGAGCGGGCGGAGCCGGGAGGGCCGGGATCCCTGTCTGAAAGTGAGCCAGGACCTGCGTCAAGTGGTGGGTGTCGACCACCACCAACTCGACCTGCCACCCCGCAGCCAGACCAATGAATTCGAAATCCGCCATTATCTGGAACGGCAGGTGAATGCCTGGGCCGGACGGCCTGAAGCCCTGGCCATTCTCGGGTCCTATGGTCTGGAGGGGCGCCAGCCCGCTCTGGTCCTGGCCAGTCTGGGGGCGGAGATTGATCTGAAGGCCATTGGCCGATGGATCTTCCAGTTCATGCCCGCAACCCTTCAAACCGGTGAGCGCAATCATCTGCGTACCTACATTGCGACCCTCATGGCCAACTGTATCGTCGGTGGGGGGATCGATGGCGGGGAGTTCTGGAACGAACAATCCGTGGCCACTGGGCAGGGGGACTACAATCAGGTCCTCGATGAGTGTCAGGAACGCTTCGACCGCTGGAGCCAGGTGGCCGAGCCCACCCACTCCCCCCACTACGACATGATCATTGCCCCCCTGATGAACCGTTTCGTGGAGATCTCAGGGGACCTGAAAGTGGATACCTGGAAAGACCAGAAGGGCGACAAGGAGATCCTCAAGATCAAGGAGCGTTATACGCTGTAAGCGGATTGGTGTTCCGCGCCGCCGCCAATTGACCCATCTGGCCTATACCGAAAGTGACCGGACATGTCTGAGCCCTTTGCCAAAATCGAATTGCTGCCTGACACGGGCTTTCATATCGCCTTTCTGCCCCTTTTTCTGGATGCCGCCGAGGCATTCGATGACGAAGAGGCCTGGTTTGCGCGCACCTACACGCCGCCGGAGCTTGCCGGTGAGGTGAAGGACAAGATCCGCCATTGGGCGGATCGGAAAGGGTGGATCCAGTCCAAGGACAAACGGTGGTTGAGACTGCGTTTCGCCAAAGTGCGCATGCAGACAGATGTGGGGACCAAGGTTCCGGTCTATGGCATCAAGCTGGGCGTTGAGACCAATCTGGGCAAGGTGACCGATGGCTTTGATATGGGCCAGAAGCCCGTACCCAGACCTTTACGCAATGATCCCGGCCTTATCGCAGAGGGCTATAATCCCTCCACTCCCTATGTCGCCCGCACCGCGGAAGAGCTGGCCACTGAATCCTCCATGCTGATCGATCTGGTGAAGGAATTCGAGCTGGACTCCGAGGAGCATCTGGGCGGTGTGACGCCTTCGGATTTCCGTGGCGGACCCGATTTCGACTATGATGATGACCCGGACTTTCTGTACGACGACGAGGAACCCCGATCCAGTTCCGGATCGGACATGGACAGTTCCGCCGTTGCCGGATCGGCCCTCACGGTCAAACTCAATTGGATCGAGGAGGGCGGTGCCAAGCCCAGAAAGGTCGATCTGATCGTGGATTTCGGCAATTCGCGGACGGCTGTTCTGGGGTTGGAAGACAATCGGGAAGTGGGGGTCCTCTTCAATACGGTCTGTAAACCGATCGTTTTCACTGAGGCCGGCAATCTTTACGAAGAGACGGAATACTCTCGACCGAACCTGAACGAGGTCCTGCCGGATTCCTGGTTTGTCCTGCAACAGAATCAGTTCCACGGGATCGACGAAGGCCCGGACGTTCTGGAGACGGTGATCGAGACACGCAAGACGATGCTTGGACGGGAGGTGGATGAGGCGGCAACGCAGATCCATCGCAAACCCTATATGTTCCGCACCCTGTCACCGGCGGTTTTCGGGAATGAGGCCCGGGAGATTCTGGAGAAGCGGAACTTGCGGGCAGGCGGACGATCCTTTCTGAGTTCCCCGAAGCGCTATATCTGGGATTTGCGGCCTGTTGGCCAAGGGGAAGGCACGGCCTGGACCATGGAGCCCGCTGAGTGGGTGCGCCCCGAAATCGGGGACGATATGCGGCTGATCAGGCTGAGCGGGGAGATCCTGACTTATCTGCCGCCGGATACCTTTGATCAAGATGCGGAAAAGCCGTCCGAGCGGATCAAGGTCTGGGATGAAGAAAACGCGCCGTATCTGTTGCGTATCGGCCAGGGCGCTCCGCGTTTTCAGAAGTTTCCAAACCACCCCAAGGCGGCCGGGCTGGTCTGGACGGCCCTGACCATTCTTGAGACGGCCCATCAGCAGATCAATTCCGACGGCTGGCGTGCCGGGAGCGATCCAACCCTGCGGCGGGTTCTGGACAAGATCATCCTCACATGTCCTGCCGGATGGACGGAGGAGGAAATCCACGCTTTCGTCGCACTGTGGCGCCTTGCCCGGCAGATTTTCTATTATTCCCGAAAAAGGAAAGACCCCAAGCCTGTCGTGGAACTGGCCATGGACGAGGCGGTTGCTTCACAGCTGCCATTCGTTTATTCCGAACTCACCCATTTGCGGGGCCGGGGCTCGCGCTGGGTCAATCTGTTCGGACGCGACCGGGGCGGGGAACGATCCGTTCGGGTCCTGACCATCGATATTGGCGGCGGCACCACGGACACCTCCGTTGTTGAGTATGCCAACCGCTCCGAAGACGGACAGGCCCGCCTCAAGACCAAGCTGGTTTTCCGTCAGTCCTCCACCATTGCGGGAGACAAGCTGGTCAAAGATGTGATCGAACGCATCCTCCTCCCCAACCTGATCCCGGAGAATGCGCCGCAACGGCAAATCCAGGAATTCACCCGGGTCTTCAGTGAACAGCCGGACAGTCTCGAAGAACAGCAGGCTCGTCTCATCCTGATCCGGCTTGTGCTGCTGCCGATCGTCATCCAATGGCTGAAAGATCTCTCCGATGGGGTGTTTCGGGATCCGGAAACCTTCCGCTTCCGAGAACCCAATCAGCAGATCGGTGTCGAGGTGGATTCCCTCAACCGGTTCAATGAGATCCTCCGGCGCAAGTCCCTGGAGGACTTCCGGATAGACCCAGGCCGGCCCCTGGAGGTTGATTTTGACCGTCTCCGACAGGTTGTAGAGGAATGGTTTGAACCCCTTGCAGAGGCCCATACCCATTATGTGGCCGCATTCGGGTGCGACCTCGTTGTGCTGACGGGTAAACCGTCTGAACAATCGGTGATCCGGGATATTCTGGAACAGCGCTTGCCGATCTTCCCTGAGCGGATAATCTCGGCGAAGGGGTACTTTGCCGGTGAGTGGGCACCCAGCACCGACAGCGGCAAGATCCGAGATGCCAAATTGGTCACGGTCCTGGGCTCCGCTGTCAAGGCGGCCATCAATAACAAGAAGATCACCAACGTCACCTTGGAGCAGCCGGCCGTGGGTCGGGTTTATCAAAACCACTGGGCGGTCTGGAATCGCGGTGACAGCCGCCTGTTCGAGGAAGATGCGTTCCTGCCTCGAGGGGTGAATGAGAAGCGGCGCATCCTGAACATGGGTACCTTCATCGGCAAGGCGATGTTTTTCATGCACAGCCGACCGGAGCAGGTCTACCAGATCACCTGGATCGGTCCGGAGAAGAACCATCCGGATACGGTGCGTGTCACACTCGAACGCCATAGTCCGGAGATGCCCCGCGGCGTGAAGGTGGATGTGGATGAAGGCCTGCGGCTGAAGAAAGCCGAAATTCAAGACCGCAAGGGCGAATGGGTGGATACCCCTTTTGTTCGTCTCATGCTCTGTACCCTGCCCGACGGGGGCGACCACTGGCTCGACTCGGGCATTTTTGAAATGGACCTGGAGTAATCAGGAGTCCGCCATGCGTATCACCGGCCTCATTGTCTGCCTCACCGCCCTCGCGGCGCTCGGGCCAGACCCTGCCCGCGCCCAGCAGTCCTTCGCGACCGCAAGCGATGCACAGACTTACATCACCCAGCAGCTGCGTGCTTGTGCCGGAGGCGCCGAGCCCAGGGCCGCAGGCCGCAACACAAGCTACAGTGGCCGGTCGAGCGTCAACTGCGCTCGAGCCCTTCAAAGGGTGCTCGGGGCTCTCAGGTCTCAAGGGGCTGTCTCCGTAGACGGCATTCTGGGCTGTGGCTTCCAGGGTGCGATGCGGGTAGTGCTGGGCGATACGTATACTGAATTACGAAGCCGGGATGAGTTGACGGATGTCTGCGCCCGCAACGACATGCGCCTCTACTTCGAGGAACCATGCCCCAATAACGGCGTACCCCCCATCGGTATGGTGTCCTGCTTCAACGCCGTTGCCCAGGAGTACGCCTCACAAACTTACCCATCCGCAACACCGCCGGCCGAAGTGGATCGCTTGCCCGGCTGCGATGAGGTGGATGGTTTCCGCAATGAGAATTGTACGACAGACCTTGCCAAGACTGTCTTCCGGACCCTGACACGCATTGATGAGCTGGTCGGTGAAAACCGGCAAATCGCTTCAACGAAAGTGGGGGACTGGCGCAGCCGCTATGTCGACCGCTCCGGGGCGCCGATTGCCAGTGCCATTGCCCGAACCGACAGGTTTCAAAGGGACACCGTGGCACTGATCCAGGATCTGGTCGGCTTCGAGTCCGGGTTTGACTCGCCCTCAGGTGCACAGCCGAGCCGCTGCGAGGCCCTGAGAACGGTCTCGCCGGCCGCATGGGGCGCGTACCTTGCCCAGGGCTCCCAGGCCATGAGCCTCAGCCCCGCATGCCTGAGCCTGCTGTTCAGCCAGTACCAGGTCGAGGCAGGCAGCACTCTTTTTGAATCCACCCTCCCTGTCTGTCAGCGGCCGAACAGTCTCCAACGGGATACCTGCGCCCTGATCGCAGCGGAAGCAGTCGCGGTCCGGCTTGATTACATTGATGACCTGGCCAGCGGCCGTCCCATTCGGGCCGGCGAAATTGCGTCCTGGCGGGATCGTTACATGCGGGGTGAACGGGTGCGCCCTGACGCCGTTGAGAAGGCTCTCCCCCAACCCTTCCCTGCCGAGACCATTGCGCTCCTCAAGGCCCTGAACGCGGTGGACGCCGACTATGAGCGACTGACCGAACGGGAACAGCTTCACTGCAGTCCTCTTGCCCGAAATGCCGGGCAGTTCAAAACCTTCGTTGCAGGCCTCCCCGTTGACACGGATCTGAGCGCCCGTTGCGTCACGCTCCTTTTTGAGAAGTACACGATCGAACGCAGCAGTGATCTTTTTGAAGGAGACGCCGATCTCACCGGTTATGAGGTCAAGCCCTGGAAAGACCCCAACGCCCAGAACGAGTCCCGAGGCAATTGGATGGAGGAGATGACGGGCAGCCTCAGCCAGGGTATCGCCACGGGCAATCCCTACATGATCAGCCTGCTGGTTCTGGCCTTCGCCCTCATCGGCGGCACAGTTCTCTTCTTCCTACTGGGCACATCGACCCGGCGTGCAGGGCAGACACCTTTGAATGGCGGGCACACCGGGCCGATTGCAGGCCGTGGACCAAGTCCTGAACAGCAAGGTCGCCGGTTGGACACTTTCGAACCCGATTATGACGAGCCATCCACCGATCCTGAAGAAGGAACCATCGCTGGTTTCGAATCCGAACCGGAGGATCCCCGATACCAGTCGCTTGTGGCGCAAATCGAGAAGCTCCGTCTCGAGAGGGATACTGCAACAAATGAGCTGCGTAAGGTAAAAGGCGAACTTGAGACGGCCAAGGCACAAACCGTCCGTTTGCAAAGTCAAAATGATGATTTGATTGAAGAGAACACAACACTGAAGGCCGGAGTTGACACTGCGCAGCCTGATCCTGCCGCTGAAACCGTGGAGTTGCGCGCTGCGAAGGAAGCGGCTGAAAGCAACGCTGAAAGACTACAAAGCCAATTGAGCAAGGCTGAGACCGAAATTGATAGCCTGAAAGCAGTTCATTCTGCAATTCAGGATGGCGATGCCAGTCAAGCTATGGAAGCGCTCGAGGTAAAATTAGCGGAACAGGCTGAGCAATTATCCAGCCTGAGAGAGGATAACCAAAAGCTCACTGTGCGTAACGAAGAGCTTGAGGCAATTCGTGAGCAGGCAGAGAGTCTTGGGGCGGACAAAACAGCTTTCGATAAAGACCATAGCGATCTTGAGCAAGCGCTTGAAGAGGAGAAGGCTAACGTCTTGAGCCGTGATGAGCGTATAGCCGAGGTTGAGATGGCTCGCGACAACATGCGCCGGACCAACGTGGCACTTCTGACCGCGGTTGGGACCGGCCTGGCCGGACTGCTTACTCAGATCCGGAACCGTTTGGGAGCAGATGATACCGGAACTGCGGATCGGGAGCGCGCCATTACAGAAGCCCGCGCCCTGCCTCATACCCTTATCGATGACATGGATTCCGGCGACGAAGGGAAGGTGACGGCGTCTCTTGAGAGTGTTCTCAAATCAGCCCGCGAGGGTCTAGAGGCGAGAGAAGCCGCTCTGGCCGCGGAACTGGAAAAGGCCCAGACCAACAGCGCCAATGCAGTCAAGCAGGCGCAGGCCGCGCAGAAAGTGGCTGAGGACGAGGTTGTTACCCTGAAGACCACCGTGTCCGACTTGGAGGCAAAAGTGGCTGAACGCGATGGGGCGGTCGCGACCGCGCAAAGTGCAGCTCAAGAGGCTTCTCAGAGAGTTGAAACTCTCAGTGCGGAGCTTTTGATAACCAAGGTAGAGCTGAAGCAAACGCAAGCCGAACGGGACCGTCTTGAGACGGAACTGGATCAGTTGCGCAAGGAAGCGGATCGGGCTTTCGATCGGATGCCGCCGGAATTGCGGACCAAGGGACCTCTTGGCAGCGTCATGGCCAGAGGTGAGCAGCGGGCCAAGGCCCATGCGGATGTGGTCGATACCATGTTCCGCTTCCTGAAGTCCCTGTCAGAAATGGAAGGCAGTGCGGAGCGTCCGGACGATCTCCAGGTCCACGCATTTCTTGAGACCCTGGGTACGAACCTGTTCGCCATGCTGACGGGTGTGGGATATGAGCCCGCCGAAAAGGTGAAAGTGGCGACGGACTTTGCCGAGGTCGCCAATGGTTTGACCAGGGCCTTGAACATCAAGGTCGTAGTACCGCGGATCGGTCAGGCCATCGACACCACGAGTATGGACGGCGGCAAGAGCGGCGTCGTCAAGGATGTACGCAGCTGGGGTGTGCGGACACGCAGCACCTTTGTCCGCAAGGCCAAGGTGGTCTGACGTATCCGAATGGTGATTTGAGGGGGGACGGAGGATGATCGAGCAGATCAAGGCCACGGCCTTGTGTACCGTGGCAGGCCTGCGTCTCGGCGACTTTTATCTGATCCGTTTGCGTTATGGGCCGAGTGTCCATCAGTTCGAGGCCCAGGGCGTGGATACGGGCCGGGGCCCGGGCTTCGTGATCCCCGAGGCCATTTCCTCCCGGATCATGGCCGGAGAGAAAGTCACCATCGAGGTGCCGGGCCTTGGCGAGCAGGCCGATCTGCGCTGGACCTATGTGCCCTACCGGCCACCATCCGCAATGCAGAGATCCGATCATGGGGGTGTGGACGGATCATCCCCTCCTGAGCCGTCAGTGCCATACCCCCCGTCCGATCCGGAGAATGGCGTTAGTGCGTCTTCAAATCGGAAAGATGTTGGGTTTGGCGAGTATGATGTTCCCGACGATGTGCTTGATGAAGGCACCGCCCAAACGCCGGGTCTGGGCGGCGGACAACATAAACCCGAGCGGCCCCGGCCGCGTTTGTCCGGGTGGGGCGGGTTTTTCAGGGCCGAAGGCCACCGGATCGCCGTCGCTCTCGGAATTTTGGGAAGCGTCATTCTGATTGCCGCCGGACTCTATCTCCTGACGGATGATTTCCCCGGAGTCGGCTGGCTGGGTGCCCGTGCCCCCGACGGGCTGATTGCCGGGACCGATTGCCCTGAGGCCTTACCCTGGGTACCCCCGGCGGGTAGTGCGCGAGATGCGCGTCAAGCCTGGGCGCGGGCCACCGTTGCCCGGTCGATGGTCCTTCTGGATCAGGTCGGCAGCGATGAACGGTCCCAAAGCCAGACCGTCCGTGTCCTGTCCGAGGCTTACCGCTGCTGGTCCGATTATCCCCAAGCCCGCACCTTGCTCCTCCAAAGGCTTCAGGAAAAGGAAGCCGCCCCCAACCACAACACAGCCTCAGTAGCCAAACGACTACGTGGTCGCATCAATAATGAACCAAGCCGATAAGCCGCTTGGTGGCTGCAGGCGTTACGAACGGTGAGCGTTGAAATCAATCGAGCCTGTCTGGAATTTTCTTCTCTCCCATCGGTGACCCGACACTCCGAAGCGCCATTGCTCGCCCTGCGGGCAGCACGCTTTTCAGATATATGACACCATTTCAAGACCAAGCCTTTTCCATCCCCCAGGACCAATACTTTCGGCCAGGTGCAGCCCGTGAAGCGTGGGGAGACAGGGGGGGATTATCGCTGTATCACGCTGGCCGTGGTGGGATCAGGTGATGCCGGGTCTGCATGATCCGGGCGGTGATGGAGGGTGCAATGGCGGAACTGGATGAGGGGGCCAACACAGGCGGGCGCGGGCCAGAGGGGTTGACCGGGTTGACCGGTGCCCAGGCGGCGGCGCGGCTGGCGGAAGTGGGGCCGAACCGGTTGCCGGAAGCGAAACTGGCCGGTCCGCTGTTGATCTTTGCACGCCAGTTTCTGAGCCCGTTCGTCTATATTCTCGTCATCGCCGCCGGGGTGTCCCTTGCGGTCCAGCAATATCCGAGTGCGGTCTTTATTGTTGCCGTCCTCCTGATCAATGCGGTCATCGGGACGGTTCAGGAATACTCCGCCCAGCGGTCAGCCTCGGCCCTGCGCAACATGGTCCGGGGTACCGCGAGGGTCGTCCGTGACGGGACAGTGCACAGCATCGACATCGAGGACATTGTGCCCGGAGACCTTGTCCTTGTCGCTTCCGGTGACAAGATCCCGGCGGATCTGCGCCTTATCAGCAGCCAGAATCTGGCAGTGGACGAATCGATGCTGACCGGCGAGTCCCTGGCGGTGGTCAAGAACGCCCAGGCCGCCGTGGCTGACGATGCTCCCCTGGCGGAGCGGTTCAACCAGTGCTTTGCCGGTTCCATCGTCACCCAGGGCAGGGGGCAGGGGCTTGTGCAGGCCACGGGTCTGGGGACTCAGATTGGCACCATCGCGGAACATGTCAGTGCCGAGCGGATTTCCGAACCGCCCCTGTTGATCCGTATTCGACGATTCACCTATCAGGTCTCCGGCGCGATCCTGCTGTCGATCATCGCGCTGGTCCTGTTGATGGCGGTAAAGGGCGGGTATACGGGCCAGGACATGGTGATGATCGGCATCGGTCTTGCGGTCTCAACAATCCCCGAAGGACTGCCGGCGGCCCTCACCGTGGCACTGGCCATTGGAATGCGGCGCATGGCCCAGGCCAATGTCATCATTCGTAAACTCATTGCGGTGGAGGCACTGGGGTCCTGCACCATGATCTGCTCGGACAAGACCGGTACCCTGACGGTCAATGAGCTGACCATCCGTAAGGTTGTTCTCCCCGGTGGCACCCGGTTCGCGGTAAGGGGAGCCGGTGTTGCGCCGGGAGGCGAGGTGCGCGACGAGACCGATGAAGGGGATATCCCCATTGAAGAGGCTGCGCCGGATCACCAGAGCAGGCTCCTCAGCCTCTGCCTTACTGGGGTGCTCGCCAATGAAAGCCATCTGGAATATGGCGGTGAGGAGTGGTTCGGCGACGGAGATATCGTGGATCTGGCGTTCCTGGTCCTGGCCAAGAAACTCGGTCTGTCCGTTTCGGATCTGCAAATGCGCCACGACCGTCTCGACTTGATCCCCTATGAAAGCGAACGGGCCTTCAGCGGCAGCTTGAACCACTCCGGAGACGGAGTGCTGTTGTCGGTGAAGGGCAGCCCGGAGAAAATGCTCAGCCTGTGCACCCACATGGAAACCGCCCAGGGACGGCTGCCCATTGACCGGGACGCCATCGAGGCCCAGTTCGAGACCCTGGCCGGTCAGGGCTACCGGTTGATTGCTCTAGCCCGCCGGGATGCAGACCATGGTCCGGCCCTGGAGCAGCTTGAGGAAATGACCTTCCTGGGCATGGTGGCCATGATTGATCCGATCCGCCTGGAGGCGAAGGATGCGGTGGCCCGGTGCCGGGCGGGCGGCATTGCCGTGGCCATGGTGACCGGTGATCATCCAGCTACGGCGAAAGCCATTGCCATGGAACTGGGTCTGTGTGGGGATGACGATCAGGTGGTAACCGGTGCGATGATCCGGGACGCCTCAAGCCAGGGTGAGGATGCCGTTGACGGACTGATCCGGCCTGCCCGTGTCTTTGCCCGGATCGAACCGGCGCAGAAGGAACGGATTGTCTCAAGCTTCATGAAGCAGGGGCACTTCGTGGCGGTCACCGGGGATGGGGTGAATGACGCGCCGGCGATGCGACGGGCGAACGCGGGGGTGGCCATGGGCAAGTCCGGCACTGACGTGGCCCGGGAGACTGCCGACCTGATCATCACCGACGACAATTTTGCCTCGATCGTCAGTGGGGTGGAGCAGGGGCGCATCGTCTATAACAACATCCGCAAGGTCATTGGCCTGCTGATCGCCACCGGTTTTTCCGCCCTGTTGCTCTTTTTCCTGACGGTCTTTGCCGGGTTGCCCATGCCCCTGATCGCCGTGCAGCTTCTTTGGCTCAACCTGGTGGCTAACGGGCTTCAGGATGTGGCCCTGGCCTTTGAGCCGAAAGAAGGGGGTGAGCTGACCGAGCGGCCCCGGGACCCGGAGGAACCCATCTTTGAGCGGCATATTGTGGAGCATGTCCTGGTGGCCGGGGCCACCATGGGTGTGCTGGCCTTCGCGGTCTATGCCTTTCTCATGAACCAGGGCATGGCTGTGGAGGAGGCCCGCAATCTCACCCTCATGCTGATGGTCCTGTTCGGGAATATCCATGCCCTGAGCAGCAGGTCGGAAAGCCGGTCCCTGTTTCAGGTCCGTTTCTGGAGCAATCCATTCCTGGTGTTGGCGGTTCCCCTGGCCCAGGCCGTCCATATTGGCGCGATGTATGTGCCGGGACTCAGCGATGTGCTCCAGCTTCAGCCGATCGCGTTGAGGGAATGGCTCATCCTGCTGGGTGTCGCCCTGATCCTGCTTCTGGTGGAGGAAGCCCACAAGGCCACCATCCGTGCCCGGCAAACGCGGCCGGATTGATGTCCGTCTCTTGAACGGTCCGGAACCCTTTCCTTGGGGGTTCCGGACCAGGTTCGCATCAGCGCCGCGGATCCGTGATGATCGCATCCAGGCGCTGGCGCAGTTCCCGTTCCATGATGTCCAGCTTGTCCGCCCGCAGATTGCGCACCGTGGAGATCTTGTGGTCGAGCACGAGCCATTCATCCTCATCCGGCTGATACCGGGGCCATTCCGGCAGACCTGGCCCGTTCGGGTTGCCGATCTTGGCGAAGTTGGTCCAGTAGCTCATCATGGCTTCCGTCAAGGTCCGGTCGATCTTGTCCGCCACGAAGGGCACGCCATGGGTGTCAAACACGAAGGGGATGTCCGCCGCATGGAATGCGCCGGCGGTCTGGCCCGGACGGGACGGCTCCCGGGTGAAGAAATAGGCGTAGACTTTACGGGTGCGTTCCGCCTGTTCCCGGATCAGATAGCGGAAGGTTGAGCCGAACAGGTCGTCTCCCAGCATGTCCACCGCACCTCGTTCATAGGTGGACGGATTATCCAGACCATAAAGGGAAATCAGCCGGTTTCCGTCCTTGGCGCCGTAGACCTTGCGGATCATGTCAAGCCGTGCCCTGTGCTCCTTGGGGAAAGGCACCTGCCATACTGTTGGTGACTGTATGCCCGGGTAGAGCAGAGTGCCCTCATCCTTGTTGAAACCGCCCAGAATGGGAATGTTCGGGAACGTCCCGTCACGGATGGCCTCGCCCACGGGCACCAGGAGCACGGAGCGGTCAACCACGGGCAGGAAGGCGCTTGTGAGATCCGGCCGCTTGCGGGCCTGGGCCATCAGGGTCTCGCCGGAGACCGCGCGCAGATCCCGGGCTGTTGCGCCCTTGCCCACAAGGGGTTCCATGAACATGCGGCCGATCTCCTCGCCACTCGCGAGGCCGAGAACGGGCCGATACATGGAACGCAGATTATTGGCGCTCACACCGCTTTGCAGGATCGCCTTGTCGTAAAGCCCGTGGGAGGCACGGGAGGCCATCAGTTCCGTGACTGATTGTGCGCCAGCGGACTCACCGAAAATGAGCACATTCTCCGGATCCCCCCCATAGGCCTGGATGTTGTCCCGCACCCATTCCAGGGCGGCGATCTGGTCCATCAGACCGTAATTGCCCGAGATGTTCTGCGGTGAATCGGCGGAAAGGGCAGGGTGGGCCATGTATCCGAGGGGCCCGAGCCGGTAATTGATGGTCACCAGCACCACGCCCTTCTTCACGAGGGCGTTGGATTGGTAGAGGGGTGTTGAACCGGCGCCGGTCTGGTGCGCTCCGCCATGGATCCAGACCATGACAGGCTGGAGCATGTCGCCACCGGCGTTCCCGGTCCGGACATTCAGGAACAGGCAATCTTCGCTGCGCCGGGGTTGCGGGGCCTTTGCCAGAGCCTGGAATTCTGCCCGTTCCTGGGCGGTCATGCCCACGCCGTCAGCCATACGCTGAAGGAACCCGCTTCCATCGCCGGTGACCTGAAGACATTCCGGCCCGAATGCCGTCGCGTCATAGGTGCCCTGCCACCGTGCGGGGGCCGCGGGCGGTGCCCAGCGCAGGGAACCTACTGGGGGCGCGGCAAACCGGATGCCGTTGAAGGCAATGATCCCTTCATCAGCGGTCAGTGCACCGGTGATCTTGCCTTGGGGTGTGTTCAGTGTGGTGCCGCGAAGGCTACTGAAGCCGGTGCCTGTTCCGGCGCAACCCGCCACGAACAGGGCGACGGCCCCCGCAGCGAGGGCGCGGGTGAGAAATCCCGGTTGACCCATGACACGTCCTCCCATTCTTTCTGAGATGTCAAAACCCAAATGACAGAGAATGCCGTTGGTTCGGCGGCTTATAGATTGATCTTTGTGGGGAAGGAGCCGCCCGTGTGAAACAACGGGCGGCCTTGTTTTTTTGATGGAGACCGGGGCCTTTTGACGGACACCGGTGCGGATCCCGGCAAATCAATCCGCGTGGACCAGATCCTCGAACTCGGTACGCAGAGGATAGGTGGAGCTGGGTCCATACTGGGTCATGAAGATCGCCACGGTGTCGTCCTCCGGATCGATCCAGAACACGGTGCTTGCCGCGCCACCCCAATAGTACCGGCCGACATTCACACTAGGCCGGGTCTTTTCCATGACCACACCGAAGCCCAGGCCAAATCCGTGACCCGGGGCATTCGGACTATAGGGGAGCTGATCATCGGGAAAGTGGTTGCGGGCCATGTCGGCAATGGTCTCGGCTTTCAGGAGACGCTCGCCGCCGGGCAGAACCCCGCCGTCCAGAAGCATCTGGGAAAATTTCAGATAGTCTTCCGCCGTGGAGACTAGACCGCCGCCGCCTGACAGAAGATTGAAGGCTTCCCGCTCCACACCGAAGAAATTGAGGTCTTCATCCGGTGTGAGACTGCCGTCTTCGGTGGTTTTGTAAGCGGTAGCCAGCCGGGGCATGTCTTCGGCGGGGGTGAAGAAGAAGGTGTCGGTCATCCCAAGGGGATCGAAAATCCGCTCCTTGAAGAACACATCCAGGGTCTGGCCGGAGACGACTTCGATCAGCCGTCCCTGCAGGTCCACGCTGACGCTGTAATACCAGCCGCTGCCGGGCTGTTTCATCAGAGGCAATGCGGCGAGTTTCTGGGAGAAGGCTTCCAGATCATTGGCCGGATCAATCACGCCCGTGGACCGATAGAGTTTGTCGACCGGATGATTGCTGAACACACCGTAGGTCATGCCCGCATTATGCATGAGCAGATCCCGGACAGTCACCGGGCGGACGGCCGGTTCGGTCTCCATGGCGCCGTCTTCGGCCAGGGCCTTGAACACCTGCATGTTCTTGAATTCGGGCAGGTAATCGGCGATGGGATCATCCAGGCCGATCTCACCGTCTTCCACCAGCATCATGACGCCGACCCCGGTGATGGGCTTGGTCATGGAATAGATCCGGAACAGGCTGTCCTTTTCCATGGCCACGCCAGAGTCCAGGTCCTGCACCCCATGGGCGCTGAAATGGGTGATGTCCCCATCCCGGGCCACCAGGGCCACCGCACCCGCCAGCTTGCCGGAGGTGACATACCCTTCCGCCCAGGTGGCAATGTCCGGATCCACCGGATCCGGCTTTGTCTGTTCGACCGGTGTGACACAGCCCACCAGCGCGGTCAGACACAAGGCGGCAAGACATGAGGCGGTCAGCCCCTGGCGCAAAGTCATAGACGACATTCAACAGCTCCCCAATCTACGGCATTGACGTGGAAATATTCTGGAACGCCCCGTTAACGACGTTGGCGACACTTTGGGCCGTCAGGGAACACTTGTCGATGCGCGGGACGCCGAAACCGGCAGGGTGCAGCAACCATAACCGCACCCGATTCAAGGCGATGCACGTATCTCGGGATGCCTGTCCCTGAAAAACCACTCGAATCGGGAAAGGTGATCGGTCTGCCACCCAGGGGCGGTTGGCTTCCGCCGAGGCTCCCTTTAGAGGGTTCGCAGAGCACTTAAAACGCGCAATGCACAGGAGACGCGACCATGACCACAGCCAGCCCGGCCCCGAATGCCGCAGACCCGATCGTCATAGTCGGCGCCGCCCGCACCGCCCTTGGCGGATTTCAGGGTGCACTGGCGGGTCTGACCGGGCCGGACTTGGGCGCGGCCGCCGTCAAGGGCGCTTTGGAGCGGGCGGGTGTGGACCCGGCGGAGGTCGGCGAGGTGCTCATGGGCTGTGTGCTCCCCGCCGGTGTGGGGCAGGCGCCGGCCCGTCAGGCAGCGATCAAGGCCGGCGTGCCCGACAGCGTGCCCTGCGCCACGGTCAACAAGGTCTGCGGCTCCGGCATGAAAACCGTGATGATGGCCCGGGCGGCCCTGCTGAGCGGCGAGGCGGATGTGATCGTCGCCGGGGGCATGGAGAGCATGACCAATGCCCCCTATCTGCTGCCGAAGGCCCGGGACGGTCTGCGTCTGGGCCATGCGGACGTGAAGGACCACATGTTCCTGGACGGGCTGGAGGATGCCTATGAAAACCGGCTGATGGGGACCTATGCGGAGGAAACCGCCAGGGTCTATCAGTTCACCCGGGAAGCCCAGGACGCCTATGCCCTTGCCTCCCTGGACCGGGCCCAGACCGCCCAGACCAGCGGCGCCTTCGATGCCGAGATCGTTCCGGTTACGGTAAAAAGCCGCAAAGGGGAGACCGTGGTATCCGCCGACGAGCAGCCCCAGTCCGCCCGGCCCGACAAGATCCCCACACTGAAGCCCGCCTTCGCAGCGGACGGAACGGTGACCGCCGCCAATTCAAGCTCCATTTCCGATGGTGCCGCCGCTCTGGTGCTCATGCGCCGCTCCGAGGCCCTGCGCCGGGGTCTGCCGCCTCTCGCGGTCATTCGCGGCCAGGCCCAGTTCGCCCATGAGCCCCGCTGGTTCACCACCGCGCCGGTGACAGCCATCGCCAAGGTGCTGGAACAGGTGGGCTGGACTGCTGACGATGTGGATCTGTACGAGATCAATGAGGCCTTCGCCGTGGTGACCATGGCGGCCATGCAGGATCTTGGTCTGCCCCATGAGAAAGTGAACGTGAATGGCGGGGCCTGTGCCCTGGGTCATCCCATCGGCGCATCCGGCGCCCGGTTGATCGTGACCCTGCTCCACGCCCTTGCCGCCAGGGGCCTCACCAAGGGGGTGGCGAGCCTGTGCATCGGCGGTGGCGAGGCCACGGCCGTGGCCATTGAGCGGGTCGTATAATGACGGATCGTTGGGGGGCCTTGGGGTGCCCTCGGGCGGAGCAGGGCCGATGACCCGGTCTGCCGCCCGCTACTTCGCCAACAGTTATGGCTTCTCCCGCAAGGCTTTTCTCGATGCCCTGCGGGACACCGACGCGGCGGTGACCGCGCACCAGAATGTGCTGGCCAACGGTCCCAGGGAAGAACCGCTCTACATGGATGTGGCCCGCATCGGTCCGCCACCCGGTGCCGCCGAAACCGTCCTGGTCATGACCAGTGCCATCCACGGGGTGGAGGGTTTCGCCGGATCCGGCATTCAGGCCGGGCTTCTGCGGGAGGAGGCCTACCGGGCCATGCCCCCCACCATGGCGCTGGTCATGATCCATGGTGTCAATCCCCATGGATTTGCCCATGCCCGCCGGGTCACCGAAGGCAATGTGGATCTCAACCGGAACTTCCTGAGCCACAATGGGCTCTATCCGGACGACACGGCCTACGGGCTCATCCACGAGATCGCCGCGCCCCATGATCTCGGGACGGACAAAAGCCGCACCGACCGGGCCATCACCGACTGTATCGCCCGGATGGGTTTGCCGGCCTTTCAGGAGGCCATCACAGGCGGCCAGTGGAGTTATCCCGACGGTCTGTTCTACGGTGGGCGGGCGCCGGTCTGGTCCAACACCACCTTGCGGACCTTGTGCGTGGAGCACACCGCCGGTGCGCGCATCGCCGCCCATATCGACCTCCACACCGGGCTCGGTCCCTATGGTCACGGGGAAATCATGGGGCCGGATGGTGATCCTCCCATGCTGGCCCTCGCCCAGGACTGGTATGGCGATGAGGTCACCGCCCCGGAAACGGGCAATTCCATCTCTGCGCCCCTGCGGGGCACCGTCGGTGACTTGTGGCTTGCCCTGGGCGTGGATACGGTGGCGATCACCCTTGAATACGGCACCCGGCCCTTCGGGCATGTGATTGATGCCCTGCGGCTGGACAATTGGCTCTATCTCCATGGGGAAGTGGACAGTCCCCAGGGCGCCGACATCAAGGCAACGATCCAGGATGCCCTTTATCCCGATGAGGACCCCTGGAAAATCATGATCTTTGACCGCGCCCAGGAGGTGTTTGCCCGAACTGTCAGGGGGCTCTCCGGGTGATTGCTCCGGGCGGGCATGCCGACAGCCCGCCACCAAACGCTGCCCCTGCCAGATAAGAGAGCCCCGCATCCATGGCCGTTCTGAAATCCGCCATCGACACCCGTTCCGAGCGCTTCATGGCCAACAAGGCGGCCATGGAGGCCCTTGTCGCCGATCTTGAGGCCGAGCTCGCCCGAGCCGCTCCGGGTGGGGACGAGCGGTCCAGGGAGCGCCATGTTTCCAGGGGAAAACTTCTCCCCCGGGACCGGGTGGGCCGCCTTCTCGATCCGGGCAGCCCCTTTCTGGAGCTCTCTCCCCTGGCCGCCCATGGCTGCCACGGCGGAGCCATTCACGGTGCCTCCATGATCGCCGGTATCGGACGGGTGGAGGGCCGGGAATGCATGATCGTGTGCAACGACGCGACGATCAAAGGGGGCACCTATTATCCGGAGACGGTGAAAAAACATCTGCGTGCCCAGGAAATCGCCCGGGAAAACCGTCTACCCTGTATCTATCTGGTGGACAGTGGGGGAGCGAACCTGCCCAATCAGGCGGATATTTTTCCCGACCGGGAGCATTTCGGACGTATCTTCTACAATCAGGCCCAGATGTCGGCTGAAGGCATTCCCCAGATCGCCGTGGTGATGGGGTCCTGCACCGCCGGTGGCGCCTATGTGCCCGCCATGTCCGATGAGACCGTCATTGTCCGCCGCCAGGGGACCATCTTTCTCGGCGGCCCGCCCCTGGTGAAAGCCGCCACCGGAGAAGTGGTGAGTGCGGAGGACCTGGGCGGTGCGGATGTGCATACCCGGCAGTCCGGTGTGGCGGATCACTATGCCCTGGACGACGATCATGCCCTGGCCTTGGCCCGGCGCATCGTCTCCACGCTGAACACGGTGAAACGGGCCGATCTGGACATGCGCACTCCGGAAGAGCCCCTGTACGACGCCGCAGAAATCGAGGGGGTGGTCCCGGCATCCCTCTCCACCCAGTACGATGTCCGCGAAGTCATCGCCCGCACCGTGGACGGCTCCCGGCTTGATGAGTTCAAGGCCAACTACGGCACCACCATTGTCACCGGTTTCGCTCATCTCATGGGGATGCCCGTCGGCATCGTGGCCAACAACGGCATTCTGTTCTCCGAAAGCGCCCAGAAAGCCGCCCATTTCATCGAGCTGTGCGGCCAGCGGGGCATTCCCCTGGTGTTTCTTCAGAACATCGCAGGCTTCATGGTGGGTCGGAAATATGAGGCGGGGGGCATTGCCAAGGATGGAGCCAAGATGGTGACCGCGGTGTCCTGCGTGAAGGTGCCGAAAATCACCATGCTGATTGGCGGGTCCTATGGGGCAGGCAATTACGGCATGTGCGGTCGGGCCTATTCGCCCCGCTTCCTGTTCACATGGCCCAATGCCCGGATCTCCGTCATGGGGGGGGAGCAGGCGGCGAGCGTGCTTGCCACCGTGCGCCGGGACGGTCTTGAGGCCCGGGGGGAGACCTGGTCGGCGGAGGACGAAGAGGCCTTCAAGGCCCCGATCCGCGATCAGTATGAAGCGGAAGGCCATCCCTATTTCGCCACGGCCCGCCTCTGGGATGACGGTATCATCCGCCCCCGGGACACCCGCCGGATTTTGGCCCTGTCCCTGTCCGCGAGCCTCAATGCCCCGATCGAACCGACGAAATTCGGCGTTTTCCGTATGTAGGGAGCAATCTGGGCCTTTGAGGGTGGGCCTTTGAGGTTGGCCAGTTGATGTTGAGCCGGGTGAGGGGCGGGACCCCGCCGGACCACAGGGCGTCCTCACAAAGGGCCTTACAACCGGAAGACCCGGCGTAAGCGGATGATCCGGCGGCCGTCTTCGCTGACGCCCATGCCGCGCCTAGCGCTTCGTTACAGTTTCTGCATCAGTTCAATTCTGTTGCCTGCCGGATCATGGGTATAGATCCGGTGATACCCCTCAAGGGGCTGATCTTCATGGGCCTCGAACCCGTTGGTCCGGAGGGTGTCAATCACAAGGCTGAGGTCGTCCACCAGGAAGGCCGGATGGGCCTTGCGCGCCGGTCTGAACTCTTTCTCCACCCCCAGATGGACGCAGACGGAACCCGTTTCGAACCAGCATCCGCCCCGCACTGCCAGATGGGGCGGTTTGGGCACCTCCATCATGCCCAGAACCCCGGCATAAAAGCCCCGCCCGGCCTCCTCACCGCCCTCAGGGATGGCAAGCTGGATATGGTCGATAGCCTTGATGAAGGACATTTGACGCGCTCCAATTTCCGGGAAAAATCCTGTAGCAGGCGTGGTGATCAACGAAGTTCCGAGGCCCCTTGAGCGGGATCCGATCAAGCTGGATCATGCTCAGCCCGCGCGGAGGTGCCATACACCGTATCGGATTTAACGCCTTTCTGGTATGCTCTGGAGGGGGAGAAGTTGATAGGACGAAAGACATGGGCATCGAAAAGCGGTCCACAAAGCTGTCGATCAGTGACGAGCTTCTCAAAGACGCCAAAGCCCTCAGTGTGAACATCTCCAAAGCCGCTGAACATGGGATTGCCCAGGCGGTTTCGCGGGCCAAAGCTCAGCAATGGCAAAAGGAAAACGCGGAAGCCATTGAGAGTTCCAATGCCTATGTTGAAAAGCACGGGTTGCCTTTGGGCAAATACCGGCAATTCTGATGGCCCGGTTTGACGTCTTCGTCAATCCGGATGGGCACGGATGGCTTGTGGATGTTCAAACGGACATGCTGGCGGACCTCAACACGAGGCTCGTCATACCGCTCTTGCCTCGCCACAACGCACCGAAGCCGGCCCGCCGGCTGAACCCGGTTTTCAGAATTGGGGACGAGGATGTGGTTCTCGTTCCCCAGTTTCTCGCTGCAATCCCGGTGATAATGCTTGGCGATCCATGCGCTCATTTTGCCGCCCACCAGGATGAGATCACAGCCGCGCTGGATATGATTTTCCTGGGATTCTGACGATCAGGCATTGCTCACATGGTGTCGCGCACGCGCACGGCGGTTTCCGGAAAATCCGTGAAGAGACCATCCACCCCGAGCTGGTAGGCCCGCATCAGTTCCGTTTCCGCGTCCACTCCGTCCAAGGCCGGGGCGTCGTCCCGGAAGGTCCAGGGAAAGACCTTGAGGCCCAGTGCGTGAGCCTGGGTGACGAAATCCGTGGCCTCGCCGGAAGGGGAGACAATCAGGGCCTTGTTGGGGCCGACACTGTCCGCATAGGTCGCAAGAACCGGCAGCGGAATGTTGCTGCGCAGGGCGCCGGTGTCCTCACCCTGGGGGAAGACGAGCTGGACCCGGCGCACGGGCAGGCGCTCTTTCATCTGGACCAGGACTTCCGGTTCGAAGGACTGGAGGATCAGGGGCGCTGAGGCATCGGTCCAGCCTTGCTCCTTAAAGGCTGCCGCCAGGATCGCCGCCACCCGGAAACCGAAGGCGTCAAGGGCGCCCGGCTGCTTGATTTCCGGCATGACACCGATCACCCGGTTGGGGGTGGAACGGGCCTTGGCCAGGGCCGCGACTTCCGCGAAGGTGGGAATGGTGAACTGTCCGTCGAATTCCTTCGACCGGCCCGGAAAGGACTGGCGGGCCCTGAGGGTCTTGATTTCCTCCAGGGTGAAGTCCTCTGCCCACCAATCCATGCGGGGTTCACCGCCGGAGGACTTTTCCCGCTTCCGGTCGGCAAATTCCGGGCGGTCGGCCACGTCGGTGGTGGTCGACAGATAACGGTCGTGGCGGGCGATGAGGACGCCGTCCCGGGTCAGGACCAGATCCGGTTCAATCCAGTCCGCACCCTGATCGACAGCGAGGCTATAGGCCTCGATGGTGTGTTCCGGCCGCAATCCGCTTGCCCCCCGGTGGGCGATCACCACCGGCGGCTCCCCGCTCAGGGTCGTCCATTGCACAGTGCTCACCCCCGCATCCGCCGGCGGGGCCACGGCTGCGCCACCGGTCTTGTCACCGCTGGAGGTCAATGGCATGGCGCATCCTGCAAGGCCCATGGCCGCGCATACAAATCCAGCGGCCACAGCCCGGCCCGCGAAAGCAAGGCCCTGGCTGGCGAAATCCGTAAAATCAATCATGGCAGTGTCCCCTGTCAGCCCTGACGGTGCCGTGTCCGGCCCCCCAAGTGGGGAAGAATTGGCCGGTCAGAAGGAATAGGCAAGGGCTATCCCGGCAAAACCCGTCACCTTGGAGCCACGCTGATCGATCACCGGGCTTTCCAACGCATCGCCTATGTGGCGGCGGACGGAGACGGTCTGGATGAAGTTCCAGTTGTCCGTGAGCATGAACTGGGCGTTGGCCTTGAAGCCCACGTCTTTCCATCCCCCATGGGCGGAGAACTCAGGCAGGCCCGAGCGTGCGGCGCCTTCCGCAGTGACCCCGTAATACGCCTGCATGAAGTTGCGCGACGCATAGGTTGCAAATGGCCCCATCTGCAGCGCCACATTCCGGGTCACCAGTCCCCGGTAGCGCAGGGTGACGTTGATCGAGTGGCCCCCATGGGCATTGGTCACGTCCTGGTGGCCGGAGACTGTCAGGCTGAGGGCGTCGCGCTTGCCTGGCGAGATGATGAACGGGAGGTTGAAGGTGAGAAAGCCGCCCACCTCTATGGCCTGGTCCACACTCGGCAGCCGTGCGATCACATCGTCGGAAATGGAATTGTTGCGGGCCAGTTTGAAGCTCAGGGATGGACCCGCTTCGATGGCCCGAAGACCCACCACATCCGCCTGGAGGCCCTCTCCGTCGGTGCCCACGAAGTAGCGGGCGCCAAACCGGGCCCGGGCCACAACAATGGGGATGGGGCGATATTCATCGGCCCCTTCATATTCCGGTCTCACACCGGGACCCAGGCCCAGGGTGATCCGGGGTTCGCTGCCATCGTTCTCCGCAGCCTGGGCGGTCAGGGGCTCATGGACACCGAGACCGGTCAGCGCCGCGCAGCCCGCAACCATGCCGGTCAGACGCGCACGGGTCGTCCTGCCTGTGGCTTTTTTCCCCGCGCCAGAGCCATCTCGCTTGGCACAGTTCTGCGCACAATTCGGGGCCAATACGGTGTGCCCTGGTACGCGGGCCGCTGGCAAATGCCGGTTCATGTTGTCAGCCATTGGCGATCTGTACGCTCCTGCCAGTGCGGCGTGAACAGCCTCGAATATCCCTTTGCATCTTATGCAGTCTCACGCTCACGCGACTTGTGCAACTGCTCCCTGGTATGACGGGTGAGATGACCAGATCCTCATCCCGGCTTTCAGGCCCCTATGGTAGAACCATAAGATTAAGGGTGAGGCATGGGTGCATCCCTTCCGCATCGTTCCAATTCCCAACCTCACCCGACGCAATCTTCGCCGGGGCTTGTTTTTGGCCACGGTTTTGCTGGGCGCTTAAGGGCCTGGACCAGCACTGAAGCGGTCTTGCCGGGAGACAGTAGGATGACAAGCGCCGTGGACATGACACCTCAACGAGGCCGGACGCTTTTGCGTTCCGTATTGTCCTGCTTGATCTTTGTTGGGTTGACCGCCTGTGGTGATCCCCAGGACGGGACGCCTGGTTCGGAAAGTGCTTCCGGCGCACCGGCCAGTGTGCAGGAGGTCAGTCCATGCGCCCTTCTGACGGCGAAGGAATTGCGCCGGGTCACCGGTTTCACCTTTGAACCGGGACAGGACCAAGTCCGATCCGGTGTCAGGGCTACCCGCGCCTGTCTTTTCACCGCCGGGGTGCCTGGTCAAAGCGATGCCTTCGTGGATGTCACCGTGGAAATCAGTGTTTGGCCCGGTGTTGCCGATCTCTCCCAGTATTTCGCAGAGGTCATTGATGGCATGGCCGAACCGGTGCCGGGCTCCCTTTCAGCCGGTGATGAGACCTATTGGGGAGACGGCGTATTTGTCCGCTATCGGACGGTCCAGCTCAATCTCAGGGTGCGGGGCGACCATGGCTGGGCGCCGGACGGATTGAAGGCCAGAACCCTGCGTCTGGCCGCCAAGGCGGTCAACCGGCTCGATTAACTCCAAGCTTTCCCGGCCATGGGGCCGAAGATCCCGTTAGGGACTCACCGCGCAAACCGCTACCCGGCCCAGGCCGCCGCAGCGGGCGGGACCGGTTGGATTTTCAGCCCCTTAGCCTGCGCCCCCGGCGTCAAACCCGGGCGGAGTGGCGGGTCCATGCTTTCCCGGTTGCAAACCCTCCGCTATAGCTGGTCCGGGGCCCGTGGGCGCGTTCGGTCCACGCCCGAACCATTGATCAATACGGCAGGCCATGGGGCTTGCTGGTCCCCGTGGTCCGTGGGATCTGGCTCCCCCGGTTCCCCACCTGGGGGCTGACAGAACCGGCCCGGTGCCCGATCCGGACCATCCGATCCACTTCTTGCGCTGAATGCGTGTCACCACGCCTGCGCGCACTCCCTGGGAGACACCGCCATGACGGCCATTATCGATATCACTGCCCGCGAAATTCTGGACAGCCGCGGCAACCCGACTGTGGAAGTGGATGTCCTGCTGGAAGACGGCTCATTCGGACGGGCAGGGGTGCCATCCGGTGCTTCCACCGGCGCCCACGAGGCTATGGAACTGCGCGATGACGATGCCGCCCGCTATAACAAGAAGGGTGTTCTGCGCGCCGTCGAAGCGGTCAACGGGGAAATCTTCGATGCCCTGACCGGCATGGAGGCCGAGGAACAGCTTCACATCGATGCCACCATGATCGAACTGGACGGTACACAGAACAAAAGCCGTCTGGGCGCCAACGCCATTCTGGGGGTCTCCCTGGCGGTGGCCAAGGCGGCGGCGGAAAGCTGTGGTCTGCCCCTCTACCGTTACGTCGGCGGACCCTCCGCCCGGGTCCTGCCCGTGCCTCTGATGAACATCGTCAATGGCGGCGCCCATGCGGACAATCCGATCGACATCCAGGAATTCATGATCATGCCCCTGTCCGCGCCGTCGGGACGGGAATCCGTGCGCATGGGGGCTGAGGTCTTCCATGCTCTCAAGAAGAAGCTGAAGGATGCCGGCCACAACACAAATGTGGGCGATGAGGGCGGATTTGCCCCGGGTCTGTCCTCCTCGGACGAGGCCCTGACCTTCATCATGGATGCCATCGAGGCGGCGGGCTACCGCCCCGGGGAGGACATCGTTCTGGCCCTGGACGTGGCGTCCACGGAGTTTTTCAAGGACGGCAAATACACCCTGGCGGGCGAAAACAAGGTCCTCGATAGCGCCGGCATGGTGGCCTATTTGGCGGACCTCGTGGCCCGTTATCCGATCCGCTCCATCGAGGACGGCATGGCCGAGGATGACTGGGCGGGCTGGCAGGCCCTCACGGCGGAGATCGGCAGCAAATGCCAGCTCGTCGGCGATGACCTCTTCGTGACCAACCCGGAGCGCCTGCGCAAGGGCATCACCGAGCGGGCGGGCAACTCCATCCTGGTGAAAGTGAATCAGATCGGATCCCTGAGCGAGACCCTTGAAGCCGTGGAAACCGCTCACAAGGCCGGCTACACGGCAGTCATGTCCCACCGGTCCGGTGAAACGGAAGACGCGACCATCGCCGATCTGGCGGTGGCGACCAATTGCGGGCAGATCAAGACCGGGTCCCTGGCCCGTTCCGACCGGCTGGCGAAATACAATCAGTTGATCCGGATCGAAGAGCAGCTCGGCCCCGTGGCGGTCTATGGCGGCCCGGCTTTTGCCGCCCGCTCCTGAGCCAGAGTCCGATAGAGACGTTCACGGATAAAAATTGACAAAAAAATGCCGGCGGAGATTGCTCTCGCCGGCATGTGAGTCCAGGGGTCGCCGCCGCGTTTATCCGGCGGCGTATTCCAGGACCGGCTCGCTGGGCCGCATCTCAGGAGTGACCGGGGCTTGGACCGATGCTTCGGCCCGGTTTTGCGCCCGGGTCTGGGAGGGCCGACGGTCACTGACATAGTGCTGATAAAGCTGTTCAATATTCTCGAACGCATCGCAGAGATCATTAATCCGGCTTGACTCGACAGACGACGTTGTGCTGTCCTCTCCGGCTTCGGCCGCGCAGTCGCGAAGAGCGTTCAAGGTAGGGTCAAACTCCCGTTCCTTACGCATCTCCATGATCCGGTGAAGCATGGTGGCCGGATCTGTCTCCGCAACGAAATGCTCCCGGCGATCATCAAACACAGGCACCAGGCGGACCAGCCGCCAGTGAACCAGCTCCCGCAGGCACATGCTGACGTTGGAGCGGGAGATCCCAAGGGCTTCGACCATCTCGTCGGCCCGGATCGGACGGTCGGAGAGAAAGAGAAGAGCGTGCACCTGAGCGACGGATCGGCTGATACCCCAGCGCGGACCCATTTCTCCCCAGTGCAAGATCATTTTCCAAACTGCCGCAGATTTTGACATCGGTTAACCCCTTGGACAGATTTTCTAACCACGCCGGTAAGCTTTTCTAACACAGCTAGACGGAAACGCAATTCGCTTTTGGGCAATTTGTGCCAAAATTCATGTGCCGGTCATGGAGCCCAAACTGAGATTGCCAATCGGGCTTGCGCGCCATGGCTGAAGCGGTAACAACAAGTACGCGCATGGATTGATTATATTCATTCATTCCTACAAATCCTGAACAGAAATCGCGCTTAGAATGTGTAGTGGCCCTGAAAACACGCATAAGAACACGTTTGTCTCACCAGAATTTTAGAACCACTGACCACCACGAGGTCTCACGCTTACCGGTTGTGTTGCTGACGTGAGTGACTTGAGAGGTGCAGATCAGCACCCGTTCAAAGAAACAGGCAAAAATAGAAAAAACCGGGACGGGAACGGGACGGTTTCGGGGTGCCGGATCGACGTGGCGTTACCGACAAGAAATCCACATGGCCTCCGGTCCTGCCCCATGGCGGCCAGCCCCGGCGCTGCTTCCGGGGTGGTGCCGCGCCGCTCCGCTGGAGGTGCTGCATACTGGGAGCGACAAACGGCAGAACCGATTCCGTTCGAACGCGTCAGGTGGCGGTTCCGGCCAACGTGATGTGAACGAAATTCCGGCCCGACGAAATTGTCTGGCAGGGTGAACCGGTTCACATGGTCACGTGCAGTGTGCTGATGGTATCCGGATCATTCAAAAAAGACTTGCACGGATGAAAATTGGCGCAAGATGCCAAGATGACCCGAACACGGCTCACGCTTCCTTCATTCCCTGGTTTCAACTGAATACCTGCCCTCCCAGGCTTCGACGTTTGCAATCCTGCCATGGCCTGCAACAATCTATGGAAATCATTTTGACACTGAAAAAAAACGCGTTCGCGCACGCCGGGCTTTGGCGGCGGGATCCCCACGGCTGCCCCAGCGTTCAAGCGCTCGTTCAAGCGCCTGTTCAAGCGCCCAGGCAAGCGCCCGGCCAAGCGCCCGGCCAAGCGATTGCATGGCCATGGGCAAATGTGTAGGTTGCGTGTCTGCGTCCTGTGAGGCGACACCGGGTATTGACCTGAGCGCTGGGCCTTGCAGGGCGTGTCCGTTCACGTATGTCCTGCTTCAGGCTTTGCATCGCGGCCCGGCATTCCGACTTGGCTCCAGGCCCTGGCTTCAGACCCATGCGCGCAAAAGCCGTGTCCGTGTCTGGCCAGGAGGGCCGGGGGCCTGACTTGACCGGAGGATCCACGTGCACACGGCTTCGAATTCCCTTTCACCCTCCGGCGCCGGGACTGGCCTTTCAACGGCGTCATCCTTGCGCTACCGGTTTTTGCCCGCACCGCTTTACTGGCGCTGGCGTGCGATCCGGACGAAGTGGTTGCGGGGCCGAAATGAAAAGGAATTGCAGCTTCTCCCCTATATTGTGCCGCGAGACCGCCGGGCCATCGACGTTGGGGCCAACCGGGGTGTATACACCTATTTCCTCTCTGGTCTGTGCCCGTCTGTATCCGCCTACGAACCAAACCCCTGGATGGCGGATTTTCTGCGCCGCGGCTGCCCGGCAAATGTCGAGGTTCATGAAGCAGCCGTGTCGGACGAGGAAGGCACCACGCCATTCTTCGTTCCCCTGTCGCCCAACGGAAAACCGCGTCATAACCGCAGCCGGATCCATTATGAGGGGGAGGCAACCACCAAACGCTTCGATGTGCCCTGTCTCCGGCTCGATGAAATCGAACGTGATCCGGTTGGCTTCATGAAAGTGGATGTGGAAGGCCACGAGGATGCCGTCCTGAAAGGGGCGGAAGGCATTCTGGACCGGGACCGTCCTGTGCTCCTGGTCGAGATCCTCCATCTGCGCCGCACCAATCAGTGCCAGACCGTTCAATGGCTCAACGACAAGGGCTATGCCGGTTTTGCAATGGTGAATGGTGCTCTTGAGCCCCTGAACCGGACCGACCTGGGCCAGCGGGGCCGCAATTTCATTTTTCTGCCTACGGCGTAAATCTGTCCG
This sequence comes from uncultured Alphaproteobacteria bacterium, assembly GCA_964561475.1. Classification (GTDB taxonomy): domain Bacteria; phylum Pseudomonadota; class Alphaproteobacteria; order JAJFIK01; family JAJFIK01; genus CAYUYV01. The sequence continues at coordinate 49,632 of CAZLPU010000033.1, forward strand.
TGGCGGTCTCGATGGGGGGAGCTGCCGCATGTCTGCGCTTCGTTCCGGCTTCCCCCTATCGATCTTCACGCCTCTTAGAGCAGCGGGCGCAAAATCACGATCACCTTTAAACAGGGTGGCCGCTGCTCTCGTTTTTTTTCGCTCACGGCGCGAGGCGCCTCCGCGAGGGCGGCGCAGTGGCGCCG
>CAZLPU010000034.1:0-49708 GCA_964561475.1 uncultured Alphaproteobacteria bacterium
CCATCATCAGCGCTCTGACCGGTTTCTTGCTGCTGTAATCCCCCACAAGCCGGACCAGCTGCGCTTGATCCTGCCACCCCCCCTCCCCCGCCTCGTTGGCCGTTTCATGTCCGGGCCGGATCCGACACCACCCTTGGCCAGACACCGAGATCCCGTCCGACGTGCTCCGCTCAAAGATGGTCTGATTACTGAGGCGCGTGCTGATCACGCTATAATCATGACGGGTACGTCCCGGATACCGCCAATGACGATGGGCTCGTCCGCTGGCACGGGCTCGGCAGGGAACCGATACCCCTGGGCCAGGGCGTCCTCGACGGCGTCGGCGGTCGCCAGGGCCCGGGTGCCCAGACGTTTGTTGTGTTTTTCAAGCTTGGCGGACACATTCACCGCATCACCGATGACGGTGTATTCCAGCAGATCCCCGGCCCCCACACAGCCGAACACCACCGTGCCCGTGGCAACGCCACAGTTGACGTCCAAAGGAGGGTCCCCCTTGGTCCGGCGCTCCACGTTCCAGGCTTCTGTATCCCGGCGCACCCCCTCCATGGCCGCCATGGCATCGGCTGCATACCGGTCACTGGGGGTGACCGCGCCGAAGGTGACGAGAATGCCGTCCCCCATGAACTTGTCCACCGCCCCGCCATGGGAACGCACGATCGCCACGACCCGCTTCTGATAGGTCCCCAGAAGAACCAGCAGATCCTCCGTCGTCATTTCCGCGGCAATGGAGGTGAAGCCTCTGATATCGACGTTGAGGATCGCGGCCCGGCGGCGCACACCTTCCCCCGGCTGATGGGGTGTTTCGCTCTCGGAAATGTTGCGCGCCACATCCGGATCAAAAAACCGGGACAAGGCCACCCGGGAGCTTTCCTCCCGCACGGCCCGGATCAGGATCGTCCGTCCCCGTGACACCGCCAGGGCCAGAACGCCGGTAACCAGGACAAGCGCCAGGGTCTTCTCGATCTCCGCCCCCACCAGGATGCGGTTGGAATTCATGTATTCCACAAAGCTCCGGGTCAGGATCGGTTCCTCGGCGAAAGTGACCATGCTGATGCACAGCCCCATCCAGCCCAGGGCCGCCGAGAGGCCGGAGACCATCACGAAGCGGGGATCCAGGCGCAAGGTCCGCAGGGCAATGAACAGAAAGAAGAAAACGAAGGTGGGCACTTTCAGGGAAAAGGGCGGTTCCTGACCGTACTGAAGGTGAAAACTCCAGATCAGGGCCAGGAGGAACACCACATCGAGCACGCAGGAGATATAGAGCGCCCAGTCCGGCCAGCCCCATTGACGGACAACGACCAACCGGATGACCGTCAAAGTGAAATAGAGGGGCAGCACCCAGTAGACCGGCATGAACCCGGTGAGATTCTGATCGGGCTTGGGGGCGAACAGATAGACGGCGGTAAAACCGGCCAGGATCCCAAGCTGAAGGTAACTGGTGAGGACTTCTGACCGGTGTTCATGGGCGCTCAACGCCGAAGCGACCCTGGAGGGCAGGGTCTCATTGCCCCAGTCAAACCATGCGCCGGCCCGGAGGTTCGAGGTTGTCAGTGCCATGGGCCGCCCTCTCCCTTCCGGAGCAACTTCCTTTGCACCTACCGTTGCACCTTCCGCCGCAACATCCGCTATAACGGCCGCCGCAACCTCTGTCGTCTCTCCGGTCGCCGGGGTCAGACGCCGGTTTGGCGCCCCTCTTCCCAGCAAACCACCCGGTGCGGCGTGAAGCTTGCCCCAGCCCTTCCTTCCGGACAAGCTGGGACCACTTCACGACCCATGACAGGTCCGCGAGGAACGGCACGCCGGGAACGGGTCAAGCACCCGCTTTTGGCGCCGTGTCCGGCTTCTTCTTGGCCTTGGCGGGCGCTTTTGCTGCTTCCCCGGAAGACTGGGGCGGCACGAAGGTCTCTGGCGCGTTGTCGGGCACGCTCTCCAAATACAGGGACTGGCTCGGAAAGGCGAAGCTTGAGCCCGCACCCTCAACAATTTCCTTCACCTTATAGGCCAGCCGCTCCTTTTCCTGGAGCCACTCTCCCCAGACCGTGGTCTTGGTGAAGCAATAGAGCATGATGTCGATGGAACTGTCGTTGAACTTGTCGATCCGCACGAAAGCCGCCGCATCGGTGGGCGCGGCAAAGGCGCCGTCATTGAAGATGTAGTCCTCGATCTGGTCCCTGATGTCGCGAAGCTGTTCGATGGACGTGTCGTAGGTCACCCCGATGGTCCAGTAGATCCGCCGGAAGGTCATTTCCGAGAAATTGGTTACCGGATTGTCCGACAGTTGCGCATTAGGCACCTGGAGCGGGGCCTTGTCGAACCGGCGGATCTTGGTGGAGCGGAAACCGATATGTTCCACCGTGCCCTCCGCCACACCTTCCACCTTGATCCAATCCCCCTTGCGGAAACGCCGCTCACTGAGGATCAGCACACCAGCGATCAGGTTCTTGAACAGATCCTGGGCACCCAGGGCGACGGCGACACCGAACAGACCCAGACCACCGATAATGGGGGCCACAGGTATGCCCCAGGTCTCAAGAATGCCCGCCGCCGCCAGCAGGATCACGATCACTTTCAGGCCGCGCTCGACCCAATCCGCGATCGCCCCGTTGAGGAAAGTGATCCGCTTGCGCATCTGTGTCACGATCGGGCCGATGGCGTTGTGAAGCACCCAGAAGATCGTGACCAGGACCAGAGAGGAGATCACCAGCTCCGCCCGGGCATCCCATTCCGGATTGAGGGGCAGGATCTGAAATCCGAAAAAGAAGCCAAGCACGATGAACAGGAACTTGGCCGGTCCCTCCACCGTGTCGAGAAGGGTGTCATCGAGGCCGGTCTGGGTTTTGGCGGTCATCCGCCGGGCTATGCCGATCACCGTGAGGGTGAAGGCCCGCCGCAGAATCCAGAACAGGGTAATGACCACCAGGGCCAGGAGATAGCTCCCCAGATCCGCGCCAAAAATCCCGTTCACCCACACGTCCTTGACGATTTCCCAGAACTGGTTCAGCTGCTGCAGGATGGTATCGAAATTCATGATCTTTCCCGTGTTGCCGTGAAGGTCACATCCGGCCATTTCTCAGCCGTGTAGCCGATTTCCCAGGCGCTCTTGGCCAGGAACACCGGGGAGCCGTCCCGGTCTTCGGCCATGGCGCTCTTGTGGTTGTCCATGAAGCGTTCCAGTTCCTTGCGCTCTGTCGCGCTGACCCAGCGGGCGCTGTCGTAAGGGGCCGGTTCGAAGTCCACCTCGAGACTGTATTCCGCCTTGATACGATCCCGGAGCACATCAAGTTGCAGGCGCCCCACCACGCCGATCACCCAATTGGCGCCGATCAGGGGCTTGAACACCTGGGTCACGCCCTCTTCCGCGAGGCTTTCCAGGGCCTTGCGCAGGTGCTTCTGTTTCATGGGGTCCCCAAGGCGCACCCGGCACAGGATTTCCGGAGCGAAATTGGGAATGCCCGTGAAGCGGATGTCCTCCCCCTCGCTCAGGGTGTCGCCCACCCGCAGGGTGCCGTGATTGGGGATGCCGATAATGTCCCCGGGCCACGCCTCTTCCACAAGCTCCCGGTCCTGAGCAAAAAACAGGATCGGATTGTGGATGCCGATCATCTTGCCCGTGGTCACCTGCTTGAGTTTCATGCCCCGCTTGAACTTGCCCGAGCAAAGACGGAAGAAAGCAATCCGATCCCGGTGGTTCTGGTCCATATTGGCCTGAACCTTGAACACGAAGCCGGAGACCTTGGCCTCATCCGCCGTCACCGTCCGGGTCTTGTCCTGCGCCAGGGCCGCTTTCTGAGGCCGGGGGGGCGGCGCCCATCTGCCCACTGCATCCAGGGCCTGGCGCACGGCGAAATTCCTCAGGGCACTGCCGAAAAACACCGGGGTGAGATGACCTTCCCGATAGGCCTCCGCGTCCATGGGAGCGTAGGCTTCGCGCACCAGGTCCACATCCTCGCGCAGCTTGTCCAGTTCATCCGCGGGCAGCACTTCACCGATCCGGTTGCCGTGAAGCTGGAGGGTATCCTCATCGCCCGCCTTGTCCCGGTCGAACATCAGCAGATGGTCATGCACCAGATCGTAGCTGCCCCGGAAATTCCGCCCCATGCCGCAGGGCCACATGGCGGGGGAGATGTCGAGGGCGAGCTTGTCGGCGATCTCGTCCATGAGGGAGAACGGATCCTGGCCTTCCCGGTCCATCTTGTTCACGAAGGTGATGATCGGGATGTCCCGCAACCGGCAGACCTCGAACAGTTTCAGGGTCTGGGCCTCGATGCCCTTGGCGGCGTCGATCACCATGATGGCGCTGTCGGCGGCGGTCAGGGTACGGTACGTGTCTTCGGAAAAATCTTCGTGGCCGGGCGTGTCCAGCAGGTTGTAGATGGTCCCGTCCACCTCGAAGGTCATGACGGCGGTGGTGACGGAGATGCCCCGCTGCTGCTCGATCTTCATCCAGTCCGACCGCGCCCGCCGGTTCTCCCCCCGGGCCTTCACCTGACCGGCCATGCGCAGGGCCCCGCCCTGGAGCAGCAGGTGTTCCGTGAGCGTTGTTTTACCCGCATCCGGGTGGGAGATGATCGCGAAGGTGCGCCGCACGGCCGCCTGGGCTGCCGGTGTGGAGGGAACTGCCCGATCAGCGATTTCGGGGGCGGCGGAAGGAACATCACTCACAGATCGTCTCCAGACATGATTGCAGTCGGCGCCGCAGGTGAAGGCCGCGCGTCACACCAAGATGGCGTGGCGCGGCGACCGGGCGCGCATTTGGTCATGGTTGTAGTGCATTTTTCGGCGAGGCAGAACAATCGAGGGGTGGTTTCACTCCTCTTCGATATCCTCCAGGAAGTGGCGCCCCTCCCGGTCCTCCACTTCCACGACCCAGATATCCGGATCGAACCCCCGCTGGCGCTCGATATAGGCCTCGGCCACGGAATCCTCCACCGGCTCCGGCCCGGTGGCCCTGAGCCAGATGGCCTCGCCAAGCCCGTTGCGCGCCGGCGACAGGACACTGGCCGTCCCATCAAGCAGGTTGAGCTTGATCAGCACCGTGCCCGCGGAGTCATCTCCCCGGCGCACGACAAACGCCGCCGCTCCCCCGGCCGCACACCGGCGGATATAGGCCTTCACCCAAATCTCGGCTTTCAATCGTGGTTCCATGCGGCGGGTGATACCAGATCGCCGGGCGCCGGGCGAGAGGTGGGCATGGGCAAGACGAGACGCGGGCGTCAGGCGGCCTGGTGCGCAAACGCCCTTGCGGTTCCCGCTTCCCTCCGGCCAGGAGTGCTGATGGGCCGTGTCCGGCAAAATCCCCGCCGGTCAGGCAGCCATTCGGTCTTCCGGCGTGGACGGGTCGCCTGTGGCGCAAACCCGGGCAGCAATGGCCAGACCCTGGGCAATGTGTTCATTGAATAGGTCCTGCCCCAGCCTCCGGGCGGACCCCAGGATGACGGGTGTCCCTCCAGCGGCCTGGAGGTTTCGGACCGCGGCCATGACCCGCTCCCTGTTACCCATGGTCGGCGCCACCAGCCGGGCGGTGAGGGTCTTGAGATGGTGCAGTCCCCGGGCGTTATCCACCACACCCCACGCCTCGAGATCTTCCGGGATCGTGTCGGCGGGCAGGCCATGCTCAACCGTCAGGACCTTGCGTCCCTCGGGGATGTCCGCGCCCTCGAAGCTCACTCTGGTCACCGGCGTACCCGGATCCAGAATGCTGATAAAGGCCGCTTCGCGGCGGACATTGGTCTGGGGCGTTTCGAACCAGGACAGGCCGAGGGGCATCGTGTCCAGGAGCGAGGCAGCCCCCTCCTCCCCAAGCCGACACACCTCTTCCGGCGTGATCGCCAGGACCGTGTTCTGGCCGAGGGTGCACGGAACATCCGCCCCTTGACGAGACGTGAGGATACATTGCCGGGGATCCGCAGGATCTGATCTCAGCCCCCTGTAGCGCATGATCGACAGGCTGTTCTCAGCCTGCAGGCATATCATCAGTTTCCGAATCCACGATCCGAAATCACCGGCAGGATGCTCATAGGTGAGTGAGGGTCGGGCCTGTTCACGCCCGCCGCTCAGGGACGCGGCAATCGTTCCAGGCCAGAACAAGGGCAGCCAGATCTTATGGCGCAGATCGGCCGGTATCTCCCGCCACCGTCCGGGAAGGAGTTTCTCCGCCCAAGGCTCAATCAGGTGGCGCTGCAATGTCGGACCATGGTTGGTATCAGTGGCGAATCCGGCGCTGATCGTGGACAGATCAACCATGGTGCCCGGGCGCAGGACCGGCAGGCCGGGGTCGCTATTGCCCGCAATGGCACGGGTCTCCTGAATGATGGCCTCGACCGTAGCCTGTGGCATGACCTGGCGCAGGGGACCGAGATTGAGACTTGAAATCATGTCGGGACAGTAGACACCACCCACACACCAGAGCGCCTCCCCGGCGGAGCGAAGGCCCTCCGGCTGGGCAATCTCCTGAACGAACCGTCTGACATGGGGCAGGAACGGCCTGACCGGATCGCCGGGCCTGTAGCCTGCAACCGCGGGCGCGGGCCCCTCAAAGGCATTGAGCTCCAACATGCGCGCGCCCAGATCCACCCGACGTCCATCGATCTCAAGGCCGCCAAACCCTCCGGTCGGCCCCTTGTCCGGGATCCAGTATTCAACCCGGCATCCCGCCCTGGCAGCGCTCAGGGCCGCAACCGCACCGGACAAGGCACCGCCCACAATCGTCAACTCCGCCGGGGGTCTGGTCCCGGAGAAATTCAGTATGCCCTTTTTGTGCATGGATACCGCCTCCCCGCCACATAAGGGAGGGGCTCCACCGCCTCGTGCCCTGTTGCTCCCTGACCGGGCAATCATGACCACCAGGACTAAACACGCCGTGAAATGCGGCGCGGAGATTTTATCTCTCTGGCAACCCTGCCGCATCAGCATGGCCCCAACGTTTACGCATGAGGACGACCATGGGCAGGCAACGCAAAAAGACGAAAGACACCGCAGGCACCCTCGACAGCCTGATTGCGAAGATCCGTTCCTTGGAAGCCATGATGGGCGGCACCCAAGGGTTTCAGCGCTCTGAGGCTCATTTCGAGGCCCTTGCCAAGGCCATGGCCGGTCTCAACGAAGAGCGCAGCCGGGCTGCTATCGCACGCCTTGACCGGATCGGCCCTCAACTGTCCGTCCGCCTGCAACGCTATCTTCAGTCCTTCATCGGGATTGGCCTGGGATCGGAACCGCACCTTGTCCAATTGCTGGATCAGGCCGCAGGTCTTCCCCTGGAAATCCGGGCAGCGATTGCCTATCAGGTCCATGCCTATCTGTTCAGCCGTGGTCGGCCGGCGGGTCCGGACCTCGAGCGCACCCGGCATCTATTCCACCGGAAGTTCGTGTCGGATCTGCGCAGCGCCGTTGGACCGGTCCCCAAACACAGCGAATCCGAACGGGATCCGAAAAGCGTTGTGTTCATCACCCAGCAGCTTCTCGGCACCGGCCACGCCCCGACCCGCGACATTCTCTCCTATGTGCGGTTCTTCCAGTCCCGGCTTGGCCTCGACTGCCGCCTGGTGTGTGCGGATCAGTTCCCGGCCAGGATCACTACTCCCCTCTTCCGTCCACTGATCGCCAATCCGAGCCCCTTCCCCCTTGGCCCGAGCGAGATCACCACGGATGATGAGACCATTGCCCTTTACCGGGTCCAAGGACCATTTCCCGATGTGAAGGGCACGAGAGCAGCCGTTCAATACATTGCGGATGCAAAACCGGCATTGATCATCGCCCACGGGGCGCCCAATCCCCTGGCCGATCTGTGTACCGCCTTCTCAACGGTGGTCACCCGGAACACAACGAGCGAAATCGGCCCGTTTGAGAGCGCGGCGAGCCTCCTTGTCCGGGATCCAACACCCGCGGAAGACGATCTTCTTCGGTCCATAGGCAGCGATTCGGAAAAAGTCATCCGCACCGATCCGGCGTTTGACCTGACCTTGCCCGACGCGCCCGCACCCAAGAGCGCCGCCGGATTTGAGGACACGGATTTTGCTGTTTGTGTTGTCGGCAACCGGCTCGACCGGGAGGCAGGCCCTGAATTCCTGGACATGCTTGAAGGCGCAGCGGCGGCGGTCAATACGTTGCGCATCGGCTTTATCGGCAGGATCGACAATCCCGCAGCCCTGGTTGGTGCCAGACCCAATCTGGGCCGGGCAAGCCGGTTCCTGGGCTATCAACCGGATCTGCTGAATCTGACCGGAGCGTTCGATGTGTTCGTCAATCCGCCACGCCAGGGGGGTGGGACCTCTGCCGCTTATGCCCTGGCCAATGGCGTCCCGGTCCTGACCCTGAGCGGCACGAGCGATATTGCCCGCATCTGCGGTCCAGTTTTTCAGTGTGAAGATCTTGAAGCCATGGCGGATCGTCTGGAGCATTTATCCCGCGGTGGCGATGCGCTTTTGTCCTTGCAAGATCAGGCGAGACAGCGGTTCACGGAAATCTCCGATGTCGCGGTGATGTGGATGAACCCTCTCAGGGAAATCAGTCGGCGGACCGGTGCCGTTCTGTCCCTACCCGACGATCCCTTGCCGTCGCGGCAGATTGCAGCGTAAGCCCCACGTCCAGTCAGGCAGCATCCCTGGTCGGGCAGCATCCGGTCAGGCGGCAGCCCGGGCCATGCGGGGGTTGACCCGTTCATCCTCGGGACGGCGCCGTCCGGGCAGGGCCTTGGCGGGCAGGCGCACCAGCACCGTGGTACCCTCACCTTCCTCGCTTTCGATGATCACAGTGCCGTCGTGGAGGCCCACGAGACCCTTGACGATGGCAAGGCCCAGCCCCGTGCCCGGCAGACCCGTACCCGCCGGGCCACCGGTACCCGCTGGCACCCCATCAAAGCCCACGGACCGCTGGATCTGCTCGAAGGGGCGCCCGAGCCGGCCGATGGCATCCCGGGGAATGCCGATCCCCGTATCGCTGACCCCCAGCACCACCCAGCCCTGCTCTTCACCAAGAGTGATGCGCACATTCCCGCCCTCGGGCGTGAACTTGATGGCATTGGACAGAAGATTGAGCAGGATCTGACGCAGGGCCCTCGGGTCGGCGGTGACGCTGGGCACCGTGGGCGCCATGTCCACGTCAAGCCGGAGCCCGTTCTGGCGGGCGGAATAGGCAATGGTCTTCAGGCAGCGTTCGATGACCAGGGGCATACGCACGGATTCGAGTTTGAGTTCATACCGCCCCGCCTCGATCTTGGACATGTCCAGAATGTCGTTGATGAGATCCAGGAGGTGCTTGCCGCTTTCGTGGATGTAGTCGGAATATTCCTGATAGCGGCTGGAGCCCAGGGGACCGAACATCTGCTCACGCATCACTTCGGAAAAACCGATGATGGAATTGAGCGGCGTGCGCAATTCATGGCTGACACTGGCCAGGAACCGGGTCTTGGCTTCGCTGGCCATTTCGGCGCTGTCCCGGGCCATGCGCATTTCCGCTTCACGGGCCTTGCGCCCGTCCACGGCCCGGTAGCTCACCACCAGATCCCGGCGGCCAGTCCTGCCACCGCCAGTCCCGCCCCTGCCAGTCCCGTCCCCGCCTTCCCCACACAAGGGCGCGGCGCGCAATTCGACCCACCGGTAACTGCCGTCTCCATGGCGGATCCGCACATCCAGGCAGGCGCTGACCCCGTGGAGCCTGGCATCCTCGAACAATTGCTCCAGGGAGCGCCAGTCCGCCGGATGCAGATGGGCATGGAGGGTTCGGCCAAGAAGCACCTGGGGGTCATGGCCGGTCAGGGCCGTCGACTGGGGCGAGACATAATGCATCCGCCCTTCCCCATCGTGGTGGACCACCATATCCGGCATGTTTTCCGTTACCACACGGAAGAGCGCGTCGTCCCGGCGCCTGGACAGGGCAGCCCAGATCGCGGCTATGGAGACCGCAAGGCAGCTCAGCACACAGACCGCATAGGCCGCCGAAGCCCCAAGGTCGAGCGCCATGGCCGCGAGGGGCGGCATCATCCCGAGCAGCCCCAGGCCGCACGCGGTCAGCACCACCGACCGGGTTTCCCGGTCCCTCACCCTGCCCAACATGCGCCCCGCCCAACCGGCCGCCGCTTCGGGCCATATCCAATCCTGGAAAATCCGTCTCAAGACCAACCCCGTCTCTCCCAACCCTAACCGGTCCCCGCTCACCGTGCCTGCCGGTCCGGCCTGTGCCAGCCGGTTCACCTCAGGCGATCCCTCACGGGACGCGCGGCCATGCCGCCGGGACCGGCCACAGGAAATCTCAGCCCTTGGCATGTCCCATTCATCATCCCTTACAGCAGGTAAAGCCGGACCCTTAACGAACCTTGAAGATCGGGTAACCAATTTCGCCCGGCCCTCTTCTTCTCCCGGCCGCTCCTGCCCTGACGCCGCCTTGGAAACCGCGCAGCCTGGCGAATGCCGCCCGTTCACATGTGACGGAACGGGCCCAATTCGTCCTTGGACCGCGCGGAATGAGAGAGTAAACAACCGCTTTCGCGGCTTTGTTCGCGACGCTGATTCGAATTGCCCGTCAGGTGACCAGGGAGACCGCCGCTCAATGACCGTTCTGCGCCGCCGTTCCGTATTCCTGGTTCTCGCCGCCCTTCTGGTCAGCCCTCTGGCCGGGGCCGGCGCGGCTGGCGCTCAGGACCGGCAATCAGGCCGCGCGGAGGACACTGGACCCCAGCGCGATTCGTCCGCCACACCGGCGGCGCGGGTCAGCGCCTCCCCGTCCTTTCGGGGTGTGGGGCCCCTTGCCGCCCGCTACCGGCGGATGACCCGGGACATGGCCGCCTTCGCCTCCCTGGGTTTCCAGGCCACATCCACGGACCTCCTGGACGCGGTCGGTATCATGCGCGGCTATGACAGCCGGTCGATCTCCAGCGGATGGATCGCCCACCACGGAATCCAGGCCGCGAATCACCCGGTGTTCCACGACGCGATCCGGCGTCAGGCCGAGTTCCTGGGCCAGGAACGCTTCCTTCGATGGATCGAGGACACCCCGTCCCGCCTGCGTCAGGCCCCGGGCGCGGATGCTGTGCGCGAGATGGTGCTCGACTCCGTCAACCGTCAGACCAGCCGCATGGCCGCGATGGGGGAACTTCTTCTGAGCCGGGCCTTCGACTTGCAGGCCGAGCGGCTGGACGACCAAAGCATGCGCAGCCTCATGTTCACGGACAATGCCCGGGAACTGGTCCACCAATACGACCTCAAAGGGCGGTACTCCCCCCGCCGCCTTCCCGAGAAGAACCTCCAGACGCTGGACCGGATCCTGGAACTGGGCGCCCATCTCTCCCTGGGGGCGACCGAAGGGGCCTATGCCCGGCATCTGGAAACCATCCTGCGCGACCCGTCCCTGGAAATGTGCATCGACGAGGCCAGCGCGAGCTTCAGCCGGTGCATCACCACCGCCTCCCTGCCCGAGGAACGGTCCTACTGTCTGGGTCGCCATGGCATCGAGGAACTGGGCACCTGCTGGCGCTGGCTCCTGGAAAAATGACAGCGGCCCTTTCTGGACACTGGCCCTTTTTGACAACCGGCCCCGTCCGGTTGTCCAGGACGGGCCGACGGCCTCGCAGCAAGCATTTCCCGGTTTTGATTAGAATTTGCCGCGTAATTTCCCCAAAGGCGGTTTACCCTCGAAAAATAAGGTTCATCATGAACTGAAGAGTTTGAATCAGATTTTCCTAGCATCAGAAGCAAATTGAGAAATTTTCCCGCATCTAATCTTATTTCCCGACTCTTAGTATGTCGGCGTTGGGTGGTGAGTACAGGAGAAGGGGAAAAATCATGGCAAAAATACTGTTCATACTCTTGTTGCTGGCGTTCTTCCTGCCGGACAACTACCTGCCCCTGCCGTCTTCCATGACTGAAGACACCGCTCAAGCCGACCATACCCGGGACAATCCCGGTTTTGGCGAAGTGGTCCGCATGATCGACCAGACCCGCCAGGATTTCGGCGGACTGTGTGACCGGAAGCCGGAGGTGTGCGAAACCGGCCTTAAAGTCGGCACCCATCTGCGGGACCGGGCCCTCACCCTCACCAAGGCCGTGGAAACCTGGCTTGTTTCCCTGCCCGACGACCGGAGCGAGCCCGCCTATACCGGCACCCATCCCAACCAATTCAATCCCAGCTATTTGAATCCCAGCCAACACAATCCCGGCTGACGGGGCAGGCCAAGGGCTGAGTGCTGATGCGAAACCACCAGCGGCCTTGGGTCTTTTGCCCTAGGCCGGTCCCTGGGCTATGTCATGGCGAAAGCAATTGGTCCGGACCGCAGGTTTGGATCCACGCTATTCGTGAGGAGCCCACCCATGAGCACCCAGTCCGCGTCCACGACGACCATCGATCAGCTCATTGATGATTTTGATTTCCTGGAAACCTGGGAAGAGCGTTACGAGCAGGTGATTGAACTGGGCAAGGCCATGGCCCCCCTCGACCCGGCCCATCGCACGGACCAGACAAAAGTCAGCGGCTGCGCCAGCCAGGTCTGGCTGGTGCGGGAACTGGAGCCGGGCACCCCGCCGGTGCTCCATTTCAAAGGCGAAAGCGATGCCATGATCGTGAATGGCCTTATCGCGGTCCTGCTCGCCCTTTATTCCGGCAAGACAGCCAAGGATATTCTGGATACGGATGCCCAGGCGGTGTTCGCACGCCTCGGTCTCATGGATGCCTTGAGCGCCCAGCGGGCCAACGGTCTCAACTCCATGGTCGCCCGCATCCGCTCCGATGCCGCCCAAGCCCTGGAAAAGGCGGACGGTTAGGGCACACCCAAAAACCTGCGCAACGGCCGGCCCGGACACTCTCAGGGGGGTGTAATCAGCAGGCAGATCATCAGGCGGCGGGGTCCTTCCGTTCGGCCTTGCTGTCCAGGGGCTCGCGGCCCGTGCGGCACCGGGCGCAGGCAATGCCCCTCTGGACCGACTGGAACATGGCCTCCAGTACGGCGAGGCGGCGATCCAGATCCTGATTGTCCCGCAGATCTTCCACGATCCGGCAGGCATAGACAGCCGTGGTCCGGTCCCGGCCGAACGCCACACCCACCGCCCGGTAGTCATACCCCAAAGCCACATGACACAGATACATCGCCACCTGACGGGCCTGGGCCACCGGTGCCCGCCCCCGGGTCGTGCCCCGCAGCGCCTCCAGATCGACATCGTAAAGATTGGCCACCATCGACTGCACCAGATTGACCAGACAGCCCGATGTCTCCCGCATGGGACACAGGGCGAGCGGGCACCGCGGCCCCGAGGTCGTATTCAAAGACGAGGTGGCATCCACACCTGTCCCATCTCCATGGGCATCAGAGACCGGATTTTCCTGTCCCTTCCCGTGGGATCCCTCCAATGGCATGGCTTTGAGCGCGGCGAATGACGTTAAATCCATAATATCCCCCTTGCCGTAGGGCGGGTCACCAATTTACGATATACGTAAATTAGATCGAAATCTTGCCTTGGGGATAACTTTAAGCGTTCATTAGTAACGGCACCTGCGCCCAACACCCGGCACTTCCACTGTTTTTTGGAAACCGGGCCAGCCTTGAGATCCGGGACGATCCGTCCCGGGCGCGGGACCAGAGATCAGGACCGGCACCAAAGGGCCCGCCAGGGACGCCATTCTGACGGAAAAGACAATGCAGAACCGACTGCGCCAGCACCGCCGCGCACGCAATCTCACCCTGGCCCAGGTTGCCGGAGCTCTGGGCACCACCCCCCAGACCGTGTCCCGGTTGGAAACCGAGGTCATGACTTTGTCCACGGACTGGCTGGCCAAATTCGCGACCCTGTTCGACGTCGATCCCGCAGCACTCCTGGACACTCCCGGCACAAAACCGGTCGAGCATCTGGGGCTGGTGGATGCCCATGGCATGGTGCGCAACGCAGGCGGGGAAAACTTCGCCCTGGTCTTGCCGGCGGGGGCCAGTTTCGCGGTGCGCCTGTCAAACGCCACCGGGCGCTATGACGCCCACGACATTCTCATCGCCAATCGGCTGGACGGGGAAGCGCTCACCCAGGCACTGGGTCAGGATGCGCTGGTGGGCCTGGGCGATGGCCGGGTGCTCCTGCGCCGCCCCATCGATGATGGCACGGGCACCAAGACACTGATTCCCCTGGATGGCGGCCCGGACATCCTCTACGGCGTCGAGCCCGCCTGGATCGCCAAGATCGTCATGCGGGTCAGCTATTTTTGAGCGGTGGCCCCGCATTTTAGGGCAGGCGGTTATCCCCTCCCGGTGCCCACCCGGCAGCTTCCGTTCCAGATGCCGGTGCCCCGGGTGGCGTCCAGGGTCTGGGCCCAGGATCCTTTGAACGCACGGCCGCCGGGTTCAAGGACAAGCCTCGTCCCGCCGGTGCCCAGTTCCGATGTCCAGTATCCGGTCAGAACCCCCTCTTCCACGGTACCGAACAGATAGCCCGGGCTTGCCGAGGGGCTGCGCCGGTAGGTGCCCCGGGCCTCACCGTCCCGGACCGCCAGGTGCAGGTCTCCGAAATCAGTCGTCCAGACCCCCTGGAACCCCTGACAGACCGGAGGCTCCGGTTCCACGAAGAAAGAGGCACTGCCCGTGGCCCCGCCGCCCCGGGCCGGGGCCGCGAAGGTCCTGACCGTATAAGCCCCGGATGCGAGGGGGGCGCCGGTGAGAAACCCGAGGAGGGACCCACGGGCCGTCTCGCCACCGTCGACCGCGATCTGCCCGCCTTCCACATTCTGGCCATCGGCAAGGTCGAACCGGACCACCGTGCGATCCCGCCCGGCTTCCCGCCGCAAAATGGCAACGGATGCACCGGGCTCCGCCATGCAGGCGGGCTGTGCCGGATCAACCATCACCGTGAGGGGTTCCCCGGCCAGATACCGGCGGGCGTCGGTACCCAGGGCCGTGGCGGGTGCGCTACCGATGCTGAGTCCCCGGGCCATGGCTCTCGCCCGGGACAAGGACGCATCGAACAGGGCCTGGGCCGCAAATTCACCTTCTCCGGCACCAGAGGCCGTCAGGGACATCCCGTTTCTTGGTGGGATGCCAGAGCCATTGGGTGAGGGACAGGCCGCCCGTCGCAAACATCGGGACAGCTCCGTGCGGGCAAGGGCGAGATCCCGGGCGAGGCGGCGCAGGGTGTCCTGCTCCAGGGCACCGCATTGCGCCCCGCCCTCAGCCTGGATAGTGGTTCGCTTGGCGGTGCCGGATGTGCCTTTGTCCAATGCTGCCTGAAGCCGCAACCCGTCCAGGCTGACCGTCGCCAGCATGCCGGCCGCGGTCTGCCAGGTCTGTGTGAGTTCTGCGATGCGCGTGTCCGGCGGTCCCTGGCGCGCCCGGGCGACGGCGAGCAATCCGTCCTGAAACCGCCAGAGGCGCATGGCAATCACCCGAAGCCGCCACAGCCCATCCATGGCCCAGGGACCATCCATGGTGCCCAGGTCCGTGCCTTGATCCCGGGCAGCCCGTTCAAGGGTAGCCTCGACGCGCTGGGCCAGACCTTCAGACCACCCGGCGAGCTCCGCCACCGTGCGTGCGAGTTCTTCCAGCCGGAAAGCATCCCCATGGGCTGGGTCCATCGCCGGGTCAATCGCCGCCACCGGACCAGCGCCGAAAAGACCCGGCACTTCGCCGCCAAGGGCCACCACGGAACGGGAAAGGCGCCGGGCCTCCGCCCCCAGGGGCGTGGTCCGCAAATCCGGCAGACTGTCCGGCATCTCGGAAACGGACTGCTGGCTCCGGGCCAGGACAGCGGCCAGGGCAAGCTCCAGATCCCGGATCCCTTCTTCCAGGGCACCCGCCTGGGGACAGGACAGGTCCGGACACGCCTGGGACAAACACCGGGAGGACAACACACCAAGGCGCCTGATCAGGTCACCGGACCATTCCCGTTGCAGCCTGCCAGAGCGTCCGCCGCAGGATGCAACGGCGCCACGCGCGGACAGTCCGGCGCAAAGCCCCGTCGTCCGGCATTGGGACCCAGCCTCCCGAAACGCACCGAGAAACGCCTTGGCCGCAACGGCGCCCTCCACCGCCCGGATGGCATTGGGAGCACGCTCGGCGCTTGGCAATGCCGCCTTGGGTTCGTCCAGAGCTTCGAAGGCACGGTCATGCATCGCCAATGCGGCACAAATCTCACAATCCGGAGCGCCACCGGTCACCAGCGGTCCGAGGGCGGGATCGAATGGCGTTGAAGCCAGTCTGGCACTCGCAGGCCCCAGCTCCTCCTCGTCCGTACGAAAGCTGAGGCCAAGGACAATCAGACCGGACAGCAAAACCAGAAGCACGCCGGCAACCGCCAAGGTGCGGACGGGGGGCAGCGGCAGGCCAGGTATCTTTCCGGTTCGGGACATGAAGGAACTTCGACTGGAGAGCCGCAACCATTTTGCATACGTTTGCCAGGAAGAGGCCAAGCTCAAAGCACTTGGACTCCGGGTATCGTCAGCGTGGATCGTTCGGCGAAATGTCGAAATGCAAGACCGCCTCTCGTGCACCCAACATATCGTAAAGCCCGATTGCAGGCAGGTCTCCCTGATCCGCCTGAACGAAGATGACCCAGGCGCCCGTCTCACGGGCGATCAGCTTGACGGCCTCGATCAGCATTGTCGCAACACCCGTCCGCCGATGGGATTTGGCCACGGCGAGATCGTAGATATAGATTTCGCTACGAGCTTGCTCGAGCTTGTGGAGCACGTAGGCCACGAGCCCGCCGATCATTTTGTCCCCGTCAGTCGCAACGAGCGCGATCACATCCGGTTTCGAAAGCCAGGCTTCAAGATATGCGTTGTCCGGCGGCGCAGCGAGATATGTTTGAGGCGCGCCGAAAGCCTCAGCGAACAGACGATTGAGGTCACGCGCAGCATCAAGGTCGCCGCGGCCGAGGCGCCGCGTCACGCAAGATGTTTGTTGGTGGGGCATCAGCCTTGAACCTCTTGAACGCTGATATCACACGGAAACTATCCGGGTCTGATTCAACTTTATGGATATGGAGACCGCGCGCAAGGCGCGCAATCTCACGACCCCAACTCAAACCGTTCCCCGCCCGTTGCGCGCCGATTTCCTAGCACGCCTTCAGCTCTGTTGATCAAGGCCCGATAGAGGTCTTTTTGGTCGACCTCGTAAGCAATTGCGGGGCCGCGAATGACCATCCACCCTTTCAGATAAGCGGACAGGGGGATAGACGGACCGAGAGATGCCCGCCCATTGAACAGGCCGGAGACCGGGCGAGGCAACCAGGATCCTTCCCCCCTCACCACCCCCCCCCTTCACGGGATCACATCGGCGCTCTCCGATTCAGATCATTTGTTCCAGAAATTCCGGCGTGATCGGGGCGTTCAAACCGGCGCAGGCCCCGTCCATACGGCCTCACCCCGCCGGGATTGGGGACGGGTTGAAACGACAAGACCGGATTGGGTCAAAACCCGTGAAACGGTCCGCCAGAGGCTGGCCGGAGAGACAGGCTTTGACAGAACGGCGGTGGCACCGGCCGCCCGGGCGGCAAGCACGAGAGACTGGGTGGGCTTTGCGGCCGCGAGGACAAGGGGCAGCGGCTGATCGCAGGGGCGTTCCCGCTGCCGGATTTGCCGCACCAACTCAAGGCCGCCACCAGGTGGCAGGTCGGCGCCGCAAACCAGCAGATGACAGAGTTCCGTATGGATATGCCGGAGGGCTGCCGCGCCATCATCCATCAAGGTAATGGGGCAGTCGAACCAGTCGTGGAGCAGGGTTCCCGCGCTCCGGCAAAACCCTCCATCCGTGTCCGCAAAAGCGATAATCGCCCGGTCCGGTGCCCGCCGGTCAGGGTGAACCCCGCCGGGAAAAGCCCCGCCAGAGGGAGGACAGTCGGTGAAAGGCCGGCCAGAGAAGGGCCGGTCGGAGAAGGGCCGATCAGGGAAAGGCCGGTCAGTAAACCGTCCGTTGCCGGATTGAGGACCCCGGGTATGCGCTGTCCAGGCGCCCGAGGCACCTGCGCCAAACTCTTCGGCCTTTGACCCGTTCATTCGCATACTCCACCCCCGGACTGACGCCCTGCCATTCCGGACCCGCTGCCCGCCCCTTGACGCCGGTGTGCGGGGCACAATCGACGTAAGGGCAAGGGTCAGCTTGGATAAGTGGAATGACGATGGTGGGGTGTGGAGCAATGGCCGTGCCAGGCGACGTGCCAGGCAACCGGCATCAACCCTTTTTCTTGCGGGCCCGTCCCTTTTGACCGAGGCCCATTTCCTTGGCCAGCTTGGACCGTGCTTCTGCGTAATTCGGCGCCACCATGGGGTAATCCTTGGACAGTCCCCATTTCATCCGATACTCGTCCGGCGACAGGTCGTAGTGTGTCCGCAGATGCCGCTTAAGAGACTTAAAACGCTTGCCGTCCTCCAAGCAAATGATGTAATCGGGAAACACAGACCGCTTCGGGTTCACCGCAGGCTTCAACGGCTCGGCGGGTTCTTCTGGCTCAGCCCGAGTGGCACCCTGTAGCGCCGTGTAAACATCCTGTATCAAATTTGGAAGATCGGCGGCACCGACAATATTATTGCCCACATAGGCCGACACAATCTCAGCAGTCATATCCACAAGTTCAGTTTTTTGGGCTTCCATCATCAGTTTTCCTGTCGGTCCAAGTCTAGAATGGTCACGCTTTGGGCTGACTGGAAAATAGGAACAATTGAACCTTCGATCAAGAGGATTTTGTATAACCTCTTGACCACAAGGATCACCAATCTGGTGAGAATGGTCCACTATTGCCGAAAAAGTGACCCGTTTTGATCTGGGTCTGTGCTTCCTGGATGTTAATCCAGTTGAAATGATTAGTCACCAATACCAACTGGCATCGGCAATAAGAGGCGCTGGAGCGGTCCCCGCGCATCACTTACGCTGAAATCCGGAGCAATTACGCCCCCGGAATGGCTTTAGGCCGCCCAATCGTGAACGACTGTAGATCACCACAACAACACCTGAAGACACGATATGGAAAAGACGGCTGGCGTTGCCTTAACGCACCTCAACACCTGGGCCATACCAAGGATCGGCAAAAGCCGTTGGCAGCATCGCGGAGAATAACGATAAGGGGAAGGGCAGAAAGCGACGGGATGTCAGGCGCAGCCGGGGCGTGTGAATCCCGCAACAGCCTGTGGTCCGGACGGTCATGACCCGGGCCGCTTTCACTCACACTTCAGGACAGACACAAGGGCGCGGTCGCCCAACCCTCATTCATAATCCGCAGCGCGGAGCGGTGCGCTTTTGGGCGGCTGATCGATCTGGTCGTAGCACCCATCGAGTTCGTCCATGGTGGTGCGCGACCACATGGGAACCTTGGAGCAATAGGCAGCCCGGCCCAGGAGATGGGCCGCAATGGGTGCGGTGACCACCAGAAAGACAATGCCAAGGACCGCTTTCAAGGTGACATCCGCCTGCCCGGCGTGGAAGGCAAGACCAAGCAGTATCGAGCCCGCACCCAGGGTTCCCGCCTTCGTGGCTGCATGCATCCGCAAATAAATGTCCGGGAAACGCACAAGGCCGATCGCCGCAAGCAGAGCGAACAGCGCACCGACGACCACCAGGGTGCTGGAAAGGATGTCAGCTATCATGACGGTCGTCTCCCTGTGGGGCGGCGCCTGAGCCGTTCTGCCCAGCGCCGGTCTTCAGTGTGCCGGTCTTCGGTGTGCCAGTCTCCGGTGTGCCAGTCTCCGGTGTTCCAGTCTGGCTGAGACCGGGCTCGCTAAGGCCGGACCCGCTGAGGCTCGACCGGCGGAAAACGAAACGGGCCAGGGCAACCGTGGCCAGGAAGGCGACGAGGGCAAGGCTGATCGCCACGTCCAGATAGGCGTAATACTCGGTCGCCATGGCCACCACGGCGAAGAAACCGATGGCCACAAGAGACAGGAAATCCAGGGCCACCACCCGGTCTGCGACGGACGGACCCACCAGCAAACGCCAGACACCGAGAACCAGCGCGATCAGCAGCGTTGCGAATGCCACCAGAGTCGCTCCGGTGAACACCTCCTCCATCATCTGCTGTCCTTTCCTTTTCCGTCCCAGCTTGTGTGTCGAAGCCTGCCTCGCTGCCGTGCACCAGTCAGCGGAAGGCGTCCATGATCCGGCGTTCAAAAACCCGCTTGGTGGTCCGGCGCAGATCATCAGGGTCGCTGGCATCGATGGCATGCACGAAGATCGTGGCTTTATCCGCAGACACGTCGATGCTCATGGTGCCGGGGGTCAGCGTGATCATATTGGCCAGGATGGTGATTTCCACGTCCCGATCCGTCGAGAGGGGGATCGCCACGATGCCGGGCGTGAAATCAAGCCGTGGTTTCAGGGCGAACAGGGCAACCCGCACGCCCGAGAGAATTAGTTCCCGGATGAAGGTCCAGGCCAGACCAAGGATCCGGCCCGAACGCCCGAAATAGGTCTCGGCCCCATCGAACCGTTCCCGCACCACATAAAGCGCGAGGCCGCCCAGGATAAAACCGAACAGCAGGTTCAGCATGGTGTAGCCGCCGGTGCTGATCGCCCAGGCCGCCGCGAGCACGATATTCAGGATAAAGAGCGTCATTTGCCGCTTCCCCCCTTGGCCACTTCCGGCGTCTCGCCCAGCCCGTCCGCCCTGACAGCCTCAAGATAGGGGCCGTAATCCGACAGGGCCTGGGCCGCCTCCGACGCAAAGGTGATGAACGGCGCGGGCCACAGCCCCATGAGCGCGGTCACCGCCACCAGCAGGCCCAGAGGTACGATCTGGCCGGCGCGCAGGGCAGTGAGGCCGGATCGGGCGAAGGTGTAATCGGGCACCCGGTCCTGATCGTCGTCTTGGGGATCCGCCCAAACGGCCAGGGCGAATGCCCGGCCCAAAGCCACAAGGGTCAGAAACCCCGACAGCAGCACCGCCACCACCGAGAGGGTCGCGCCCATCTCAAGCCCGGCCTTGACCAGGATCACCTTCGGCCAGAGACCGCCAAAGGGGGGCGAGCCCGCCATGGAAATGGCAACCGCCAGCATGAAACCGGCAAACACCGGCGCATGGCGGTAGATGCCCCGGCCATGGAGCCAGGAGTCACCAGCCATGGACCGGGCAAGCCCCGCCGCCATGAACAGGGCCGCGGTCACCACCATGGAGTGGATCACATAAAGAATGGAGCCGGTCAGCGCCTCGCCGCCCAGGCTGAGACCCAGAAGCATGTAGCCGATACCCGACACCACCAGGAAAGCCACGATCCGCCGGAAATCCGACTGGGCCAGAGCTCCCACGGCCCCGATCATCATGGTCGCGATGGCAATGCCCAGCACCAATGGCTCGAACAGCCCAGACAGATCGCCGCCTGTAATGGGGAAGATCAGGGTGAACACCCGCAGCAGCACGTAGACACCGACCTTGGTCAGCAGGGCCGCAAACACGGCGCCAACCACGGGGTGGGCCGTGTGGTAGGCCGCCGGAAGCCAGAAAAACAGCGGAAAAACCGCCGACTTCATCCCGAAGGCCATCAGATACATCAGGGCAATGATGATGAGAGTGCCGTCCATGCCCCGTTCGGCGAGGGTCAGATGCAGATCGGCCATATTCAAGGTGCCGGCCACACCGTAAAAGAGGCCAGTGCCCACCAGGAACAGGGTCGTCGCGATCAGATTGAGCACCGCATATTTCACGGCCCCATCGAGCTGCTCCCGGGTCCGGCCGATCACCAACAGGCCGAAGGACGCGATCAGGATGACCTCGAACCAGACATAGAGATTGAAGATATCCCCGGTCAGGAAGGCGCCGCTCACCCCGGTCATCAGGGCCATGAGCAGGGGATAAAAACCCCGCTTTCCCTCGTCGGGACCGATGTTGGAAAAGGCGAACAGCACGGTGACCAGGCCAATTACGGCCCCGGTGAAGGCAAGTCCGGCGCTGAGCATGTCCGCGATGAAGGTGATGCCGAAGGGCGGCAGCCAGTTGCCCATGGTCATGGTCACCGGTCCGTTCTGCCACACAGCGGCGAACAGCAGGCCGGTGATGATCACCATCAGCACCGCGCCCAGGCAGGCAATGGCCGCCTGAAATCCGGTCCGCTCCCATGCCGCAACGCCGATTCCGGCGGCCAACAGCGGCACGATCACCGGCAGGATCACCAGCCAGTCACCCATGGCGGCGATGAGCGTATCCAACAGACTGTCCATCACCGGTCTCCCCTCGCGGCACCCTCATCACCATCCGGCGGCGTCTCTTCCGGTTCGGCGATCCGCATGGCTCCGGTATCCACGGTCTTGAGGTCCTGGAAGGCCCGGTAGGCGAGCACCAGCACGAAGGCGAACAGGGAAAAACTGATCACGATCGCCGTCAGGATCAGGGCCTGAGGCAGGGCATTGGCCGCCCCCTCCCGGGCCACGTAGTCGTCCGCCGGAATGAGAGGCGGGATGTCCCGGGTGATCCGTCCGGCGGTGAAAATCAGAAGGTTGGCCGCGTTACCCAGAACCAGAATGCCCAGAATGATCCGCACCAGATTGCGGGACAGCATGAGATATACGCTGACCGAGAAGAGCAGACCGACCAGAATGGCAAGAGGTGCTTCCATGTTACTGGGCCTCCTCCAGTCCAAGGGCGAACGCGGTAATCGCGCCCACGACCACCAGCCACACGCCGATATCGAACAGCACCGGGGTCGCGATGAATTTCAGGGATTCATCGAATTCCGGGATGTACCACTTGCCGGTCAGGAAAGTGTCGCCGAACAGCACCGAGGGAAAACCGCTGAGGGCCGCCAGAAACAAACCGACCCCGGCGATGGCGATGGGCGGGGCCACCAGGGCCCGGCGCAGGGATTGGGGACCTTCGGCGATGCCGTAAAGGGCCAAAGCGGAGGCCGCGATCAGACCGCCGATGAACCCGCCGCCCGGTTCGTTATGCCCCCGGAAAAGCACGAAAACAGAGAAAACCAGCATCAGACAGGTGAGAAACGGGGCTGCCGTGCGCAGAATCAGCGAATTCATTGGAGTTCCCCTTTCCCGGGGTGTTCCCCCCTGCTGGTTTCGATCCTTGCCGCTCCGTCCGCCGCTCCCGCCCCATCAGGTCCTGCGCCGGTGTCCGGTTTTGGGTTCCCGCCGGACCCGGCGCGCAGTTTGGTGCCGGCAAAACCCAACAGCGCCAGGGCCGATACGCCCGCGACCATCACCACGGCAATTTCGCCCAGGGTATCCAGGGCCCGGAAGTCCACCAGGATGACGTTCACGATGTTCTTGCCATAGGCCTCGGTATAGGAGGCGGCGTTGAAGAAGTCCGTGAGGCGCATGTCCAGAGGTTGGGCGGTCACCGCGAAGAGTACGAAGGTCACGCTGACGCCGATGACGATGGAGACGGCTCCGTCCCGGATCATTCGGGAGGTTGGGCGGCGGTCCATCTCATCCACGGGCAGTCCAAGGAGCACCAGGGCCAGGATCACCACCGACAGGGTTTCCACCATCACCTGGGTGAACGCCAGATCCGGCGCCCCATGGAGCAGGAACAGCAGGGCCACCATGGTGCCAAGCATACCCGCCGCCAGCACCGCATGGAGGCGGACCTGAAGGAACACGGTGGCCAGGGCGACAATCGCCGCCACCACCAGAACCGCCGTCACATAGAAATCCGGCAGGATGAGATTTGGCGGACCGAACACGCCAAGACCCACAAGGGGAAGCGCCAGAAGGACCGCCAGCACCGCGAAAGTGACGAAGGTGTAGAACTGGAGACTGCCGGTCTGGAACAGGCCCGTGATGAAGCCTGCAAGACCCCGAACACCCTTCAAGGCCTGGTCATAGCCCTGGTCCGGCCCCCACAGGGACCGGGTGCGCATGGACAGCACATCGCTGATTTGGCGGCCGTAAAGGAAGACGAGCACGGCACCCGCTACGGTAATCACGCTGAGGATCAGCGGCAGGTTCACGCCGGCCCACAAATGCAAATCGAGCTTCACCGTCTCACCAACCACCGCCGCCGTGGCGGGGGCCAGCAGATGCACCTCCGTCCAATGGAGCATGAGGGCCGATCCAAGACCGCAGATGGCCAGGGTCAGAGCCCCGAGCCACATGGATGGCGAGCCTTCATGGGGCGGCTTGGGCGTCGGCATCCGGGGGCCGATAAAGGGGGCAAGTCCCGCAAGCGCGGCGATGCCGCCCATCAGAATATTGCCGATCACGGCAACCAGGGTGATCACCAGGGCGAAATCTACCCCGCCCGTGGCCTTGTAGATCACTTCCTTGGCCAGGAACCCGATAAAAGGCGGCAGACCGGCCATGGAGAGCACAGCCAAGAGGCCCGCGGCGGCCGTGATGGGCATGGCCGTGGCGAGACCGCCGAGCACGGACCCGTCCCTCGTGCCCGTGGCGTGGTCGATCCCGCCGGCAACCATGAACAGGGCGCCTTTGAAGAGGGAATGGGCGAGCAGGTAGGCCATGGCGGCGATGATCGCCTTGTCGCTCCCAAGGCCGATGAGCATGACCAGAAGTCCAAGACTCGCCACCGTGGTGTAGGCCAGCATGAGTTTCAAATCGGTCTGGCGCAGCCCCAGCACCGTGCCGGACAGGAAGGTGAGCGCGCCAAACACCGTGAGGGTCGTCTCCCAGAGGGCCGTGCCGCCCAGGGCCGGATTGAACCGGGCAATCAGATAGACCCCAGCCTTCACCATGGTCGCGGAGTGGAGATAGGCGCTCACCGGGGTGGGCGCTTCCATGGCGTTGGGCAGCCAGAAATGGAAGGGCACCTGGGCGGATTTGGTGAAGGCCCCGAACAGAACCAGGATCAGGATCGGGACATAAAGCCCGTGGTTGCGCACCAGATCACCCTGGGTGAGCAGTTCGGAAATCTCGTAAGTCCCGCCGACGCCTGCAAACAGCAGCAACCCGGCCAGCATGATCAGTCCGCCCCCGCCGGTCACCACCAGCGCCTGAACGGCGGCCCGCCGGGAGGCGACCCGGTGATGGCTGAAACCGATCAGCAGGAAAGACGTGATCGAGGTCATTTCCCAGAAGAAGAACAGGGTGACCACGTTGTCCGCCAACACAAGGCCGAGCATGGAGGCCATGAAGGCCAGCAAAAACCCCATGAACCGGCCGAGATTGTCGTGGCCTTTCAAGTAAGCGCCCGCATAGAGCAGGATGAATGTGCCGATCCCGCTGATCAGCAGCGCGAACATGAGGCTCAGCCCATCCACATAGAAGCTCAGATCGATCCCCCCAAAGAGGGGCACCCAAGGGGTCGTCTCCTTGACGGGGCCGCCCTGGCTCACGGGATCCAGAAAGCCGAGGAAATAAAGGAACAGAGCCGCGGGCAGCAGCGCGAGCAGCCACCCGGTCATGGGGCCAGCCAGTCTCCGGAGAAACGGAGCCGCGAATGCGAGCAGAAATCCAGAGAGTACAGCCCAAAGCAGCATCGGCGCCCCATCCATCAATCAAATTAGCGGTCGTGCCTGGCCGCTGACCAAGCCAGCCCCACCACGCATCGGTATCCGAAGCCTACAATGACATTACGTCAGCAGTGTATCGCCACAATTCCCACTGCCGCCAGAGCCCTCGATCCCCCCTTTAACCGACGGATAGGGCCTGAGCCGCGGCAAGGTAAAGCGGCAATCCCACCGTGAGGTTGAAGGGGAAGGTGACTGCCAGTGAAAGTGTAACATAGTAACCAGGGTTGGCCTGGGGCAAAGCGAGGCGCATTGCCGCCGGAACCGCGATGTAGGACGCGCTTGCGGTCAGAACGGCAAGAAGCGTCATGCTGCCCAGATCCAGGCCGATGAGATAGCCAGCCCCGAGCCCGGCAGAGGCGCCGATCAAAGGCATGGTCAGGCCGTGAATGATCAGCCCGGCATCCAGACCCTGCGCGGAACGCAGGCGGGTCGCAGCAAGCAGACCGAGATCGAGGAGGAACAGGCAAAGGACGCCCTTGAAGGGATCGACGACAAACGGCTTCAGGTCGTCATAGCCGCTCTGCCCGGTGATCGCGCCGACCACGAAGGCCCCCACCAGCACCACCACACTGCCATTCAGAAACACTTCACGGAGCAGGGAGTTCGATACGTGGTCTTCCTCGGCGATCCCCGGGCGCGGAGCCGGGCCGAGCTTGATACTCGACCCCAGGCTGGTGGCCGGCGTGCCCGCCGCCCGCTCGAGGATGGTTCCGTCCCGGCTGGCAGCGAAACGGGCAAGGAAAAGACCGATCAGAATGGCCGGGGTCTCCATGGCGGCCATGACGGCAACCATGAAACCGTCATAGGGAATGCTTGCAGCCTCCAGCATCTCGCTTCCGGCGATGAAGGTCACGACGCTGATAGAGCCATAGTGCGCGGCGATGGCAGCGGCATCGATGCCCCCGACCCGGCTGGTGATACGCAATAGAACGTAGGAAACGAGAGGCAGCAGCATCCCGAGCATGATGCCGGCGGCCAGAGTGGCCAGAAGCTCAAAATTGACCCCGGCGCGGTTGATCTCGACGCCGCCCTTGAAGCCGATGGCCATCATCAGATAGAGGGCAATGGCTTTGGAGACGGATTCAGGAAAGCTCAGATCCGAACGGACCATGGAGGCGGCGAAGCCGAGCACGAAAAACAAGACCATCGGCGACAGGATATTGTCCGCCGCCAAACCCAGAATATCCGCCACAGCCATCTCCCCGCCGTCAGAAACCCGTCTAAACCTATATGAGATGGCTTGAGCGGCCTTCAACCACTATCAAACCATGAGCTGGGCTTACCTTCTTTCCCGCCTCAGGAGCACCAACCATGCGCAAGGATCATCGCCCTTACTGGCTGCGCAATGCCTATTCGGGGTTCGAGGCCTGGTATGCCCGTCACTTCCTTTTGCCCGCCTTCGATACAACCGGCGAAGCGGTAGCCGTTGCCCGCCCCTGGAATGTCCATGTCTTCGGCCCCAGGGTTCACCTGGGTCACCATGTGGAAATCCGGGCAACCGCCAGCGATCCCGTCCGCTTCACAACCTGGTGCAACCCGACGGACGAGGACCCAGCCGGACATGGTACCATCGAAATCGGCGATTGTGCCCTGATCGGACCCGGTTCACGCATTCAATCGGCCCATCACATCACACTTGGTCCTGATGTGATGCTGGCCACTCAGGTTCTGATAACCGATGCGGATTGGCATGGGCTTTACGACCGCACCAGCGCGCCGGGAAAAACGAGCCCGGTGCATATCGGCGAAAACGCCTGGATCGGGGACGGCGCAAAACTCCTGAAGGGCTGCCGGGTGGGCTGCAACAGCATTATCGGCGCCGGGTCCGTGGTCACTGGAAGCATTGGCGACAATCTCATCGCCGCCGGCAATCCCGCCCGGGTGATCGGCGAGCTGGACAGCACCGAACCTTTTGTCACCCGCCGCAGCCTCTATGAGGGTGAGCGAAGCCTGGCTGCCGCCACCGATGCCCTTTACCGCCTGACCCTGAAGGACAACACGACCTGGGGCTGGCTGCGGTCCCGCCTGTTCCCGGCCCGCTCCGACTGACCCTCACCGTTTAGTACGACCACCACCAAGCGCGCACGGCCAGCACTGGGGTCATGCCGGTTTCAATTCCACCCGGTCCCAAAGAGAGAGCGTGGCGATGGCCCGCTCCCGCTCCAGCCGCTGGAAGATCTGAAGCACCCGGTCCAGATGGGACACCTGACGGGCCTCGCCGGAGCGCCGGAATTCCAGGGTGAGCATGAGCGAGGTGAACTGGTTGCGATCGAGATCCAGGGCCTTGCCCAGGACCGCGAAGGCCTCGCCGTCCGCATCCTTGAGGATCCGGGCAATGGTCTGGGGCCGGATCGAGAGCCGCCGGGCCGCCCCGACACAGAACTCCGGCAGGTTTCCGGCACGCAAAGCGTTCACCAGCGCGGTCACCGGGCCGAACCGGCCCGCCCGGTCCATGCCCAGTTCCGCCTGTTCATCGAATACCGGCCTCAATCCCGCATAGCCGTCATCGGCCAAAGCCTGAAGCACCGGGTCGATCCGGTCCGGCGTCACCGAGAACCGGGCCAGGATGCGTGTGCGCAAGGTACCGGCCACGAGCCAGAAGAGATGGTGCGCCAGGGCCGCCGACAGGTCGGGCCGCTCGGTCAGAGCCGTCGCGATGTCCTGCTTGTGCCCAAGGCTGGCCGTGAGCCGGGCAAACGCCATCTGGGAAATCGCCGCTGTCTTATTGCGCAAAAGCGCAAGCGCCACGTCTTCCTCCTGGCTCTCGACCAGCAGATCGCAAATCTCCCGGGCAATCCCCGGCCGTTGAGCCACCGCGAGCCGGTGACCGTGGGACTTGCCGCAGGCGCGAATGAGACGCTCTCCCTCCACGGCGGGAGAGGACAGGATAAGGGGCGATGCCACCTCGGCTTCGTCCTCCAGAAGCCATTCCAGCAATTTGGGCGGGGGCTCGGATACGGTGGCCAGACTGTCCGCAAGCCGGGCCCGGACGATCAGTTCCACATCCCGGATCAGTTCGAGCAGAATGTCGTCGATGAGTTGGATTTCCGTGCCGGACGGTCCCTGGGACTGGAGCAGAAGACTGGCAACCCGTTCCAGAAGCGCTTCCTGGGCCTCCCGCCGCCGCCGTCCGGCCAGGGTGGCGAGGCTGACCAGACTGGAATGGAGGCCGACCATGCCGTCGCCGTCCCCGGGGCGGGCACCGGACGGCCCAACTGATGGCCTCCCCTCGCCCGCAGGGGCCTCATCCGAAACAGGGTCGGTCTGGTCAGTGGGATGGGGTTCGGCCACGCCTCTTCATCCTGTCTTGCTGCGCGGCCATGGTTCCCGCCTTCGTGATGACATCACTTCGCAATGGAATGGCCTTAACATTCGAGTGCGGTTCGCCAGATACACAACGGCTGAGGCCATTTCGCCCCCAAGCGGCTTGGTAACCGGGCGGATATCCCCCGCCAGCCCATCCCCGGTGCTCTCCTCCGGAGAAGTCGACACTTAGGGGGCCAACGCTGGGGGAATGTGGGCACAGCTATGGTGAAGGGACGGTGAACAGCGTGGGTTTCACCGCCCCCGCGGCGGACCGGCGGGAAGACATCAGCGGGGTTTCCACTCCAGGAAATCTGTCGCATGGTGTGCCAGGGACCGATCGCAGATGGTGCTTGTCCAGATTGTAGAGAGGGTTGTGGATTAATGACGCCGATTGTTTCGCATGTATCCCTGAACCGGGTGGGCGCCCGGACCGGGTCTGCCACTGGGTCCAGGCCCGCGCCTTCCAGGTCTTTTGCGTCATTGCGCACCGTGCTGGCGGCCGGCGCCGCGGCGGCGCTGGTCCTGGCGGGCGGATGCGCCAACCGGACCGATCCGGCCATCATCAACACCCCCAGCTACCAGGCGGGTTATGCGGACGGCTGCACCACGGGCAATGAGCTCCGGGACGGTTTCAAGAGCACGGTCACCCGCAATCAGACCCTGTTTGACACGGACGAGCCCTACCGTGTGGGCTGGCGTCAGGGTTACAGCTCCTGTGGCGAACGTCAGGAACGCCGGCGCGGCCGGGATGATTTCCTGTCGGAAGACCGGTTCGACCAGGGCCCCATCTGACGGGTTCGGACAGAATGTGCGTATGAGAAATAGGAGAGGCCCCCATGCTTGGCCTCTCCCTTTTTTCGTGACGAAATGTAATCAGGTCCGATCCATTCAGACTTAATCACTCAAGATTGAGCGCCATTGCGTTCCTCGGCGACTTTCTGGATCTGGCGGCGCAGTTCCGGATCGGTACGGGCCAGGCTCTTGAAATCCCGCCGGGACAGGCTCAACAGGCTGCAAATGTCCTTGGCCCGGACATCGGCGTTGCGGGGTTCATTGGTGACCAGAGCAATCTCGCCGAAAAAGTCTCCGCTATAGAGCATGATCGACCGGTCCGGCAGGATCACTTCCACACAGCCCATGACGATGAAATACATCCGGTCGCCCTTCTCCCCCTGACGGACAATGTATTCGTCGGGCAGAACAAGGCGGCGGACCAGACGGCGTGCGATGCGCTCCAGGGTTGCTTCCTCGACATTTTCCAGGATCGGCACGGTCTGGAGCATGGTGGCCAGCCGCAAGCCCAGATCCAGGGGCGGCCTTGTTTCCACGGCATCGAGGCGCACCCTGCGGTCATCCTCCAGCGCCTGATAGACCTCATTGCCGATCACGGCCTGATTGCGCTGGGCCCGGTACTCCCGGCCTTCAAAGCCCAGAGCCAGACGCTTGATATACCGGCTGCGCAGCATCTGTGCATAGGTGGAGAACTGAACATCGAAGGCCTCGAGGGCGGCGTGGACAATCTCTTCACGCTGATCGATGGCGTCCTGAATGTCATCGGACAGATCGGCCCCCACCAGGGGAACCAGTTCCTGAACCGCGAAATGGCGCAGGTCCCGCAAGGCAAGCTGCATCATCATCAGGGTTTCGAAGTGATTGCTCAGTACTTCCGACATGGGACCGGAAATGCCCAGACGGTGGTAAAGCCACCGCATGGCATGGAAGCGTGATCCCAGCTTCTCGATCTCGAAGGCGGTCTGAAGATAGCGCTCCCGGCCGCCGAGCTTGACCGCGTCCACCATGCGGCCCGCCTTGGCGCGCAATTCCTCGGTAATCTGACGGTCCAGAAACCCTTCCCGGTAGTAGTCGAGATAGAACTCCCGCTCCCGGCCCGCCAGGACCATGAAGGCGAACTGGCGCCGTCCCTCCGTGGAGATATCACTGGGCCGGTGGGAAATGGGTTCCATGGGCATGACATCGGCACTGGCGGTGACCGACATCAGGCCATCAAGGCCAAGCTGTGCGGCAGCCTCCTTGAGCCGTGTCCGGGCCCGGGCGCGGGCCATCCGCCGGGCCCGGTCCCGCAGGACCCGCTCCTGTTGCCCGAGCGCCGTCAGCCCGAAGGCGTTCATGAGGGGGCGGATGGTCGGGGCCGCCAGAAGGAGAGTGACGAACACGAAGCTCGTGGAGCCGACCAGGACAAACCGTTGGATGTCGTCCGGGATGCGATCATTTTCGGAAATGGAGAGAGCCAGTGCCACGGTCACCGCTCCCCGCAATCCGCCCCAGACCAGAACCGCCTTGTAGGACCCGCTGATGGGCGCGGAAAGATTGAAGAGACTGAGCCCGGGCATCAGCCCGTAGAGCACCACCACCCGGGCGAGGATGGTGGAAATCATCAGGGTGATCAGGATTGCAAAATCCATGGCGGAGAAACTGGACACCGCCTGGGGCACCACCATCGCCGCGAAGGTGAAGATGAGAGAGGTGGCAACAAAGTCCACGAGACGCCAGGTCTCCTGGAGACTGGCCCAGGTGCCAGGCGACACCCTGGTCCGCCCCTCGGAACCCAGGATCATGCCCGCCGTCACCACGGAAACGACGCCGGAGACGCCGAGATACACGTCCGCCAGAATATAGGCGATATAGGCCAGGGCGATGGTGAGGGTGATTTCCGTCAGGGCCGCGTCCCGCAGATACCCGATGATCCAGGTGAATATCCAGGCCATGACGTAGCCCACGACGATGCCGCCCAGGAGCCCGAAAATCAGGGCGCCCAGACCGTTGTGCAGCCCCTGATTGCCCTCACCGGTCATCAATGCCAGCAGGACCACGAAAATCGCAATGGCGGCGGCATCGTTGAAGAGGCTCTCCCCCTCCACGATGATCGACAGGCGGGTCGGCGCCCCCAGATCCCGGAAAATGGTCACGACGGCGGCGGAATCCGTGGTGGCGACAATGGCCGCGAGGAGCAGGCAGGCAAGCAGCCCGTATTGGGGCGCCACCGCGTAGACGGCAAAGCCGACAATGGCGGTACACACCCCCACCCCCACCACCGCCAGCACGATCACCGGGCCGATATCGTCCATCAGCCGGCGGATATTCACGCCCATGGCCGCCGCGAACAGGAGCGGCGGCAGGAAGACATAAAGGAAAACGTCCGAAGGCAGACTGAGGACCTGACGCCCTTCGACCTCCGGCCCGATAACCCAAGGCAGCACCGGAGCCCAGGGCACGGACGGCGCAAATTGGGCCATCAGACCGAACACCACCCCCGCCAGGGCGAGAAGCACGGTGTAGGGCACATCGAGCCAACGCGCGAGGGGCAGCAGCAGGCTTGTGAGCCCGAGCAGGACCGCTATCAGAAAGACCGCTAGAACGATATCAGAACCCAACGCCGTATCCCTCAGACGAATGATGATGATGCCGGCTTCTTGGCGGCCGGCTTTCTGAATTCAGACCCCTTATTCGAAGTCCCGCTCCTGCCACCAGGGGAAGAACGAGGGCATGTCCTTGGACACTTTCGAGGGGTAGTTCGGCTTGCGTTTTTCGAGGAAGGAGGTGACCCCCTCTTTGGCATCCTCGGAGCGCCCTGTGGAGAAGATGCCCCGGCTGTCGATCTTGTGGGCTTCCATCGGGTGATCGGCCCCCAGCATGCGCCACATCATTTGGCGGGTAAGGGCTACGGAAACGGCCGAGGTGTTGTCGGCAATCTCCCGCGCCAGTTCCCGGGCGGTCTTCATCAGATCCTGGGGCTTGACCACTTCGCGCACCAGACCCGCATCGAGGGCTTCGGCGGCGGAAAACACCCGTCCGGAATAGGTCCATTCCAGGGCCCGGGAAATGCCCACGATCCGGGGCAGGAACCAGCTGCTGCAGGCCTCGGGCACAATGCCGCGCCGGGCGAAGACGAAGCCGAACCGGGCGCTTTCCGAAGCGATACGAATATCCATGGCGCATTGCATGGTGGCGCCGATGCCCACGGCGGGTCCATTGACGGCGGCGATCACCGGTTTCAGGCATTCATAGATGCGCAGGGTGACCGTGCCGCCACCGTCGCGCATGCGCGGGTCACCGTATTCGATGGTTTCCTTGCCGCTCACCCCAGCCCGGGCTTCGTAGTCGAAGGTCGCCCCGCCGGAGGACAGATCCGCCCCGGCACAGAAGGCCCGGCCCTCCCCGGTGACGATCACGGCGCGCACATCGTCATTGGCGTCCGCCTCGTCAAAGGCGCTGATCAGTTCGGCGCGCATGGTGTTGGTGAATGCATTGAGCTTGTCGGGCCGGTTCAGGGTGATCGTCATGATCCCCTCATCAACGGTCACATCGATCTCTTCATAAGCCATGGCTGATCCTTCCTCCTTGCATGTCCAACCCCGTGCTTGAATGTCCAACCCCATGAACACCCAACCCCATGAACGCCCGCCCCCGCCCTGGCTGACACCGGACAGGACTCGAACCTGACGGCCCCATACCGGATGAACCCAAACTTCAGGAATCACGGCCGGGCCGGTTAAGGGCACACGGGCAGGGCTTTACGCCCTGTTGAACCTGTTTCTATCATGTCCCAAACCTAACCCGACACAAACACTGCGGGCTCGTGCGTGGCGGGCGGCAAGGGGGAGACTGCCTATGTACGATTATATCATTGTGGGCGCCGGTTCTGCCGGTTGTGTCCTGGCAAACCGCCTCACCGAGGACGGCAAGCACACGGTGCTTCTGCTCGAGGCGGGGGGTAAGGACACAAGCCCCTGGATCCATATCCCCGTCGGATATGCCCGCACCCTGAAGGACCCGTCCGTCAACTGGCTTTATGAGACCGAGCCCGACCCCACCAGCAATGACCGGGTTCACACCTGGCCCCGGGGCAAGACCCTGGGGGGCTCCAGTTCCATCAACGGGCTGCTTTATGTCCGTGGGCAGCCGGAAGATTACGACGGCTGGCGCCAGATGGGGATGGAGGGTTGGTCCTACACGGACGTTCTGCCCTATTTCCGCAAGTCCGAGGCCAATGAACGGCTCAAGAACGACCTTCACGGCACGGATGGCCCCCTGAACGTCTCCGATCCCACACAAACCAATCCGGTCAGTGATGCCATGATCGAGGCGGGGGTCCAGGCGGGCCTGCCCCACAACACCGATATCAACGGTCTGGACCAGGAGGGCATCGGCTATTTCCAGCTCACCATCAAGAACGGCCTGCGCTGGAGTGCGGCCACTGCCTATCTGAAACCGGCCATGAAGCGGTCCAACCTCCGGGTCGAAACCAATGCGCTTGCGGCCAGGATCCTCTTCGATGGCGCCCGGGCCGTTGGGGTGGCCTATGAGCAGAACGGCAAGATGGTGGAGGCCAAAGCCGGCCGTGAAGTGCTCCTATGCGGCGGCGCCATTAATTCCCCGCAAGTTCTGGAGCTGTCAGGCATCGGCCAGGGCCGGCTTCTCCAGGAAAAAGGCATTCCCGTCATCGCCGATCTGCCCGGAGTGGGTGAAAACCTTCAGGACCATTTCGTCACGTCCGTGCGCCACCGTATCAAGGTTCATGAGACCGTGAACGACCAGATGAAGGGCCTCAATTTCCTCAAGGAGGTCGCCAAATACCTGGTCATGCGCAAGGGGCTTCTCACCCTGTCCGCCGCCCATCTCTATGCGTTCGTGAAGACCCGCCCGGAACTCATCACACCGGATGTGCAGTTCCACATCCTGCCTGCCACCATGGATATGGAAAAGCTGACCGAACAGCAGGAAATGACCCTGGAGGATAAGCCCGGCTTGACCACAGCCCCCTGCCAGTTGCGCCCGGAAAGCCGGGGCAGTGTCCACTTGCGGGAGCCGGATTTCCGCGCCCACCCCGCCATCCACGCGAACTATCTCTCCGATCCCATCGACCAGCAGACCGTGGTGGCGGGGCTGCGCTGGGGCCGGAAACTGGTGGAACAGCCGGCGATGGACGCCTATCGGGGCGAAGAACTCTCCCCGGGCGTGGATTTGCAAAGTGATGAGGAGTTACTGGCCTATGCAAAGGAAGTCGGTGGTACCATTTATCACCCGGTAGGGACCTGCAAGATGGGCATCGACCTCATGGGGGTCGTGGATGCCCGTCTGCGGGTTCGGGGTGTGGCTGGGCTGCGGGTGGTTGATGCTTCGGTGATGCCCCGGATCGTTTCAGGCAATACCAACGCGCCGACCATTATGATCGCTGAAAAGGCTGCGGACCTGATCCTTGAGCGGACCAGTGTATGACCGACCGGGAGATGGTCCAACGGGGGCGCAAAGTGGGGCCTCATTTGTGCCCCACGGCGCATTGTCAAACGATGACTGACGGCAGACTGTGACCAAAAGATAACGCATTCAGGGGAGACCGACGGAAAATGCATCCGTGTACGCACGCCAAAACCATGCCGAACAAGGCTGCCTATGTCATGGCCGGTTCCCTGGAAACGGTCACCTATCAGCAGCTTGAGGAACGGTCCAACCAGGGGGCCCACCTGTTCCGCAGCCTGGGCCTTCAGGTCGGCGACGGCATTGCGATCTTCATGGAGAACAATGCCCGTTTTCTGGAGATCTGCTGGGCCGCCCAACGGGCCGGGCTCTATTACACCTGCATCAGTTCCCGGCTGACGGCGAGCGAAGTGGACTACATTGTCGGCGATTGCGGCGCGAAGGCCTTCATCACCTCCGCGACCATGGCCGGGGACGGCTCCCACGTGGCCCAGCTTCGGGACATGATGGTGAATGCACCCCACAGGCTCATGGTCGGCGGCACGATCGAGGGCTACGATTCCTATGAGCGCAGCCGGGATGTTCAGCCCACCACCCCCATCGCCGACGAGACCTCCGGCGCGGACATGCTCTATTCCTCCGGCACCACCGGCCGGCCCAAGGGGATCAAGATCCCTCTCAGCGGCGAGCCCATCGACGCGCCCAACAGCCTGCTTGCCCTGACCCAGCTTCTCTACGGGTTCGATGAGCACACCAATTATCTCTCCCCGGCCCCCCTCTACCACGCAGCCCCCCTGCGGTACTGCATGGCCGTGCAGCGTATGGGCGGCACCGTTCTGGTGATGGAGAAGTTCGATCCTGAAGATGCTCTGCGGATGATCGACTGGCACCGGGTGACCCACAGCCAGTGGGTGCCGACCATGTTCGTGCGCATGCTGAAATTACCCGAAGAGGTGCGTGCCGGCTATGATGTCAGCTCCCTGAAAGTGGCGATCCATGCCGCGGCCCCCTGCCCGATCCCGGTCAAACGCCAGATGATCGAATGGTGGGGACCGGTGATCTATGAATATTATGCGGGCACGGAAGGAAACGGCTTCTGCGCAATCTCCCCCGAAGAGTGGCTGGAGCACCCCGGCTCCGTGGGCAAGGCGCTGCTTGGCACCCTGCATATCGTCGGTGAGGACGGAGAGGAAATGCCCACCGGTGAGCCGGGTACGATCTATTTCGAGGGCGGACCGGAATTTTCCTACCACAACAGCCCTGACAAGACGGAGGAAAGCCGCAACGAGGATGGCTGGACCACCCTTGGCGATGTGGGCTACGTGGACGAGGACGGCTATCTCTATCTCACCGACCGCAAGGCCTTCATGATCATTTCCGGCGGGGTCAATATCTATCCTCAGGAAATCGAAAACCTCCTCATCACCCACGACAAGGTGGCCGACGTGGCAGTCATCGGTGTGCCGAACGAGGATTTCGGCGAGGAGGTGAAAGCGGTCGTTCAGCCCATCAATTATGATGAAGCCGGGCCTGAATTGGAGGCGGAGCTGATCACCTTCTGCCGGGAACACCTCTCGGCGATCAAGTGCCCCCGCTCCGTCGATTTCATGGAAGAACTGCCCCGTCACCCCACGGGCAAGCTCTACAAGCGCCTGATCCGTGACCGGTACTGGGGCAACCGGGATTCAAAAATCGTGTAACCGGCACAATCACCCTACGGAACAGTACCGCCTACCCTCACGAAAGGACATGCCATGGCAACGCCGAAGACCGTCGCGCTCCAGGATCTTTCCTCCCTCATCGACCAGGAAATCGGTGTTTCCGATTGGGTCGAGATCACCCAGGAGCAGGTCAATCTGTTTGCCGATGCCACCGGCGACCACCAGTGGATCCATGTGAATCCGGAACGCGCGGCCAAGGAACTGCCCACCGGCACCACCATCGCCCACGGCTATCTTACCTTGTCCCTGATCCCCATGCTGGGCGGCCAGATCCTGCATCTCACCGGCGTGACCCGGGGGATCAACTATGGCTGCAACAAGGTGCGGTTCATGTCCATGGTGCCGACCGGCTCGAAGGTCCGGGCCCGGCAGAAACTGCTCAGTGTGGAGCCC
This sequence comes from uncultured Alphaproteobacteria bacterium, assembly GCA_964561475.1. Lineage (GTDB taxonomy): Bacteria > Pseudomonadota > Alphaproteobacteria > JAJFIK01 > JAJFIK01 > CAYUYV01. The sequence goes on from CAZLPU010000034.1 coordinate 36,999, forward strand.
AAGGCCGGCGGCCTGCAGATGATCAACGAGATGAAAATCGAGATTGAAGGGGCAGACCGTCCGGCCTGCGTGGCCGAGACGATCAGCATCGTCTACGGCGAATAATCCGCCCGCGATCCATCATGTCTTGTCAGGGCGCCCCGTTGCAATGCACCGCGGGGCGCCCTTGCTATTTCCGTTATTGTTTCAGGGCGCCTTCTGCCTTGAGGGCTTTCCGGGTTGCCGCGACCGTGGCGTAGGTGACCGGCGTGATCGCCTCTCCGGCGCCTGCATTGGTTCCGGCAAAGGCAAAGCGGACATAAGTCAACAGATCGCCCAGATCCCGGTCGGACAGTTGCGCAAATCCGGGCATGGCGTTGGCCCAAAGGCCCGGTCCCCGGCCCTCGGGCGTTCCGATCAGGGTCCAGCGGACCAGAAGCTCCGGTGCTCCCGTGACAATCGGACTGCCCCGCAGGGCCGGCTGCATGTCCGGCACCCCGCCACCATCCGTCTGATGGCAGGCGAGGCAGTGGCGCTCGTAAAGCGCCCGGCCCCGCTCCGGATCCGGAAGAACTGCACCGCCGGAGCGGGGAAAGAAGAAAACCAGGGCAGCAATCACGACCAGGAGCATGGCCCCCAGATAGGCCGCCAGGATAGGTCCCGCGGTTCTCATCACCATGGCGTCTTTCCCCTGTTGCGTGCCCCGTTCGGTGACCGGTTCCCCTCAGCAGACGGCGTCATTCACCCTGGTAGGTGATCTTCCAGATCCGGCCCTTGACGGAGTCCGCCACATAAAGAGCGCCATCCGGCCCCTGCGCCAGGCCCGTGGGGCGGTGAAGGGCGTTACGCGGACTGTCGAGCACATCAGCACCCTTGAAGCCGTCAGCAAAAACGCTCCACTCACCCGTGGGCATACCATCCCTGAACGGAACAAAGACCACATTGTAGCCGCCCTGGGGCAGGGGAGCGCGGTTCCAGGAGCCATGGAAGGCCACCAGAGCGCCGCCTCTCATCTCCTCCGGAAACTGATCACCGGTATAAAAGATCATGTCATTCGGACCCCAATGGGCGGGGAATGCCACAAGGGGATCGGGATAAAGGCCCGCTTCCGGCTCTTTCTCGCCGTCTCCGCCATACTCCGGAGCCACGAACCGCTTGCCCGTGCGCGGATCGAAATAGGTGTAGGGCCAGCCATATTCCTGGTCGCCGGAGACAATGTGGAATTCCTCGGCGGGCATTTCCGCATTGTCTTCGTTATCGAAATGATCTGGCCACAGACTGTTGAGCTGATCGCGGCCGTGCTGAACAAAGAACAGGGCCTGGGTGTCCACATTCCAATCCATGGCAAAGCCATGGCGCAGACCCTTGGCGACCTGGGTCCCATCTCCCTGCTGATCAAGCCCGGGCACACCCGCGGGGAAACGCCAGATCCCCGTATAGGCGATTTCATCACAGGGCTGACGGCCTGCGGATCCCGGCGTGCGGATCTCTTCCTGGCAAGCATTGGAGGGGACGCCCTGGTTCACATACATGTGGCCCGCGCCGTCGAACACCACCGCCTTGGCCGCGTGGGCCCGCTGATCGGGAAAGCCGCTGACCATGAGTTCCGGGGCGCCAGAAGGCACCAACTCGCCAGCCGCCCGTGCATACCGGAACACCGCGTCGTCCGAGGCCACATAGAGATAATCGCCCTGAACCGTGATGCCCGTGCCTTCCTGGTCGCCGAAGCGCTCGACCACTTCAGCCCGGCCGTCGCCGTCCCCGTCCCTCAAGGCCACGACACCGTGTCCGTCATCGCCGGCCTGGCGCAGATTGACGTAGACGTCTCCATTGGGCGCCACGGCCAGGTGACGGGCGCGGCCAAGATCGTCTGCGAAAATCTGGGCCTGGAAGCCGTCGGGGAGGCGCAGTCCGCTTTCCGCGTCGGGCGCCGTGGCGGCATCCCTGGTGAAGGCCCGGTCACTGATCTCTTCGGCCTGAACCGGCGTCAAAGACGCCGTCAGAGCGGCCAGACAAAAACCAGTGGTCGTGAACAGTGCGCGCTTCGCCATGGAAACCTCTCCCTGATTGTTCGTATCAACCGGATGCGGACAAGCAATGCCCGCCTGCCTCAAAGGGCCATCCGTGTACAAAAAGAAAGGGGGCTCAAGAGCCCCCTTCATTCACTGAGATAATAATGGATCGCTCCGTTTCCAGCCCGTCCATGGGTTCTGCCGAAGCGGCGGAAAGGGCGCCCTGAGAGCCTGTCTTTCCATCCCGCTGCGGCGGTGAGCTTGGACCTGTCCGGAGCAGAAGCCTCAGTTCCCGGACGCGTCCTCGCCGTCACCGTCGTCCGCTTCATCACCTGTCGGCTCGTCTGCATCCTCGTCGCCGCCATCACCATTTTCAGCGCCATCCTCACCGTCTTCGACAGCGTCGGCACCTTCTTCGGCCTCAAGGGTTTCCGCAGTGCCTGCGGAAATGGATTCCAGAGGTGCGGGTATTGCGATGGCCTCAGCCGGCACATTCGGAGTCTCCGGTCGTGTGCCGGTCACCTCTTCGATGAGGTCGGCAGCCTCACGGAGATTGTTTTCCGCTTCAGTGATCAGGGTCAGGCGTTCGGTGGTGGTGTTCACCAACCGGGTCACGATTTCCTTCTGGCCCCGGTCGAGATCGAATTGCTCCACCCGATTGACCGCCTGCTGAGCCGCGGCTGCATCCAACTGAGCCGCTTCCCGCTGCCCCTCAAGACGGGTCAGGGCCTGCTCCTTCCGGATCGCATATTCATCCAGGGCACGGGTTCTCGCCGTGTCCGAGGCCGCATCCCGGGCACGCTCGGCGGTGGTCTTGGCCTGGATGGCGAAGTCCCGAAGGATGCCCAGATCCGTAATGGCGGTCTGGTTCCGGTCCAGGATCTCGGACACCTGGTTGATCGCCTCGATCAGGTTCTGCTGCGCCTCAACGGCGATCTGGTCTTCCAGGAAGGATACCCAGGTCTCGGCGTCCCGCTTGGTTTTATTGTATCCGGCAGCCCGGCGGAATGCTTCCAGGGACTGGCGGCGCTTGCCCAGGTAGTACCGGGCGTTCCCGAGCAGCAGCCAGGCATCCGCCTGCTGGTCGCGGCTCAGACCGCCGCGGCGGATGGCGCTGACGATGTAACGCTCCGCCTGTTCCCAATCTTCATCCTGGGCGTAGGTGCCGCCGATCTGGAAGTCGAGCCTGCCGTTCCGCGAAGCACGGCTGGCTTCGATCAGAGCGGCACGAGCCTCCCGGTATTCCCGGGCAGCCAGCCAGTACTGGCCGAGACGTTCCAGGTTTTCAGGGGTGCGTTCCACACGGCCCCGTTCCATTTCCCGGGAAAGCAGGCGGGCCGCCTTGTACGGGTAGCCATAGAAGGAGTGCAGGTCCGCAAGGATCACAAGCTCATTGCTGCGGGTCAGGAAGCCTTGAATGTAGCGCAGTTCCTGAACCGCATAGGCGTCCCGTTCCCGTCCCAACTCCTGATAACCGGCCGCGAGCTGCTGCCAGTATTCGTCCTTACCGGGGAACAGGCGGACAAGGATTTCCAGCAGGTCCACGGCCCCGCGCCAGTTGTTCACATTGATGTAAATCGCGGCGAGAAGGCGCATATACCCTTCGTTGGGACTGCTCTCAGCATCCGCCCGGTTCATCTCAACGGCCCGCTCGGCAAACGGCAGGGCATTGCGCCACTGCTCCTGAACGGCAAAGGCCTGCGCCATCAGGTAGTTCGCGGCGGCATTGGCATTGGGGCTGAGTTCGAAAAACCGCTGGAGGGACCGGACAGCTTCCGGATACCGCTCGGCCAACATGTAAAGCCCGCCCAGGGTGTAATAGAGCCCCGCCTGATCTGTCGGTTCTTCAAACCCATTGGCGGCAATCGCACCTTCAAGGGAGCGGATGGCGTCATCATACCGTTCTAGGTCGATCTGAAGTTGGGCCAGGAACTGGAACATGATCGTCCGCTCATAGGGCGACAGATCATCCCGACGCAGCACCCGTTGGATCACCTGGGCCGCACCGGCGGTGTCGGCCGGTTCCTGCTCCAGCAACTCCTGCGCTTCGAAATAGGCGTCGGTGACAGCCTTGCTGGTGGTCTGTCCGGACTGAGCGTGGGCCGCCGGCACGAAGCTGGGCTGACCGGAAATCAGGCTTTCAACCCCGGAAGACCACATGGCGCAGGCCGTAAGACCGGCTAAGGCGATGATGGAAACGCGCGTGCGTAGAGGCCCCATTCGGCGTGCTCCCGAGTTGCTGGCACGGTCTGAAGTGGCGCGCGCCAAATTCCTGGTGGCGTCTGCCCGAGTCTCCACTGCCCGTGCCTTATCCGACGATGCTGTCTTATCCGACAATGCCATTCTCACCCTCCTGCCCGCTGGCTCTACCGGTCTTGAAACCGCGCCAGCGATCCCGGGATCCATCCGTTTTTTTTCGCGCCCGGCTTCACTGTCTACCCGGCGTGGATCCTGAGATGGGATCCTCGGAGGGGATCATTTTTCAGCCCCTGCCCCGAGGCCTTGTTCATGTAGGATTTGAAGCGCTGGGGCCTCAAATCCGCTTATGTCACGACCCTTCAGAACCTTGGTCAGCCTCATTACTGCTGAAGCTGGAAGTCGATGGTCACCCGCACACCAGGCCGGGCCGCAGGACGCCCATTGGCGATCTGAGGCCGATACCGCCACCGCTGGACCGCCCGGATGGCTTCCCGTTCGAACACGGACGAGGACGATTCCACCACCCGGGGGTCACGCACTGTCCCGTCTTCGGCGATGGTGAATTCCACGATCACCCAGCCTTCCTGGCCCCGCTGGAGCGCTCGACGGGGGTAGGTCGGCGGAATACGGACGATCGGTTGCGGATCGCGCTCGTTGATGGTGATGCCGGCCCCTGCGCCCACATCCACGTCAGGCTGGGGCAGACCGAGATTGCTGCCGCCCACGTCGGGACGGGTGGTCTGCACCGGTGCCGGCGGCGGCGGGGGCGGTGGTTCCTGCTGCTCTTCCGGACGGGACAGCTCACGGGCATTGTCCTGGACGGCTTCATCCCGCTCGGTCCTGGTGATTTCGATGGGAGGCAGTTCAAGGACCGCCTCCTGTTCAATCTTCTCGGGGATGATGAGGTTCCGCATCAGGAGAAAGAGCAGAACCGTAACGATCACCGCCAGAGGAATGCCAATCAGAAGTCTGATAATGCTCATCGGGGCGCGCCTCAGTCTTGCAGGGTGGCAATGGAAACGGCGGGCGCACCGGCCAGCCGCGCCTGATCCATCACGTCAACGACGACGCCGGTATCAGCCTTCTCATCCGCCTGGACAATGACGGGACCCTTGGGATTGTCCGTCCGAAGACGTTCCACGGAGGCACGCACAGCCCGCACTTCCACGATCTTGCCATCGATCCAGACCTGGCTGTCCGCATCCACCGCCACGAGCACGGCGATGTTGGCTTTATCCCGGTCGGTTTCGGCAGGCGGGCGAAGCACTTCCGTCCCGGTCTCCCGAACGAAGACTGCTGTCACGATGAAGAAGATCAGCATGATGAACACAATGTCCAGCATGGGCGTCAGGTCGATACCGCCTTGGTCGTCGCCGTCGGTTTCACGCTTACGGCGCACGCCGCCGGTCCGGCCCGTCCACTTATCGCGATCTTCCGGGAATGTAATCTCGAGCGCGTCTTCCACCTTCTGAGTCGCCCGCTTGGCGTGACGTTCCAGGTTGGAGATGAAGTACAGGCCGGAAATCGCCGCCACCATGCCCGCCATGGTCGGAATGGTCGCTTTCGACACACCCGCCGCCATGGCCCGGGCGTTACTGGCACCGGTCAGCGCCATGACGTCGAACACTTCCACCATCCCGGTCACGGTTCCGAGCAGACCGAAAAACGGTGCCACGGCAACAAGGGTCTTGATGAAACCAAGGGACTGGCTGGTCTCCAGACGCATCTCGGAGATGAGCTGAGACCGGATGTGGTGCGCGCCCCAGGAGCTGTGATCTTTCCGAGCGTTCCAGAAGGAAATGACCCGTTTGCTGGAGGCAGGATAGGCAAAGCCGAAATACCAGTACCGCTCGATGATCATGGTCCACATCAGGAAGGTGATGCCCATGATCCAAAGAAGCACCGGCCCCCCGGTCTCAATGAAATCCCGCAGGGTGGTGTAGATCACCAGGGGATTCAGATTGGTCAGCAGATTTTCCATCGTCCAGCAGACCTTTTTTCAACGGGCATCCGGCCCTTCGGCTCCGTCCCACTCCCGGAAGGGCCATGCGCCGCCGCTCTGCCGGCCGCGCGCCCAAAATTCTGTATCAGCGACAGTGCAATGCGCGGACTGACCCGCCCCTGCCGCCACCGCATTCTGGACTGGCCGCCCATCATGTCAGGCGCGGTGGTCCAATGCGGCAGTCTTCAACTCACCCAGCAGCATCCGAAATCACGAGGCCTGCTGGTCACCCGGTTCGCCGTTGGCACACCTCAAGGAAAGTGCAAACCAACAAGATCGTCCGGGCCTCTCAATCCACTGTCGCAACCCACCTTCTCACCGACGAACCGACACAGATGCGGAGGTTTGTGATGGCGTGACGGGTTGGTGAAGCGGGCGCACCTCTCGAAGCGCGCCCGCCCAACCGAAGTCTTAGTTCCGGCTTTCCGCGCGGGAAGCCACGAGACCGGCACTCTGTTCTTCCAGGATCTGGATCACTTCGCGGGACCGGCCTGCTGCGATGGAGTGCAGGATCAGCAGCGGAATGGCGGCGCACAGACCCAGAACCGTGGTCATCAGAGCCTGAGAAATACCACCAGCCATGATCTTGGGATCGCCGGTACCGAACAGGGTGATCTGCTGGAACACGATGATCATACCGGTCACCGTACCGAGCAGGCCGAGCAGGGGAGCCACGGCGGCCAGCACCTTGACTGTTCCCAGGCCGAACTCGAGCTTCGGACGCTCCTTTAGGAAGGCTTCGTCGAGCTTGAGTTCCAGGGTCTCTTCGTCCACCCGGTCCTTGACATCTTCGTAGACCATCAGCATGCGGCCGAGAGCGTTACCCTTGGACGGCTTCTCCGGCTTACGCATCTGGGAGCGCACCTGCAGAGCCACGACACTCAGAGCGAAGAAGCGCCACAGAGCCAGCAAGATACCCAGGGCGCCGAGACCGATGATGATCCGGCCAATCGTACCGCCCTGGTCGACCCGCTCGATAGTGCTCGGCGTCCGCACAAGCAGGCTCAGCAGAGCGCCCTGGGAGGGGTCGATGGTGCCGACCGTTTCCTCACCCGGACCCGCGGAAACCAGTTGGTCAGCCGCGTCGAGGAAGCGCGCCGCCGGCTGGCGGGGCAGCATTTTCAGGCTGTCCGTTTCGCTTTCGTAAGCCAGAAACTCGCCGGTGGACTTCACCATGGCCACGAACGGACCAACCCGAACGATTTCACCCGCAGTGGGATTACCGTCGGTCTGGGTGAACTCACCCTGGAAGCTGACGGTCCGGCCCTGCTCGATCATCTCTTCGATCAGGGTGGCCCAAAGGGTCTCAAGCTGTTCGATGGTCGGCAGCACCCGGCCAACGGTCAGGCTTTCCAGCGCATCGTCCCGGTTCGGGATCTGAGCGCTCACCAGGGACTGTTCGATCTGGCCCACCGTGTCGGTCGCAACTTGGCGAACAACACCGAAAAGCTCGCCGGCATTACCGAGGGTCTCCCGGAGCTGGTCCTGGAGAGCGGCAATGTCGAGTTCGTTCTGGTCGCGGGTGGCTTCCAGCTGCTCGGAACGCTCTTGTTCCGCAACCAAGTCCGCTTCCGCTTGGTCGAGCTTCTGCTGCTGGGAAGCTTGGTCGGCGCGGAACTCCGCCTCACGGCGGCGATTTTCCTCGCGCTCCCGAGCCCTGCCCTGGCGAACCGCGCGGAGCAGTTCGTTCAGGGACATTCCTTCACTGGACTCCTGGGCGTGAGCCGCAGGGGTCGAAATTCCACCCGTTTCCACGTTACCGGTCAGAACAAACGCTGCCGCCGCGAGGGTGATGCCACAGGCACGAATGACAGACTTCATCGGGCGCCCCATCAGTTAGATTGATCAGCAGAGCTGGTTTCAGCTTCGGTGGGCCCGAACATCGGCAGAATCAGCAGTTCGGGAGGAATGAACTCACGCGCCATATCCATGGCCACGCGGATCTCGTCGGCATAGCTGTCATCCAGTGGCTGCCAGCCGCCTTCGCCGCCGTTCAGGCTGGCGTTCCAGACCGCCGTCTCGGCCCGGTCCAGGGTCTGATAGTAGAATGCGGCGCGGCCGATCATCAGGAAGTCAACTTCCCGGGCATCATCGCCTTCACCTAGAAAGCCGTTATAGGCCTCGATGGTCCGACCGTAATCGTTCTCGATCTGGTAGGCCTCAAGCACGACACGGAACTTCTCGGAGATGTTCACATCCGCCCGATCCATGACGTTGCGCAGACGCTCGACCCGGTCAGTCCGTTCCTCGATCAGGAAGGGCGTGTCGGCTTCCACGAAGTTTTCGATTGTATCGATCATGTCGAGCATAAGAGGCACAACGTCCCGCTCGATGGTCCGGACCCGCTCGATCTGCTCGCGGATGGACTCTTTTTCCTCTTCCTGGGAGGCGATCAGCCCTTCGAGCTGGCCGTTATACTCCCGAAGATCCGACAGGCGGCGCAGCACGGCGCGGTAGTTCCGCACCAGCTCTTCCGTCGACGCGCTGATATTGTCGATCCGGTCCTGGGAAGCGGCGCCATCGGATGTGGTGCCCTGAACCTGATCGGTTGCCTCGTCCAGCTGCGCGGCCGCTGGGCCGCTGAGGCACACGACCGCCGTGATCGCGGACGCGATCACCGGAATCCGCCATGCTTGCATCATCGTCTCCATTTCACCCTCATGGCCCAATTGCCTTAAACCCAAGTACCGTACCACTGTCTGGTCCGTCTCAGGACACAGCCAATGCTCAGAACCTGCAAAGGAAGAGTTAGTGCGAGCAGCAAGCACAGGATCACCGGATCCGACCTGCCGTGCACAGCGTTAACCCTTCCCGTCATCAGGCGGCGTATTACTTTCAGAGGCTGCAACAAAAGAGGTCAGGTGATCGGAGCACTTCGGCGTACGAGCACCAATCGATTGAGATGAAAACCGCTCAACCAGCGATTTTAACGCAAATCCCGTGTCGCCACGGCCCCACCCTGTTGTCCAAACCGCTCAGCGTCAGAGCCGGAAACCGGACCGACCCCCATAGCGGGCTGGACGACGCTAGCCCGGAAGCTAACGCATGCCCCTTGCGAGTCTCTTGAAAAACGCCACCTTTCGTTAAAACCCGCCTTCAAACGCTCACACAATTAGGATCCATTTGCAAGGCATTGAGCCACGGGATTTTACCGTCGCGGTTTCCTCTTTTTCGGGCATTTTCGGGGGTTTGGAGCGGTCCTGACGGGCATAACCGACCCATTACGCAGCCGTTATCATGTAGATACCCGCCAACGGAATATCAGCCACATCTCAAATCATCCCAGACGTGTTCCTCATCTTTGAAAAGCCGGGGTTTGGGCGCGATAAGCTGTAGTCATTGGTCTATGCAAGTCTGCATAACGGTGTGAATGGCGCTCAAAAGTATCCGCACTGTGCTGTGGCTCAGAAGACCATGACCGCAGAGAATGTTTTGTATCTCGGCTCGGCGGATCTCATGGGGAGACCGACCCGGCACAACAACGCACCGGTCATGCATTCCGGCTGATCAGGAAATCTGACTGATCGGAAAGTTGGCTTATCCGGGAGGTTGGCTTCTTCGGGAGGTTGGCTGGGGCGGGAGGATTCGAACCTCCGCATGGCGGTACCAAAAACCGCTGCCTTACCGCTTGGCGACGCCCCAATGGACCTTTTGCGGCAACCTTTGACGTCCCCGCTTCTGTTCCAGTGAGGCGCGGAAGATAGTGCCAACTTTGCCCGGTTGCAACGGGCGAAATCGAGTTTTTAAGGAGTAGAGGAAACAGAGCGTAAGCCGGACCTATTCCGGTGTCCTGTCTTAGCCCTGGCTCCCCTTCCAGCCAGGACACTTGCCTCGCGAATACGGCCCGCTCAGGTGCGCCTGCCCCGGCCATGAGGCCTCCCGTTAAGCCATTGTTTTTAAGGGATATATCAGCTCCAGGGCTTGGGTGCTGGGCGTGCCGCAGAGAGGGATCCAGGGGTGTGAGCTGCTTGAGCCCCTGACCGCTTCCCCCTGCTCATTCGACAAGCCGCATCGAGGGGCCACGGCAACCGCCCATGTCGGTCCGTGCACTCCTTAGGATCGTGGATCATGGCGCAGCCCATCAGTGTCTCTTGTCCCGGTCACCGCCCGGAGCTATAAGCGGGCCTTGCTGCGGTGCTCCTTCACCTTAATGTATGAGTGTCGCAGGTTTGCAGGATGTGTGGCGAGGTAACCGGTCTCATGGGAATCCGCCATTGCCAGATCCAGCTAAGATCGGAGTGTAGCTCAGCCTGGTAGAGCACTGTCTTCGGGAGGCAGGGGCCGGGAGTTCGAATCTCCCCACTCCGACCATGCTCAGGCATTTCGGATTTATAGTCGGCGAACCCACCGCTCAGCCCTGGTGCTGGCGGGCATTTCGGCTTGCGCGGGATTGCTTCGGTCTGGTCAGATCGAAGGCTTGCGGCCAGTGAAAGTGCCGGAAACTCGCCAACCAGTGGGCGGAAGTGAAACCCGAGCGCTATACCCATGTCGTGTACGCTGGCCCCCTCGGCACCGGAAAGCGAATAAGGATCCGGACGGGGACCGAAAACCAGGGATCTGAACAGGCAAAGCCATGGCGTTCTATCAAGATCTGGAGTTCCGCCGGGGCAATCTGTTCATCCGCAGCACCGCAACCCGCATCCCGTTGACCTGGGATTTCGCGAAAAGCTTCGTGCGCCAGTTCGGCCTGTTCCTGATTGTCTGCGGCGCCTTCGTGTTGCGCCGGCTCAACCCCTTGCGCAAACGCCACCGCATCGGCTTCTACCCGGGGGTGCCCAAGCCCTGGTACAAGATCTGGAACATCACCCGCTTCATGGGTCTGCGCTACTGCGAGGACATTCAGGCCTGTGATGTCCTGTTCTACTTCGAGGACACGACCGAAAGCCCCCTGGACACCGACTTCATCGGCGTTCCAAACAAGCGGGCCCTGAACGCCTACTGCACGGATATCAGCAAGGACCGGGTGGCCCGGACCTTCGAGGACGTTTTCGGTTACTCCCTCACCGTCGACCCCACCACCTATCACGGCAAGGCCGTCCGCAAATCCGAGCGCAACGCCGCCCATGACGGTCTGATTGTCGAGTGCCCCATTCCCGCCCGGGAAGACGGCATGGCCTATCAGCGGCTCATTGAGAATTCCTATGACGGACGCACGGTCCAGGACATCCGGGTGGCCGTTGTGGGCAGCCAGATCCCCCTTGTCTACATCAAGGAACGGGACATCACCCATCGCTTCGCCAACAGCAATTCCTCGGCCCGCCTGTGCGACACCGCCGATGCGCTGACCGATGAAGAGGTCCGCCAGATCCTGGCCTTCACCGCCAGGATGGGACTGGATTTCGGGGGGCTCGATGTCCTGAGGGACCGGGCCAGCGGCAAGATCTTCATTGTGGACGTGAACAAGACCTGCATGGGCCCGCCCATCCCCCTCACCTTCCGGGAAAAGTACATCGCCCTTGACCGCCTGGGCCGGGCCCTGATCACCTTGATCGAGGAACACCGGAGCTGAAGCCACGCTCCCTATAAATAGAGAGAGGCGAGACCGATGGCAGGGATACCTTTTGTCAGGGACCTGGAATTCGCCTATGGGCGCTGTGACCGGGTCAGCGGGCTGGTGCACCGGGTCATCGCCGAAAACCCGGGTCCGTTCACCTACCTTGGCACCGGCACCTACATTGTGGGGGACCGGGAGGTCGCGGTGATCGATCCGGGCCCGCCAAACGATGCCCATCTGGATGCGCTCAAACGAGCCCTCGAGGGCAAGACGGTCACCCATATTCTGATCACCCACACCCATATCGACCACTCGCCCCTGGCCGCGCCCCTGAAGGCATGGTGCGGCGCGCCGACTTATGGGTTCGGCCCCCATGGATCGGGCCGGAGCGACGGTGTGCGCCTGGACGAGGGGGGCGACATGGCTTTCACCCCGGATGTGGTGATCAAGGACGGGGACGTGATCTCCGGAAACGGCTGGACCCTCGACTGCATCCACACACCGGGTCACACCTCAAACCACATGAGTTTCGGCTTCCGGGAAGAGAACGCGCTTTTTTGCGGCGACCATGTCATGGGCTGGTCCACCACGGTGGTCGCGCCGCCGGACGGAGACATGGGAGCCTATTTCGCGGCCCTGGAAAAACTCCTGACCCGGAATGATGACTGCCTCTGGCCGACCCACGGTCCCCCGGTGCGCAGGCCCGAGCGAGACCCAAAGGCCTTTATCCAGGCCTTTCTGGAACACCGGCGCGGGCGTGAAGCGCAGATCCTGGACTGCCTGAAGGCGCATATTCCGACGATCCGCGAGATGGTGACCCATATGTATGCGGATGTGGATCCGGGCCTTCACCCTGCGGCGGCCTTGTCGGTCTACGCCCATCTCAAACATTTGGCCGAGGACGGACGGATCCTTGTCGAGGGCGGCGGGCCGGCAAAGCCGGACAGCCATTACCGCCTGCCCTGATCAGCCCGCGATACCGCGTGCGCCAGAGCCGCTCGACTAGGGCTTGTTGAGAATCAGG
>CAZLPU010000035.1:0-48607 GCA_964561475.1 uncultured Alphaproteobacteria bacterium
CATTCGGGCACCATCAACACGCCAACTCTAATTTCAGCTGGATGAGAGTTCGGGGGCACAGCACGGCCAAGCCAGCCTGTGCAGGCCATCAACCGACGATTTCGTCGTCCTTGAAGAAGAACTTGATTTCTTCCGCAGCGGTTTCCGGGCTGTCGGAACCATGGACGGAGTTGCGCTCGATGTTTTCGGCGAACTCGGCGCGGATGGTGCCTTCAGCGGCTTCGGACGGGTTGGTGGCGCCCATCACTTCGCGGTTCTTGGTGATGGCGCTTTCGCCTTCCAGCACCTGGACCACAACCGGGCCGGAGGTCATGAACTTGACCAGATCGCCGTAGAAAGGGCGTTCCTTGTGGACGGCGTAGAAGTCCTGGGCCTGGGCTTCGGACATGCGGATGCGCCGCTGGGCCACGACGCGCAGGTCGGCGGCTTCGAATTTGCTGATGATCTTGCCGGTCAGGTTCCGCTCGGTGGCGTCCGGCTTGATGATGGAGAGCGTGCGCTCAACAGCCATGGGTCTTCCCCTCGGATTGCGGGTGATAAGGTGTTGCGGGCCATGGCCCCGGCGCCCGGCATAACCGGTCCGGCACGGAACCATGCGTCCACCAGGGGCCCGCCAAGGCGGTGAACATGGGCGGGCTTATAGCCGTGGAGGGCGGCCCTGCCAAGCCTGCCCCCAAAAAGACCGGTTCTGAAAAGCCCGCTCCTCAAAAGCTCGGTCCCGAGCCCAGTGCCCCTTGGGCCAGGACATGGCCCGGCAGTCAGCCGACGATTTCGCCATCGGTAAAGAAGAACCGGATCTCTTCCGCCGCCGTTTCCGGACTGTCCGAGCCATGGACGGAGTTGCGCTGAATATCTTCGGCAAAATCCGCCCGGATGGTGCCCGGGGCCGCGTCGGCGGGGTTGGTGGACCCCATCACCTCCCGGTTCCGGGCAATGGCCCCCTCGCCTTCCAGCACCTGGACCACCACGGGGCCGGAAGTCATGAACGCCACCAGATCCTTGTAGAACGGGCGCTCCTTGTGGACGGCGTAGAAGGCCTGGGCCTGCTCCCGGGTGAGCCGGATACGCTTCTGAGCCACCACCCGCAGACCCGCCGCCTCGAACTTGGCGATGATCTGGCCCGTGAGGTTCCGGGCCGTGGCATCGGGCTTGATGATGGACAAAGTGCGTTCAACGGCCATGGGTCATCCCCCCTGTTTGAGGTGTGTCGCGCCTGCCTTGTGGGTCAGGGCGCTTTTGTCGTTGCGCGGGCTTATAGCCCGTGCGCGGCAGACCTGCCAAGGCCGCGGATCCCTGCCCTCTACAAATCCATGATGCGGTCAATGTCCCGGGGGATGGGCGCGCGCCGGTCCACCAGGGATCCGACGATGAACACGATCATGGAGACCAGAAGGGCCACAAAACCGCCGCTCACCCCGTAAGGCAGGCGCACCTGAAACAGTTCCAGGCTCAGATTAAGACCCAGGCTGAGAATGATGGCCGCCGCCGCCGCCCGCCGGCTTGCCCCCTTCCAGTTCAACCCGAACGCCACCACCGGCAGCAAGGCGGCGGCAAAGGTGCCCCAGCCGAAGGCGCCCAGAATGGCCACCAGCCGGCCGCCGAAATAGTGGGAGTAAAGAGCAAATCCCATGGACACGAGTGCGATTGCCACCGTTGCCATCCGGGCCCAGAACAGCTCATTAGGCAGACTGCGCCCGGTCACGCTTTTGGGCATGTCATGGACCACCGCCGCAGCACCGATATTCAGGAACGCATCGGCGGTGGACATGATCGCGGCGAACAGGCCCGCCAGCACAATGCCCGCGAGCAGGGGCGAGGCATAGGCGCTCAGAAACGCCGGCGCCGCCTCATCCGCCCCAGCAAGCTGGGGATGGGCACCGGTGATCACCAGGGCATGCATGGCCACCCCGATGGACAGCCACAACAAGGCGGACATGGCATAGGAGGCCACGGAAATGGGCATGATGATCCGGTTGTCGCTGATCTTCCGGTTCATCATCATCTTGGTGATGATATGGGGCTGGGCGCCGAGGCCGAACCCGAAGGTGAAGAACCAGGCGAGGCTCGCCATGGACCCGAAAGTACCAAAGGGCATGATCGTCTCCGGATCATCCTCCAGAATGGCGCCTGTGGCTTCTGTGAACCCGCCGTCGAATGCATTCATGGCCGCGAACACCACCAGAAGCCCGGCGACGATCATGATCAGCCCCTGGAACACATCCGTATAGACCGAGGCGATGATCCCCCCGGTGACGGAATAGAACACCAGCACGGTCAGCGCGATCAGGGCGCAGGTGAACAGGGTGATCCCTTCAAACAGGGCAAACGGGCTGAGGATGGATTGCAACACCAGGGCCATGGCCAGGATCTGGGTCGCCAGATAGGCGAGCACCCCGAGCAGAATGGTCAGCCCCGTGAGAAACCGGATGGTCTCGCTGTCGTAGCGGGCCGCCAGTACATCGGACAGGGACAGGGTATCGCGAACCTCCGCAATCATCCGGATGCGCTTGGCCACCAGGAAAAAGGCCGTGGCATAGCCCAGGGTGGAACAGATCACCATCCACAGGGAACTCATCCCCGCGGAGTAGACCAGCCCTGGCCCGCCCACGAAGCCGAACCCGGACAGGGTGGAAGAAAACACCGCCAGGGAAACCACGATGGGCCCCAGATTGCGGCCCGCGACAAAAAAATCCGAGGCGTTGTGGGTGCGCCCCATGGCCCAAAGGCCTACCCCGATATTCATGGCCATATAGACCACGACACAGGACAGAATGATCAGCTCACGGCTCAGTTCCATCACCGGCCCTCCCCCTGGCCCACGCCGGCCTCGCCCTGCTTGACCTCCCGCACCAGATCCTCGAAGGCGGCTTCTTCCTCATGGGTGAAGAAGTATGTCCGGTAACCGATCGTATAGAACAGGGCATAAGAAAGACCGCCCATCCAGATGCCCAGCATGGTGAGCGTTGTGGGCAGGGGATAGCCGAGCAGAAAGCTGGTCTCGCCCGTGTCCAGGAAGGACAGATAGGCGGCCATGCCCGCCAGCCATGCGGTGAGGGTGAGACCGGAACATGCGAGCATCCAGAACCAGAAGCTCCGGTTCCGGCGGGCCTTTTCAACCCCCATGGCCAGGAACGGCGCAACGAGGATGTGCACAACCGCCTGCCAGATGATCACCGGCCAGGCGATGGCGAAGAACCGGGAGCCATCGCCGCCAATCCCCATGGCTGGATTGTCCGGATACGGTCCGCCGGCGGCCAGCCTGCCTTCGGGCACCGCCATGGCCGTGACCACGCAGGCGGCAACGACCAGCAACAACAGGAACACAAGCCAAACAAGGCGCACTGTCCGTACTCCTCCCGCCAACTATTCCACCGGCACACAGGCGCCAGCACTCGAAGAAACCCGGCCCGACAGCCGACGTCACACCACAGATCTCCCATCGTGCACAGAGGAAGAGGGGTTTCAACGGCTTAGGCTCCAGGGCGGGGTGCCCTGGTTGATTGTGCCGCAGCGTTTGCCCGTGAAAGGGAAGCAATCCGGATCCGGCGCGCAAAAAGAAACGGACGGAGCCGCCATGGGATCCGCCCGTTTGTCATGTGCCTGTGCGTCGTGTGGTCCAATGCTTGCCCTTGTTTGAGCGGGGCGAGGGGATGGGTCACCCTATTCGGTGAGGGAACAGGCGCCGTCCCGCACAAAGTTCGTATGCTCCGCCGCATCCGGGGTCCAGGCCACCAGGGCACGGAAGCCCTCGCATACCCGCTCATCCCCCTCAAGGCGGGGGTCGTTGGACAGGCGCTCGACAATGCCCGCGAGATCAAGCGTGCCCTCCTGCATCCGCACGCCCCCATCGGCGGGGGTGTCAAAGACCATGAAAGCGGGACCGCCCACGCCGTCGCGCTTGCTCCAGACGGGACGGGCGAGATCCCGGCCCTGGCCCGGGTCACCGTTGTGGGCGAAGGCGCCCCAGTAATCCATCATGGCCGCAGTGAGCGCTTCCCGGCCCGGCGCATTGCCGCTGTGGAAGATCAGATCGCCGAGCTGGCCCAGGAAACGGGTTTCTCCGAACACGAACGGGATCTCGAAACTGTGGGCTGCCCCCAGAAGCTGGGTGAAATCGGAGAACAAGACCGAGCCTTCCTCGTCCCAGTCGAACCGGTAGGCGTAGACCTCATCATGGCCCGCAGAGATCATGGCATCCGCCGGGGTCTCAATCCCCCGTACCCGCCAGGCCATGCTCTGATAATCCGAGACCGCATCGTAGAAGGGTTCGTCCTTGGCCCAATAGATCAGCCCCAGGAAATTCGAGACATATTCCGGGTTCAGGAAATTGAACAGCTTGGTCTCGTCGCGGGTGGTGCCCAGGATCACCGGCACATCGGTGGTGCGTGCCGGATCCGCCAGGGCCGCGAGAATTCCGTCCCGGGGCAGAACGACCCCATCGGCGATGATGCGGGGCAGGCTGGTCAGCCCTGCATTGCCGCCATCCCGGTAAGCTGCAAACACGTCCTCGACGCTCAAACCTCGGAAGAAAGTGCCCTGGGCCTGGGGCGTGAGGGACCCGCCATCCTGTCCGGCAGCCTCGAACCATCGCTCCGCCACGGCCCGGGCCGAATTGATCACCGCCTGGGCCCCCTGGCCACCGTTTTCGGCCAGCTCCACGGGCACTGTTTCGAAGTTGCCGCTTTGGACGATGGCCCGGTGAAACAGCCCCCGCGCGTCCTCGGCGGCAAGCAGGGCCGCCACGTCATGGCCACCGGCGCTTTCGCCGAAAATGGTCACCCGGTCCCCATCGCCGCCGAACACGGCGATATTGTCCCGCACCCATTCCAGGCTCGCGATCATGTCCTGGATCGCGAAATTGGCACCCGTATCCTCCATGGTCTCAGCGGTGGCGCGCAGGCCTTCATGGGCAAACCAGCCAAGGGGGCCGAGACGGTACTGGATCGTCACCACAATGACATTCTGCCGGACCGCCAGGACCGATCCGTCATACTGGCCCGCGTGCCCCCAGACATTGCCGCCCCCGTGGATCCACAGCATCACCGGCAGGGGCTCATCCCCGTCCAGGGCGCCGGGGGGTGCGTAGACATTGAGGTAGAGGCAGTCCTCACTGCCGAGGAGTTGACCGGGATCCACCCCCTCGCCCGCATCGAGGGCGTTGGTGATCTGCGGGCACCGGTCCTGGAAGGTCAGGCTTTCCCGCACCCCTTCCCAGGCCTCAGGCGGCCGGGGCGCACGCCAGCGTAGATCCCCCACGGGCGCAGCGGCAAAGGGCACACCGAGCCAGGCATAGGCCCCCTCTGGCGTGGTGTAGCCGATGATCTCGCCCTGAACGACGGTGCGGGCGGTTTCACGATCCACAACCGGCGGCAGCGGCGCCTCCTCATTGGAGCACCCGGCCAGGAACACCACCGCGCTCAGGGCAACTGCACTGCCGAGCCCGCGTAAAGATCGTTCGTCAAGGAACCGCAACATGGACCAAACCTCCCCAATCAACGGATGAACCCGATGGCATGACAGCCGCTTGCGTTTCACTGAAACACAGTGCACGCGGCATTTCTCAAGGGTTTTTCAGCCCCAGCATCGCCGCACTCGGTCAAAACAGCAAGTATTGGAAAAGTAGAGACCCCTCACAACGTCCTTGCCACGCGGAAGCCGAAATAGTTGACCCGGTTCGTGCGCTGGCTTCGGCTGCGGGCGGCGGAGCGGAGGAATTGGGGGTGACCATTCCAGGCGCCGCAACGCACGGGCGCCCAGGCACAGTCACCGGTGAGCCAGGCCCTGCCATCGGTGGGTGCCCCTTCGTAGCTGGAGTTCCAGCAGTCGGCGCACCACTCCCAGACATTGCCATGCATGTCCGACAGCCCCCATGGATTGGCGTGACCTTCCGCGCCCACGGGCTGGGTGGTCCCTCCCGCATTGGGGAAAAACCACGCATGGCGGGCAAGCCGCTGGTCATCCTCGCCGAACCAGTAGCGTCCGGTCGTCCCGGCCCGGCAGGCATACTCCCATTCCGCTTCCGACGGCAGACGATAGGGCCGGCCTATCGCCCCGCTCAGCCAGGCACAATAAGCGTCCGCACACCAATAAGAGACATTGAGCACCGGCCGCCGGTCCCGGCCCCAGCCCAGATCCTTGGGCCTCTCCCAGCCGGTGGCGTCACAGAACCGGTCAAATTCCGCGAAAGTGACCGGCGTGCGCCCCAAGGCAAAGGCATGGTTGAACCTGACTTCGTGCCGGGGACCCTCCCGGGGCCAGCGCCCGCGCTCCTCCTCCGGCGAGCCCATCATGAAGGAGCGGGGAAAGGGGCCTCGACCGGGACGGATTTCCACCAGATCGACCAGCGGAGCACCCCCTTGGAAGTTCCCCGGGAAATCGCCTCCAAAGCCCCGGCTGATCAGCCTCAAGATATTCCGCCAGGGCATAAGCTGCTCCCCCCGAACAGTCTGCCACCGCCCTCTTCAGCCTTCTTCCGCCACGAACCCTTTCCAGGTGCGCATGTAATCCACAAAGGCAGGACCAAGACCTTCCTGGCGCAGATGCTCCGTAGGCACCGGAAGGGGGACAGGTTCGAAGTGAGGGTTTTGAGCCATGCGCCGGGGGAAGTCATGATGGAGAATGGCGCCCCGGCCGATGACCACGAAATCCAGTCCCGCCGCCATGGCCTGGGCGACTTCCGCGCCGTTGCGGATCTTCCCGGCGGCCCCAAGGCGCACGCCGCCGCGGGGCAGTTCCGTGAACCACTCCAGGAGGGATTTTTCCTGATAGGCCTCATGGGCCGGTGCCTTGAACGTGTCCCAAAGGGACATGTCCAGATAATCGATCTTCTGTTCCGCCATAAGACGGGCAGCGATGGCGCGGATCTCCATCATGTCCAGGCCGAACCGCTCCGGTGAGAGGCGCACACCCAGGCTGAAATCGGGCCGGCACCGGTCGCGCACCCCATCCACCAGATCGAACAGAATGCGGGCGCGATTCTCCAGGGATCCGCCATAGGCATCCTCCCGCCGGTTGATTTCCCTACTGAAGAACTGACAGAGCAGGTAGCCGTGGGCACCGTGCAGCTCCACCCCGTCAAATCCCGCCGCTTGCGCCCGCAGGGCGGCATTCAGGAAATCCTCCTTGGCCTGCTCCACTTCCCCGAGGCTCAGGCCCCGGGCGCCGGTCTCCTCATTGTCGGAGGGACACACGGGCGCCTCCCCGATCAGGTCCACGGGGGAGCGCATGCCCGCATGGTGAAGCTGCACCACCGCGTGGCTGCCATGGCTCTTGATTGCGTCGGCAAGCCGCTTGAGCCCGTCCAGATGGCTGTCATCATGGACGCCAAGCTGGCCCGGAAACCCCAGCCCCTTGGCGCTCACCGAGGCCGCACAGGTCATGGTAAGGCCAAAGCCCCCTTCCGCCCGCTTCACCAGCCAGTGGAATTCGTCATCACTCAGACGCCCGTCCCCATGACTTTGAAGATTGGTGAGGGGCGCCAGCATGAAACGGTTCTTCAAGGCAGGCCCGCGCATGAGGCTCAGGGGCTCGAACAGAACAGACAAGACGGTTTCCTTTCCCGAAAAACATGCCGGCCCCGGCCCTTGCCCATCGGCACGGTCCGGATCCGGTTTGTGCTGAAAGGCTAGCGTCTCCGGTCCCGGGAGAACAGGGCTTCGCGGTCCCCTGCCCCTTGTGCTAGATCAACAGATCCCCGCCACCCGAAGCGTTTGCCTGACCGACTGCCAACCGGACCCGAACCATGCTGCATTTCAATGATCTGACCTACCGCATCGAGGGGCGGCTGATCCTGGAGGGGGCGAGCGCCGCCCTGCCCGCAGGTCACAAAGTGGGTCTTGTGGGCCGCAACGGGGCGGGCAAATCCACTTTGCTGAGACTGATCCTGGGGGAGTTGTCCCTGGAAAGCGGGGCCATCAGCCTGCCCCGTAATGCCCGGATCGGGGCCGTGGCCCAGGAAGCCCCCGGCGGCCCCACCACCCTCATCGACACGGTGCTGGCCGCCGACCGGGAGCGGGCCGATCTTCTGGCGGATGCGGAGACGCAAACCGATCCCGGGCGGATTGCCGAGATCCAGACCCGGCTCGCGGATATCCGCGCCCATGAGGCCCCGGCCCGGGCCGCCGCCATTCTGGCGGGGCTGGGTTTTGACGAGGATGCTCAGCACAGGGCCTGTTCGGAGTATTCCGGGGGCTGGCGCATGCGGGTGGCCCTTGCCGCCGTGCTCTTTTCCGAACCGGATGTGCTTCTTCTGGATGAGCCCACCAACTATCTGGACCTGGAAGGGGTGATCTGGCTGGAAACCTATCTGCGGACCTATCCGTACACGGTGCTCCTGGTCAGCCACGACCGGGGCCTTCTCAACCGTGCAGTGGGCTCCATTCTGCATCTGGAGCGGGGCAGGCTCACCCTTTATACGGGCACCTACGATCAGTTCGAGGCGCAACGGCGGGCACGGCTCGAGCAACAGCTTGCCATGAAGAAAAAGCAGGAAGCCCAGCGCCGGCACATCGAGGCCTTCGTGGAGCGCTTCCGCTACAAGGCCTCCAAGGCCACCCAGGCCCAAAGCCGCCTGAAGGTGCTCGAGAAGATGCAACCCATCGCCGCCATGGTGGAAGACCGGCTGCCGCCCTTCACCTTTCCCGACCCGGAACCCCTGAGCCCGCCCATCATCACCATGGAACATGCCAGTGTGGGCTATGAGCTGGACAAGCCCATTCTCCGTAAGCTGACCTTGCGCATCGACAATGACGACCGCATCGCCCTTCTGGGGGCCAACGGCAACGGCAAGTCCACCTTCGCCAAGCTGCTGGCGGGCAAGCTGAAAGTCATGGACGGGCGCATGCGCCGCTCCCCCACCATGGCCACGGGCTATTTCGCCCAGCACCAGCTTGACGAACTGGATCCCAAGGAGAGCCCCTACGAGATGTACGAGCGCCTCCTGCCGGATGCCACCGAGGCTCAGCGGCGGGCCCGGCTCGGCGCACTGGGGTTCACCGGCGCCAAGGCGGACACGAAAATCGGCGACCTGTCCGGGGGCGAGAAGGCGCGGATCATGCTGGCCCTTGCCACCTGGACCAAACCCCATCTTCTCATCCTCGACGAGCCCACCAACCACCTGGACGTGGACAGCCGGGAAGCCCTCATCCATGCCCTGAACACCTATCAGGGTGCGGTCATCCTCATCAGCCACGACCGCCATCTGGTGGAGGCCTGCGTGGACCGGCTCTGGCTTGTGGCCGAGGGCACGGTCACGCCCTATGAGGACGATCTTGAATCATACCGACAGTGGCTTCTGTCCCAATCCTCGGGCAGGGCCCAGGCCAAGGAACGCCGGGCCCGGAAGGAAGCCGACGGCAAGGCCACCCGGGGCGACGAACGCCGGGCCGCCGCCGAGCGCCGCGCCCAACTCGCTCCCCTGAAAAAGGAAGCGGAGACCTGGGAAGCCAAGGTGGCCGACCTCACCGGTAAACTGGAAAAGGCCGAGGCCCTCCTGGGCGACCCGGCAATCTACACGGAACAACCCGAGCGCGCCCGCAAACTCGCCAAGGCCCAGGGCATCCTGGAAAAGGAAATCGCCGAGGCGGAAGAACAATGGATGGCAGCCCTGGAAGCCTTCGAACAGGCCCGCGCAGAGGCGGAACTGTAAGGTCCGCATCCCGCGTTATTCCAGGTCCGTGCGTGCCTCCAGTACACCACCTCTCAAAACACTATTCGAACGAAGTGCATGGTTGCTCGGGCTTGACCCACATCCCTACCCCGCTGAGGTGAGTTTGAGGCCGATGATGCCGGCTACGATGGCGATTACGCAGATCATTTTTGCCAGGGACAGGCTTTCGCCGAAGAGCAGGGCGCCGAGGAAGACCGCGCCCATGGTGCCGATGCCCGTCCACAGGGGATAGGCCACGGAGACGGGCAGGTCTTTCATGGACAGGGTGAGGAAGAAGAAGCCGCCCATCAGGCCCCCGAGGGCAATGGCCGAGGGCATGGGACGGGCGAACCCGTCCGCATACTTCATGGCAATCGCGAAGACCACTTCGAAGGCGGCGGCGATCAGCAGATAGACAAAAGCCACGTCAGCGTGCTTCCTTTTTGAGCGGATCGCCCGATCAGGCCGCGAGCAGCAGGCGATTGCTCACCGGGGTATCGGGCACCAGAAGGCGCTCCACATGGAAAATCGCCTCCAGGTCCGAGCGGCTGATGCCCACTTCCCGGCGCAGGTCACCCACGGTCTCGTTCAGGCGCTCTTCCAGGGCCACGTCGCTGACCGCCCGCTTGGCCTGTTTGCCGTAATGATAGGCCAGATCAAACACCAGCAGATCGGTCTCGGACATGCGGTAGCCCTCGGGATAGACGGTCTGGGCCACCATCCGGAAGGTATCGAGCTGGGCCCGGGTCAACCGGTCATGGACCGCGCCCATGGTGTAGCCCACCACAAAGGCCTCATCCTGGCCCAGCAGGCCGCGCCCGAGCAGAATGTGAATGCAGTCATGGCGGGCCAGATTCACCGCCCCGGGCAGGGCATAGGGGGATTCCGGGTTCTCGAAGAGGCGCACCACCACATCCACATCGGATTGCTCAAACCCCGGAAGCTCGTCAAGGATCGAGCCCATGGTGCGGTGGTCGATGTCGAGGCCCGGCGTCCAGGCCTCCGGCGAGATGGCGCTGGGATCGTCGCTCCCCTTGTGGTGGGGGGCGGTCTGTTCGGTTCCAAACACGGCTGTACTCCCTCGCATCCGGCCCCCTCTGACGGGAGGCCTTCAATGCACATTCCCTTTATGTGGTGGACCATACATAAGATACGTGAAGCCTGGATAACAAGGACAGTTCGTCGGCGTTATTCCCTTGAAACGGGATGGGCAGGTTTGTCAGGGCGCGCAGCCAGAACGGACCTACACCAACCAGGAAGCGCACAAACTCCCGGATTAACCCTCCCGTAAACTGTTCAACCCTTCTTCTCCCACCGCCCCCCGGCGGATTGTTGCCAGTAGGTTTGGGTCAGGCCGCGGTCCTTGCCCTGGCGCCAGAAGGATCTGGCCTGGGTGACCGCCGCCTCCTCCCGGCCATCGAAAATCAGCAGGACACGGCTGAACGCGTCGAGGGCCCCGCCCCCGGTCTCCAGTTCCGGGAACGGAGCATTGTCGGCCAGGAACAGCACCTGGGCACCATTGGTGTTGGCGGGCCCCGTGGTCAGCAGGACCGGTTGATGGTCCGCATGGGCACGGCCCTCCAGACCGTGGGGCAGGAAACTGTCATCGGCGAAGGTCCATAAATGGGCGTCAAGGGCCTGGGCCCGCTCCACGCTGCCCGTGCGCACCAGAGCCCGCCAGCCCCGGTCCAGGGTCTTGCGCAGAAGCTCCGGCAACACCGCTTCCAGTCCGGTCTGCTCCAGGTGATAGAACCAGACGTCCGCCATGGGCCCTATTTCTCGTAGTTGCGCGCCACGAACGCATCGAGAAGGCGCACCCCGTAACCGGTGGCCCAGGCGGGGGATACATCCGTGGGCTTGGGCGCCCAGGCGGTGCCGGCAATATCGATATGGGCCCAGGGAATGCCGTTGGTGAACCGGCGCAGGAACTGGGCGGCGGTAATGGACGTGCCCGGACGGCCGCTGCTGTTCTTCATGTCCGCGAACTGACTGTCGATCATCCGGTCATAGGCCTCCCCAAGGGGCATGCGCCACAGGGGCTCTCCGGTATCCTGCCCGGCGGTGACAAGCTGCTCCGCAAGGGTCTCATCATCGGTGAACAGCCCGCCATACTCATTGGCCAGGGCGATGACGATGCCGCCGGTCAGGGTCGCAACGTCCACCATGAACCGGGGCGCGAACCGGTTTTGCGTGTACCACAGGGCATCGGCCAGAACGAGACGGCCTTCCGCATCCGTATTGATGATCTCAACGGTCTGCCCGGACATGGTCTTGACCACATCCCCCGGGCGCTGGGCGTTGCCGTCGGGCATGTTCTCCACCAGCCCCACCACACCCAGCACATCCACTTTGGCCTTGCGGCTGGCCAGGGCCTGCATCAGGCCGGTCACCGCCGCGGCCCCACCCATGTCGCCCTTCATCTCCTCCATCCCCGGCCCGGGCTTGATGGAAATGCCGCCGCTGTCGAAGCAAACACCCTTGCCGACAAAGGCCAGGGGCTGGGCCGAGGAGCGCCGTTTGGCAGATCCCTTGCGCCCGCCGGACGGCTCACCGGACCCACCGCGCCAGTGCATGATCACCAGAAGGCTGTCCTGAACGCTGCCCTGGCCCACCCCGAGCAGGGCATTCATGTTCAGCTTGGCCATCTCCTTTTCCGTCAGAATTTCCACCTCGACGCCGAGCTTGGTCAGAGCCTTGCAGCGCTTGGCGAATTCCTTCGGCGTGAGCACATTGGGGGGCTCGGACACCAGATCCCTGGCCATTTTGGTGGCATCGGCAACGGCGCTGAGATCCTTGAAAAGATTGCGGGCCTTCGTGGCGTCCTCGGTCATGACCGTGAGCTTGTAGCCTTTGTTGCCCGCTCCCTGATCCGCATCGGGGGCGGACTTGTATTTGTCAAACCGGTAGTCCCGCAGGATGCAGCCCATGGCGAAATGGGCCGCCCATTCATGGCCCACCAGATCCAGTCCCTCCGGGGCATCAGCGAGAACCGCGATGGTTTCATGGCCATTGGCGAGCAGGTGGGCCATCAGACGCCCGCCCGCCTGTTCGGCGGCCATCAGATCGGTTTTGGGGGTCACCGGCCCGAGACCGACGACCACCAAGCGGGCAGGTCCCAGATCCGCAGGGGCGAGTGTGTCCAGGATCTTCCCGTTCGCTCCGTCGAATTTGGTGGCCTT
Organism: uncultured Alphaproteobacteria bacterium; assembly: GCA_964561475.1. Classification (GTDB taxonomy): domain Bacteria; phylum Pseudomonadota; class Alphaproteobacteria; order JAJFIK01; family JAJFIK01; genus CAYUYV01. Next base: position 12,826 of record CAZLPU010000035.1, read on the forward strand.
GATGGCTTTCGAGAGAACCCCGTTATGGGCTTTGTCAAAGGCTGCCGCTTCCCCCCACAAGGCGCCTTCTTCGCCGGCAGTCAGGACCAGCGTCCCGGATTTGGGCCCGGATTTCGGCTGGGACGGTTTGGCGAAAGAGATGGTCATGGTGAAGCCTCAGTTGATTTTAGGATCGGGAGGGGCAGAAGGCGGTCAGGCAGGCATCGGCTGGCTTCCGGTCATGCCAAGGATCCAGCCCGGATATCGAAGGCCCCCTGGATATTGAAAGCCCTCGGACATTGAAGGCCCTTGGACATTGAAGGCCAAGCGGAAGGCCAAAGGGGCGGCAGAGCAATCGAACCGGCCCGCGAGCCCCCACGTGCCCCCGCGTGCCCCCACGTGCCACAGGCGTCGAAGGACCGGCCAACATCTCCGGCGCGGGTCTCCGGCCAGCGTGGCGGGCGTGTGCTGCGTGAGGGACACCCTGGGGCCGGAAAAAAGACCGATTCGCACGACCCTATGCCCAATACTTCCCTGATTCGCAACAGGGCCGATCTATTTCGCTGTCGGACGAGCCTTCCCCACGGGGTCCGCAACCGGATCGGAGACCGCCCGGATATGAACGGGTCCGAGCCTTTGTGGGCGGAGCGCGCTAGCCCAGGGCGGGACAGGATGTCCTTCATCGGGGGCCCACTGGGATGGCATGCTCACCGCGCGTTTGCGTGATTTGCATCCCGAACCCTGGCATGGTTTGTGGTGCGCCTTCATAACGCGAGGGGAAGGGATGCTTCGAACGGTCTTGGTTCGGAGCAGGACGGCCATGAACAGCCTGCGCCGGCGCGGGCCTTGGGGATACGGATCCGCGGGACGCCATGACCACATTGTTTGGCTACATTTTCAAACAGACCGCGCTGCCCGTTCTGTTCTTTACGGTCGCTCTGACCATGATGATCTGGCTGACCCAGTCCCTCAAAATGCTGGATCTGATCATCAGCGGCGGCCAGTCCTTCCTGACCTTTTTCCATCTGGTGATCCTGGTCCTGCCCAGCATGTTGACGGTGATCCTGCCGATCTCCCTGTTCTGTGGCGTGCTTTACGGGCTCCACCGGCTCTATTCGGAAAGCGAGATCGTGGTGATGTGGTCCGCCGGTCTCGGACGCTGGCGGCTGCTTTCCCCGATCATGGCGCTGGCCTTTCTGGTGATGGCCGTGAACTACATTCTGGGCCTCTACCTCATGCCCCTGGGCTACCGGGCCATGAAGGACCGGATTTACGAGATCCGGACCGATCTTGCCGCCAGCTTCGTCCGCGAGGGCCAGTTCACCAGCAAGATCAAGGGTTTGACCGTCTATATCGCCTCCGCCCCCAGCAGGGCTGACCTGAAGGGTATCCTCGTTCACGACAACCGCCGCAAAGGCGAGCCCCGCACCTATATGGCGGAACGGGGCATGTTCGTGCGCACACCGGAAGGTCCGCGCCTCGTCATGGAAAAGGGGCAGGTCCAGGAAATGGCCAACCGGAACGGTCAGCTCCAGGTTCTGAAATTCGACAGCACCATTCTCGATCTGGGCCAGTTCGTGGAAGCCAGCAAGGACCGGAACTCCCGGGATCTTAACGAACGCTATCTTGGCGAGCTGTTCGATCCCCCCGGGGACATGCGCGATCGGAAGAAAAAGCGTCTGGTCGCGGAAGGGCATAACCGGCTCGCCTCCCCCCTCTATACCCTGGCCTTCGTGATGATTGCCTACATCGCCGTGGTGTGCGGGGTGTTCTCCAGGCGGGGCTATTCCATGCGTATTGTGGCAGCCATGGCGGCGATCATCAGTCTGCGCCTGCTGGGTTTCGCGGTTCAGAGCGCAGGGTCCACCACGCCCGCCTGGAACGTGATGCAATACGCCATTCCCCTGGCGGCGATCCTGGTGGCCGCCATGATGATCGGCCGGGTGCCTCCCTTCCACCGGACCATCACCCTGCGCCTTGGATCCCTGCTGCCCTTCCAGCATGTCCAGCGCGTCCTGGCAGCCCGGACAGGAGGCTGACCCCATGCATGGGATTTCCATCACGTTGATGCGCTATTTCGGCGTGCAGTTTCTCGTCAGCGTCACCATGGTGTCCATGATCGTGGCGGGCCTCGTGTTCCTGGTCGATTCCATCGAGATGCTGCGCCACTACGCCTCCAAGGACAAAATCGATTCCCTGTCTGCCATCGGCTTGAGCGTGCTGAAACTGCCGAGCCTCGTGGAGAAGGTGCTGCCCTTCATCTTCCTTTTCGCCGCCATGTGGACCTTTTCGAAACTGACCCGGTCCAACGAACTGGTGGTGGCCCGGGCGAGCGGGGTGTCCGCCTGGCAGTTTCTGGCCCCGGCCCTGGCCATTGCCTTCATTCTGGGCCTCATGAATGTCTTCGTGTTCAACCCCGCCTCCGCCACCATGCTCGCCCGGTACAAGATCATCGAGAAAAGCGCCCTGCACGGGGAGCACAGCACGATGAAGATCGGGCGCACCGGTCTGTGGCTGCGGGAAGCGGTGAACGGCAACCACCGGGTGGTTCATGCCCTGGATGTGGATGACCGGCGCGATGCCAACCCGGATCAGCCCTTCGGCTCCGGGGAAGGGGATCTGCGGCTGCTGGACGTGATCATCATCCAATATGAAGGCCAGGGCCGGTTCGAGAGCCGAATCGATGCAGAAAGCGCGGTACTGAAAGGGGGCGCTTGGCATCTTGCCAATGCCTGGGTCAGCCGCGCCGGGCAGGATGCGGTCTTTATGGAGACGAGCGACCTGAAAACGACCTTGAGCCCAAGGCGTATTCAGGAAAGCTTTGCCATGCCGGAGACCCTCAACATCTGGGAACTCAGTGAGTTTATCGGCACGGCCAATGCTGCGGGGTTCTCGGTCCATCGCCACCGGTTCCACTGGCATGCTCTGGCGTCGAAACCGTTTTTGTTCGCGTCGATGGTGTTTCTGGCTGCAACCTTCTCCTTGCGCATCAGCCGAATGGGTGGCGTGGTGCGTCTGATCATGGCAGGGGTGCTCGCCGGGTTTGGATTGTTCTTCATTTCGGATGTGACCGGGGCATTGGGTCAGTCCGGATTGCTGCCGCCGACGCTGGCAGCCTATGCGCCGACCGCGATCACGGCGCTTCTGGGGATGACGATGGTGTTCCACATGGAGGACGGATGATGAACCGCGCTGAGGGTGGCGCGCGGTTCGGGAAGGCCTGGTGGGGGGCTCTCCCGGCGGCTCTGGTCCTGGCGGCAGGTCTTGCCTCCGGGCTTAGCGCTGTCGTGTCCTCGCCCGCCCAGGCCCAAGTTCAGGTCCAGAACCAGGACATCAGCAGCCTCGGCTCCGTGGATCCGGGCACGCCCATCCTGATGCAGGCGGACTCCCTGACCTATAACCAGAACAGCCGTCTGTGGTCCGCAACAGGCAATGTGGAAGCCAATCAGGAAGGCCGCACCCTGATCGCGGACATGGTCACCTATGACGAGGAGACCGGTCTTCTCGTGGCCATGGGCAATGTCCAGCTCCACGAGCCCGACGGTCCGTCCGTTTTCGCTGACCGGGTGGAAATCGAAGGCGAGTTCAAGTCCGGCATTATCGAGGGCCTGCGGCTGGTGTTCTCGGAGGACAGCCGGATGGCGGCGGCCAAGGCCGTGCGGACCGGAGACGGGATCACCGTGCTCGACAAAGCTGTCTACAGCCCCTGCCGGGCCTGCGCCGACGGCGGCGCGCCCATGTGGCAGCTCAAGGCAAGCCGGGTGGTCCACGACCAGGAAAACCGCACGATCAGCTACCGCAACGCCCGGTTCGAGATCTACGGCGTGCCCGTGGTCTATCTCCCCTATTTCTCCCACCCGGACCCGACGGTTCGGCGCAAGACCGGCATTCTGACCCCGAGCATCGGCAACTCCACGGAGCTCGGCTATCTGGCCCAGGTCCCAGTGTTCATCAATCTCAAGCCGAACATGGACCTGACCTTGGCGCCCCAGGTGACCTCCCGTGAGGGGCTCATCATGCATACGGAGTTCCGCCACCGGACCCGCCGCGGCCAGTACAATCTGCAAAGCAGCCTCGCCTATGCCCGGTCCTTCAACGAGGACGGCACGGAATTCACCGGCCGGGAAATCAGGGGGCATCTGTTCGGCGACGGCAAGTTCCAACTCACTCCCAACACCCAGTGGGGCTATCACCTGCAGCTGACGACCGATGACACCTATCTGCGCCGGTTCAACATCAGCGACGACGACCGCCTGACCACCAATGCCTATTTCCGGCGATTCCTCCCCAAGGGCGGCCACACGGTTTACGACGCCTTCTTTTTCGATGGCTTGAGGGCGACGGATGATGACGCCACCACGCCCATCGTGCCGGTGCTCGCGGACCATGAATCCCGGTTCACGGATCCGATCCTGAACGGCACCTTTGCGGTGAATGTGAATGCCCTGTCCCTGTTCCGGACCGAAGGGGTGGACGGCGATCTGACCACCAATGGCACGGACACCCAGCGCTTCTCCCTCTCCGGAAGTTGGGAAAAGCCCTACACGTCACGCTGGGGCGACGTGTTGACCGTATTCAGCGAGGTGCGGGGCGACTTTTACTACACCACCGATAATGAAACCCAGGTCGGCACCCTCGAAGTCACCAATCCGGAGGGCGTTCGTGTCGAGCAGCCGATTGTCCGGAGCGATGATGTCACCCAAAGCCGGTTCCTGGGGGCCGCCGGGGTGGACTGGCGCTGGCCCTGGGTCGCGTCCAGCGGAGAAACCCGTCACGTCATCGAACCCATCGTTCAGCTCATCTACAGTCCCTATGGCGGCAATCCCGAAGACATTCCCAATGAGGACAGCGTCAGCTTCGAATTCGATGACACCAATCTGTTCGGACTGAACAAATTCCCCGGCCTGGACCGTTGGGAAGATGGTCCCCGGGCCAATGTGGGTCTGCGGTTCGCCACCTATGGCCGCAATCTGAGCATGGGGATGCTGGTGGGACAGACCCTCCGGCTGCGTGATCAGACCGACTTTCCGCCGGGCAGCGGTGTGGGCGAACAAAGTTCCGACTATGTGGGCCGGTTCTCCTTCCGCTACGGGGATCATGTGAATGTCACCCACCGGTTCCGCCTGGACCGCAAGGAATTGGAGTTCCGGCGCAACGAAGTGGATGTGGATCTTGACACCCGCTATGTGGGCGTGCGCGCCAGCTATATCAGCCTCGATGACCAGGGGGCTGAGGACGTGACGGATCTGGGTACGAACCTGGACGCGCGCCAGGAAGTGCGGCTGGAGGGCCGGGTCCGGTTCACCGAGAACTGGCTGGGCACCGTCGGCGGGCGCCGGGACCTGGAAGATGGCGAAATGATCAACAACTATGTCAGCCTTCTTTACCGCAATGAGTGTACGGAGTTTGAGGGGGTCTATCGGCGCCGGTTTACCCGGGACCGGGATGTGGAGCCTGAAACATCCGTGATTTTCCGCGTCCGCCTGTTGGCTTCCCAGTAACAGGCGGCCCATGATCGGCGCTGTACCCCGAAGGAGCGGACTCGGCACTGTTGATCGGGCTAACTGTTTCGTTATTTTTGACCATTGTCCTGTTCCGGGACTATGGGATCCTGTCTCGCGAACCGGAGCCCGAGGACGGCAGAACGGGCGCGACGGTTAAGGCGCCATTGGAAGTCTCCACCCGACAGTTGCTGGCAAGCGGCGGATGTTGGCGAGGCGAGCTTTGGAGCCGATGGGCGGCACGAGTGATCAAGGGCGCCGGGGCAAGGTCAGGATCGGCGAGGTGTCCAGACGGCCATGACAGGGTTGAAGCCCCTATCGGGCCGATGACAACCGGGCCGATGACAACCGGGCCGAAGCCTACCGGGCCGAAGCCTACCGGAAGGGCCAGACGCACTCCCTGACGGAAGAGACCGGCGTACCTGCAAAAATGACGCGGAGAGCAGAGGGATCATGCGCCTCATCGCAGCGATTTTCATAACCGGCGCCTTTGTCCTGGCGGCCGTCGGGTCATGCCCGAACCCGGCCCGTGCCCAGGAAGTTCAGCGGATCGCCGCCCTGGTCAACGATCAGGTCATTTCCGCTTATGACGTGGAGCAGCGGGTCCGGCTTGTGGTGAGCACATCGGGTCTGAACCCCACGCCGGACGCCCTGGAACGGGTGCGCGAACAGGTGCTGCGCACGCTCGTTGACGAGGAATTGCAGCTCCAGGAAGCCGCCCAGGCCGAACTGGAAATCTCCGATCCGGAAATCGACAGCGCCATCGAACGGCTTGCGGGCCGTAACAACATGACCCGCCAGCAGATCGTCGGCATCCTCGCCCAGAACGGGGTGAGCGAGACCACCCTGCGCCGCCAGATTCATGCGGGCATCGCCTGGGACACCATCACCCAGGGGCGGTTTTCCTCCCAGATCAGCGTCACGGAAGAAGAGATCGACCAGGCCTTGGAGCAGCTCGAGGCCAATTCCGACAAGCCTCAATACTGGATCATGGAATTGTTCATGGGGGTCGATTCTCCCGAAGAGGACGAATCCGTCCGCCGCGCCGCCATGCGGTTCGTGGAGCAAGTCCGCACCGGAGAAGCCTCTTTCAGCGAATTGGCCCGGCAGTTCAGCCAGGCGCCCTCCGCGGGCGCAGGTGGTGATGTGGGCTGGGTGACGGCGGAAGATCTGGCTCCGCAATTGGCGGAAGCGGTCACCCTGCTGCGCCCCGGCACCCTGTCCCAGCCGATCCGGACCATCAGCGGCTATTACATCATTGTCTTGCGTGCCCGCCGGATCGGGAACGGTGCCCGCCCCGATCAGATCAAGATGAAACTGCGTCAGATCGTGGTGCCCGCCCCGGAAGGCTACCCCCAGCGCTTCATGGCCGGTGCAGCGGACGCCGCGATGCGCATCGCCGCCGCCCAGCCCCGTTGTGACCAGATCGAGGCCATTCTCGATGACAGTCAGGGTCTGATGAGTTCCGATCTCGGGGAGCGCTATGTCAGTGATTTGACGCCTGAGTTCCAGAATGCCGTCTCCGGTCTCGTCGGCGGCGATTCCACCCAGCCCGTGCAGACCAATGCGGGCTTTCACGTTCTCACCGTGTGCGACCAATCGATCGAAGGCTCGATGCTGCCCGCCCGGGAGGTGATCGAGGATCGCCTGTTCCAGCAGCAGCTTTCCATGGTGCAACGCCGCTACCTTCGGGACCTGCGCCGGGACGCCACCGTCGAAATGCGCTGACCCATGGCCACCAGCCGCCCTGCCCAGAACACCGAGCAGGGCCCTCCCCTGGCCCTGACCCAGGGGGATCCGGCGGGGATCGGGCCGGAAATCACATTGAAGGCCTGGACCAGTATCCATGAGAGCGGTCTTACTCATGGGAATGGTCTTACTCATGGGAGCGATCTGACCTTCGTGGTGATCGGTGCCGCGCGTCTTTACCGGGAAACCGCCCGGGCCTTGGATCTTTCCGTCCCCATCGTCCCCGTCGCCAGTCTGGCGGAGGGGGCCTCGCTCTTCCCCACTGCCCTTCCTGTTCTTGACCAGCCCTGCGACGCAGCCTTCGAGCCGGGCATGCCCAGCCCCGCCCACGGACCGGGTGTGGTGGGCGCGATCGAACAGGCCGTGACCGCGACCTTGGAGGGCACGGCCAGCGCCGTGGTCACCAATCCCATCACCAAGGCCGCCCTTTACGAGACAGGCTTTGCATTTCCAGGGCATACGGAGTTTCTTGCCGCGCTCGCAGGCAGGGCCCTCGGCACCATCCCGCCCCTTCCCGTCATGATGCTGGCCAGCCCCATGCTCAAGGTGGTGCCCCTCACAATCCATGTTCCCCTGGCTGACGTGGCCCACCGGATCACGCCGGACCTGATCCGGCGCACGGCCCGTGTAACCCTCGCGGCCCTGAAACAGGATTTCGGACTTGAGCGTCCGCGCCTGGCGGTGGCGGGGCTCAATCCCCATGCGGGCGAGGACGGCACCATCGGCACCGAGGACATGGACACGATCCTGCCCGCGATCCAGGATTTGCAGGCGGAGGGTTTCGACGTGCGCGGTCCTCTGTCTGCGGACACTCTGTTCCATGAGCGGGCGCGCGCCACTTATGACGCGGCTTTGTGCATGTATCACGACCAGGCCCTGATCCCCATCAAGGCACTGGATTTCGACCGGGGCGTCAATGTCACCCTCGGTCTGCCTTTCGTCCGCACATCCCCCGACCACGGTACGGCCCATGACATTGCGGGCCGGGGTGTGGCGCGGGCGGACAATCTGATCGCAGCCCTGCTCTGTGCCCGCGACATGGCCCGTGCGCGCCGGACCGGATCAGGTGCAGGCGGCGTGCAGGATACCGCACCGGCGAGGCCGTCATCGTGACGGTCAGCCCGGACGACAGCGGCGATGGAGACGTGGCCTCGGCAATCGCCGCTCTGCCGCCGCTGCGCGAAGTGATCGCCGAACACGGATTATCCGCCCGCAAAGGGCTGGGCCAGCATTTCTTGTTCGACCTCAACCTGACCCGCCGGATCGCCCGGGCCGCCGGCCCCCTGGAGAACTGCGTGGCTGTGGAGATCGGCCCCGGCCCCGGCGGCCTCACCCGGGCCCTGCTTCTGGAAGGGGCCGCCCGGGTTCTGGCCGTGGAGCGCGATCCCCGGTGTCGGCCGGTTCTCGAGGCCATTGCCCGGGTCGCTCCGGGCCGTCTCGAAGCGGTGGAGGCGGACGCTTTGACGATCCATGAGCCGGACCACGTTCCCCCTCATTGGATCGGTACGGACGGAACACCCCTTTCCCTCAAGATCGTCTCGAACCTGCCCTATAATGTGGGCACCCCTCTTCTCGTCCGCTGGCTGACCACCGCCCCCTGGCCGCCCTGGTATCAGAGCCTGACCCTCATGCTCCAGAAGGAAGTGGTGGACCGGATGACCGCCGCCGCCGGGAGCAAGGTCTATGGACGATTGAGCGTCTTGTCCCAGTGGCGGGCCCGGGTCCGGTGTTGTTTCGATGTGCCCGCCAGTGCCTTCGTGCCCCCGCCCAAGGTGGCCTCGGCCATCGTCTCGGTCCATCCTATTGCGCCCGAAGTGCCCTGCCCGGTCGGCGCCCTGGAGAAGGTGACGGCGGCGGCCTTCGGCCAGAGACGGAAGATGCTGCGCTCGAGCCTCAAGGCGCTCAATCCTGCCCCGGAACCCTGGATTGAGAGTGCAGGACTGATCCCCACCCAAAGGGCAGAAGATGTCAGCGTGGAGGCTTTTTGCCGTCTCGCGGCGGGACTGGACATGAACGGGGATGATAAGGTGGCGCCAAACACCTGACCCGAGCCCGTTAAGGTCAGCACAAAACCTTTTGGGAGAGCGCGTGGCATGACCCCAGACCATCCTCCACCCCCTCCCCCCGTCCATCACCCGCCCGAGAAGAACAAGGGTACGCCACTGCCGGTGGTCCGGCGGGGGTTACGCACCAGGATCAAGACCCTTCTCGATTCCAGACGTATACTGCTCTGGACGGCGGTGATCTCGTTTCTGGAAAACACGGTGCTGTTTGTCGGCGTCGAACCTCTGTTCATTGCCCTTCTGGCCGCCCGGCGGGACATCGCCTACCGGCTCGCGACCATGCTGCTGGCGGGCAGTGTTGCGGGGGCCGTCGCCATGTATGCCCTGGGTGCGTTCCTTTACGGCCCGGTCGTGGAACCGGCCCTTGAGGCTCTGGGACAGAAAGAGGCCATTGATGGCATCAAGGAAGATCTTCTTACGGAAGAACTGATTTCTCTCTTCCTGATCGGTATCCTGCCGATCCCCTTCCAGCTGGCGACCGTTGGCGCGGGCGTTCTACAAATGCCGTTCCTGCCCTTTCTGGCCGTGGTGACCGCCTCCCGGTTCGTCCGCTATTTTGGACTGACCACTCTCATTCTTCTGGTGAGCCGGTCCGTCATCTGGGGGCTGCGCAAACACAAATGGGCCATTCGGATCGCCGGTCTGGCGCTCCTGGTTCTGGCCGGGTTAGTCTGGTATCTGACATAGGTGTCTGCTTTCACGGCGGGCGGCGAACTCAGCCCAAATGGGCCCGCAAGCACGCGATCTCTTCAGGCATGGAGGGCAATCCTGTGACAACAGCCAACGACCAAGATGGGGCTAAAGGCCAAGCCGGGGGCCCTGCGAAAGGCCCAGCGAAAGGCTCAGAGGTGGGCGACGGGCAGGCACAGGTCATTGCCTTTTTGAGCCGCCCGGAAGCCTATGGTCTGCCGACGGACTGTGAGGTTCAGATCATTGAAACCCATGCCTCCATGGTGTTCCTGGCTGGTGAGCGGGCCTACAAGCTCAAAAAGGCAATCCACCTCCCTTACATGGATTTTTCAACTCTCGACCGGCGCCTGGAAGCCGCGCGGGCGGAACTGACGGTCAACCGGCGCTTCACACCGGACCTCTATCTGGGTCTTGGCGCCGTTATGGGCACTGCGGATGGCTTGTTCCTGATGCCCCCGTCCGAAACCCTGGATGGTAGCGCTGACGGTTTGATCGAACCTTTGGTCGTCACCACCCGTTTCGACCAGGACGCCCAAATGGATCACGTGGCCGCACAAGGCGCACTGGACGCGCTCCTGGCCGATCGCTTGGGGCAGATGGCGGCGCGGGTCATGAAGGCCGCGCCGGTCAGGGATACTCCCTGGACGGAGTCCTTCGAGGCGGTCATCGCGGAGAGTCTGGAAGAACTGGAAGGGCGGACAGACCTGTTCGACGCGTCCCAAATCATGCGCCTGCGCACGGAATTGGCTGAGTGGTCAGCCCGTCACCGGGACCTGATGAAGCTTCGGGAACGGTCCGGCAAGATCCGCCATGGCCACGGCGACCTGCATCTGCGCAACATTGTCATGATTGAAGGCACGCCCCTGCCCTTCGATGCTCTGGAATTCGACGAGAACCTGGCGATTACGGACAGTCTCTACGACCTCGCCTTTCTGGTCATGGACCTTCATCACCGCAGCCTGCCCGGCGCGGCGGCCCGGGTCCTGTCCATCGCTCTCACCGTGACCGATGACTTTGCCGGTGCCTGTCTGATGCCCGGTTACTGCGCGGTCCGGGCGATGATCCGTGCCAAGATTGCCGCGACCATGGAAAGCCAGGGGGACACGCCGGAGATCAAGAAGACCCACAGGGACGAGGCCCTGGCCTATTTCACCCTGGCCGCCCGGCTTCTGGCACCATCTCCGCCGGTTCTGTCCGCAATCGGTGGATTATCCGGCACGGGCAAGACCACCGTCGCCTTTGCCCTGGCGCCCCAGGCAGGCCCTTGCGCGGCGGTTTTGCGGTCGGATGTGATCCGCAAGGCCCTTGCCGGTGTCGATCTGTTTACGGACGCTCCAAAGGAAGCCTATGGGGCGGACATGTCCGCCCAGGTCTATGAGAAGATGCGGACCGCGGCCAAGGACGTGTTGAGCACCGGCCTTCCGGTCATACTAGACGCCACCTTCCACAATCCCGGAACCCGGACCGCCTGCGCCAAACTGGCCGAAAACCTCAACATCCCCTTCCATGGCTTCTGGCTGCACCTGCCTGACGACACCCGCCTCGCCCGGGTCGCAAGCCGCAAGGTCGATGTATCCGACGCGGACGAAACCGTCGCCCGCTCCCAGACGCAGATCGACACAGGCACCATTGACTGGACCTGGATCGACGCCTCACAGGCCATCCCATCCATCCTGGAACAGATTAAAAAGAATCTGTGATCCTGGTTTGGACTTCGCAACGATCCTATTGCATCACCGAGAAGACGGGTTTAGAGCGGCGGGCGCAAAATCACGATTACCTTTAAACAAGGTGGCCGCCGCTCTCGTTTTTTCGCTCACGGCGCGAGGCGCCTCCGCGAGGGCGGCGCAGTGGCGCCGGACCGCAGTCGCGGCCTTGAGCATGATGCGGATTAAACGCCTCATGCTCAAATGGACGTAATGTAGACATTGTCGGCTTCGTCAACTGTCGAGCCGTCCGAGATCGGTTTTGTCCCATGGGGCAAATTGGCGTCGAAGGCATGGGCGACTTCAATGGAGGACGGCATGGTCTCGACGGGCCTGGTGTCCGCCAGACCGCAAGCACCCATACCAATGACAAACAGGGAAGTAAAGCCATGGCGCCACACGGCCAGATTGGTCCGGCGGCGGACCCATGGTTGAAAATCACCGTACCCAGATCTCAACGCGACGGTTGCGGCCCCGTTCCTGGGGCGCGGTGTTGCAGGCTGCCGGCATTTCTTCGCCAAACCCCATGACCCTCGCGACGGTCAGACCCTCATCCCCAAGAATACGGGCGACGACCTGAGCGCGCTGCTGCGCCAGATTGATGTTGTCTTGGTAGGGGCCTGCGGCATCGGCGAAGCCGAAAACCAGGATATCGCGTCCGTCGTCTGATACCCCACGAAGGAACTCATAGCTCGCCTTGAGCTTCTCCCGGGCTCTCACACTAAGATTGGCGCCACCTTCATTAAACTGAACGACTTCGGACAGCTTGCGGGCCCCTTGCACCTGCTCCAGATACTGACGATAGATTGTTGCATTCTGGAAAGTCAGTCCGCCCGCCCGTTCCTGTTCGTAGATGTAAATCGAGTTTGGCCGTGAAAGCTTCACTTCCACACTGACAAAGCCTGCCTCCCGGATGAGGGACTGCCCCTCTGCGGACAAAGCAAAGTCAGTGAACGCCGCAGCGAATGGTCCCGACCCATCGACGACAATTTCCCGGGTCAACGCATAATCACCGGTCTTGATTGCAAAGGGTGTGGGGCTGTAGGCGGGGCCGCAGGTCTGGATCTGGAGACTCCGCAGGCCGGCATCCTCACCCGCGAGGGCCGCTGTGCTCAGCATGGCGACAATATCATCGTTCTGCCGAAGCGACTGAACCGCTTCCTGACGGGTGATGGAAACCGGCAAGGATGCATCCGCAAGGTTCAGGTGCGATTGGGAGCCATCGAGAAACGCGAGAGCGTCCTGAAGCGGAACAACAAACTGGTCCATATCCGAGGCGGGCCGGACAATCGCGATACCATCGCGTGCAATGGGCGATCCGCCCGGGTCCTGCAAATCATTCAACAGAGACATGGCCACCGTGACATCGGCGGCACCCTCCGGATCCGGTAGAACTTCAATGGTGGTCACGCCGGATCGCCCCGGTTGACCGATGACCAGAGCGGCCTCCCCTGCCTTGCCCAATCCCTGCCAGGACAGGTCACGGGCGCCATCATCGAGCGCAAAGCCCTCCAGCAGGCTTGGAAGGAGGGACATGGCGAGCAGACCGGGCGCAGCGACGCTCACCCGGGTCGTTCCACTTTCATCCTGAGCGGCGGCGGGAGAGATGAGCAGTGCCGCGAGCATCATCGCACTTGTCAGAACCCGTCTCATTGGCCGCCCTCCAAATCGTTCAGAAACCGTGCGGAACTCATATTCTGCCAGCGTTGCAGCGCGATCCTGTGCACGTCGATGGCAAGCGTCCTTCCCTCGTTTCCGAACGCCGCGGCTTCCGGATTGAGATTGGGATCAAGGAACGCGATGACTTCGATGGCGGCACTCTTCGAACGGCATGCAGCCTCCTTAAAGGCTTGCCCGGCCTTTTCGGTTTCCTTACGGAGCATCAGCCGCTTGGCTTCCCTCAGGCTGGCCCGGACATTGCGCTCGAAAAGCTCCGCAGACCACGCATCCTCCGCCACAGGCGCTATTGGTATGTCCTGACAGACGCCCTCCCGTCCCGATACCTGCTGGTATTCCGGCTCCCGGGCGGGAGTGGCGGCGGGCCTCGTCCCAGACTCAAGGCGTGCCGGAGCGTCATCTGATTGAGATCCTCCCGACTGGGGTTCTCCCGATTGAGGTCGGGGCGATTGAGGCCCTGATGTCTCTGAAACCCGCGTTTCAGTTGCCGACGTTTCAGTCGTGCGGGCCTGGTCCAGCGTATCCTGTTCGACGAAAGCGATGCCGACAAAGATCAAGGCGGCGACCAGAACGAGGGCTCCAACCGGGATCACGAGCCATCCCATGCTGCGTTCGCCCAGGTTCCATTCAGGCGCATTGCTGGTTGTGGTGGTTGCCGGTGCAGCCGAAAATCGATCCTCAATAGCGTTGAGGGAGCGCCACACGAGGACGTCGGAAAGATCATGCCCGGGAATGGCGACGCGCACCTGATGGCCGGGAGACAAGAGCGTGGACGCATCCCGGGGAAGGTCGACCAGAAGTCTTTCGTCCCCTTCCCAGCGTGAGGTGACGGGCAATTCGGATCTGTCGTCCACCCATCCCTTGGATGTCAGCCACTTGTCCTTGCGGCTGATGGAAATGCTCATCACCTGGGCGCCATTAGGCAGACCACGGATTTCCAGTACTGCCCCCGGTCCATCCGCATAGCCCGGTAATTGCGTGATATAGCGTTGGCGCGCCTGTTTACCGTCTGCTTCTTTGGTCACGGCGCTCCCCTTGTGTGCTCATTCGTCATTCAATCCTGGCCCCCGTCCCAGCGGACCTCGAAACGTCCCATGTCCTGCCAGTATGCTTCACCGCGGGGCAAAGTACACAAGCGCAATTCCACCTGGTCCGGACCGAGCCGCTTTCCCGTTTCCAGATCGACCGCATCGACCAAGGCAAGCGACTCACCGCTCATGGCATAGGCCGTACCGTTCTGTGCGCTGACGATACGCTCCAAGGTCACTTCGAGACGCCTGCGTTGCGTTCCGGCTGCGGATCCTTTCAGGCGCAGATGGTAGATCTGATCGGGTAGAACATGGGTCAGGAAGACGGCCCGCCCGATATAGGTATCCGAGAGGATCTCGACAGTCACTTCGTAGTCGTTGGGTTTGAGCAGCACGTCACCGTCGGTAAAGGGTTTGGCGTCCCCGGACATGCGGCCCCAGTAGTTGTGAACCCGGAAAGGCTCGTTCAGTACACCTCTCACCCGCCAGCCGGCGATCATCCCTGTGGTGATGCCCTGGTGAATGGCGGCACCAAGCGCCGTCACCACCTTTGCATCGGGTATGCGGCCATCCCGGGTCAGCGGAAGCCAGCCGCCCGCATAATATCCGCGCATGGACATCAGACGGTTCGGTGCGATCGGCAGACGATATTCCAGTAGTGTACGCACATCCGGCAGTTCGGACGGCTTGCCCGTAAGCATCACCAGGTCACAATCGAAAATGGCGCAATACCGGGCGAAGATGTCGGCGAGGTCGCTCAACCAGGCTTGGATCGTCGCGCTCATGGCTTCGGCGTCGATCTCAATCGGCTCCTCAAACTCGATCACCGGATCGTCGATATCGAAGGTGGCCGCCAGCCTGTTGAGTTTGGCGATCTGGCTGGCCGAAGCACCCGCGTCCTTCGGGATGATCGGATTGGTGAAAGGATCGCGTCCCTTCCCATCGGCGGCAATCAGTTCCGCAAGCATCGCGTGGACAATCGGAATCAGGACCGTTCGTGTAATGACCGACCATTGGGCCCGCTCCGCCTCCCGGAGGGCCTTGGCAAAGAACAGGTCTTCGAAGGCATCGCGCTGGTCGTCATCATCCGCAAAGCGCGCGCCCAAAGCCGGAAGCAGCACGCATTCAATGATATCCTTTACGAGGCGGTCGCCCGCCGTATTGTGGGAGTCCTTGAAAAGGAGCGTTGCCGAAAGGTCCACGCCCACCCCTTCCTGCTCATCCACATACTCGATAATCGACGTATCCGTCGTACCGCCGCCGATATCGATCGTCATGATCCGGATTGTCGTCCGGTCACCGTCCCGGCGCCCATAAAGGTCGATCCAATTGCGCCCGTAGTCTCTCAGATGGTGGATTTCCGAAAAGACCAGGACGAGTTGGGGCGCGACGGCTTCGTCCAGGTCCGGCTTGACCTGGGGCGCCGTGCCCGCGCGCAATGCGCTGACGGCATCATCTTCGCGGGATGCGATGAAAACATCCCGGGCCGTCTTCCAGCGGTTCTCGAACGCGCGCACTTCGCTTTCGGTCCATCCGGCCGGGTAAGTGAGCAGGATATCGCCGAGTTTGCGGGGGAGGAACGGCCGGTTGCCTTCCCGCCAACGCTCGGATTGAATTTGGGCGTGGGCGTGCTCAAGGATGGAAAGGGCAACCCACGTCAAGGCTTCGGACCGTGCATGATCCGCCACATTCTCCGGGGCGGGGACCGAGACACGAACCTCCTCCCCCTCGTCGGTCTCCACGCTCCACTGCTCTCCAGTGCGCGGCGTGAAGCGCAGCAATTCGCCATCGAGCGGTGTCAGACGCCGCTTCCGGGCCTGCTTTGACCGCCATGGCTGCGGGTTCATGGTCCAAACCGTGGAGCCATCCCGGCCCGTTGCCTCGTCATCCCAGATATAGCGTTTGGGCGATGACAGAAACGAAAGCCCGCCATGGTCCACATTGACGCCGGAAAGCTGTTCCCGCGCCACCGCTCCGATCAGCGCCGGAGACAGGCTTTTGAATGAGTGGGAGACCCGGGCCGTGCGGGATGCGCCGCCTGCTTCCTTTTTGCGGCGACCGAAAAGCTGGCGTTGCGGCTGCGGATCAATCGCGACGTCCATCAGCGGTGCTTCCGTGAACACCGGCTCCACGAGCATGAACCAGGAATCCGGGATCGCACGCGACAGATCGACATTCAGATAATCCGTATCGGTGCTATCCCATTCGGAGCCCGGAAAGAAGATCGGGCGGCAGATCGGCGTGAACCCCTGGGTATCCTGGATCCGCTCGACCGCGAGGACGACCGTCCGCGTATTGCCGAAATCCACCACCAGATCCACCGGGATCGGGTTGCCGGCCGCCTCGACCCAATCGATTTCCAAGGTGAGGTCCGGGAACCCGTCCGGCAGATCAAGGGCCGCATTCAATGCGACTTGTGCCTGTTCGGGAAGATCACTGACATCCGATGCCACATAAGGCGCGCCCGTCCCCGGCTTCGGCGCTGCCTCCCCATTCTCTTCACTCAGTTCGACAAGATATCCGCGGTCACTCGTGCCCAGGGCCGTATCGACGGCAATCCAGATCCCGTAGATCGTCCGGGTAATGGTCCCGTCATTGACCTCCTTCGTCCCAGGACGGACCTGGATCCAGGGCGTGTCGTCCAGAGCACGCCAATCGGTGGAGGATGCAGTCTCAACGAACGCCTCAACCTTGGGGTCACTCAACTCTTCCCATTGGACGCTGTCCGGCCTTGGCACCGCCAGCTCATCATCCCATGTCAAGGCGAGGAACACGGTATGGTGTCCGCTGTTCGGGAAGAGAGATAGGGATTTACGGACTTTACTCACTGACTTTCCCCACTGACATCTCTCTGGGCCAACACCGTTCAGACCTGCGATGCGACTTCCTGATGAAGCCGCTCAATCTCATCATCTCCGGGCTGACGGACCCAGGTTGCGCCAATATCCGCCATATCCGCCAGAACATTGACCATCGGCGCAAGGACAGTCTGGTAATGCATGGTTTCTTCATGCTCCCGGGTGGCATCCGTCCAACCGTCAAGCAGGGCCTGGAGCGCCTCGGGCCGGGCATCAAGACGACGACGCTCGGAGCGATCCCACGGAAAGAGCGCCCGGCTCATTTGGACAGCGGCATAGCGCTTTGCATGCCGGGTATCACGGCCCGTTTCGAGATGGCCGAGTTCCCGACACATCCAGGACGCACACTCGTCTCCGTCAAACTGCTCCCGCAAACCTTTCACGATCAAGTCGCGGTCATCGTCGCTCATCTTCAGTGCCGAGAACAGATCATCAAGAGCCGGATCATCGGCCCATTTGTCCATCTGGCTTTCCGTCCACTTCAAGGCCTTCGCATGATCATCACCGAGCCCTCTCGGGATCGACTGCAGTTGGTCCGGGCGCACGCTCAAGGCCTTGCGAAGTATTGCACTCAGTGCGGCAACGGCATTCTTTCGCTCGGTTCGATTGGCGGCTGCGCTGCAAAATTCGGGGATCGCCTCGCACAGACGCATGAAGGCCTCCCGGTGGCTTTCATCACGCACCTTCGGCAGGGCCTGTTCGAGGAGACTGGCAAGATCCTGTCGGTCAGGCTCGCTGGCGAATGGTATCGCCTGCGCCAGAAATTTGATGAGCCCACTGACCGGCGATCCGGCTTCTGCGCTTTCAGACTGTTTATCCCCAGACGGATTTGATCCGGCGCCGCTGTCGGCCGTGGCCGCAACCCAACCCGCTTCGATGCCCACGACCTTGCCCAGTTCCGTGTTCATCTGCCGTTCGATTTGGTTCCAATGGGCAACGGCGTCTTGCGCAGCCTGGTTGCCATCCGGGCCCGCATCCTCCGGGACGATGAGGCTTGCGCCTGCAAAGGCAGCGACACGAACGGCATTCTTCTGTATCGCATCGGACTCGTCAGCACCGAGCACGCACAGTGCGGCGGCCCCTCCTCCCTCGATCACGGATGCCGGAAGGGAGATTGCTTTGCCGAGGGAAATCCACGCTTCAGGGGTCGACCGTTCCGCCCCTTCATACGCGGTGCGTGGCGCCGGTGCGATGAGCACCCGTGCACTGTCCGCATCGAGTCTCAGGTCCGAGTGCGCCGGCATCCGCACGGCGGCAATCAGCAACGCCAGCGCCGAGAGTTCGACCGTGGTTCGAAGCGCAAGGCCTGCCGCCCCCTTGGCCGAGTCTTCAAGCGTGATCGCCACAGATCGTTCCGTCGTATGAAGAAAGATTTGTTTCTGCCCGTCTCCGCGGCCCCGGCTCTTTTTGCCGCGGCCTGACTCTTTTTTTGCGGGGGGGCGGTCCTTGGCCGCTTCCCGAGCAGATTTCGAGAAGACAAACGGCGTCTCCAGAAGCGCCTCAAACGCAGGGCGGGAGATGGTCACCTGTTTGCCGGTCAGATCACCCATGCGGCGCAGGATCTGGTTGGAAGCGGCAAAGATCTCCGTGACTTCCCCATCGCCGTTCCAGAACAGATCCTCCGCAAAACGTTGGGCGTTTCGCAGATCCGTATTCAGGAACGGGCTGTCGTAAATGTTGTCGGACACGACGGAGCGCCAGCCGCCGGCGGGAATAAACCCACTGAATGCATCGCATTCCAAGGCGCTGATCTCATCGAGGACCGTGAAAATCTCGTGCGCATAGGCCGTCGCTTCAGGATCCCGGGGACCTTGAGCGCCGCCCGCGGAGTCCAGGCTGCTGGAGATGAATTCAGGGGTAATGACTGACCGGGCTTCGCTGGTCTCACTGCTCACCGCATGACCGAAAGCCAAAGCCCTCAGGGCGCCCGCACGATCGAGCAGGATAAGGTCAAGGCCATCGCCCTGTTCGTCGCCGGACGACGTCGATGCATCCGTATACGTTGCAATGCCCCGGCGCCAGAGTGAGTCAAGCATGGCAGGCTTGATATCGCACAAGGCACCGGAAATCTGCGTGACCAGCCCCTCCGATGGAGCCCACAGCACAGCCCAGGGATAGCGCCAGTGGGTATGCTGGCGCCGGAGCGCATACAGACCGGGCAGCCAGCTTTTCGGCAAAGCCTGCTGTGCCATCCGCTCGCGCCCATAGCGCCAATACCAATCATACAGGTCGTCCAGCAGCCCCATGATCACAAGTGAGTCCCGTTCCAAAATTTACATCTGCAGCTTGAAGAGGTGCACCCGATGTAGTACCCGGAACGTACGCATGTCTACTCGAATTTTTGACTGAACGCTCAGTTGCTTAGGCGGAGTAAGGCGTTGCGATGTAACAAACCGGCCTCGTTCAGGTTGGTAAAGCCGATCCGCCACCTGTTTGTTAAAAATTTTTAATAATCGGTTGGTCCCACGAGATGTAAATCGACTTACTTGGACTTGGATATACACGCCCATGACGCGGCATCCGATGTTCGGACAACACACCTGTTGGAAGGGTATTGACTACTATGGCGATAGAAATACTCGTTCTCATTACCCAAATGTCGTTCTGGGTCGTTTTTGCCATCTTCATCGCCATAACGTTCCTGTTCGTCGTTGAAAGGAACAGTATTCACGAAAGTCGCAGATCCGTTGCTGCGATGTGCTACCTGCTGACCTTTATCGCAGGAGCCAACTATTTCATCATGAAAGATGTGACGTTGGGGGCGACGCTCGACAATACGCAGTTCCCCACCACCGTGCGCTATACGGACTGGATCCTGACCACGCCGATCATGCTCGCGCTGTTTCCGGTCGTGCTTCGATCGTCCAAAGGCAGCCTGACCTTTCTGATCTGGCTGGTCATTTTCGACGTCATCATGATCATTGCAGGCTATGTCGCTGAATCGACGCTCAATCGCACCGGCGAGCCCACCATGCTGGTTTGGGGTGGATTCGCCACGGGCGGCGCATGTTTTGTCATGATCGCGGCCATTCTGATTTTCGGTTTGGATCCCCTGGCCCGTAACGCTCCGCCGCAAATCAAGCGGGCGCTCAAACTGATGCGGATCTACGTGATCATCGGCTGGAGCATCTATCCCCTGGGCTTCGCTGCGGCGTTGATCGCCCCGAGCACAGCGACTCTGATGACCAGGGAGCTGATCTACAACATTGCCGATGTCGTCAATAAGGGTGGCTTTTGCTTCATCGTATTCTGGAGCGTGCGAAACCTTCCGGCATCCTTGAGCTATGAGATGCATTTGCTCCCCAAACGTCTCAAGAGACGGGCGGCCTACTGACGCACCTGGAACCCCGGGACAGGATCATGGGGAAAAATCGCATCCCACGGAACCATGGATCGGTCCGGCGCTTCTCCCCCTTTTTACCCCTGGGCAAGGCGCTCACCAGTGCCTTGCATAGGGGGCTTTCGGGCACACTGCCGGCGAGGACTGGGCGGGAGACGCTGGCGTTCCCCTGGTACGGTATTATCGCCGGACTCGTGGCCTTGATGCTTGCGCCTCTGGCGTGGGACCTGCCCGTCTCGGAGCAACTCCTGATCGCCGCCCCTCTCATTGCCCTGGCCGGCTTGCCCCACGGCGCGATGGATCTGCCCCTGGGGCGTATCCTCTTCAGGCGTTGGTTTGCCCACGGAGGATTTATTATCTTTCTTCTGGCCTATACCGCCGTTGCAATGGCAACCCTCGCCATCTGGCTTCTGGCGTCCAGCGTGGCCTTGCTCCTGTTTTTAGGGTTGTCCCTCTGGCACTTCGGCGTGGAAGACAGCGAAGCCCATGGCCTGCAAGACCGGCCTGGTTGGGGTGTTCTCCTGGGCACGACGCCATTCCTTGCCCTGTTCTCCATGTGGCCTGATGACCTGCAATCCCTGTTCGAAACCATGGCCATCGATGGAGGGACCATCCCGGCCGATTTCGTCATGGCACTGACCGTCATCCTGGGTGGCCTCTGGCTCGTGACCCTGGCCGCCGTTGTGGTCCGTGAGCGCCATGGGCTGGCCACACCGGACAGTGCGCGCGCCTTCATCGACATGGCCGTCGCGGCCCTTCTTTTCGCCGCGTTGCCGCCCCTTCTCTCCTTTACGGCCTATTTTGTGCTGATCCATGGGCCAAGACATGTGCATTCGGTCCTCCAATCGCCCCGCACTGACGGTTTGCGCCCGGATCGTTCCTTCTACGCACTGGTTATCACCGCCTCCCTCCTCCCCATCCTCGCCGGACTGGGAGCCGCTGTCCTGCTCATGCCATCCAACACTGTAAGCCCCCCGCCCCCCTCCATCCTGGTCCCCATTGTCTTCATCGGCCTCAGCACCCTGACAGTCCCCCACATCCTCCTCGGCCACCTGCAAAAGAGATCAAACCCAACCTGAGAATTCCACTCCACCAAAAATCGGAAGAACGGAGGCCCCGAGGAAGAAGCGCCGAACCTGCCGGGTTCTCGATCACGATCGCGCGCCCCTGGCGGAAACGGTCACGTTTCTGGAGTGAGGCACTTCAAAAAGAACCGTCGCACCAGGAAGGCCGCCTGCCGCCCTCGTAGGGGCGGGAGTGACCATCCCGGCGTCCGGCCTCAAGCATCAGAGCGGTGAGGTCCCGGGCCCCGGGCTCCAGGGTGACCCGTGCGGAGACCCGGCCGCCATATTTGTCCGGTTCGATGTCGTGGAGCAGGATCCCGGTGCTTGCCTCCAACATGCGTTTCAAGGCCCGGCGGGCAGCATTCGCCAGAGCCCGTTCCGCCGGGCAACGGCCACGGATTTCGGCACTGTCGAAGCCCCGGGGGCGGACAGTCACCGTGGTTTCCTGATTGATCCAGGTTCGGGCAACCACAACGAACGTGTCTCCATCGGTCACGGAGAGGAGCCTTGCTGGGATCGGACCGGGCAAGGGATCGGTGGGCGAGGCCGGAAAGCTGAATGCACAGATTGAGAGCAGGAGGGTTACAAGGACGCGCATACCGCGCACTGTCCATTGCTTTGCGTTAATGGACAACCACCCCTGGCGCGCAAAAATCCTTGGAGTATCAGGTGTTTACAAGGCCTCGCCTGGGCGGAGGTGCAATGTGCATCTAAACGGTTCTATGCACCTCTAAAATCGCTCTATGCACCTCTAAAGCGGTTCTATGCGCCTCTAAAACGGTTCTATGTGCACCTAAGCTGCGCATAGATTGGAGCATTGTGGATGCAGCCGCTCGCGAGCGCTCAGAACCGGTCGTCGGAGGGTTTGGGGGCCGGGCCCAGGTCGTATTCGGTCAGGGTGGCGTCGATGGTGGGGAGGACCTGGTCCACTTCGGTCACGGATGTCCAAAGTTGGGCGGCGTCCGGTTTGACGAATTTCTGATCCACCATGTGGTCCAGGAGGTTCAGCAGCGGGGTCCAGTAGTTGTGGACGTTGAGCAGCACAATGGGCTTGTTGTGACGGCCGAGCTGGGACCAGGTGAGCATTTCAACGGTTTCTTCCAGGGTGCCGATGCCGCCGGGCAGGCTCACAAAGGCATCGGACCGGTCGAACATGAGCTGTTTGCGCTCATGCATGTTCTTGGTGACATGCAGTTCGGTGATGTCCTCATACTGTTTTTCAATATCCCGCAAGAATTTCGGGATGATGCCGACCACCTTACCGCCGGCCTCCAGGGCCGCTTCCGCCGTGGCACCCATGAGTCCGAGTGAGCCGCCCCCATAGACAAGCTGCACATTGTTTTCGGCCAGAGTCCGTCCAAGGCGGCAGGCAGCATCCAGAAACGCGTCATCAAGACCCTTGCTGGAGCCGCAATACACGCAGACGGAACGGGGCATGACCATGGTGTGATCTCCAATTCGGCACGGTCTGGACGAGGATCGGCGTACTCTGCCTGGGGATGTTCAACGGACTGGCGATGGTACTGGTGCTGGGAACGCAGCCGGGGACGGGCCATGACTTGGGACCAGCCAACCCCTCACGTCAAGCATACAGAATTTATCCGGGGGAGCGGGCTGGATGAATTCACCCGCACGGGGTCCGCAGCGCAACGGTATGCCCCCTCCCTCCATCGCCGTCCTTCCTTCGCCGTTAGGGTCGCCTCCGCGCAGACCCAAGGGGGCCACGGGGGTGCTTACCGGCTTGTTAACAGTTCCAGCCCTTAGGCGAGGGATCAGCGCCGGGTGAACAGGCGGGTGGTGTTGATGATGTCCGGGGATGGCGTGGTGCGCCCCACTTCGCCATAAAGGGCCTGATCCGGAAGGGGGGCGGCCTTGTAGAGATAGCAGTACGCGCCTTCAACATCGCGCACCAGGAAGGCGGGCACACCGGCCCGATGGCAGGCCTCGTAAACCGGGGCCCGGCCCGTGAGCAGGCTTGCATACATCACCAGTTGATCATCCTTGAACGGAAAGTCTACGGCGGTGGATTCGACGATGTGCACCGTATCCGCAAGCCCAAGCCGGGCCACAAGCTGGCGGGCCAGGGTGCAGGCCACCGGATCCCAGTCCACACAGATGGCAGTGAGATCAGGCCGATCGCGGACCATCAGGAGAGCCGACAACGGCAACGCCCCACCGCCCAGAAACACAAGGGTTTTGATCGGGCGCCCGCCAATGAGGACCAGTTCCTTTTCAACCAGGGCCTCATAATTCTGGTAGTACCAGAAGCGGCGCAGTTGGGGCATCCCCCCCGGCGCTTGCGCCAGAAAACTCCTGGCCCAGTATATCTCCATCTCCTGTTCGGCCCGTCCGCACAGGGCGGGGAGCACGATGCGTTCTTCCTGGAGGGCGGGGGTGACCGCCAGGGCCTCGCCGCAGCCGCCGAACTGTTCCTGGGTCAGCCGGGCGACAAGCTCCCGGAGCACGTGGTTCACGGTCTCGTTGCGCGGCGACAGATCCTGCTGAGCATTCAGTGTCCGGCAGGTTTCGGTGATGAAGCGAACCGTCTCCTGGAATGTGACCTTCATGGCGCTCCCCGCGGCCCCGATGATTGGCATCGTTGGTTGGCACCGCTCCACTATAACACCATCGAAGAGAGGCGTGCTGGCCCAGGCCCCAGGATGCGGCAATTCAGTTGGCGAGTCAGTTGGCGGGTCAGTTGGCGGGGTTTTCCCAGTTTGCGACTCGCAAGCTCCCCCGCAAGGTTTGGGGCCCTCGCAAGGTTTACGGCTGAGGGAAGGTTTGCAAAAGCGGTTCCGCCCTGCCCCAGCGGTCCAGCCCCCCGCAATACGGCCTGCCAGGCCTCAACCGGAGCGGACCGCCGTCCGGGGCAGACGGAGTTCCCGGCGCAGGGAATCCCAGGTGAAGATTCCAAGGCCCAGCCAGATAAACGTGAAGGTCAAAAGATGGGCCTGGGTCAGGGTTTCCCCGAAGACAAAGACGGCCAAAGCGAACTGGATCGTCGGAGCGACATACTGGGTCAGACCGATGGTGGACAGGCGCAACCGCCGCGCCCCGAGGGAAAACAGCAAAAGCGGCACCGCCGTGACCGGTCCCGCACCAATCAGCAGAAGGTGGATGGCCAGATCCGCCTGTCCCCAGGCCCCGTTCCCGCTCCATGCGAGCCAGGCCACATAAAGGAGAGCCAGGGGCACACAAGCCGCGGTTTCCGCGAACAGCCCTTCCAGGGCGCCCACGCCGACGGTCTTACGCAACAGGCCGTAAAGACCGAATGAAACGGCCAGCATAAGGGGGATGAGCGGCGGCACGCCGAGCGCCACGGTGAGGATCGTCACCCCGATACAAGCCAGAGCGACAGCGGCCCATTGATAGCGGTTGAGGCGTTCGCGCAGCACCAGGAAGCCCAGGGCCACGCTGACCAACGGGTTCATGAAATACCCGAGGCTTGCTTCGAGGATCTTGTCATTGGCCACGGCCCAGAGAAAGGTCACCCAGTTCACGCTGATCAGCGCCGTGGTGCCGGCAAGGGCCAGAAGCACCCGCCGGTTCTTCAGTGACTGGATCAATCCGGCGAACTTGCCGCCCCGGGCCATGAAGAGGCCCGTGAACAGGACCGACCACAAGAGCCGGTGGGCCAGAATCTCCAGGGGGCCGACGGCCACCAGGAGTTTCCAGTAGACAGGGCTCAGTCCCCAGGCGCTGAAACCGCTCAAGGCGGCGGCCACACCGTAGCGGGTTTGAGAGGTCGCTGGGCCGGACGCATCCGGCCCAGCGCTCATGGCGCCACCGTCCAGGTCGTTCCCTGGGCACCGTCCTTGATCTGAATGCCCCGGGCCAGAAGTGTGTCGCGGATCTCGTCGGCACGGGCGAAATCCCGCGCCTCCCGGGCCGCCTTGCGCTCGGCAATCAGACCCTCGATTTCCGCCGGATCCACACCCTTGGCCTCGCGTTCCGCCGCCTGCCAGGCCTGGGCGGTCCATTCGGGAAAGCCCAGGAGACCCATGGTGGCCTTGAGGGCAGCGGCACTCTGTGCACTGCCTTTCCGGGCCTCATCGGCGAGCCGGTGCATGTGGGTCACGGCCAGCGGCGTGTTGAGGTCGTCCTTCAGGGCGGCCATCACGTCTTCGGGCACGTCCCCGTCAGCGGGCACCCCATCGGTGAGTTCGATCCACCGCCCGATCACCGCCTTGGCTTCCCTTGAGGCGTTCTGGGTCCAGTTGATGGGCTGATGATAATGGGTCATCAGCATCTGCAGGCGGAGCACCTCACCGGGCCAGTCTTCCAGGAAATCGCCGATGGTGATGAAATTGCCGGCGGATTTGGCCATCTTGGCCCCCTCCACCTGAAGAAAGCCGTTGTGCATCCAGATATTGGCGAAGGGCGTGCCCCCATGGGCGCACAGGCTCTGGGCCCGTTCGTTTTCATGGTGGGGGAAAATCAGATCGATACCGCCGCCATGGATGTCGAAGGTCTCGCCCAGATGGCGCTTGGCCATGGCGGAGCATTCAATGTGCCAGCCGGGTCGGCCCCGGCCCCAGGGGCTGTCCCAGCCCGGTTCGTCGTCCGCGGACGGTTTCCACAGGACGAAATCCATGGGGTCTTTCTTGTAGGGCGCCACTTCGACACGGGCTCCGGCGACCATCTCATCCGCCGAACGACCGGACAATGCACCGTAATCGGCCATGCTCGACACCTCGAAGAGCACATGGCCCTCCGCCTCATAGGCATGCCCCTTATCGGTCAGTGCGGAAATGATCTCGATCATCTCGGCGATGTGACGGGTGGCCCGGGGCTCCACGGTCGGCTCGAGGGTGTTGAGCCCTTTCAGATCCTCATGGAGCTGATCGATGGTGGTGGCGGTGACCGTATCGATGTCCACGCCCCGCTCCCGGGCCCTGGCGTTGATCTTGTCATCCACATCCGTGATGTTGCGGGCATAGGTGACGTGATCGGCACCATAGACATGGCGCAGCAGGCGGAACAGGATATCGAAGACCACGATCGGGCGGGCATTGCCGATATGGGCCCGGTCATAGACCGTCGGCCCACAGACATACAGGCGGACATTCTGAGGATCGATGGGCTGAAGCGCCTCTTTCGTCCGTGTCGCCGTATTCGTGAGCATGATGGTCATGGTCTATTCCTTCAACCGTCCCCTTGAGGCCCGACTTGGTGACGCCTGACTTGGTGATGCCGTTCTTGCCGGAGCCCGTCGTGATGAAGGCAGCCCATTCAGGCCGCCTCGCCTTTGAGCCGGGCCCTGGCACGGTCCGGCCCGATCAGATAGAGCAGCTTGTCCATTTCCGGTCCCCGTTCCTGGCCCGTCAGCGCAAGGCGCAGGGGCTTGAACAGGGCCTTGCCCTTGGCGCCGGTGGCGTCCTTCACCGCTGTCGTCCAGGTGCCCCAGGTGGTCTCGTCAAAGGCGCCATCGGGCAACAGATCGGCGGCCTTTGCAAGATGCTCCGCGTCGTCGATCACCGGTGTGACCGGTCCTTTGACGATCTTCCACCACTCCAGCACATCATCAAGCCGGCCCAGATTGGGGCGGGCGGCGTTCCAGAAGGACTCGTCCCCGTCCACCCCCAGGGCTGCGAGCCGGTCCTTGACCGCCTCAATGGGCGTAGCGTGGAGGATTTTCGCGTTCAGGATCTCCAGGTCCTGGGGATCGAATTTCGCCGGTGCGCGGCCCAGTTTGTCCATGTCGAAGCCCGCGACCAGATCATCCAGAGACGTGCGGGGCTCTACCGGATCCGAGGTCCCCAGCCGGGCCAGGAGGGATGTGACCGCGAGGGCCTCGATGCCGTCTTCCCGCAGGTTCTGGATCGACAGGGACCCAAGGCGTTTGGAAAGGGCTTCCCCCTGGGCGCCCACCAGCAGGGAGGTATGGGCGAATGCGGGCACCGTGCCGCCGATGGCCTCGAAGATCTGGATCTGGGCGCCGCTGTTGGTGACATGGTCCTCGCCGCGGATGATGTGGGTGATGGCCTTGTCCACATCGTCGATCACGCTGGGCAGGGTGTAGAGATAGCTGCCGTCTTCGCGGATCAGGATCGGGTCGGAAATGCTGGCGGTTTCGATGCCCGTGGCGCCACGCACCAAGTCGTCCCACTCCACACGGGCACCGTCGAGTTTGAAGCGCCAGTGGGGTTTGCGACCCTCCGCTTCATACTCCGCCTTCTGAGCATCCGTAAGATCCAGGGCGGCCCGGTCATAGACCGGCGGCATGCCCCGGGCGCGCTGGATCTTGCGTTTCCGGTCGAGTTCTTCCGGCGTTTCATAGCAGGGATAGAGGAGCCCCCGGGCCTTCAGATCCTCCGCCACACCATCATAGCGCTCGAACCGGTCGGACTGCTTGAAGGTGTCGTCATGGACCAGACCAAGCCAGGCCAGATCCTCGACAATGCCTTGCGCATATTCCTCCGTGGACCGTTCCACATCCGTATCATCCAGGCGCAGGATGAATGTGCCGCCGTTTCTCCGGGCAAAGAGGAAATTGAACAGGGCGGCCCGGGTGTTGCCCACGTGAATGCGGCCCGTGGGACTGGGGGCGAAGCGGACCACCGGTTTCGTTCTGTCAGCCACCGTCATGGCGTCTGGATCCTTTGCAGAAAGTGTCAAAAGCCTTTCGAGGGCCGGCCTCCCAAGGAGGCGGCCATCAGCCCTTGCCCTGGATTGAAGTCTTGCCCGGTGTCAGATCAGTCGGAACCGCCGGATTTGGATTTGCCGGACCGGGTGCCGAGCACATAGCCGATCCCGATCAGGATGGCAGCCGGAAGCAGCATCACCACCATGGTGATCAGTACGCCCAGCAGGGACATGGTGACCCCGAACAGGGCGCTGAGAAGACCCAGGATCAACGGTCCGGCGACGACACCGGCGGCCACGGCCGCAAGAACGATCAGCACACCGGGGTACCAGCCCCGGCCATCTCTTCGGGGATCATGGTGGTCTGGAGAGGAATGATCAGTAGGCATCACGGAACCTGTTTGTTATGGGGTAGCGCCTGTCGCGGCCGAAATTCCGCGTGGTCACCTTGTTGCCCGGCGCGGCCTGGCGGCGCTTGTATTCAGCGATGAAAACCAGATGTTCGATCCGTTTGACCACATCCCGGTCATGGCCCCGGGCAACAATATCCTCCACCGGCATTTCCTGCTCGATGAGGCATTCCAGGATGTCATCAAGCTGGGGATAGGGCGGCAGGGAGTCTTCGTCCTTCTGGTCGTCGCGCAACTCCGCTGAGGGAGGCTTGGTGATGATCCGTTCCGGGATCACCACACCCTCGGGCCCGAGACCGCCCCTGGGCACGTTCCCATTGCGCCAGCTGGACAGGGCGAAGACCTGCATCTTGTAGAGATCCTTGATGGCGTTATAGCCCCCGCACATGTCCCCATAAAGGGTGGCATAGCCCACCGCCACTTCCGACTTGTTGCCGGTGGTCAGCACCATGGGGCCGAACTTGTTCGACAGCGCCATGAGGGTCAGTCCCCGGATCCGGGACTGCATGTTCTCTTCCGTGGTGTCCGGCGGACGGTTGCCGAACAGGGGCGACAGGGTGGCAGTCAGCGCATCCACGGTCTCGGCGATGGGCAACACATCGTAGCGCACGCCCAAGGCCCGGGCGCAGGCCTGGGCATCCTCGAGACTTTCGGAACTGGTGTAATGGAAGGGCAGCATCACGCACCAGACCCGCTCCGGACCCAGAGCATCCACGGCAATGGCGGCGGACAGGGCGCTGTCGATCCCCCCGGACAGACCCAGCACCACACCGGGAAACCCGTTCTTGAGCACATAATCCCGCAGGCCGAGGACACCGGCCATGTAGAGATTGGCGGTTGGATCAGCGAGGGCGAGGCGCGGGCCGTCGACGCAGTGCCAGCCATTTTCCGTGCGGTTCCAATGGGTCAGCAGGCCATGGGGCTCCCAGTCCGGCGCCTGGACCGCGGTGGAGCCATCGGCGTTCATGACGAAACTGGCGCCGTCGAACACCAGTTCATCCTGGCCTCCCACCTGATTGACATAGGCAAGGGGCAGCCCGGTCTCCCGGACACGGCCCGCCACATGGCCCCGGCGCACATCATATTTTGCCACGGTGAAGGGGGAGCCGTTGGGCACCAGGAACAGTTCCGCACCCTTGGCCGCAAGATGGCCGGTGACGTCAGGCGTCCAGATATCCTCGCAAATGGGTAGGCCGATGGGCACGGAGCGGATCAGCACCGGTTCAGGGGCCGGTCCGGCACGAAAGACCCGCTTTTCATCGAAGACACCGTAATTGGGCAGATCCGCCTTGAACCGCAGGGCCTGGACGTCCCCACCGTCGAGCACCGCAACCGCGTTGTAGAGATCGCCGGCGGCCACCCAGGGAGCGCCGATCACCACAGCCGGACCGCCATCGGCGGTTTCCGCCGCAAGGGCGCGGGTGGCGTCCATGGCCCTGGTCTGGAACGCGGGCTTGAGCACCAGATCCTCCGGCGGGTAGCCCACGATGAAGAGTTCGGGAAAGACAATGATGTCCGCCCCCTGGCGCGCCGCATCGGCCCTGGCCGCCCGGGCCAGTTCAAGATTGCCGTCGATGTCCCCGACAACCGGGTTCAACTGGGCGAGATAAACAGTGAGGCGATCTGTCATGGGCAATACCTAATCCCGGAATGGCGGCACGGCAATATTGCCGTGCCCCAGCCGCAAAGATCCACCCTAAAGGACCGGCGGCTTGCCTACCCATTTAGAGCGGATGCCTCCTATCTGGAGTTTGGGCATCTGGAGCTTAGGTCTCTGGGATGCCGGGCTTCCGGGCTTGCGGGGCGCGGGCAACTGGGATCGGCTGTCCCGCCAGGAAAGGTCAGCCCAGGGCGGGGATAAGGGTGTCGCAGACCCGGTCCACCTGATCATCGGTCATGTAAGGGTGCATGGGCAGGGACAGGATGCGCTCCGCGAGCCATTCGGTCACGGGCAGGCCCTCTTCAGGAGCATGGTCGGTGAAGGCCTCCATCTTGTGGCAGGGGACCTGATAATAGATGGCGCTGGGAATGCCCGCCTCTTTGAGGGTCTCCTGAACCTTGGCCCGATCCTCCACTGTGATGGAATAGAGCCCCCAGGAAGGTTGAACGTCCACGGGCCGGGCGGGGAGATCCATCACCTCTTTCAGGCGTGCGTCATAGCGGGCGGCGATCCGGTTCCGGGCGCTCAGTTCGTCATCGAAAATGGCGAGCTTTTCCAGCAGCACCGCAGCCTGCATGGTATCCATGCGGCCATTGATGCCCACACGGACGGAAAGACGGCGCTTCTCGTCGGTGCCGTGCCAGCGCAGGGACCGCCACAACTCGGCCCGTTCCTTGGTGTCGGAGAACATGGCGCCTCCGTCCCCGTAACAGCCCAGGGTCTTTGCGGGGAAAAAGCTGGTGCCGGTGATGGGGGCGAGAGAACCCACGGGGCGGTTGCCCATCCGTCCGCCGAAGCTCTGGG
This sequence comes from uncultured Alphaproteobacteria bacterium, assembly GCA_964561475.1. Taxonomy (GTDB): domain Bacteria; phylum Pseudomonadota; class Alphaproteobacteria; order JAJFIK01; family JAJFIK01; genus CAYUYV01. Next base: position 43,940 of record CAZLPU010000035.1, read on the forward strand.
CGGCATCGGCCAGCACGTCCATGCCGTGCTCCGCCGCGATGGCGCCGATCCGGGTATAATCCGCAGGCAGACCAAAAAGATCCACGGGGACGACCGCCCGGGGCGTCAGACGGCCCTCCGCTTTCACTGCCTCGATCTTGGCGGTCAGATCGTCCGGGTCCATGTTGAACGTCTTGCGGTCCACATCCACGAAAATGGGTTGCGCACCGCAGACCAGCACCGCGTTGACCGTGGCGTTGTAGGTGAATGACGGAATGAAGGCCGCATCACCCGCGCCGATCCCCTCCCCCATCATGGCGATGATCAGGGCGTCGGTGCCACTGGCCACAGCCACGGCATCCGCGGCTCCGGCCCGGGCCGCCAGGGCTTCCTCCAGTTCGCCAATCTCGGGACCGTTGATGTACTGACCATGGTCGAGAACCGCCTTGAGACGGGCCTCGATCCGGTCCCGGATGCCCGCCTGTTGGGCCTTGAGGTCGATGAAGGCGATGGGAGCCGCGGTTTCCGCGCCGGTCTTGGCGCCGATCTTGGCAGCTTCTGCGGAAGAAGAGGGATTGGAAGCCTGGGACATGGGTCTGGTCACTTGCGTTGGATGCGCGGTTTTATCCGGTGCGCCATCGGCCCGGTGCGCGGGGGTGTTGTTGAGTCCACAGTGATTCGGGGTGCACCGCATTTTTCAGATGCATGGGACAATTCCGTTCCCACAGGACCAGCCCTCCCAAAGCCTTTTGGACCTGCTTGTTCGGAAGGAAGGGACGGGCTATTGGACGGGCCATTGCCTGAAAGGCAGCGGAACTGGGGCCAAACCAGAAGCCGAAGTCCATGGCGGCCCACAGACTGACTGGTCCGGTGGGAGGGCGCAACATGCCGTCCACGCCTGACATCACTGCACGCCTGGTCTCCGTGTGGGGGGACCGGATCGGTCCGGCGGCGCGAATGGGCCTCCGCCGGACGATAGAGTCCTGACAACCCGGTCGGCTGTCGGGGAGCAGGCGCCCGTGATCAGGCGAACATGACTTCCCGGCCGGCACCCGTGGCTTCGTCACTCATGGGAGCGTCGATCTTCGGACCATGGGACTCGGTGATGGCAAGCGCCGTGGCCAAGGCACGGCGGGCCTGGGCGCCGGTGACCACCGGTTCCTCACCACACTGAACACACTGGATGAACCGGGCAATGCCGTATCCCAGGGGATCGCTGGCAATGGCCGGTGCCCCGTCCCGTTCTTCGCCGCCGAACGCGGATTCGAGTTTTGCGGGGGTGGTGTTGGTCAGGGTCCGGTTCACAAAATCCAGGAAGATCTCACCGTCCGTGTAGACAAGGCGCATGGAGCGCTGCTTGTCGTCGGCGTTGCGGCTGGCGAACAGGCGCACTTCCGTGCCGTTTTCAAGGGTCAGATCGGCGGTTACTTCGTCGGCCAGATCGCCGTGCACGAACTCCGCCTGGGCTTCCACCCGGCGCACTCCCGCGGGCGCAACCTGGTGCACCAGATCCAGGTCATGGATCATGAGATCCATCACGACGCTGACATCGGTGCCCCGTCCGCTGAAAGGACCGGCCCGGCGGCATTCCACATAAACTGGCTCCGCGTCCCGGGACAGGAGGCCGAACTCGGAAAACACATACCGTTCCTGGTGACCCACCTGGAGCGCCAGCCCCTTGCGCCGGGCAATCGCCACCAGTTCATCCGCATGGGCGATATCCAGGGCGATCGGCTTTTCCACGAGGCAGTGCAGACCCGCCTCCAGGGCGCGGCGCGCCAGGGCATAGTGCACCTTTGCCGGTGCCGCCACGGACACGGCATCGACCGCGCCAATCACTTCGTCCAGATCACGAACGCCCCGGGCGCCGTGCTTTTCAGCAACCGCCCTGGCCTTCTCGATATCCAGATCAACGACGGCAACCAGTTCCACATCCGGATGGGCGGCATATTTGCCCGAGTGAAAACCACCGAATACGCCCGCACCGATAACCGCGACGCGCACCGGCCGCTCCGATTGGATCTTGATAAACACGTCCCAGAAACTCCCGCTTTCCCGGTCAGGGGTCGACGTCATGAAACCTGGCGTTACCCCCGGCTTCCGGCGTCCTGTCCTGTGTCCCGGGGCAAGACCCCCAAAAAGGTCCACCGTCACACCCTGCGCGGATCTTTCCGCTGCACCGTGACCCGTCCCGCCGCGTTCAATCCCGGCTTTCAAGATTTCGCCGTAGAACATTTGACCCCGAACGCGGTTCCCTGCGGCACGCCCGAGGCCTGCCTGCAAGATCGCTTCCCAACACGGCCCGAATGCCTGTCGCCTTGACCATCTCCGTGGAGATATCCGTCATGGCACAGGCACGACTCAGCCGCTCCCCAGCCAGAAAGCGCCGCTAATACCTCCACGAGGGCGGGCTTGCCGCAACTCAACAATTGTTTCAGCATTGTTACAGGTTGCCAGAGGCGAGCGCCGAAAAAAGCGCATTTCAATCAATGGGTTACAAGACCCCATCCCGACAGGAGGAAATGGTCATGTCAGGTGTGCAGAGCCGAGAGATTCGTCTGAAGTCCCGTCCCGTGGGCATGCCGGATGAGAACACCTTCGAATTGGCCACGGTTCAGATCCCGGATCCCGGTGACGGACAGGTCCTGGTGCGCAACATCTGGATGTCCGTCGATCCCTATATGCGCGGGCGCATGATTGACCGGGAAAGCTATGTGGAGGCTTTCCAGGTGGGGGCTCCGCTCAATGGCGGCGCCATTGGCCAGGTGATCGCGTCCCGCCATCCGGGCTTTGCAGTCGGCGCATACGTGAACAATTTCAATGGCTGGCAGGAGGCCTTCCTGTCCGACGGCACCGGGCTTTCCAAGGTTGACCCTTCCATCGCGCCCCTCCAGGCGTTCCTGGGTGCCCTGGGGATGCCGGGCCTGACGGCCTATGCGGGCATGATGCTGATCGGCAAGCCCAAAAAGGGGGAAACGGTGCTGGTGTCCGCCGCCTCCGGAGCTGTGGGCGCCGTGGTCTGCCAGATCGCCCGCAATCTGGGCTGCCGGGTGATCGGGACCGCCGGGTCGGCGGAAAAATGCCGCTATCTGACCGAGGATCTCGGTGTCGATGGGGCGGTCAACTACAAGGAACACCAGGGCGCCGCAGCCCTTGAGGCCGCCATTGCCGCCCATGCCCCCGACGGGGTGGACATCTATTTCGAGAATGTGGGCGGGGATCACCTGACCGCAGCGATCAATCTGATGAACCCCTTCGGCCGCATCCCAGTCTGCGGGATGATCGCCCAATACAACGATGTGACACCACCGCCCGGCCCCTCCAACATCATCATGACCGTGCCCAAGCGCCTGCATCTTCAGGGCTTTGTCGTCTCCGATCACATGGACCAGATGGAACCGTTCCTAGGGGATATGGCCAAATGGTTCGCCGAAGGCCGCATGACCTGGAAGGAAACGGTGCATGAGGGGATCGAAAACGCGCCAAAGGCGTTTATCGGTCTGTTCAAGGGCGAGAATTTCGGCAAGATGCTGGTGAAAATCGGCCCGGATCCCGCGGTGTGAGGCAAACCCTCCTGCCCAGCCACCGGGGCCGCTGCCCACGGAGCACCCTGCCATGATCTGTCACCAGATGACACGCCCGCGAGGGGACTTCCGCCAGAACCAGACGCTTCTGGCGCGATGTTTGGGTGCTTGGGTTTTTCCAGTTGGGGCTTTGCGAGTTGAGGCTTTGAGAGTTGGGGCTCTCGCCGCGTTGACCCTTGTTGTCACTCCGGCGGCAGCGGACCTGCCCTGTGACGGTGCCCTGCGGGCCCATGCGGACATTCTGAATTCGTTTTCCATCATGCCTGTGGACACGCGCCGTGCCCTGGTCCGCACCATGCCCATGGCCCTCGACGCGATCGAACCCTCCCTGGGCCAGGAAGACCGCCAGAACCCTGGCCTCATCACCAGACTGTCAGCCCTTCGAGTGACGGTGACCGCCCCGGGCTTCACGGAAAACATGACCGATGAGGAAGCCAAAGCGGTTTCTGATCTGGCCCGGGAGACGGCCGCCCTTCTGGAGGGCACGGGTCAAGTCTGCCCCGCCCTTGACGCCACCGATTGAAGGCCCGCGCCCTGCGGACAATGGAGAGTCAGTTCTTTTTTTCCGGTGGATTGTGTTTGCGGGCCGTCACCAGATAGACCGCCAGAAACCCGACAAACAGCAGGAAGAAAATCCCCGCGCCGTAGAAAAAGCTGAACAAGACATCCATTACCCGTCTCCTTGTAAGGCCGGCTCGGAAAGGCAAACACCCTTCAAGCCTGAGCGTTCCGATGAAGGGCTTTACCCTTGTGGAGAGCGATGGTTCAGGATGGCCGGGGACGGAGAAGGCGGCACCCGTCCGCCTTCTCCTTGGTCCACTGAATAGTCAGGATGCCCGAAAGTCAGGAGGCTTTACGCAGGGCGTTGCCTGCCCCCCGCTCCGCCCGGATGCCCTCGGCCACGAGGAAAGCCAGTTCCAGGGACTGGGTGGCGTTGAGGCGCGGGTCGCAATGGGTGTGGTAGCGGGATGACAGGTCGTCTTCTGCAATGGCCTGGGCCCCGCCAAGGCATTCGGTGACATTCTTGCCGGTCATCTCGAAATGCACGCCGCCCGCATAAGTGCCTTCCGCCCGGTGGACCGCAAAGAACTCCCGCACTTCGGCA
>CAZLPU010000036.1:0-48508 GCA_964561475.1 uncultured Alphaproteobacteria bacterium
GATAGGCGAAGGTCGGTACCGCGAAGGTGTCCCGCACCCGGCGTACAATATCCAGATAGGGCATGCCCGGCTTGACCATGACCATGTCCGCCCCTTCCTGGAGATCGAGGGCCACCTCCCGGATGGCCTCATCGCTGTTGGCCGGGTCCATCTGGTAGGTTTTCTTGTCTCCTTTCAGGGCGCCCGTGGACCCGATGGCATCCCGGAAAGGCCCGTAAAAGGCGGAGGCGTATTTCGCCGCATAGGACATGATCAGCGTTTCCGTATGGCCCGCCTGTTCCAGGGCCGTGCGGATGGCGCCGATGCGCCCGTCCATCATGTCCGACGGGGCGATGACATCGCAGCCGGATTCCACTTGCACCAGGCTCTGGCGCACCAGGACCTCGACGGTCTCGTCATTGAGCACCCGTCCATCCTGCACCAGACCGTCCTGGCCATGGGACGTGTAGGGATCAAGGGCCACATCGCAGAGCACGCCGATCTCCGGGGCCGCGTCCTTGATGGCGCGCACCGCCCGGCAGACGAGATTGTCCGGATTGACCGCTTCACTGGCCTGTTCGCAGCGTTTGGTGGGATCCGTATACGGAAAAAGGGCAATGACCGGAATGCCCAGGTCCTGGGCCTCCCGTGCCGCCTTGGCGGCGTCCTTGACCGTCAGGCGGGAGACGCCGGGCATGGAGGCAATGGGCTCGGGTTCTCCATCCCCTTCCAGAAGGAACATCGGCCAGATCAGATCCGCTGGGGAGAGGGCGTTTTCCCGAACCAAGGTGCGCGACCAGACCTCGGCCCGGGTCCGGCGCAGCCGCAGGGCCGGATAGGCTCCGGCCGTTGAAGCGCCGGGGGTCTGGCGCAGGGCCGTGCTGGACGGGAGGGCGGTCGGGTTATGGCGCATGCCGGGTCTCTCACTTCTACGCATAATCGTGTTCAACGCTGACGGGAAGCATCGGCTCTTGTGCCGCTTTGTCAAGCCCGCTTGACAGATGACCCTGTCACTTTTCCTGGCAAGGCCCGGTTCGACGCCGCCTTAGTTCCAGAACCAGTTAATCTCCGTGGCAGTTAATCGCCGTGCCAGGCCATGGCCAGCCGCTTGTCGCCGAACCGGCTGCGCTCGCGCTGGCGGATCTCCTGGAGCCAGGACGGGGCCTCGCCATCGGCGACTTCCCGAAAACCGAGCCTCGCGTAAAAGGGCGCGTTCCAGGGCGGGCTCCGAAAGGTGGTCAGATAGACCGGCAGCATCCCCCTCTGGTGGGCTTCGTGGCAGCAGAGCAGAGTGAGGGCCCGGCCCAGACCCTTGCGCCCGTGGGCGGGGTGCACGGACAGTTCTTCCAGATGAAAATCCCCGGCCACGATCTGGCACAGGGCAAAGCCCGCCAGGGCGTTCCCCGTTTGCGTTCCCCGATCTTCCGCCACCCACAGGAGACCCGCCCGGACGCCGGCTTCAAAGGTTGCCACGGTATTGGAGGTCACGGCATTCGGGTCGGAAAAATCGATCAACCCCGTGGACCGGAACAGCTCCGCCGCCGCCCGCTCCACCACCGGCAAAAGCCCGCAATCCTCGATCCGCGCAAGGCGCAGAATGACATTGGGCGGCACGGGCGACGGGGCAGGGAGTGCAGAGGAAGCAGTCATGGCGTGAATCCGGATGGCTTATGATTGGGGAACGCGATGTCTCGGGCATTTTGGTCTCGGGCATTTTGCCGTCATATGCAGGGTATCGGAGCCGAACGCCAAGGGGAAAAGGCGCGACAGCCCTGCCGCCAAGCCGCGTTGACCCTGGAGCGGGCACTGCCTATGACAGCGCGAAAGGGGTGGCACGATGGCTCCCGGCCAGCCGTGTTACGCTCGACCCAAGCACGCTGCCAACGCGACGACCGACAAGGCGTGCCCCGACAAAAGGAACGCGCCATGGACTTTGAACTCACCGAAGACCAGCGGGCCATTCAGAAGGTGGCCCAGGATTTCGCCGCCGAGCGCATGGCCCCCTTTGCGGCTGAATGGGATGAGACCGAGACCCTGCCCGTGGAAACCCTCAGGGACTTGGCCACGCTCGGCTTTGCCACGATCTATGTGCGTGAGGAGAGCGGCGGCACCGGTCTCGGGCGGCTCGACGCGGCCCTGATCTTCGAGGCCCTGTCAGCGGGATGCCCCTCCACGGCGGCGTTCCTGTCGATCCACAACATGGCGTCCTGGATGATCGACCGGTTCGGCAATGACGATCAGCGCAAGGCCTTCCTCCCGGGGCTCATCAATATGGATCTGATCGCGAGCTACTGCCTGACCGAGCCCGGTGCGGGCTCCGATGCCGGGTCCCTGCGCTCGAAAGCCGAGCGGGACGGGGATGATTATGTGATCAACGGCGGCAAGCAGTTCATTTCCGGTGCGGGTCTCTCAGACATCTATGTGGCCATGATCCGCACCGGTGACGAGGGCCCCGGAGGCATTTCCTGCATCGTCATTCCCAAGGATGCGCCAGGTCTGAGTTTCGGCAAGCTGGAGCGCAAGCTCGGCTGGAAGAATCAGCCCACGGGTCAGGTGATTTTCGAGAATTGCCGGGTGCCCGTCGCCAACCGCATCGGCGGGGAAGGCGATGGCTTCAAGATCGCCATGCAGGGACTGGATGGGGGGCGGATCAATATCGGTGCCTGCTCCCTGGGGCCCGCCGGCGCGGCCCTGGCCATCGCCCAGGACTACATGACCACCCGCCAGCAGTTCGGCAAACCTTTGGCCGCGTTCCAGGGGCTTCAGTTCAAGATCGCCGACATGGCCACGGAACTGGATGCCGCCCAGTTGATGATCTACCGGGCCGCCCATGCCCTCGATCACCGCCTGCCCAACACCACGATGAAATGCGCCATGGCCAAGCGCATGGCCACGGATACAGGCTTCCGGGTGGTCAATGACGCGCTCCAGATCCACGGCGGCTATGGCTACACCAAGGATTATCCCCTGGAGCGCTGGCTGAGGGACCTCCGGGTGCATCAGATCCTGGAGGGCACCAACGAGATCATGCGGGTGATCATCGCCCGGGACATGTTCCGGCAGTGAACGGATCAGCCGATTTCCAAAGACGCAAGTGTTGACGGGGAGGGCCCGCGCCATGGCCGAACTACCGCAGACGGATGAAGTTTTGTTCGAGGTCAAGGGCAGTCTCGGGGTGATCACCCTGAACCGTCCGAAGGCCCTGAATTCCCTCACCCTGGAGATGGTCCAGGCCCTCGGCCCTAAGCTCGAGGCCTGGGCGCATGATGATGCGGTGGGCGCGGTGCTGATTGTGGGCGCCGGAGAGAAGGGCTTTTGCGCCGGAGGGGATATTCGCGCCCTCCACGACAGCGGCAAGGCGGGCACGCCTTATGCCCGACAGTTCTTCGCCACGGAATATGGCGTCAATCTCGCCGTGCACCGGTTCCCCAAACCCTATGTGGCGTTGATCGACGGGATCACCATGGGGGGTGGTGTCGGGCTTTCCGTTCACGGACCCTACCGGGTGCTGACGGACCGGACCGTGTTTGCCATGCCCGAGACCGGTATCGGTCTCATTCCCGACGTGGGCGGCAGTTTCTTCCTGCCCCGACTGCCCGGACGGCTCGGTCTCTATCTGGCCCTGACCGGCGCGCGGCTGCGGGCTGCGGACTGTTTCTATTCCGGTGTGGGCACCCATTACGTGCCCAATGACGGGGTCGTGGCCCTGGTGGCGGATCTGGAGCGGGCGGATTATTCCGGCAATGCCAAGGCAACGGTGGAAGCGATCCTTGCCGCCCACACGAAACACCCGGGTCCGGCGCCCCTCGAAGACCACCGCCCACGGATCGACCGGCTGTTCGCCGGCACCGATCCCTGGACCGTGATGGCGGCCCTGGAGGCGGACACCAGTGAATGGGCCGCCCGTGAGGCTGCCAATCTCAAGCAGAAATCGCCCACCTCCATGGCCCTGTCCGCCCGGGAAGTCCATGAAGGGGCGATGATCTCCATGCCCAATTGTCTGCGTATGGAGTATCGGATTGTTTGCCGGATCATGGAAGGCCATGATTTCTTCGAAGGCGTGCGTGCGGTGATCATCGACAAGGACAATCAGCCCCGGTGGAACCCGGCAAGCCTCGGCGATCTGTCCCCTGAGGATGTGAACCACTATTTCGCCGACCTGCAGGCGGACGAACTGACATTCTGACCGGGTTGGGTCGATGGTGCCCATGCTGCCGATGCTGCCGGCCCCGGTCGGCTGGTCCTGACCCATAAGGGCGGTCAGGCCGGTGTCAGGTACCCGGCCTTGTCGTAGACCTCCCGGCACCGGCCGGTCAGGGTGTCCAGTTCCTGGAAGAGGTCCGGATCCGGACGGCTGAAATTGAAGCACGACTTGCCCTGCATCCGCTTGCGCAGGCCGTCCGACATGCCCTCGAGCAGTTCCGTATGGGTGTAAACGGCCATGAGATGATAACTCACATACCGTTTCCTGATCTGGACCGATCCGAAAAACAGGAGCCTTTTGTTCGGGCCGATATGGTACGTGTCCGCATAGAACATATCGGGTGTGTCCGTGCGCAGGGGAAGACCTTTTGTGTGGGACGCCATAACGCCGCGCAACGTTTTGAAGATCGCATCCATTCTATGATCTCCTGTGGACTTCAAAAGTGTTCGGGCCGGACCGGATTGCCCGTACTATCCCCCACAGAAGCCCGGCTGGGAAGACCTGTTCAGGATCCAGTCCAAAGGGGTCTTTGCTGACGGCCAAAGGGGCCCTTGCTGACGACTGTGAGGCCGGGCAGGCCCGACCCACTCGAAAGAAACGCGGCCTGGAAGAGGCAGAACACAAACAGGAGAAACACCATGACACGGATCGGTTTTATCGGGCTGGGCAATATGGGGCTGCCCATGGCGGTCAATCTGGCCAAGGCCGGCCATGAGGTCCAGGCATTCGATCTGTCTGCGGAGGCTTTGACCCGGGCGCGGGACGAGGGGCTTGGTTTCGCGGCCAGTGCCCATGGTGTGCTGGACGGGGCCGAAGCGGTGGTGACCATGCTCCCGGCGGGCGAGCACGTGCGGAGTATTTATCTGGGTGATGATGGCCTGATCGCGGCGGCGGCACCCGGCACCCTGATCATCGACAGCTCGACCATCGATGTGGAGAGCGTCCGGGCCGTGGCCGAGGCCTGCGCCGGGGCGGGCCTCGATATGGTGGACGCACCGGTCTCCGGCGGCGTGATGGCGGCCCAGGGGGGCACACTGACCTTCATGACCGGCGGCCCCGAACAGGCCTTCCTCCGGGCCCTGCCGATCCTCCAGGCCATGGGCAAGAACATTTTCCATGCGGGCGGGCCGGGCACGGGGCAGGCGGCCAAGATCTGCAACAACATGCTCCTGGCCATTTCCATGATCGGCACGGCGGAAGCCTTCGTCCTGGCGGAAAAGCTGGGTCTGGACTGGCAGAAACTGTTCGACATTTCCTCCACCGCCTCGGGCCAGTGCTGGTCCCTGACCACCTACTGTCCCGTCCCGGGACCGGTTCCCGGCTCACCGGCCAACCGGGACTACAAGCCCGGGTTCAGTGCCGCCATGATGCTCAAGGATCTGAAACTGGCCCAGAATGCCGCGCAGACCTCGGGTGCGGCCACGCCCCTTGGTGCTCAGGCTACGGCCCTTTACAGCCTCTTCGCCTCGGCCGGGGCCTCGGCGGAAGACTTTTCCGGCATCATCAATATGATCCGTGGGCAGCGTATTTCGTCCTGAACGCCGGCGCGCCCCTCGATCGGCACCCCGATCAATACGGAAAAGAAATTTACCATAAAGCTTTACGCGGAGTTTATGGGCATTCGTCTAGTGTTGGTGAGCTTGGCCAGGGTTACCGGCAAGGCAAACGGGGGACCGGCGGCGGTTGCGCCGTTTCATCCGTTGCCGGTTCGACGGCGCGGTTCTGCCTGCAATTCCCGGGCTTTCCGTGGGGGGGGAGCGGGGCGAAGGGCAGGTGCGCACGCCATGGACCGATGGCGCGACATCACGGCCAGAAGGCCGTCAGCACAGGGGAGTGCGTGCATGGGATTGGCACAGACCGCAGTACGCGGATCGGAGCTCATCGATCCCTGGACCCAGGATGGGCCGGCGGACAGATTGGAGACCTATCTCACAGGGCTGACCTTGATCGAACGGCTTCACCGCCAGCTTCTGGACGTGGTCAAGGATGAACTGGACCGGGTGGGACGCTCCGACATCAACGCGGTCCAGGCGCTGCTCATCTTCAATATCGGGGATGCGGAGTTGAACGCGGGGGAATTGCGCACCCGGGGCCACTATCTGGGCTCCAACGTGTCCTACAATCTCAAAAAGCTGGTGGACCTGGGCTATCTTCGTCATAAAAAGTCGGACACGGACAAACGCTCCGTGCGCATCAGTCTGACGAATGCGGGCCGGGAAATTCGTGATCTGCTCCACGGACTGTTCGACCGGCACCTGGGCTCGATCCGGGAAGCGGGCGGTATCGCCGACGAGGATTTGCGGGGTTTGAACGTGACCTTGCGCCGCCTGGAGCGGTTCTGGATGGATCAGGTCCGCTACCGCCTGTAAGTCCCCTGACGAACAACCGGGCGGGGATGATACCCGCCCGGGCTGCAATGATGGTACCGGGAGCGAGTACGCCCGGGTTGGTCAGTCAGCCGACAAATGCCCGTTCCACCACGAATTGCCCCGGTGCGGCGTTGGAGCCTTCGGTCAGCCCGGCGGCCTCGCACAGATCCTTGGTGTCATTGAGCATGGCCATGGAGCCGCAGATCATCACCCGGTCCGTCTCCGGATTGAGGGCGGGCACGCCCAGGTCGTCAAAGAGTTTCTTGTTCTCGATCAAAGTGGTGATCCGGCCCGTGCGGGGAAAGTCCTCGCGGGTGACGCTGGTATAGTGGCGCAGCTTCTCTGACGCGAATTCACCCGTAAGCGGATCGTCCTTCGTCTGTTTGACCAGATCTTCCCCGTAGGCCAGTTCGGAGACTTCCCGGCAGGTGTGGGTCAGGATCACGTCGTCGAATTTCTCATAGGTCTCCGGATCCCGGATCAGGCTCGCGAACGGGGCAATGCCCGTGCCCGTGGAGAACATGTAAAGCCGCTTGCCCGGGAGCAGCGCGTCCAGGACCAGGGTGCCCGTGGGCTTTTTCCCCAGGAGAACGCCGTCCCCGACCTTGATCCGCTGGAGGCGGGAGGTGAGGGGGCCATCGGCCACCTTGATGGAGTAGAAATCAAGGCCTTCATCCCAGGACGGGCTGGCGACGGAATAGGCCCGCAGCAACGGCTTGCCGTCCACCATCAGGCCCAGCATCACGAATTCACCGGAACGGAACCGGAAGGCGGCCGGACGGGTCAGGCGGAATGAAAACAGGGTGTCCGTCCAGTGGTGAACGGCAAGGGTCTTTTCCTGGGTGACCGATTTCGGCAGCTCAATGACCTGGGAATCCATCATCTACTCCTGTTGAGGCGCCGCGTTTCCCAAGGCCTGTGGGCCTGCGGCTCTGTGCTGGCGCCTTATCATGGTGCTCCATCATGGTGCGGCGGCGCCGGTTGTTGCCAGAGCCCTGGTCTCACGTCCCATTGGCGCGTGCATTTCTTCTTTCATGGGCCAATATCCCGGGGCCAACATCCCGGGACCGGTATCCCGGACCGGTTTCCTGCACCGGTTTCTTGAGCCGGCAAGACCAAACCAGGCAATCCCGGTTCCGGTGACCTGGCCGTGATTTGATAACTCAGGTGTTGGTAACCTGGATGACGATTTTCCACCTGTTCCGGGGACGAGGTTGTTCTCCCGGGACTGCACGCACAAACGCCTCTGCTTGTACGATGACATACCAACCCCGCGAGGACACTCCAAGAGCAGCCCCTGGACAAACCGCGTTTGCCCCTCGTCCCGTCCTCAATAACGGATCCCATTAAAACAGATCCACCGCCGCAAGCGCGAGGTTGACGACAGTTAGGCGCGCGGGGCCGGTGCCACAAGTCCGGCCTTTGACCTCCGGTCCAAAATCGCGACGTGTGGCTCTGGCGCCCAGGGGCAGCCAAGCGGGTTCATCACGCAGTGTTGATGGACCACAAGCCCCGGCCCGCTTTGAGCGCGCAGGTCCAGACAACCGGCTTTCAGCAGAGTGGGGTGGGCCGTCCATGGACTCCAACATGGCCAATAACACAATGGACAGATTTTCACGCCATGCTCAGGCAAGAGGTTTTCTGATCATGGCGGCGCATGGGCGGGAGTTGAGAGCGTGGATGAAATTCTCCTGGAATTCATTCCCATGGGGACGGCAGTCAAGGTTTGCGCAGTTCATGCTCCCACAGGAACGGAGATCTCCATTGTGGGTCCCTCTGCGGCGGGACAAACTGCGTTGACCCGCACTGCGGTACGCAAATTGCGTTATGTGCTGGAAAATCGGCTTCATGCCGACGGCAAACGCGGACGCCATGTCAGGGCTGGCATCAGCGCGTGATGCCCTGACCGGAATCATCTCCCGGTTTAGATCTTTTGTTTTCAAACAGATACCTGAAGCGTGCTCAACCCTGCGAATAATGTAGTAAACAACAACAAAAACGCCTCTTTTCAACTTTTGCGAAACCTTGCGTGTCCGACTCTCTCTCCGTGTTGATCCCAAGCATGCTTGCAAACCAAGACGAAGTGAACGTCCTAACGCCAAAATTGAGTGTGTTGAGGCTTTGCACCAAGTGCTGCGATTATCCATCGACCAAAGTAATGTTACTTTTGCTTTAGAAACGGTGCAGTTTTGATTACCAGAACGGACTATAAGACATTGGTCAAAAAAGACGGGAGGCCAAGTGGCCTCCCGTTGATCGTTCAACCTGATAAAATCAAGCCTTGACGCGGCGGCCCCGGGTTGTAGTTTTCCGCCCTCCGCGGCCGAGACCGATCTTCTTGGCGAACTCTGACCGTTGAGCCGCATAGTTCGGTGCAACCATCGGATAATCGGGTGGGAGGTTCCATTTAGCCCGGTATTCCTCGGGGCTCATATTGTAGTTGGAGCGCAGGTAACGCTTCAACATTTTCAACTTCTTACCGTCTTCCAAGCACACGATGTAATCATCGGTTACGGATTTCTTGACGGGTACTGCGGGCTTCTGGGGCTGTGCAGGTTCTTCCTGTGCACCTTCCCGAAGTGTTCCAAGTACTCCATGCACGCTGCGGATCATGTTAGGCACTTCCTGTGCCGGTACTTGGTTGTGGCTGACATAAGCTGCAACGATGTCGGTTGCGAGCCTCAGCATTTCTTCCGCGGAAAGATCTGGTTCCTGGTGCATTTCGGTCATTGTTTCACCTACCCTGTGTTGTCATCACCGGCTTATGGGGCAGTGAGTATCACGCTACCAATTAGCCGCCGCATTGGTTGAAATAACCCGCCCTGCTCTTAAAGGCAAACAAAACTATTTTTTGGTTAACAAGTGCCGCATATTCAAAAATGGTTCCTAATCAAATCACGAAAACCAAAAGCTACGCCTTAAGTTGCCGGGAAGGCTTCTGCCATTGTGAATAACTTAAGGATACAAAAAGGCAGGAAAGAGGGCAGAGCGCGCGCCCGGCTCCGGTGAAGGGCCAATGAAGGCCTTATGGATTTCAATATCTTGAATGTTAGCGCAACGAATGCCACAAAATGATGATTCTGATTCGATCTCCGTCCAGGCCGCACTGTCATGACGAATCTGTCCGGAGAGGGATTTGTGGCGGATCGGCTCGCTGATCTGCGCCGCCAAACTTGCGCCGCCCACTTTCGTCGTTGGGCCAAGGATATGCGGTCGGAAAGGTGACTTGAGTCGGCGGGGCCAGTCCAGAGGGCCTGGCGTTCACCTGCGGAACACTTGCCCTGGTAGCCAAAGGGGCCGGGCGGGTCTGTATTGGCGGCGGGCTTTTGTCGGTAGGCCCGCCAAACGCCAATCAAAGCCAAGGCGTCCTGAAATGCGGCGCGAGACGGACGCATCGGGTCAATTGTCCGCAATGTGCGACGCGTGTTCGAAAATGTGCCTGTAGAGCCGAGCCATGTGCGCCCCTTGGCCCTTTGTCCGTGCCTGGATCGCAAGTGCCACCTTTTTTGCGACGGAAGTGAAAGTATGCGTTGTCCCTTCTGCTCCAATCAGGAAACCCAAGTGAAGGATTCCCGTCCGACTGAGGACGGCGCCGCGATCCGGCGCAGGCGCTACTGCCCGTCTTGTGGCGGACGGTTTACCACTTTCGAACGGGTCCAGATGCGCGATCTCACAGTCGTAAAGAAGAATGGCAAGAAAGAACCGTTCGAACGCGACAAATTGATGCGATCCGTACAGATAGCATTACGCAAGAGACCAACGGATCAGGACCAGATCGAACGCATGGTGAGCGGTATTGTCCGTCAGATGGAAAGCAGCGGCGACAGCGAAGTGACCACGGAACAAATCGGCGGCATGGTGATGGAAGCGTTGCGGTCGGTGGATACGGTGGCCTATGTGCGGTTCGCCTCGGTCTACAAAGACTTCCGTGAGGCGAGTGATTTTGAAGACTTCGTCGGCGAACTGAACGAATTGAGAAGCGAGTGACCGGCACCGGGACACAAGGCGATCGGTCTTCCCGGGGAACCCTCCGGCAGGGTTTGCCCCTGGATGGCGCTCCTTCCGTAGACGGATTGGGGGCTCCCGCCCCGAGTGACGGGGACCTCGACCGGCATTTCATGACCATCGCCCTTCGTCTTGCCCGGCGCGGACTGGGACGGGTGGCACCGAACCCGGCT
Source organism: uncultured Alphaproteobacteria bacterium (assembly GCA_964561475.1). Taxonomy (GTDB): domain Bacteria; phylum Pseudomonadota; class Alphaproteobacteria; order JAJFIK01; family JAJFIK01; genus CAYUYV01. Next base: position 10,731 of record CAZLPU010000036.1, read on the forward strand.
GTCGGCTGTGTTCTGACCCGGTCCGACGGCGGCAGGGTCACGGTGATCGGGCGGGGTTGGACCCAGCCCGGGGGACGGCCCCATGGTGAGACCCAGGCTCTGGCCCGGGCTAGCGATCTTGCCCCTGAATTGGGGAGTGATCTCACGCGGGGTGCGACGGCCTATGTCACGCTGGAGCCCTGCGCCCACTATGGAAAGACACCGCCCTGCGCGGATGCCCTGATCGCGGCGGGCATCAAGCGTGTGGTCGTCGCGTTGACCGATCCCGATGCCAGAGTGAGCGGGCGGGGCATCGAACGTTTGCGCGCAGCCGGCATCACCGTCGACACCGGCGTTCTTGAGGCGCAAGCGCGGGTGGTTACCGGCGGGTTCCTGTTTCGGGTGGACAAAAACCGCCCCTGGGTCACCCTCAAACTGGCAACGTCCCTTGACGGAATGATCGCCGCGGGCAACGGCACCAGCCAATGGATCACCGGACCGGAAGCCCGCGCCCACAGTCACGGCCAGCGCGCGACCCACGATGTCATCCTTGTGGGTTCCGGGACCGCCCTTGCGGACAACCCGTCACTGACATGCCGCCTGCCGGGTATGGAGGGCCGCTCCCCCATCCGCGTGGTGCTGGACACCCATCTGCGCCTGCCCTTGAGCCACCGGCTGGTCTCCACCGCCCGGCAGGTACCCACCTGGCTGGTCACGGGTCCCGAGGCGGCCGGCAAAGACGCTCGACCATTTCTGGACCAGGGCGTGGAGATCCTTCCGGTGGAGACAGGCCTCACGGGCAGCGTCGACATCGGGGCGGCCCTGTCCAGTCTTGCGGACAGGGGCATCACCCGGGTTCTGGCGGAAGGGGGCAGTGGGCTTGCCCGTAGCCTGATCCAGGCAGGTGTGGTGGATGAAATTCTCTGGTACCGGGCCCCCTTGATCCTGGGGGGCGACGGGCTGCCGGCCATCGGCGCTCTTGGCCTCCAGGCACCCTCGCAAGGACCCCGGTTTGAGAGTGTGGACCGGCGCCGGTTAGGACAAGACAGCCTGGATATTCTGAGACCGCTTGCCGCAGATTGACCGGAATGGCCCTGGTGCAGGCGGTACCGGAGCACGGCCCCTTCGCCGTCCCCGTCATCAATGGCGCCATTGACAGCGTCGGGCGCGGCAAATCCAACCTCGCCGCGCGGATTGCGCTATTCATATCCTTAATGGAACAAACGGACCGTACCACCCTGGCGCGGCGCCGATGCCAGCCCAGTTGGAATGAGCCCAGTTGGAATAATCTACGAGGGTGGTACTCAGGGCTGAAGCCCCCCATGTGCAGGACAAAGCGATGTTCACAGGAATCATTACCGATGTCGGCACCGTGCGCGCCGTCACACCGCCGAGCGGCCACAACAGCGACACACGTATCGAGATTCTCACGGCCTATGAGTTGGGCGACGTTGCAATCGGTGCGTCCATTGCCTGTTCCGGTGTGTGCCTGACCGTGACCGCCAAAGGGGCGGCGGAGGACGGTGCTGCTGGCCATGGGCCGGGCGGCGATGGCAGGGGATGGTTCGCGGCGGATGTCTCCGGCGAGACCCTGTCGGTCACGTCCCTCAGGGCCTGGCGTGCGGGGCATAAAGTGAATTTGGAACGCTCCCTCAAAGTGGGGGATGAACTAGGAGGGCATATCGTTCAGGGGCATGTGGACGGCATCGGCCGTGTCGTGTCCCTTGAGCCCGAGGGCGGTTCAACCCGGGTCTGGATCGAGGCGCCCCAGGATCTGGCGCCCTTCATTGCGCCGAAGGGGTCAATTGCGGTCGATGGCGTGTCTCTGACGGTCAACACCGTCGATGGGTCCGGCTTCGGCCTGAATATCATCCCGCACACCTGGGAGCACACGGCGTTTCACACCCTGGCTCCCGATGATGCGGTCAATCTGGAAATAGATGTGCTGGCCCGCTACGTGGCCCGGCTCAGGGAGGTATCATGAGTGTCACCGCAGAGTTTCCCGCATCCGAACTGTCTCCGATCGAGGATGTGATCGAAGAGGCCCGCCAGGGCCGCATGTTCATCCTGGTGGACGCGGAAGACCGGGAAAACGAAGGGGACCTCGTGATCCCCGCCCAGATGTGCACACCGGACGTGATCAACTTCATGACCAAGCACGGGCGCGGTCTCGTCTGTATGCCCCTGACCGGGGAGCGGGCCCGCCAGCTCAATCTGGAACTGATGGCGCGCTCGAACCGCAGCCGTCACCGCACGGCGTTCACGGTGTCCATCGAAGCCCGGGAAGGCATTTCCACGGGCATCTCCGCCCATGACCGGGCCCGGACCATTTCCGTGGCCATCGACCCCACCAAGGGCGCCGAGGATGTGGTTTCTCCAGGCCATATCTTTCCCCTGGTCGCCCGGGATGGCGGCGTGCTCGTGCGCGCGGGTCACACGGAAGCCGCCGTGGATATCGCCCGCCTTGCCGGTCTCTACCCGGCCGGGGTCATCTGTGAGGTGATGAAGGATGACGGCTCCATGGCCCGGCTGCCGGACCTGATTGAATTCGCCAAGGAGCACAAGCTCAAGGTCGGCACCATCGAGGACCTGATCCGCTACCGCCGCCGCCACGACCATTTCCTGGAACGGGCCATGGAGCGGGATTTCGATACTTTCGCCACCGGTCGCTGGGATCTGAAGCTCTACACGAACAAAGTAGAGTATGCGGAGCATATCGCTCTGGTGAAGGGGGAGATTTCCCCGAACGAACCGGTGCTGGTGCGCATGCACAAGGTCAATGTCTTCGAGGACCTGCTGGGCGGAGTGGGCAAGGGCACCGGTGTGCTCGCCCGTTCCATGGAGCTGATCAACAGCGTGGGCAAGGGCGTTGTGGTGCTGATCCGGGATACCAAGCCCACGGTCGTTTCGGAATTGCTGAAAAGCACCGACAAGGACGGCGGCGAAGGCGATGGCGTTCCCGGTCAGGGTGCGCTTGGGGACGGGGTTCCGGGTGAAAGCGCCTCAGGGACTGGCGCCACTGGCACTGGCGCCCCTGGCACCGGCACCACTGACGGTGAACCGCGGCTGCGGGAATATGGTGTAGGCGCACAAATTTTGCTGGATCTGGGCGTGCGCTCCATGATCCTGCTGTCCAATACGCCCCGCAAGATCGTCGGGCTCGACGGCTACGGCCTCCGGGTGATCGAGCATGTGCGGGTGCCAGCCCTCACTGCCGTGCAATCGTAAGGAATAATCTGTGAACGACGTGACGGGAAAACGGGTTCTGATTGTCAAGGCGCCCTACTACCAGGACATCACCGATGCCCTGGTCAATGGCGCCTTGAAGGTGCTGGACGGCTATGCCCAGGTGGATCAGGTGGATGTGGCCGGGGCCTTCGAGATCCCCGGCGTGATCTCCATGGTCCACCATTCGGTCAGACCCTATGACGGCTATCTGGCCCTGGGCTGTGTGATCCGGGGGGAGACTTCCCACTACGATATCGTGGCAGGAGAATCGGGACGGGGGCTGATGGATCTGTCGGTCCATTACCGCATTCCCCTGGCCAACGGGATCCTGACTGTGGACAGCAAGGAGCAGGCCCTGGCCCGGGCCGTCAACAAGGACAAGGGCGGCGAGGTGGCTCAAGCCCTCAGGGGCATGATGGATCTTGCCGATGCCTTTGCGCCGCGGGGAGATGCCTGATCATGTCCGACAGGTCCCAGCAGTTGGATCCGGCCGCCCCACCGGCCCCGCCGTCCCAAGATCGCCCGGGTGATGACCAATCCGGCCAAGATGAAGCGGGCCAACACCATGCTGACCAACACCATGCTGACAAGAGCGCGGGCCCGAAGAACCGGCCTGCCAAGGCGGGTGGCTCCAAGAACCGGGCCGGGCGCACCGGTGCACGGCTCGCGGCCATCCAGGCCCTCTACCAGATGGAAATTTCCGGACGGGGCGCCCGGGAGGTGACCGAAGAATTTGTCCATCACCGCTTTGCTGCGCCCTCCCAGGTCAGTGATCTGATGGAAGGGCTTGCGCCCGTGGAAGCAGAGGAACCGTTTTTCCGGGATCTGCTCCAGGGCGTCGTGAGCCGTCAATCGGACATTGATCGGTCCGTGAATGAGACTCTGGCCGATGGTTGGCGTCTGGACCGGCTGGACAGCATCGTGCGGGCCCTTTTGCGGGCTGCCACCTTCGAGTTGATCGCCAAACCCGATGTGCCGTTCAAGGTTATCATCAATGAGTATGTGGATCTGGGCCATGCATTTCTGGGCCAGGACGATGTGCGGTTCGTCAACGGCGCACTGGATGCCCTGGCGCGCCGGTTCCGCCCGTCCCAATCCCAATCCCAGTCTCAGGCCCAGTCTCAGGCCCAGTCTCAGGCCCAGGCCCAGGCCCAGGCCCAGGCCCAGGCCCCGACCGGCGGTCCGGTGCCGGGTGGTGTACCGTCTCCCCGTCCGTCAAAGTCGCCGTCCTGATGATCCGATCCGTCCATGGACGAATTTGAACGCATCGACCGGTTCTTCCGGCCCCTGACCGCAGGGGTTCCGGAAGCGCTCGGGCTGACCGATGATGCGGCCCTCGTTGCGGCGGGGCCGAGGCAGGACTATGCGATCACCACGGATCTGGTCGTGTCTGGCCGCCATTTCCTGCCCAATGATCCTCCGCAGACTGTCGCCGCCAAGCTTCTGGGGGTGAACCTGTCCGATCTTGCGGCCATGGGTGCGAAACCGGCCTTCGGGTTTCTGGGGGTGGCGCTCCCGGCGGGTACGGATGATGCCTGGCTGGACGCCTTCACCGGGGGGCTGGCGGACCGGGCGGCGGCATGGGGCCTGGGCATCGCGGGCGGTGATACGGTGGGCACCGATGGTCCGTTGACCCTCTCTTTGACGGCTCTGGGCCTTGTTCCCGCCGGACAGGCGCTGCGTCGGTCCGGTGCCCGGCCCGGCGACCGGCTTTGGGTTTCGGGAACAATCGGCGACGGTGCCCTTGGGCTCAAGGCGGCCTATGCCTGCCAGAGCGACGGCACGGAAACCACAGGCTGCCCAGACGATGACTGGCTGTTGAACCGGTACCGGTGCCCGGAACCCCGGATCGGTCTTGGCCTTTCCCTGCGGGGGATCGCCCATGGGGCCATGGATGTCTCCGACGGCCTGGTTCAGGATGCGGGCCATATCGCCAAGGCCTCACAGATCCGTATCGAGATTGACAATGAGCAGGTTCCCTTGTCTCCCGCCGCTCTGGCCTGGATCGGAGCGGGTCGGGCCGACCATCTGGACTGTCTGACCGGCGGGGACGATTACGAGCTGCTGTTCACTGTGCCGGATACTCCGGAAGCGGAGCGCCAATTGAGCGCCATTGCCAGCGCCGAGTCCGTCGCGCTTACGCCCATCGGCCGGATCGTCGAAGGGGAGGGGGTGGTTGTGCTGGATGGAGCAGGGATGCCGGTCCCGGTGAGCCGCGCGGGATTTTCCCACTTCTGACGGCTGGCCTATGAGCATGAGGCGTTTAATCCGCATCATGCTCAAGGCCGCGACTGCGGTCCGGCGCCACTGCGCCGCCCTCGCGGAGGCGCCTCGCGCCGTGAGCGAAAAAACGAGAGTGGTGGCCACCCTGTTTAAAGGTGATCGTGATTCTGCCCCCGCGCCGCTCCAGGGCCAGTCATGCCTTGGCCCGTCCCGCCTTCACACCCCGCCCTTGGCAAAGGACGGGGCGGATTTTCGATTACGCCCACCAGCCGGGCAGGATGTCGTCCCAGATCGATGCCTCGGAGCCGAAGGGGTCCGTGGTAATCATGGCACGGAAAATCCCCGTGTTTGACAGGGGCTCCGTGGGCTCTTGCGGTTCGGCGGGCAGGTCAAGCTCGGTGTCGGAATCCGGTGTGGGCGGCTCGGCACTGTCTTCGTCTTCTTCCGTAACCTGATTGCGGTTCAGAAGACCGGTCTCGTTGGTGTAGACCAGGGTCCGGCCGTGGGTCCAACCATGGGAGGCGATATCCAGGTCCCCGTCATTATCCGCGTCGAAGAACTGGGTGCCGTCGTGGTGCTCCTCACCGATGGACACCGTGTGCCGGGTCCAGCTTTCGCCCACACCATCGGTATTCTCGAACACGAAGACGCCCATGCTGCCGCCCTCGGCACCATTGGTGGTGTGTTCTCCGGCGATCACGTCGATATCGCCGTCCCCGTCCAGATCCGCATAATCCACGCTCTGGGCGAAACCGTTGGGCAGGTTGGCGATGCGGTGTTCGGTCCATTCCGCCGTCGGATCATCCCCCTGCTCGAACCATGACAGGCGCTTCTCCGGGTCATGGCCCTGGCCCACGAGGGCATCCAGATCCCCGTCATTGTCCATGTCCACCAGATGCACCCGATCCGGCTCGCCCAGGGGACCCGGATTATGGAGGCGGAACGGGGTCCAGGTATTGCCGTCCCCTTCATCGCGCAGCCAGATATGGCCGAGCAGAAGGTCAATATCACCGTCCCCGTCAATATCGCCGTGGTCCAGGCCCTCGCCCTGGGAGGTGGAGGAAATCTCCCGGATCGACCATTGGCCCGATGTGGGGTCATCAGGGACCGTGAGAGCCTGAATGCCGCCGGTGCCCCCGGTCCCGTCGCCGCCGCCCTGCCAGGACAGGAAGACCTGAAGGGGGGCATCGTCGGTCACCTGAGCCGTGGTCACGCCCTGGAGGAAGGGGCCGTAGCCCGTGTCCACATTGGAGTAGAGGGTGAAATTGCCCTGGCCGTCATTCTGTCCCCAGACGAATGAGCCATTGGGGTCGGGTCCTTTGCCGCCGGTGCCCAGCACATCGAAATCGCCATCCCCGTCGAAATCGTAGACCTCGGCCACATTGTTGAGGGGGGAGCCGATGGTGTGGCGGGTCCAGCCCTGATTGTTCTCACCGGGATTTTCAAACCACCAGGCTCCGGCCACCAGATCATCAAAGCCGTCGCCATTGATGTCGGCGGGATCCAGGAACAAAGCACGCCAGGGCCGTCCCGCATCGATCACCGTGCTGCCCCAGGCTTCCCAGTCCGCTTCCACCAGTTGTTCGTCGGTCTCATCCGCGCCGGCGAACTCGTTCAGCCAGACATCCACCCGGCCCACGTCCCAGTTGAAGGGCTTGCCCAGAATGTCCACATCGCCGTCCCCATCAAGGTCGCCCACGGTGGATTCATGGTGGCCGATGCCTTCGGACAGGATGGTGATGTCGAAACCGCCGGTGCCGTCCCCGAACAGGACCCAGCCCTTGGCGTCTTCGTTGTTGCCGTTCAGGCGCATTTCGCCGGCGAAGATGTCCAGATTGCCGTCATTGTCGAAATCGACGACGTCCACGGAATGTCCGTGGTCCACGCCGTCAATCAGGTCATGGCGGATCCAGCCGGTGCTGCTTTCCGGATTGCCCGTGTTCTCGAACCAGACCAGGGGACCGACCGTGTCGCCGCTGTTGAACACCACATCGGTAAAGCCATCCCCGTTCAGGTCGCCTGCGCTGACCTGGGTGCTGGGGGAGGCCGCATCAATGACGTGGGCGGCGTAGTTTCCACCGCCGGTGTGCTCCAGCCAATAGCCGCCGATGACAAGATCGGTCACGCCGTCGCCATTGATGTCCGCCGGGGCCATGCCTTCGCCCAGACCGGTGAAGATCCGGGTATAGCTCCAGGGGCCGGATTTGGGATCGTCGGGGATTTCCGCGAGATAGACCCCGCTTTCCGGGGTGCCGCCGTTGAAATCCGCCTGGTTCCAGAACGCCAGTTCCGCAACGCCGTCCCCGTCATAATCGCCGAAAGCGACGTTGTGGTGAATGTTGGGACCGGCGTTCTTGATGGTGTGCCGGGTCCAGGTGGCGGAGGGGTCGAAGGTCGGGTAGGGGTTTTCCCACCACCAGATCTCATTGCTGGTGAAATCTCCGGCCATGACGAAATCGAGGTCACCGTCGCCGTCGATGTCGAAGGCATCGCCCCCGGCCTCGATGGGCAGGGTGGCGTTCTCGATGACGTAGCGCTCCCAGCTGTCGCCGATCTTTTTGTACCAGGAGACCGCTTCACCGCCGCGCCGTCCGCCGATGACGATGTCATCGGTGCCGTCCTGGTCGATGTCAAAGACAATGGCTGCCGTCTGTTCCGGAACGGTGGGGGCGGGGATATCGCCATTGGCCGTCGAGAAAAATAACCATTCTGGCTGAGTCGTCACTGAAGGCACTGGCAAGGTCTCCGCGATAACGGCGGCCGCCATCCGGCGCCGCACCAGTCATAAACCCGAAAGCTCAGATCAAGGCGGCGATGGTGTTCGCCCGAAGTCCAAACGTGGGACACCCGCACGCTGGACCCTTGGGAGACAGACATTTGGACAACGACCCCCTGGACACACGAAAGCGGCCCGCGCCGGATAACCGGCCGGTTCCATCAGCGTTCCGTGCTGCTTCAGGACACGTCCCCAACCCACACCCCCCAAAAAATCTTCCCCGTGAAGCCGGTACCCGCTTGCCGCGCTCCACCGGGTCCTGCCAGCCGTTTCCCCAACCGTTCAATGCCTTTCCGGCTTTTTGCACCCACCGGTTTTCCCGGTCGGATTTGGTGTTGGATTTGAAGCGCTCGGCCCCGTGACTGCTCCAACCTCCTATGATCGACCATAACCAGGGGCTTAGGGCAAGGCGGCTGGCCTATTTGGCGACGCTGATTCGCATTGGGACACTCAATACGTGTCTCCATGGTGCCTGCTGGTTTATTCCCCGCCGACGATCAAGCAAGACCAGAGACCAAGCGAGAACGGCAGCAGGTGAGCCCCAGGTGAACCCAAGGCGCTGTGCGTCTGGCCAGGGCAAGCAACAGCCGTGCCGGGTTGGCGCTTTTTACCCGGCGGGACGGGACCGGCCGGTTTCAGGTCAGCGGCAACGGGACCTTTACCGGCTCTGGCGGATTGTCCGGCCATGGCAGCATTTTCTTTCCATTTCAGGCGTTTGAACTGGCCCATCGCCGTGGCCGCCGTCCTCTGCGCGGTCTTCCAGATCATGGGGCCGATCCCCGTCTGGGGCGCTGCTCCCAAGGCGGATGCGGTAAAGGCAACGGAGTCCGGCGAGGAAAGCTCAGGGAAGGAGGGCGGCGGGGACAAGGACGCGGCAACGGATGCCGTGGACATGGTGTCCATGCCCGTGCTCGTCATTCCGGTCACCCGGGGCGGGCGGCTCTGGGGGCAGGCCTTCCTGCGGGTCGAGTTGCATGTGCCGTCGGATCCCTGGTCCATCCGGGCCAAACGGCATCTGGTCCAGGACCGCTTTGTCCGGGCGGTTTCCATCCAGCCCTTCCGCCTGCCCGCCGATGCCCCGGCCGTACCCGCTTTTGCGGATCTGGAGCGGGCATTCAAGGCTTATTCCGTGGTTCTGCTGGGGGCCGCCAGATCAGTGGCAGATGGCGTGACCGTGGAAAGCGCACGGATCAAGGACGCCCAAATGCGGCCTCTGTAAACAGCCCCGCTTTAACTCTCTGACCACTTTCACGGCGCTACACCCCGGTCTTGTCTTAACGCTGCGCCGGGCCTGCGGGGGAATGGGCTTCTCGCCGTTCAACCCGTGCACGGAGACTCCCCTTACAGTCGCATTGTTGCTTATGGGCGTCGGGTTTGGCATTGTCCGACACCTTTAAATGCTATCTAGGTTGGGCAAATTCGATCCAGGTTGGGGGAAAGATCCGCTTGGGTCGTCTGCCACACAGTCATAGGTGGGGTTATCGGGCACAGGTGGGGTTATCGGGAGGAAACCGGTTCGCTCGAAACCGGAACATTCAAACAGTCACCATTTCCGGAGGCAGGTCCCTATCAAGACCCAGTCAAACCGGAATAAAGATCCAAGAGGATAACGACATGGAATTTTTGTGGCTTGTCATCGCCTCAGGTATTCTGGCGGTCGCTTATGGTGTCTACACCATTCGCGCCGTGCTCGCGGAAAGCCCGGGTAACGAACGCATGCAGGAGATTGCCGGCGCCATTCAGGAAGGCGCCGAGGCCTATCTCAAGCGGCAATACACCACCATCGCCATCATCGGTGCCGTGATCTTTGCCGTGGTCTGGTTCCTCTTCGACATCGCGGTGGCCATGGGCTTTCTGGTGGGCGCCGTGCTTTCCGGTCTGGCCGGTTTCGTGGGCATGCATGTGTCCGTGCGGGCCAATGTGCGCACCACGGAGGCCTCCCGGGAAAGCCTGGCGCGGGGCCTCTCCGTGGCGTTCAAATCCGGTGCGGTCACGGGCATGCTCGTTGTGGGTCTGGGTCTGTTGGGTGTTGCCGGCTATTTCGGTGTGCTGGTGGCGCTGGTCGGCCTGACCGGTGGGGACGGCTCGGTGAACCGTCAGATCATTGACGGTCTTGTGGCCCTGGGCCTTGGCGCCTCGCTCATTTCCATTTTCGCCCGTCTCGGCGGGGGTATCTTCACCAAGGGCGCCGATGTGGGCGGCGACATGGTGGGCAAGGTGGAAGCGGGTATTCCGGAGGATGATCCCCGGAACGCCGCCACCATTGCCGACAATGTGGGTGACAATGTCGGCGACTGCGCCGGGATGGCCGCCGACCTGTTCGAGACCTATGCGGTGACCGTGGTGGCGACCATGGTGCTCGCCTCGATCTTCTTTGCCTCAAGCGGTGTCGCGGTCGTCACCACCATGATGATGTATCCTCTGGTGATCGGCGCGGCCTGCATCGTGACCTCCATTCTGGGCACCTTCTTCGTGCGGCTGGGCTCCAGCCAGAGTGTCATGGGCGCTCTCTACAAGGGCTTCATCGCCACGGCGCTCCTCTCGGCGGCGGCCCTGTGGTTCGTCACGGACTTCGTGGTGGGCAACCAGGACAGCTTTACCATCACCACCCAGAATTTCGGCGGTCAGCCGGGCACATCCCTCCAGATCGACGGGATCGACCTGTGGTATTGCGGCATGGTCGGCCTCGCGGTGACGGGCCTGATCGTGTGGATTACGGAGTACTACACCGGCACCGGCTTCCGGCCCGTGCGCAGTGTGGCCCAGGCCTCGGAAAGCGGCCACGGCACCAATGTCATCCAGGGTCTGGCAGTTTCCATGGAAGCCACAGCCCTTCCGGCCCTGGTGATCGTGGCGGGTATCATCATCACCTACATGATCGCCGGTCTTTTCGGGATCGCCATCGCCGTGACCACCATGCTGGCCCTGGCGGGCATGGTCGTGGCCCTGGATGCCTTCGGTCCGGTGACGGACAATGCCGGCGGCATCGCCGAGATGGCCGACCTGGATGAAGAGGTGCGCAACACCACCGATACCCTGGACGCGGTGGGCAACACCACCAAGGCGGTGACCAAAGGCTATGCCATCGGGTCCGCCGGTCTGGGTGCCCTGGTGCTGTTTGCGGCCTATACGGAGGACCTGAAATACTTCTCCGCCAATCCGGAAAAGTATCCGTTCTTCGCCGACATCCTGCCGGACTTCTCCCTGTCCAATCCGTGGGTGGTGGTCGGTCTCTTCGTGGGTGGTCTGTTGCCCTACCTGTTCGGCTCCATGAGCATGATGGCCGTGGGCCGGTCCGCCCAGGCCGTGGTGGAGGAAGTGCGCCGCCAGTTCCGGGAGATCCCCGGGATCATGACCTTCGAGGCCCGTCCCGACTACTCCAGGGCGGTGGATCTGCTGACCACGGCGGCGATCAAGGAAATGATCGTGCCCTCCCTGCTGCCGGTGCTCTCACCCATCGTGCTGTATTTCGCGGTCGGGGCCATCACCGGTGATCCGTCTGCGGCTCTTTCCGCCGTGGGTGCCATGCTTCTGGGCGTGATCGTGACCGGCCTGTTCCTGGCCATTTCCATGACCGCCGGGGGCGGTGCCTGGGACAACGCCAAGAAATACATCGAGGACGGCAATCACGGCGGCAAGGGTTCCGAGGCCCACAAGGCAGCGGTGACCGGGGACACGGTGGGTGATCCGTATAAGGATACATCCGGCCCCGCGGTGAACCCGATGATCAAGATCACCAACATTGTCGCTCTGCTGCTCATCGCCTCCCTGTCCCATCTGGGCTGAGGCTCATTGGGACTGAGGCGGATCAGGAATGGGGGCTGGCCTGGCCGGATCCCCATCTCCCTCCAAGATCGGGGCACCTGGATCGGGCTGGATCCCGGTTCAGGTGCGCATCGGCGGTCTGGCAAGCCCTGATTGCCGGCACGCCTGCCCGCCGAAAGAAACTGGCCCATGCAGAGCAGGGTTGGGACAGGGGCGCCCAATCAAGCCCCGCCCTTAGCGCCCGCCGTTACAGGGTCTTTACCGCTTCCTCTGCATATTCATATGTGCAATTGGGTGCCGTGGCCTTCCATCCAGTGCCCTCCCGGCTTTTGGGCCTGTTCCTTGACGCCTGTTCCTTGACGCGCCGGCTGCTCTTTTCCGGTTCTGTTCAATGGATTGGCCCTATCCATTCGTGTGGTGATGGATCATGATGGCGGGCGCTTGCGCGGGGCAGGGGTGCGGGGTATTGTGCGCCGCAACAACTCATCAATGGGGTACGGCTTCAAAAGAGCCGGGTCTTCGGTCAGCGTCAGGTCATGAAGTCGGGGCGCAAGGTGGGGTGCCGCCCCGGGACAGATAGCGTTGGAGCGTGGTGAGCGCGTCGAGATCAGGTTGGGATCAAGCTGGGATCGGATATGGGATGACAATCCCGAGCTTCCGGGTAGTGATACGTTTGGGGAGAACTGAACATGGATATCGAGAAAATTTCCGTCGGGATCAATCCGCCTGAAGACTGTAACGTGGTCATCGAGGTGCCCCTGGGCGGAGAGCCGATCAAATACGAAATCGACAAGCCTTCCGGCGCGATGTTCGTGGACCGCTTCCTCTACACCTCCATGCGCTATCCGTGTAATTACGGTTTCATTCCCCACACCCTGTCCGAAGACGGCGATCCCATGGACGTGATGGTGGTGGGTTCCCGCGCGCTGGTGCCCGGTGCCGTGGTGCGCGTGCGGCCCGTGGGCGTGCTGCTCATGGAAGATGAGAAGGGCACGGATGAAAAAGTCCTTGCGGTTCCCCATCCGAAACTGACCCGCTTTTATGACAAGGTCGAGAACTACACCGACCTGCCGGAAATCCTGGTGGAGCGGATCGTGCATTTCTTCGAGCACTACAAGGATCTCGAGCACGAAAAGTGGGTGAAGATCCTTGGTCTCGGTGACCTCGCCAAGGCGCGGGAAGTGATCGTGGAAGCCATCGACCGCGCCAAGGCCGCACGCACCCGCGCCGCTGCCAGCTGATTGCTCCGAGTGCAGACGGTTCTGACAATGCCGTCACGCCGGTCCGTGAGACTGACCGGTTCGCGATCGGGACTTCGCGAACGAGACAACGAAAAAACCCCCGCGCTCATCATGGCGCGGGGGTTTTTTCTTGTCTGGTGTCGCGCGTGACCTGAGCGGTTTACCGCCCGGGGCCTCCGGGACCGCCCTGGTCGCCGCCGATGCCGCCGGGAAGGCCACGGCCCACATTGCCGAACATCTGTTCAAGGAAGGTCAGCTCCTTGCCCCGGGTGGGGGTCTTGCGGCTGACATAGTTGATGACCTTGCCGTCTTCCATGCCGTAGGTCTCCACCGTGGACAGCAGGCCGGTCTTGTCGAACCGGACCGCAAGCACTTCCCGGTCCGTGACTTCCTTGTCCAGGAACGCAAAAGATTCCTGGGTGGAGGAGATGTAGTACCAGGTGTCCTGGTCGAAGGTGGCCATGCTGGACGGGGTGCCCAAGGTCGCCCGGGCCACGGACTTGGTGGTCACGCCGGGCTCAAGGGCCGCGATTTTTTCCGCATCGGGAATATAGCCGTGCTTGCTGATGATCGGGCGCATGACCGTGTTGGAGCAGGCGCCCAGGAGCGGCAATCCGGCGATCAGCACCATGGCTGCCCCGCGGCCAAGCCGGTTGCGGGTCTTCTGTTTCCCGGTTGCGGTCTCGTGTGAAGTGGTCGTGCGATCGCCCATTGTCATCCTGCTCTCGTTCGTGCGTTCCTGCGAGAACGGCGTCCCTGCCCCAAAAAGCTCCGCAAAAAGATAAGGCCCCAAAAGATCCTGCCCTTAAGTTGGCATGCCCTTGCGGCCCATCACCCCGGACGGACCGGCTGCACCGGTTCCCAGTCTCTGCGGGTCGATGCTTTTCAACCTGGACCTTTTGACCGGCGCCCTCTTTGACGGGCAAGGGGTGCCTGCGGACAGCCTGTCCTGCATTCGTGTCCCGTGGGTTCACCGGCCAGCGTGCCTATATCTCTTATGCCAGAGTGTTAGGATACCTGCCAACCGGGGCAAACTAAGGCATGGAACCCCGCGCTGACGCGGAGTATAGCGGGGTCGCGTCCAGCCGCGAAGGCTCCCCTGATTGGTAGGGTCATCGCGCCTGAGCCGAGTGTAACCGATCCGCGTTGGGGGCGTGCCGGCCAAGGGCCCGGATGACCCAATTTTGATAAGAGAGAGTGAGATCATGGTGTTGTCGCGCCTGTTTGCGCCCCGTCCGGAAAAAAAGGCAGCCGCGTCGCTCTACGCCGCGATTGTCAGCCAGGCCCGTCATCCTCGGTTCTACCGGGATATGGGGGTGAGCGATGGGGTGGACGGGCGGTTCGACATGATCGCCCTGCACACCATCCTTGTGTTGCGTCGGCTGAAAGCCAAGGAACTGCGCCCTTTGTCCCAGGCCCTGTTCGACACGTTCTTTGCCAGCATGGATGATGCGCTTCGGGAAATGGGCGTGGGTGACATGACCATCGCCAAAAAGGTCCGGGCCATGTCCGAGGCCTTTTATGGGCGCATCGCCGCCTATGACAGCGCCCTTGACGATGCCTCCGGCGACGATGCTCTGGCGATTGCGGTAGAGCGCAACGTGCTGCGTTCCGATGCCTCCGAGCCAGGCGCGGCGGCCAGGGACTTGGCGCGCTATGTCCGGGCTCAGGACAGCCACCTTGCGGCTGTGAGCGATGAGGCCCTGACCACCGGCAGCGTCACCTTCCTCAGCCCGGAGGCTGTGGGAGCCGCCGCATGAATGGTGAGGATGGCAGACCGGACCAGGACGCCAAGGCTGCTGACCCGGCACACACCCCGGTCCACACACCGGCCCACACCGATCACTCGAAAAGGGGCGGAGAGCTTTCCCGGCCGGTGATGATCGGCGACCTCAAGGTCCGTGAACCCCGGAAAGTCGCGGTCAAGACCACCGAAGCGGAGCGGGAGGCCCTGGCCCGGCGCTTCGACCTGACCGCGCTCCCCAAACTGACGGCAAATCTGGAAGTGGTCCTGGACCATCGCGGCACGATTTCGGTCACCGGGCCGGTGCGTGTGCGGGTGGAACAGCCCTGCGCGATCACCCTCGATCCGGTGCGCACGGACTTGACCCTGTCCCTGGCCCTGCGCCTCGTCCCCGGTGGCGATGCGGAGGACTGTGAGGATCTGGAGCTGACGGAAGACGATGCCGATACCGAGGATGTGGAGGCCTACAGCGGCGATGTCATCGACTTGGGCGAGATCATTGCCCAGACCGTGGCGGTGCACATCCCAGCCTATCCCCGGGCCGACGGGGTGAGCCTGGACGCCATGCTTTCCGAAAGCGGGATCGATACCGGAGGCGCTCTGCCCGATGAAGCCAAGCCCTTCGCGTCCCTTGCCGCGCTCAAGGACAAGCTGAAAGGCGGCGACGGGTGAACCCTCACTCAGGGGTTCTGGGCGGGTCCGGTAAGACTTGACCCGGTAAGGGCTTGTCTGGCGCACGGAAAACGGTATTGTCCCGGCTTCGTCCGACAGGATAACGGCGCGTGCTGTGGTGACGGTCTCTCGCTTTCGAGACACGGAACCGCACGGAACGGCTGTTTTCCGCGTTTGTCGGCCCTGTATTGGTGCCCCCATTCTCTCCGGTCCCCCAGTGCTTTCCGGTCCCCATGTGATCGGTCTGGGCTGGTGGGGTTGGGATGGGTGGCCGAGAGGGTTCGGCCAGGGTCCATCCTGCGATCTGGGCGGGCTCTGGCCCTATTTCTTGTGATTGAACTGGTCTTCAGGCGGGATGGTCAGGGGGCGCGGCGGCCAAATGCTTCAGGCCGGACCGCATCATGGCCCTGATCCCATGACCTCGGTCCTGTGGCCCCGATCCTGTCTTGCTTTCGGGTGGTATTTGCCCCTGCTTTACTGGGAGTTGAACGATGGCTGTCCCCAAGCGCAAGGTGACGCAATCCAAACGCAATATGCGCCGCGCCCATGATGCGCTTTCCGCGCCGGCCTATGGCGAGTGCCCCAATTGCGGTGAACTGAAAAGACCGCACCATGTGTGCGCTTCCTGTGGTTATTATAACGACCGTGAGGTCATGGAGCCGGCCAAGACGGCCTGATCCCCGCCGGTCGCGTTCCCCTTGGCTGTGGTCATCGGGCCCGTGTTCCTGATTGGTCCGTTCTGCCCCGCGGTTGTTTACCGTGGCGCTTGCCCGCCGCGCGGTCGAGATATCGACCGTCACCGGGCGGCGCACCCCGGCTGTCAGAGCCCGTTAAAGTGGTCTGAGGGCTGGGGGCTGGTCTTGACGAGCAGGGGCGGAATGTGGGCTGGTCTGGCCGTGACCAGGGAATTGGGTCCGCGCCGGTTCCGCCACAGGCCAGTAGCGTTGCGCTGGTTCAAGGGTGGTCCCGGGCGGCAGTCTTGGGAGACGCGGCTTGACCAATGCGCTTGTTGTGTCCGTGGACGCGATGGGGGGAGACAACGCGCCCGGTGTTGAAATCGCCGGGATCGAGCGTGCCCTGATCCGCCATCCGGATGTCCGTTATCTCCTTTTCGGTGATGAGTCCGTTCTGGCCCCTCTGCTGGACGACAATCCGTCCGTGCGGGCAGCCTGCGAGATTCGCCATGCCCCGGACCGTGTGGCCATGGACGACAAGCCCAGCGCCGCCGCCCGGCGGGGCCGCCAGACGAGCATGTGGCTGTCCATCGATGCGGTGAAGAACGGGGAGGCAGCGGTCGCGGTCTCCTCCGGCAACACCGGCGCCCTCATGGCCATGGCCAAGCTCCAACTGCGCACCCTGGATCACATCAACCGCCCGGCCATCGCGGCCATCTGGCCGACGGTGCGGGGGGAAACCATCGTCCTGGACGTGGGCGCCAATATCCAATGCACTGACAAGGAACTTCTGGATTTCGCCATCATGGGGGAAGCCTATGCCCGGGCCGTTCTGGGCATTCCCAAACCCACGGTGGGCCTTTTGAATGTGGGGTCCGAGGAGTTGAAAGGCACGGAAAGCGTCCGGGCCGCCGATGCGGTGCTGCGCTCCCGGCTTCTGCCCCTGGAGTATCACGGGTTCGTGGAAGGCAATGATATCGGCCTTGGGGTCACCGATGTGGTGGTCACCGACGGTTTCACCGGCAATGTCGCCCTGAAAACGGCGGAAGGGACTGCCCGTCAGATCCGGGAATATCTCCGCAGTGCAATCTCCCGTTCATTTTTCGCCCGAATCGGGGCGCTCTTTGCCATGGGTGCCTTTTCAACTCTGCGGTCGAAAATGAACCCGCCGGGGGGTGGGGTGTTTCTCGGTCTCAAGGGCGTGGTGGTGAAAAGCCATGGGGGCGCCGATGCCCTGGGATTTGCCAGTGCGATCGACCTGGCGGTGGATATGGGCCGGAGCCAGTTCGCCTCAGAAATCGCCAGCGCAGCCGATGTGCTCGCCCGCCACGACCTGAATGCCGGCACCCCCGAGGTTGGCCCTCTTGAGGCCGGGACCCTTGAGAGTGGCGCATTTGGGGCTGACAACGCTGACGTCAGAACATCTGACAGAGGGACGGATCTTCCATGACTATGACGCGATCGGTGGTGCTCGGCTGTGGTGCCTATCTCCCCGAGCGGGTCATGACCAACAGCGATCTCGCGCAATGCGTCGACACCAGCGATGAGTGGATCGTCGAGCGCACGGGTATCCGCCAGCGCCATATCGCCGCCGAAGGGGAAACGACGGCGGATCTCGCGGTGAAGGCCGCCGAGGCGGCTCTGGACCATGCGGGTCTGTCTGCCGGCGATATTGATCTGATCGTTCTGGCCACCGCCACTCCGGACAACACTTTCCCGGCGACCGCCACCGCGGTCCAGGCCCGCCTGGGTATCACCCACGGCGCGGCCTTCGACATCCAGGCCGTGTGTACCGGGTTTGTCTACGCGCTGACCGTGGCCGATGGGCTGTTGCGGTCGGGGAACCAATTCAAACGCGCCCTGGTTATTGGGTCGGAGACATTCTCCCGGATCCTGGACTGGGAAGACCGGACCACCTGCGTGCTGTTCGGCGACGGGGCGGGTGCGGTGGTGTTGGAGCGGGGGGAAGGCACCGGCACCGTGGCGGACCGGGGGGTACTCACAACCTTCCTGCGCTCGGACGGGCGCCACGGAGATTTGCTTTACGTGGACGGCGGACCATCAAGCACGAAAACCGTGGGTCATTTGCGCATGGCCGGGCGGGAGGTCTTCCGTCATGCGGTGACGAATATTGCCGATGCGATCCAGCAAAGCCTGGATGAGGCGGGGATTGCGCTCGCGGATGTGGACTGGTTCGTCCCCCACCAGGCCAACAAGCGCATTCTGGACGGCACGGGCAAGCGGCTGGGGATCCCGGAGACCAAGGTGGTCGCCACCGTTGATATTCACGGCAATACCTCCGCCGCGTCCGTGCCCCTGGCCCTTGACGTGGCGGTCAAGGACGGGCGGATCAAACGGGGGGATCTGGTCATGCTCGAAGCCATGGGTGGCGGATTTACCTGGGGATCGGTGCTTCTGCGCTGGTAATACCCGCCGAGAGCAAAGCTTTTGTGCCTGTACGCTCCTGAATTGTGGTCCATCGATGCTTTTATTGACCCTGGGCCAGCGTCACAATTACCTTGGGGTGCAGAGCGGAGGTGAGTGAGATGACGCAAAAGACGGTCACACGGGCGGAACTGTTCGAGGCGGTGCACGAGGAGGTGGGGGTGTCCCGCACCGAGGCGGCCCAGCTTGTCGAATCCGTTCTGGAAGAAATCAGCGTTGCCCTCGTGCGTGGCGAGAGCGTGAAAATTTCCTCCTTCGGCTCCTTCGGCGTGCGCCAGAAAAACAGCCGCGTGGGACGCAATCCCAAGACCGGCGAAGAGGTGATGATCGAGCCCCGCCGAGTCGTGGTGTTCCGGCCCTCCCACGTCCTGAAAGACGAGATCAACGACGCGCACCATGATCGGGACCATCCCGATCAGGCTCATTCCGACCAAGCCCACCCCAACAAGGCCCGTGCCAATCAGGCGGGCGAGGATTGAGACCAGACGCGCCTTGCCATCGCAGCGTGGATGCCGGTCATCACCAGAGACCAGGGCGCGGTGAAGCGTGCGGTCCGGGCGGAACGCGGCTTGCATCGTGCGGATTTCTCGTCAATCCAGTTTTCCCGTAGTCTGGGGGCTTAGAGCGGCGGGCGCAGAATCACGATCACCTTTAAACAGGGTGGCCGCCGCTCTCGTTTTTTCGCTCACGGCGCGAGGCGCCTCCGCGAGGGCGGCGCAGTGGCGCCGGACCGCAGTCGCGGCCTTGAGCATGATGCGGATTAAACGCCTCATGCTCTAAAGCGGTATCGCCGCGGCAGGGGCGGTGGACCGGTCTCGATCCAGGGGCCGATCTCGTTCGGGTGATGGCCTTGTGTGGCCTTGCTCGCGGGCCGATACGGGAATGCACGTCGACCAGGGGTGATGATCGCTGATGAGCAAGGACAAGCTGCCAGGGGCTGATGGGCAAGAGCGCACCGGGGATGAGCATCCCGTCAAGGAGCGCCTGACCCGTGGAGCACGCCAAGACCAAGCCGAAACAGGCGGCACGGACCAGAAGGCGCGCCCCGGCAACGTCGCTTCCGGCAAGGCCTCAGCGCCCGCAGCCGATTCAGATCATGACAGCGACGCCGCCACTGGCGAGGGGAAAGAGGCCGGCCAAGCCGCGGACAATGCCCAAGCAGGGGACAATCCCCAATCCGGGGACGGCGAGAAAAACGATGCAGCGGGCCTGGAGGTGACCAGCCTCCTGAAGCCGCCGCCGCCCATGCCCTCCGGTGAGGATGACACGAGGGCCAAGGTCGACAAGGTGCTGTCCGCAGGCCCGAGCGAGCCGCCCGCAGGATCTCAACCGGGCCAGGGACTTTGGAAGGGTCCGGGACGGCGCCGGCGCAATCCGGTCCGTCAGATGGAGCAGAACGGGCTTCAGGACGGGTCCATCCCCTCTGACCGGCTTGAAGCGGGTCGAACTGACGAGAGCCAGGACGATGGCTCATCGGTTCTGATGCTGACCCCGGAACAGGAAATGCCCGCACCGCCGGATATGCGGACCGCTGGGGCCGTCGGTCCGCTGCCCAAAGCTGGGGGAGAACGTGCCGACGACGTCCCACCTTCGGAAGCAAGGGTTTCAGAAGCGGGGACTTTAGCTTCCGGGGATCCGAAAGATGGACCGGCCGCTGTCTCGACAGGGGAGATCCGCCAGAATGAGGGCAAGGATCAGGAACCGGATCTGGGCGGTGAAAGAGGCGCGGGGACCGGCCAGTGGCCTTCCGGCGCCCGGATCGGCATGCCCCGATCGGAACCATTGGGGGCCGAACACCCAGGGGCCGAGCGGTTCGAAGCTGATCCCGCGCCATCCGGCCCCGAAAATGCCCCAGCCCCGGTTGAGTCTCCCAATTCGGACTATTCATTCGGCGGGCACGGCCCCCAGGACACGGGTTACGCGGCCTCCAGAAGCGGTGGTCTTTCATCGCCAGACCGCGCTCCCGGCGTGCCCGTTGAGCCCCGGTTCCCAGGTGAGCCCCGATTCCTAGGTGAGCCCGGGTTCCCAGCCGAGCAATACCCAGACATGACCGCCCCGGACACGATTGCCGGGAGCACAGCGGATTCACGAGGCACACAGATGGCCGAGCACACACCGCCGCCCACCCAGGACGCTCCACCCGCCGGATCCCGTACGGACAGTCCGTCAGGGTCCCAATCCGGGGAGGATGGCCAGGACCAGCCTGCCCGCAAGTCCTCCTCCGGGTTCCGCAGTCTGAGCGATGTGGCCCGGGAAGTGGGCGTACCCCAGCACGTGCTGCGGTTCTGGGAAACCCGGTTCAAGGACATCCAGCCCCTGAAACGGGGCGGGGGTCGGCGTTATTACAGGCCCGAGGATGTGGCTCTGGTGCGGGCCATTCAAAGCCTGGTGGATGATCACGGCCTCAGCGTGCCTGACGTTGAATTCATCTTTGCCCATACCGGTGCTGCCGCTGTGGTCCAGGCGGAGCGGGACGGCAGTCTGGGCTCCCTGGTGGCCGTTGTGGTGCGTCCGGCGGCAGCCGGCGCCAGGGGCGGCACCCCACAGGGTGGCGATCCGTCTCTGCGCGGACGGGAAGGGACCCAGGCTGATGAGGCCGGAGGGGGCGACCATGTTCCGTCTCCGGAATACCGGCCGGTCATGGAGGGGAACCCGGTTCCCCCCGGCGCCATGGACAATGATCTGAAAGACCTGATGTCACCCGGCACGGTGAAGGGGCAGCGGTCCGGCGGGGATACGGCCGGTGCTGACATTGGTGCGGGTGACATGTCTGCGAATGATCGGGCCAGGAATGGCGGGGCGGCCGGCCCCTGGTCCGACATGGGCATGATGGACGGGGATTTGATGGACGGGGATGATGAAGAAGGCATTCAGGTGCCCTTCAGCGACCTGCCCCTCAATCTGGTCAAGAACGAAAGTCCTTATGCGGCCGGTCCGGATCTCGATGAAGCCCAGCGGGAAAAACTCGCCGGTGTTCTCGAAATGCTCTGTAATCTGAAGGCCGAGATCGCCGAGTTCCGCCATATGCGCCATCGCCCGGATCTGATGGGCGACGAAGTGCCGGGCTCCAGTCTTCCGGAAGCGCCGGAATACGGGACCAAAAGCGCAGATGACGGAGACAGCGATGAGGCCGGGGAGAGCGACAGGGGCGGCGCACCATTGTCCGTGATCCTGCCCCAGGTGGACCGCAGCGTTCCGGACTGATCACCGGTGCCATCGTGCGTCCCACCGGCGCGCTCGGCGTTCTATGGAGCGTTCGATCAGGGATCGGCCAGGAGGCGTTCCATGACCACCATCTGTTCGTGAACCGCATCGGGAAACGCGTGATAGGGCGCGCGCCGGCGAAAGCCCAGGCTTTCGTACAAGGACACGGCCTCGGTCTGCAGAACGCCCGTTTCCAGAACCATCCGCCGGTACCCGATGTCTCGCGCACGGCCGATCAGCGTCCGACACAACAGCCGGGCGATGCCCTGACCCCGTGCCTTGCCCGCCACGAACAGCCGTTTCATCTCGCATGCCCTCTCGGATGCCCCCTCGCATGGTTGGCCGTCTCCGGCGGGACTGCCTGTCTCACCATCGAGATCAGCCCTGTTCAGCATGACACAGCCCGCAGGCGCGCCGTCCATCCGGCACAGCAGCATGAGACCGCCAGGCGGCGCGTGAAGATGGGGGAGGGATTGGACAAGGGTCTCCCATTTCTCCGGCGGATAGTGGGAGTCCACCAGCCAGGGCCGGTCCGCGTAGCGTTCCCGCACCCAGGCCATGAAATCCCGGCACAGGCCCTGAACCGCCGCCAGATCCCCATTGCCGGCCCCATCGCCGGCCCCTGCGCCAGTCCCAGCGCAAGTGACGTCCTGGACGGTTATGGAGGGTCTGGTCTGGCTCATATCCGGCTCTCAGCCATGGCGTGAAATCCCTTGGGCGTGATGGGTCGCGGGGGTTATGGACGTGCCTGGGCCATTAGATATGCGGCCCGGCCCTGTTGATATAGGGGAGGCAGGCATGATCATCGAGACCCGAAGACGGCCCGGCCCCTGTCCCGGTGGCGAGCGGTTCGGGAACAACAGCTTGCACCTGCCGCCAAAACATGTCAGTAAGCCGGGTCTCGGCCGGAGCGTAGCGCAGTCTGGTAGCGCACTACACTGGGGGTGTAGGGGTCGTGGGTTCGAATCCCGCCGCTCCGACCAACGATTTTCAGGCAGATGTCAGTTGGCTATGGTGGGCGGTTCCCTGGACATCGGGGGCTGTCATGGATTTTTTGTGTCTTGCACACAGGAATGATTTTGTTGCCAAATAAACATGAAGTTCCAACCATAAGAAGAGCTGTCGTCTGAGGAAGTGCCCCTCCTTGAGATTACGCTGAAGTCAATATTCGTTATTCATTCCGTAGTGGTGCAGGCCATAGTGGTGCAGGAGTGTCTTTGCACTCGACTGGTGCACGGCATTGTAACCCGTTCCACTGATGTATTGCCCCTGGGTAGATTTGTCTTATGCTTGTGGCGGCTCTTCGGCGGGTGGTCGAAGGGGGCGTTTGCAGTGGAGGAAAGGAGGGTTCTCGTGACCTACAAGATTGAAGAAATTGAGGGGATCGGGCCGGTCTATGCCGAAAAGTTGGGTGCAGCCGGAATCACGACCACGGATCAGTTGCTGGAGGCCTGCGCGGATCCCAAGGGCCGCGCGGATATGGCCGGAAAATGCGACATTGAGCAAAAGCGCATTCTGCGTTGGGCCAACATGGCCGATCTCATGCGCATTTCCGGTGTCGGCGAAGAATATTCCGACCTGCTCGAAGCAGCGGGCGTGGATACGGTCAAGGAATTGCGCACGCGGGTGGCGGCCAATCTCCACGCGAAAATGGTCGAAGTGAACGAGGCCAAGAAACTGGTCCGTCAGGTGCCCGCCGAAACCCAGGTCACGAAATGGGTGGAGCAGGCCAGGGACCTCGACCCCAAACTGACCTATTGAGCCCAGTTCTGACCTGACGAAGAGGAAACACCATGGACATGCAGCAACTTCTGACAATGGCTGCGGGCACCTTCATGAACAATGCCGGATCATCCGCCCAGGGACTGGATGTCTCGACGGTGGTCTCGGCCCTTTCCGGTCTTCTGGGCGGCCAGAACGGCCAGGTCGATCTGGGTGGACTTCTGGGCAGCATGAACAGCAGTGGGCTGATGACCATGGCGGCATCCTGGCTGGGCGACGGCGGGAACGAAGCCATCAGTGCCCAAAGTATCATGGATCTCTTCGGGCAGTCCAAGGTCGACGGTTTTGCCCAGACCCTGGGTCTGAGCCAACCTGACGCGGTCTCCGGTCTCCAGGCTGCCTTGCCGCAATTGATGGATCAGGCAAGCCAGGGCGGAGAGCTGATGGCCAATGCGGGCAACCTCGGTTCCGCCCTCAAGGGTCTGTTCAGCTGAGCTTGATACTGACGGATGGCGACCGGGCCCGGGGGGGCGATTGAGCCGCCGCGGTCCGGCTGGCGATCAGCGTTTGGCGATCAGCGTGCGGTCATTGTGATGGCGTCTTTGTTATGGCGGCATTGTCATGGCGTCAGGCGGTGGCGATATAGGGCCTCGTATATCGGGCGGGCCTGGATAAGGAGAGGGGCGTGGTCCGGGTGGATTTCCGGGCTGGTCTCGGGTGGCGGGCGGAAGCCTGTGGAGGTATTGACCACGTTGTACCAGTGAGGACCCCAGACGCCGTCGCTTTTCCTGGGCCCGGACGGCCAGGACAGCATGGCCTCATCAAAGGGCATGGCCAAGGCGGCGCACAGTGTACTGAGCATAGTTCGGGGATCCGTCAGGATGTCGTGGGCATCCAGAACCGGGGGCGGCGCGCCTTTTTGCTCTGTAATCTGTTCAAAGAGGAAGAGCTGCTGGGGCAGGCCCAGGGCCTCCAGGCTGATGGTTTCCATTTTTTCCGCATAGGACGGGATCATCCGGGCAGGGTCGCGGATGAGGAAGAAGTGCTCCAGCTCCGCGAGCCAGTCCAGTTCCATGGTCCGGGTGATGTGGTGGCACATGTGTTTCTGGAAAAAGACCGGAGCGGGATTGTCCGTGGTCAGCCGGCGCACCACATCGCGCCAATCCGTGGGCTGAGAGGCGATCACCGCCGCTCCCATGGGATGGTCCTCACCGGTCTCCTTCAGAAAATGAGCGTAGAAGGGTTCGTCCACCACGGCGCAGTCGCGACGGTTCTCAAAACTGCGCATCATCGTTGTGGAAATGTTGCGCGGGCCGCTCCACATGGCCAGTCTCAAGGGGTCCATCCGCGTGTTTCCTGTCCGATGCAGTGTTCGTAAAGGGACCGCAGGCGCATCATCACCGGCCGCGCGGACCCGTCACCGATCTGGCGTCCGTCTACGGAGCGCACAGGTGTCAAACCCGCGAAAGTGCCGGTGACAAACGCTTCATCAGCCCCGTAAACATCGGTGAGGGAGAAGCGTGTCTCCCGGGTGGTGATCCCGTCTGCCCCGGCCAGATCCAGCACCACGCTGCGGGTGATGCCGCCGAGGCAGTACTCACCGGTGGAGGTCCATAATTCACCTTTCCGGACAATGAAAAAATGGGTGGAGTTGCAGGTGGCCACAAATCCGTGGGGGTCGAGCATCAGGGCTTCATCCGCCCCCGCCTTGTTGGCCTGGATGCAGGCCATGATGCAGTTCAGTTTTGAATGGGAGTTCAGTTTCTGGTCCTGCACATCCGGATAGCCCCGCCGCACATGAACCGTGAACAGGGACAGGCCGTCCTGATTGTCAACCGGTGTCTTGTATTCCGGAATGATGACGATGTTCGGTGGGGTGATGGTTACATTCGGGTTCTGATAGGGTGTGGACCGATTGCCCCTTGTCACCATCAGCCGGACGTGGACACCGTCGCTCATACCGTTGGCCTCAAGGCAGGCATAAAGCCGTGCGGTGAGGGCCTCCGGGTCCACGGTCATCTGGAAATCGAGGGTTCTCGCACCCGTGTACAGACGGTCCAGGTGCCGGTCGAGAAAAGCGAGAACGCCCTTGTGCAGACGAATGCCCTCCCAGATACCGTCTCCCAGCATGAAGCCCGAGTCGAACACGGAGATCACCGCTTCCGCCCTCGGATAGAGCGTTCCGTTCACGTCGATCAGGATCGAGCCATTGCGCGGATCCGGAAGGTAGTCATGGGTCATGGGCGGGCCTTTCCATCAAAGCAAGGCCGGTTGTTCGATGGGCAACCAGGGCCTTTGTCATGTAACCATGCCGGGGGCGGGGCGGAAAGCGTGATCTTGGTCCATGTTGCAGGTTCGGGGAGCACGTTCGGGGCGAAGGGGGCTGTGATCGGCCACCGCGTTTTTCTTTTGGGCGCACACGCCGGTCGTGTAGGGTGCTCCGTATGCACAGGAGCTCGATGCGCGCCAATCCAGGATACTGCCCATGACCGACAGCCAGCCCTCCATTGCCGTCTACGAGGCCGCCAGTCTGCCTGCTGCCCTTGAAGACCAGATCCTGGCGCTTTTCGACCTGACCTATGACCGGGCAAACCACGCTTATCTGCTGGCGTCGATCGAAAAGTTGGGATGGATCGCGGTGGGTGAAGTGGACGGCCCCCGGGCCAGGATGCTGGCGGGATTTGCCGTCGGGGACAGCAGGATGGCGGCACTCCCCAGAATGCCCGGCCTGATCCCGGTGGCCATGGCGGGAATCGGCTGCATTCATCCGGATGTGCGCCAGCAAGGGCTTTTCACGGCCCTGGCCCTTGCCGCACTGAATGCCAATGGTGTGCTGAGCGGTGCGGACCGGTTTGTGTTTTGCGGGCGCATGGCCCACCCGATCACCTACCGCACTGCCGTGCGTTCCGCCCGCGGAGTTATTCCGACAGCCGGTCGGGTCCTTTCCCAATGGCACAGGGAAATGCTGGTGGCGATCGCGGATCTATACGGTGTTGCCGTGGATACGGAGAATGGCGTCGTCATCGGCTCCGGGGCGCCGATCGGTTATCCGCGGCTGACTTATGAGGCGAGCGCGGAAGAGAAAAGCCTTTTTCAGCCGGTGAACCGGGACAGGGGCGATTCCCTCCTGGCTTTGGGCTGGATTCCGGAGGAACCTGCGGACTGGCTGACGTGAAGAAAGTCGGATCTTTCATTTTGCACAGGGGAACAGTCTATGAGTGATGCGTATAAAGACAGGATGGACCGGCGGACCCGGCATGCCCTGGCGGGCGCGCACAATTTCCGTGATTTCGGGGGCTATCCGGCAAAGGGCGGGGTGCGGATGAAGACCGGACAGCTCTTCCGGTCGGCCCGGCTGTCGGAGCTGACCACGGAGGATCTGACCGTCCTGACCGGGCTTGGCCCGAGGGTGATCTTCGATCTGCGCCGGTCCAGTGAAATCGGCGCCGCGCCGACCCGGGCGGACTGGGGGCCGGATTGGGCGGCGCAGCGGGGCGAGCGCCCGGCAATCGTCCATGCGCCGCTTCTTCACGATGACGGGGGACCGAACACCCTGGAGCGGGTTCTGGCGGATCCCGAGGCCCGTCTGGATGCGGCGAGAACCCGGGAGATCATGATCGACCTCTATCGAGATTTCGTCCGTCAGCCTACGGCCCTTGAGGCCTACCGGGTGATTTTCCAGACCCTGGCTGCCCCTTCGGCCTATCCCATGATCGTGCATTGCAGCGGCGGCAAGGACCGGACCGGTGCGGTCTGTGCCCTGATCCAGGGCCTTGCCGGGGTGTCCCGTGACGACATCATCAGCGACTTTCTTCTGAGCCAGGAGGTTTATCAGGACGCCACGATTCGGGACCGGATTCCCCAGGTCATTGACGTGTCCGCACTCGGTGATTGGTCCGCCGACGCCCTGATCCCGGTCTTCACCGTGGAGTTGGCCTATATCGAGACCTTTCTTGACCTGATCCACGCGGAATACGGCTCCATCGAGGCGTTTCTTGCGGGGCCCGTGGGCTTGACAGCCAGCATGCTTGCAGATGTGGAGAGCCGGCTCCTGGTCTGAACCGGGGGGCGCCGGTGAGCGAGGCTGATGGTGCAGGAGTACAGCGGTGAAGGAGAAGGATCATGGCAGTCTCACATGCTCCTGATACGGAGGGCGGTATCGCCGTCAAGCGGGTCTATGAGGACCCGTCCGCCACGGATGGCAGGCGGGTGCTGGTGGACCGTCTCTGGCCCCGGGGCCTCAGCCGTGAGGCCGCGCGGATCGATGACTGGATGAGGGACATAGCGCCCAGTGCGGCCTTGCGCCAATGGTTCGCCCACGACCCAGACCGCTGGGTGGATTTTGAAAGACAGTACCGGGAGGAACTGGACCAGTCCGCCGAGGCCGCCGTGCTCCTGGACGCCCTCGCGGGCCGGTGCCGTAGGGGGCCGGTGACCCTTGTGTATGCGGCGCGGGACACGGACCATAACAACGCCGTGGTGTTGCGGAAGATCCTGAGGGAGCGCCTCGGCTCACCCGGGGTGACGGGGTGATTCATCAGAGGCCAGCAGACCCGGAAAGGGGTAGGGCGGCCAGCCGGGTTCGTGAGGGGTCAGGCGGTCCGGGCCGTTCTGACGCCATCCAGATAGGCCTCCACCGATCCCCGCAGATGGTTGGCGGGTGACGTGCCATAGGCCTCCAGCCAGTCTTTCAGGCCGTTCAGTTCCATGGGCCTGCAAATGCCATAACCCTGGGCGTGGTCGTATCCGAGGGTTTTGGCCAGGTGAAGCTGGCCGGCTTCCTCGATCCCTTCGATCACGGTGGTCAATTCCAGTTCGCGGGCGAGACCGCGAATGGCCTTCAGGACCTGAATGGACCGGGGATTGTGGGGATCGGTAATCAGGGAGCGGTCGATCTTGATCCCATCGAAATGGAGTTTCGCAAGAACGTCCATGGAGGTGTAACCCACCCCGAAATCATCCAGAACCACCCTGAGTCCGGCGCCCTTCAGACCACGAATGGTCTGGGCGGCCCGGTCGTTGTCGTCATCCACCAGGACCGTTTCCAGGACTTCGACGGTGACATCGCCGTTATGGAGGCCGCTTTTGTGGATCAAGGTGGTCAGGCGCCCAAGATAGGCCGGCATGCGCAGGGATTTGGCGGAGGCATTGATCGAGATCTGGGGCAGGTCATGGCCGCCTGTGCGCAGAGTGCTGAGGGATTGGAGGGCACACTGAACGACCATCTGGTCGAAGACATCCACCACGCCCATCTCTTCGGCCAGGTCCAGAAAGACATCCGGGGCAAGCAGGGTGCCATCCACGGTGCGGATCCGCCCCAGGGCTTCCACTTTCGAGACCCGTCCCGTGCGCAGACAGATCTGGGGCTGGAGAAGGCAGGTCACCCGGTTCTGGCTGATGGCCTGTTCGATGCTGGTGATCAGGGTGCGGCGACGTTCCAGTCCTTCCCGCATCCGGGAATTGAAGTGCCGGGCATGGCCGCGCCCCATGCGTTTGGCGTCGTAAAGGGCAATATCGGCATTGGCGATCAGGGTCTCCGCGCTGCTGCATCCCTTGTCCGCGAAGACATAGCCGGCGCTCGCGCCCACCTGGCATTCCACTCCGTTCACGGAGATCGGCTGTTTGAGGTGTTCGATCAACCTGTCACACAGGCCCTGGGCGACAACAAGAGAATCCTGGCGGGGCAAGGCGGCCACGATCACGAACTCATCACCGCCGATCCGGGCGATCAGGTCGGAGGAGCGGAAATGCTCCCGCATGATGCAGGCAGTGTTGCGCAACACCCCGTCGCCCACCGCATGGCCGAGCTCGTCGTTGACCTCCTTGAACTTGTCGAGATCCACGTGGATGACACAAATCCGCTCATCGAACATGGTCCCGTCAGAGAGCAGATGGTCGAGGTGTTGGTTCAGCTTTTTCCGGTTGGCAAGGCCGGTGAGGGGGTCGTGGTAGGCCGCAGTTTCAAGCCGTTTGGCCATGGCGATCAGATCATTCTGGGTGCCCACCAGCGAGGAGACAAGGCGTTCGGAGTCTTCGACGAAATGGGCGACACCTGCCGCGCACAGAAGGGCTGCCGCGGCCAGCAGGACAAAGGCCGCAATGGTGGTGGCCCCGGGCGGATAGGCGGTGGGTTTCACGAGATCCAGATGTCCGAACACGACGAGCAGGCCGAGGGTGAAAATGACCGCGACGGCGGTCACCATGGTCGCCCGGTGTCCCAGAAACAGGGCCGATATGATCGGTGCGGTGATCAATATGGGGGTGACATATCCCTCAAGGCCGCCATTGGACAGGCTGGCGCCGAACCCGGCCACAATCGTGGTGACAACCACCGTCATGGCCGATGGGTGGAACCAGCCCGGATAACGGGCCGCCCAACCGGCAACGGCGACAATGGCCAGGGTGATCAGTCCGAGGACCTTGGCCGGTGTCAGGCCCGGCAGCAGGTAACTGACAATCGCGAGATAGGTGGCAAGGATGATTGCAAAGGAGAAGGCCACACGGCTGAGCAGGCGCTGCTTGCGCGCCAGATGATCGCCGAGGATTCCCGGATCCGCGCCGAGATCTCCCCCTGAACCGGTCTTGTCCATGTCCCGAACCCCTTCCATTCGGGACGCTAAGGCAGGAAGGGTTTCAACCGGGTAAGCGGTGGCCCTCGGGCTGGGGCTGAACGCGGTTGGCCGCCCGTGGCTGGGTCGATGGCCCTGACTATGCTGATCAGGAGAATTGGGTAATAGTTCCCATTAAACTCATCAGCAGGGTATCGTGCTTTGGAATGATGGGCTTTGGTCCCGGAAAGAGGCAGACGGCGGTGGATTTGGTCGTCTGTCCCGTGTGATGCAATGGCCTGTGTGGTGCAATGTTTTGAATTCGGTTGGAGAAGGCGGATGGTCGGGGTTCTCGGTAGACTTGTGGTCCGTGGTGCGGGCACGATTTTGAGGGGCAGGCCGACCGGTTCGCGTGTCCTTGGTGCCCTGGTTTCAGCCGTCGTCATTCTGGCGTCAGGGAGTGGGGCCTGGGCTCAACCTGACGCTCAAGCGGATACCCTAGAGGATGCCTCAGTTGGGGGCCAAGTGGAGGCCCAGGCCGGGTCTGAAGATGGGGCCCAAGACGGGGTGCAAGACGGGGCCCAAGACGGGGCCCAAGACAGGGCCAAGCCCAATTTCGTCATCATCCTGATTGATGACGCGGCCTTGATGGATCTGGGGGTCTATGGCGGTGAAGCCCGCACGCCCCATATCGATGCGCTGGCCGAACGGGGGGCCATGTTCACCCAGTTCCGGACCTCGCCCATGTGCGCGCCCTCCCGGGCCATGCTGCTCACCGGGGTCGACAATCACCGAACCGGTCTGGCGACCATCCCGGAAGTGCTCCCGCCGGAGCATAAGGGCAAGCCGGGCTATTCCATGAGCCTGGAGCCCGGCGTGCTGACCGTGGCGAGCCGGTTGAAACCCGAAGGCTACCGCACCCTGCTGACCGGCAAATGGCATCTGGGCAGCGGCCCGGGAGACCTGCCCAACGATCATGGGTTCGACCGGTCCTATGCCCTGGATGCATCCGGTGCGGACAATTGGGAAGACAAGTCCTACATGCCCTACTATGCCGAGGCGCCCTGGTTCGAGGACGGCAAGGCAGTGGACCTCCCGGAGAATTTCTACTCATCCGAGTTCATTGTGGACAAGATGATCGAGTATCTTGATGAAACGCCCAAGGATGATCCGTTTCTGGCATTTCTGTCGTTCCTCGCTGTCCATATTCCCGTTCAGGCGCCCGCCGAATACACCGCCAACTATCTCGAGACCTATGCGGACGGCTGGGATGCAGTCAAGGCGAGACGCTGGGAACAGGCGCAAGCCCTGGGCCTCGTCCAGCCCGGTGCAGTCCAGCCCCCGTTCCATGAGTCCATGCGGGACTGGGATGATCTGACGGCGGAGCAGAAAGAACTCTTTGCCGCCCGCATGGCAGCCAATGCCGGTATGCTGGAGGCCATGGACGATCATATCGGCCGGTTCATGGCGCATCTGGCCCAGGAAGGTCTCCTGGAAAACACCGTGTTCATCGTCACGTCCGACAACGGTCCGGAACCGACCGACGGGGACAATCCCACCCTGTCCTGGTGGCTGGCCAGCAACGGCTACCACCGGGATCTTGAAGGGATCGGCGAGAAGGGCAGTTACGGCTTCATCGGCCCGGAATTTGCCAGCGCCGCCGCGACCCCCAGTTCCCTGTTCAAGTTCTATGCATCGGAAGGCGGCTTGCGTGCGCCTCTGATCATGGCGGGTCCGGCGGTTGGCGGGGCCAAGCGCGTGGACGCCATGGCCGTTGTCACCGATGTCGCCCCCACCATTCTCGATCTTGCCGGGGCCGGTCCCGCGCCGGAGGGCAGTGTGACCATGGATGGGGTGAGCCTCATGCCGGTCCTGTCCGGCGAGGCGGAGAGGGTGCATGGGCCGGACAAGGCCATCGGCATCGAGGTGTCGGGAAATGCGGCCCTGTACAAAGGGGACTACAAGGTCGTGCGGAACCTCGCCCCGTATGGTGACGGGCAATGGCGGCTGTTCAACCTCGCCGAAGATCCGGGCGAAACCACCGACCTTGCCGAGACCCTGCCGGATGTGTTTGCCGATCTCCGGGCTGAATATGATGCCTATGCAGCCCGTGTCGGCGTTCTGGCCCCCCCGCCGGGCTACAACGCCACCACCCAGGTGGTCTCGAACATTCTTCAGGTTCTGATCGAGCGCAACCTCGTCGCCCTGATCGTGGGCGCGATTGTGGCATTGCTGCTTCTGGGATTGTTTGTGCGGTTTGTTTACGTGCTGCTGTTCCGCAAGCGGGGTGCGGCGCGCTGATCCCTGTCCCGGCCTCTGCCATGATGGTGGCAGCGGCTGTGAGCCATGGAGTGGGGCCATGACGGACACCGGACTGTCATGGCCCGGCGCCCCAGTGCGCCCGTGTCATAGTGGCGTTGACGGCCGGTCCCTCACCTCAAGATCACGCCACCGACCGCGTTATCATAAGAACGCATCATCAGCGGTTGACACAACGGTTTGCCCCCTCCACACCCATACTGCGACCTTGCCGGACCCGGCAGGCGCCCATGCACAGTCATGGTCGTGATCATTGTGCGATCATGTTCATTCAGAGAGGGAAATGTCGATGTTCAATGCTCGCCTGAAGGCTCTTCTTTTCGCCGCCGGTGCATCCGTGGCCGTGTCGGGCTGTGCTGCGGTGGCCGTGGAAGGGGCGCAAGCCACGAAGTCCGAGGTTATCATTTCGCGCAATCTCAAAGAGGCCAAGGCGGGTGACGCCGAAGCTCAGTACAAGGTCGGAAACGCCTATTGCTGCTCCGTGCACGAAGGATCGGGGCTTTACAACACGAAAACATCCGTTGAGTGGTTGTGCCGTGCTGCGGAACAGGATTATGCGCCGGCCATGCTGAAACTCGGCAAGATCTATTCCGGCGACGTGATCGACGGTGTGCGCGTGAGCCGGAGAGTGGCCCAGGGCATTGCGGGCACGAGCAAGAACCTGCCCGTTGCCTGGGCCTGGCTGCAGCTCGCCGCCGACCGTGGTGAAGACAACGCAGCGGAAAGAGCGTCCAAGATCTGGGAAAAGCTGAACGAAACGGATCAGGCTCTGGCCAAGCAGGCCTATGAGCAGGCGTTGGATGCCCCGTGCGAGTGGGCTGAGGTCACCGGCGAGGCGTAATCGCGGTTAAAGCAACGGGCGCAGAATCACGATCACCTTTAGACAGGGTGGCCGCCGCTCTCGTTTTTTCGCTCACGGCGCGAGGCGCCTCCGCGAGGGCGGCACAGTGGCGCCGGACCGCAGTCGCGGCCTTGAGCATGATGCGGATTAAACGCCTCATGCCCTAATCGTGCGCAGAGCGGCGGGTTCAATGGTCATGGTACGGCCCATGGCATGGTCTCGCCGCTCTTTTTTCCCGGTCAGGAAAAGTGTGCGCGCTTTTCCGCCCGGAAGGCCTTTTCCGCCGGGAATGCCTTCTTCGGCTAGCGCTCCCGGGGCCGCATCCTGATGCTGACGCTCAGGATCCGGCCTTCTGTCGGCGCAGTTCGGCCAGTTCCTGGCTGACCCGGGCCTGTTCCTCCCGTGTGACCGGGTAACCCCAGGCGGCAATGGCAGCGATCACATAGGCGGCCGCTGGGACGCCCACAAAGGTGAGCATCAGGCCACGGACCGCTTCGGGAGAGTTCTCCCCGGCGGGATCGAAGCCCACCACACTCCCCAGCAGGACAAAGGGAATGCCCACGGCCAGACTCGCGCCAGTCTTGTAAGCGCTTGTCATCATCGCCGAGAACAGGCCCGTGCGGTTTTTGTGGGAGCGCAGCAGTTCCCGTTCCACCAGATCCGCCATCATGGAGCGCACCAGCACCATGGGCGAGCCGAAAGCAAGGCCCGACAAAATGGCCCCGGACATGAGCATGGTGAACCCGCCCTGGTTGGACAGCGGGAAATAGGCGATATAGGCCACGGCCGCGAAGGCGCAGATCACGGCAACGGCCGTATGTTTCTGGGTCTTGCGCGACAGCCACATCCAGAAGGGTATGGCGCAGAACCCGGAAATGAAAAACAGCATCAGCACCGTGCCGGCCCCCGCCACCACGCCGAAACCCCATTCCGCCGCGAACAGATAAGTGGCCGCCGTGCTGGCAATGGCGATTCCCACGCAGACCTCGATGATCACCACGCGCCAGAGCGGCCCGTTATTGAACGCGGCCTTTAGGCTCGGCCAGGTGAAATCCGACAGCTCCCCCCGGGGCTGGCCCTTGGTGTGGTCCGGCACCAGGGTCAGGGCCAGGGTGATGGTAAGGGGCAGGGAGATCATAAAGATCACCCCCATGATCATGATCTGCTGGCCCCGGTCCAGGGCAGTGAACCGGGAGACCAGATCCGGCAGGATGAGCAGGACAAGGAGCGCGCCGATGCTGAACACTTCCCGCCACTGAAACAGCCTCGAGCGCTCGTCATAACTGCGCGCCAGGGACGGAGCCCAGGCCTGGTGGGGCGTCTGCAACAGGGTGAAGCCCACATAAAAGAGCGCCAGCCAGCCCGCCAGATAAAGCGGATGAACCGGGTTTTCCGCGCTGTAGAACAGGCCGGGGAAATAAAGGAAGAAGGCCGCGATCATCAGCAGGGGAACGCTGAGGGCCAGCCAGTGTTTCACCCTGCCCCAGCGGGAAGGATGCCGGTCCACAAGATACCCCATCACCGGATCCGTGATGATGTCCCAGAACCGCAGGGCCATGAAAATGAGCCCGGTCAGCTCCAGGCCCATGCCCAGATCGCCCGCATAGTAACGGGGCATGTAAACTGCGAAGGGCAGCCCGATGGCGGCGATGGCAATGCCTACCGAGGAGAATGCGAGGATCTGCCTCAGGGGCAAGCGTTCGGTTTCTTGTGTCATAGGTATAGTAGAGCCCAATGGGCAGAGATTTCCAACTGCTCAACGCAGTCTGCCGCTCCAGAAACCTGCCCAGAAACCTGCCCAGCAACCTGGCCAACAACCTGCCCAACAACCTGCGGAGAAAACCTGCATCCGGTGTGGCGGCCCTCGATGACAGTTTCGTGGGCGCCTCTCCCGGTTTCGTGAGGGCGCCCCATGTCTGGTGCCACGAAGTTTCCGATGGATAACCCCCCAGGGATAACCCCCCAGGGATAACCCCCCAGGGATAACCCCCAAGGGATAAAGCCATCACTCCTCCAAACTCATGACGGACACAGACCCATGCTGAAAATCGATACTGCCGGCGCAGGAACCGCCACGGATGTGGACGGCTTCATGGAGTGGGTAGCGGACCGCAACCCTGGAGAGACCAACTTCCTCCAATCCGTGCGGGAAAGTGCCGAGATTCTGGTCCCCTTCGCCGCCGCCAACCCGGACTACCGGGACGCACGGATCCTGGAGCGGCTGACCGAACCGGACCGGGTGGTCACTTTCCGGGTGGTCTGGGAGGACGATCAGGGTGCGGTGCATATCAACCGGGGCGCGCGGGTTCAGTTCTCCAGTGCCATTGGCCCTTACAAGGGCGGCTTGCGCTTTCGCGAGGACCTGACCCTGGATGTGCTGAAATTCCTGGGCTACGAGCAGATCTTCAAGAACGCCCTCACGGGCCTGCCCCTGGGAGCCGGGAAGGGCGGAGCGGATTTCAACCCGGCCGGACGGTCCGACCGGGAGATCATGCGGTTCTGCCATGGCTTCATGACCGAGCTTCAGCGCCATATCGGTGAGGATACGGATATTCCTGCCGGGGACATCAATGTAGGCGGACGGGAGATCGGCTATCTCTTCGGGGCCTATAAGCGGATCAACAACCGGTTCAACGGGGTGATCACCGGCAAGGCCCAGCATTTCGGCGGCACCTTTCTGCGTCCGGAAGCAACGGGTTATGGGCTGGTGGCGTTCGTGCGCACCATGCTCTCGCATCATGACGAGGCGCTGGAGGGCAAGAC
Source organism: uncultured Alphaproteobacteria bacterium (assembly GCA_964561475.1). Taxonomy (GTDB): domain Bacteria; phylum Pseudomonadota; class Alphaproteobacteria; order JAJFIK01; family JAJFIK01; genus CAYUYV01. Next base: position 46,875 of record CAZLPU010000036.1, read on the forward strand.
GGTGGCCATTTCCGGCAGCGGTAATGTGGCGGGCTTCGCAGCGGAGCGGGCCATTCAGCGGGGCGCGAAAGTCGTCACCTTGTCGGACTCCAGGGGAACCATTCACGATCCCGATGGTCTGACCGAGGAGAAAGTGGCCTGGGTGCAAAAACACAAAGCCAAGCGGGGCGCCAGCCTTGAGGATTACACATCCGAGTTTGGCGGCACATGGCATGCCGGCAAGAAGCCCTGGGGCGTCAAATGCGATGTGGCCTTGCCCTGCGCCACTCAGAATGAACTGGACGTGGAGGACGCGAAATGCCTGATCGACCAGGGGGTGCGCTGCGTGGGCGAGGGGGCCAATATGCCTTCAACGCCCGAGGCGGTGGCTGCGTTCAAAGCCGCCGGTGTGCTGTTCGGCCCGGCCAAGGCGGCCAACGCGGGCGGCGTGGCCATTTCCGGCCTGGAGATGAGCCAGAACGCCCAACGCAAACCCATGACCAATGATGAATTGTGCCAGTCCCTGGAAGAGATCATGACCGCAATCCACGGGCAATGTGTCGCCTACGGAGCGGACGGCGACCAAGGGGTCGATTACAACAAGGGGGCCACCATCGCCGGGTTCCGCAAGGTCGCCGATGCCATGCTGGCTTTCGGCGTCATGTGATCCGGCTGTCCGCAAGGCTTGCGGCCTACAGGTAGGTCGTGATGGCGTCCAAGGGCTTCTTGATGAGCGCATGGGCGGGGACGGTGGCCTCCGGGGCCGGATAACCGGTGACCAGAAGCAGGAACGGCTTTTCGGTCTCCGGCCTCTGGCAGATGTGGGTCAGGAATGTCATCGGCGCGGGCGTGTGGGTGAGGGTGGCCAGACCCGCATGGTGGAGGGCTGCGATCAGGAAGCCGGTGGCGATCCCGACGGATTCGGCGATGTAGTAGTTCTTCCGGTCGTCTCCGTCCCGCACGCCGCCCCGGCGCTGGGCGAAAATGGCGATCAGCCAGGGGGCATGTTCGAGATAGGGCTTGCTGGCATCGGTCCCCAGGGGCTTGAGCGCATTCAGCCAGTCGGCCCCGGCCTTGCCGCTGTAAAAGGCCTGTTCTTCCGCCTCCGCCGCTTCCCGGATCTGCCGTTTGACCCCCGCACTGCCGATCACCGCAAAATGCCAGGGCTGGTGGTTGGCCCCGCTGGGGGCCGTCGCCGCTGCCCGCAGACAGTCGTCGATGATGCCCTGGGGCACGGGACGGTCGGAAAACGCCCGCACCGAGTGACGCCGCCTGATTTCCTCATGAAACACCCGGGCCCGGGCGGCCATTTCGGTCTCCGGATAGGTTATGAAGTCGGTCAGGGGCAGGTGCTCATCGTCCGCCATTCTGGTGTTCTCTCTTCGCTACCGGGCCAGCGCTCGGCCGGTCCAGGCTCATGCCGGTATCGCCCCATCCTTATCAGGGCTTGCGGCCCAACCCCAGGATCGGGTAACAGAGGGATCCATCCACGCGCTGCGGGCGTCGTATAATGGCTATTACCCTAGCCTTCCAAGCTAGAGACGCGGGTTCGATTCCCGCCGCCCGCTCCAATTCTTTTGCCTCACGCTTGATGGGCTTCGCCCAACGCTCCGGCGGGGCGGCCTGACCGGCCGGCGCGCGGTCGCGCTTGCGGA
>CAZLPU010000037.1:0-47332 GCA_964561475.1 uncultured Alphaproteobacteria bacterium
GCCCCGCCTCCCCATGCCCCGCCTCTCAGAGTCCAGGAGCCCCTCGACCCTGCAATCTGTCGAATGCATTCGCTCCACTATGCCACTCTTCACCGTGCTGTGGAGAGTCGTGGAATTGGCAAATCCATGGACATTGGAGTGCGATCAAGACGCTTAAAGCCCAGAAGAAAACGGGAGAGCCAAGGCCCTCCCGTTTCCGTTACATTACGATGTGCCATCAGATGATATGCTGTCTGATGATATGCAGCGGGGATCAGCGATTGCGGCGCCGGCGCATCTCTTTGCGGGCAGCGGCGAACTCGTCCCGGTCGACGCCCCCATCGCCATTGGCGTCCATCATGGCGAACATGGGTTTCATCCGGGCACCGACCAGCCCCCGGAACTCCGCCTCCTGGAGCATGCCGTCGATATTGTCGTCCATGGATGCAAAGAGGCGATGCTTGCGCAATTCCCTGGTCTGATCTTCCAGAAGATTGTCCGTAGTCTCCCCTTTCCATCGGTAGATCAGGGCAGTGTACAGCATTTCCTCGTGGGACTGCTCACCCCAGGTAACCTCGACCGACGGATCCGGATTGGCGAAGTTCAGGTCTGAATTGTCATAGAGGTAATGGGCGATGAGCTTGGACCCGGCGGGGATCTCCACCGGCTCCTCGAAGACGTAGCCCCGCTGCCAGTTGAAATCGTATTTGGGCAGGGACAGCAGCACCCGGTCCTCACCGTCCGGGGTCCGCAAGGTCAGCTTGGAGGCATGGCCCCGGTAGTGGGCATGAGGGAAGGCCTGGATCAGGATGGCATCGTGGGGGAACTCCATGTAGGCCACTTCTTCATGGCGGCTTTCATGGGGCTCGATCACGATGGAGGCATCCAGAATGACCGTGGTCCGGTTCATGTAGGTGGGCTTTTGATCATGGAAATAGAGGCCGACCTGGGACCGGTCGGTCATTTCCTTGCCCGCCGGTGTGTAGTGCACCTGAAGCCCGATGGCACCGCCCGCCGGAAACGGCACGCCCGCATCCGCGCCGTGGTCGTTGCTTTCCGCGCCGACCGCGTAACCGCCCGTGGAGAACTCCCACCGGCTGGTCCAGCCCTTGCGGTCTTCAGGCACTTCCGACATGTAGCCGCTCAGAATGTGGTGGACCACTTCCCGTGCCCCGGCCTTGTAGGTGGTCGCCCGCAGCCACTTGTCCTCCGTTAGCGGATTTTCCACAATCGGATGGACATAATCCACAATGCCCGTGGCCGGAACCGTGTAGGCGGGGATGTCGAGGATCAGGTCCGGCTCACCCAGGGGCCAGTCGGGTGCTTCCAGGTCGGCGGTCTCCAGGGGATCAGGCCCTTCGCCCCGGGGAGCGCCCGCCTCGATCCAATGCACCAGGGTCTTGGTTTCTTCCTTGGTGAGGGAGCGGTCCCCCTCAAAGCTGCCGATATGGGGATCCGCGTGCCAGGGCGGCATCCGCTTGGTACGGATCACTTCGCGCATCATCGGCGCCCAGCCCCGGACCACGTCGTAACTGGTCATGGCCCAGGGGCCGATGCCGCCGGGCTGGTGGCAGCGGGCGCAGTTTTCCAACAGGATCGGCGCCACATCATCCGCATAGGAAATGGCCGTGTGCCAGGCCCGGTTGTCCCGGTCGGGGAAATTGATCAGGCAGCCGGGAATGGTGGACGGCGCCTGAACGGTGATGTCTTCACCGGCCAGCATCTGGTCGAGCACATCCTTGAGATAGGTCTCGCTCGCCTCGGCCCGCTGGCGCTCATAGGAATGGCGATTGTTGATCGGCCCGTGATAGACGATCTTGAAACCCTGGGCCGGGTCGATGACGAAGATTTCCGCCGTGCGCGTCACCCCAAGGGCCTCGCCGATCAGCTGGGTCTCATCGATCAGCACGGGAACGTCAATGCCATATTCGGACGCCTCCTGGGCCACTGTGTCCCGGGTGTCCTGAAGATTGGAATTGAGCATATAGAACACCACGCCCTGGTCCGCATACTGATCCCGGACCGCGTGATAATCGGGCATGGCGGCCCGCACGATGGGGCAGCCATTGCCCTGGGTCATCAGCACAATGGCCGGCGCATCCTTCGTGTAATGCAGTTCGTGGGACGCGCCTTGATGGTCGATCAGGCGGAAATTGTCCGCATAGTCCGGAACACTGACCCGCTTCGATCCGGCGGAGGGCTTGTGGGCATGGGAGCCGTCCCCGGCGGCCTCCGCCGACATGGCAGGATCAGACGCCCCGGTCATGGCGAGGCCTGCTGTCAGAACCGCCACCACGGTACCGACTCTCAGTTTACGCGCGCCCCCAAATCCAAACCCGAGAAGTCCGAGATTGAGGCTCAGGGCGCCCGCCCCCGCCGTCAGGATGCGTTTTGAAGCCCGTCCCATGTCATGTCCTCCCTTCCTGCCTTGCGCCATGCAGTCATTACGCGCCCGAACCACGTCAGGGCACAATCCACCGGCGGCAAGCCTAGCCGCAAGGTCTGGTCCTGGCCAGACGCCACCTTTCCTTCAGACGACCATGGCCACCAGCGCGCCCGGCCTTTCCTTTTCCTCACCAACACCGGTCCTTTCCATCATGATGCTTTGAAACACTCCCCAACCGGTGGTGGGCACGGGGTGTATCGTCCTGCTTGGACAGGGCCGGACCTTGAATTGGGGATTGGGCGCCTTGCCGTCTGTCGACGGGCAAGAAGGCCGACCGCTCCCGCAGGTGGATCATTCTTTGAAATTTGGGCAAGGTCCTTGGCACAATGCCGGACCGAGATGACACGACCGTCATGCCGCGCCGGAACGGGCGGCTCAATGAGAGGAATGGACCATGATACAGGTGATCTTGCGCGGGCTGATCGGCCTTGGCGGCGTCTTACTGCTGTTTATTGCCAGCCAGTACTGGATGGACCCCACCGGCCCCGCCGCCCAGCTCGGCGTTACCGCTCAGAACCTGCTGGGCACAGCGACACTCCGGGCGGATCTCGGTGCCTTTTTCGCGACCACGGGTATTTTCTGTCTGGCTGCGGCGATCCTTAATCGCGGCCGGTTGATGACGGCGCCCATCCTGCTCTTCGGTCTGGCTCTGGCCGGACGTCTGCTCACCGTTGTTCTGGACGGGCGCTTCGAAGGCGATACCTTTCCCATGACCGTGGAGGCCGTGTTCCTGGTGGTGTTCCTGTCCGGACGGTTTGCTCTGGGCTCCGACGACCGGTAAGCGGCATTCGCCTTATACCGTGGGCGGAGTGATGCAGATCGCTCCGCCTTCGTCCCGCCTCCCCCCTCCAGGCTTCAGACATTAGCTATCAGGCAGCCGTTCCCCGGGACAAGGTCGGTTCGATAACTTTGCCAACCGTTTCCGGAGCCTTTGGCAGTGGAATGCCCCCTGTCCCCGAATAGAGTGTTGACTTGATTTTCCAGCCCACCTAACTTCCGTGCCCCGATCATCCGGAGCCATGGCAACCATGCCTCCGGGCAACCGGCCTTTTCCTCAAACCCGCTTCGACCCTGAATCCGCCAGCATCTGGAGGAACCGCCCATGTATTGCGGGATCGATTTTGGTACGTCCAATTCCACCGTTTCGGTGATCGCCGCGGATGGCACCGTGACCATGGTGCCCCTTGAGGGCACGAACACCACCATCCCAAGCACCATCTTTTTCGATCTGGCGGACCAGCGCATTGTCTACGGACGCCAAGCCATTCAAAGGTTTCTGGACGGCTATGAGGGACGGTTCATGCGCGCCCTCAAAAGCATTCTGGGCACCAGCCTGTTTTCGGAAACGACCCAACTGGGCCGGGAGCGGGTGTCCTTCGAGGATCTGCTGACCGGGTTCATCACCTATCTGAAGGACAAGGCGGAAACCCACGCGGGACGGACCCTGGATGCGGTGGTCATGGGGCGCCCGGTCCATTTCGCCGATCATGATCCCGATACGGATGCCCAGGCCCAGGCGAAGCTGGAACAGGTGGCCCGCCGGGCCGGTTTCTCACAGGTGCGCTTTCAATTCGAACCGGTGGCCGCCGCACTCGCCTATGAAAGCACCCTGAAACAGGACGAACTGGCCTTCATCGCCGATATCGGCGGCGGCACGTCGGACTTTTCCGTCATCCACCTCCATCCACCGGGCAACGATCCTGGAAACCGGCGCAACAGCACGGACGAGTCCGGACGGATCCTGGCCAATACCGGCGTGCGGGTCGGTGGCACCGATCTCGACAAGCGCCTGAGCCTCGCGGAAGTGATGCCCCATCTGGGCATGGGCACCGGCGTCATTGATCCGTTCACCCGCAAACCCAAGGCGGATATTCCGCTCTCGGTCTTTTCGGATCTGGCCACCTGGCACAAGATCCATTTTCTCTATAATCCCAAATTCACCGCAACGGTGGCCGATATTCTGGCAACTGCGGTGGAGCGGGAGCGGTTTGCCCGCTATGCCCGGATCATCGAGACCCAATCCGGTCACGCCCTCGCGGGCATGGTCGAAGACGCCAAGATCACTCTGTCCGATGGCCAGTCGAACGAGACGGCCATTCCGATCGGCCGCCTCACCGGTGAACCGGATCTAGCCGTGCCCGCCAGTCTTTCCGCCTTCAACCAGTCCATCGAACGGGAAACCGGCGCCATTCAGGATGCCGTCTCCGCCTGCCTCACCGCGTCGGGTATCGACAGGGATACGATTTCCTCCGTATTTCTCACCGGCGGCTCCACCGCCGTCCCCGCCATCCGCGCCGCCCTGTGCAAAGACTTCCAAAGTCCCGCCATCGTCGAGGGCGAAAAGTTCAACAGCGTGGGCCTCGGCCTCGGCATCGAGGCAGGCCGCCAGTTCGGCCCCGCCGCCTCCCCTGGCCCGGACCAGGGCGGATCGGCTAAACTGACGCCATAGCCCGCGAAGCGATAAGGGCGCATCATTTCCGGTGCGCTGAGCGGCGCAGAGGCCCGGGGGCGGCCCAAGCTGGGGCGCGGCTCGGGAATTGGGCCAAACAGACTGGGGCAAATGGACTGGGCCAAACAGACTGGGACGCATAGACTGGGTTGATTGGCTGGGGAGGAATGGATGGGCACCCGCAAGGTATTGAAGATCCTGCACACCCTGTCCTCGGGCGGACTGATCGGGGGGCTGGCGGCTTACATGGTGCTGCTCCTCGCCGCCCCCCAGGACACGGTCGAGGCCTATGGGGATCTGCGCCAGTCCATTCAGGCCATCAGTCAATATGTGCTGGTCCCGTCCCTGGGCGTCTCGGTGGTCAGCGGTCTGCTGGCCATGGCGGTGCACCGTCCGTTCCATGACCTTGGCTGGGTGTGGATCAAGCTCGCCCTGGGGCTGCCCCTGTTTCAGGGCACCCTGGTGCACGTGGCCGGCAAGGCGCGGGAAGCGGAAGCAACCGTACAGAAACTGTCCGAAGGCGCCTCACCGGAGTCATTGCAGGCAGCCTTTGCAAGCGAATGGGGCGGCCTTTGGGTGATCATGGCCCTCTCCATCGCCCAGGTGGTTTTGGGCATTTGGCGCCCGCGCCTCAAGCGGCGTTGATCCCCGAGCGCCGCGGCCTCATCAGCCACAGGAGGATACCGCCCCCGGCGAATGCAAGAATGGTCATGAAAAGCGCCCCAGGCAGACGATCCAGTAGCCGTCCGGCGCCATCCATCAACGCCGGCATGAGCCCCCTCCCCTGGGCCAATTCGATCACCCCGTCCCCGGCCAAGTAAAGCACCACGAACAGAGCCAAAACCGCGCCCCCCGCCTTTGCCGCCGACAGTGCGTACCCTGCCGGTCCCAAGGGCCATGCCGGAAAACACCGGTAACCTGCCAACGCCCCCAGAACGAGGGCAAGGGGCGCCACCTCCCGCACGGTTCTCCAATCGAGCGGGTCACCGCTGACCGCCAGCGCCCCAAGCCCCGCCAAAAGCCCCGCCACACCAAACACCCCCGCGCCCAGCCAGCGAGCCCCAATCCAACGGGCACTGATCCAACGGGCACCCATCCGACGATCTCTGGGCTGACGAGCCCTTTTCACCATTGTCATGAACCGCCTCGCACTGACCGAGACTGTAAATTTCCCAGGAGAGCCCAATCCGATTTGCTCGCTTGGATTCCCATGCCACACTCACTCCACACCATCACAACGCCTTGTAAAGGTTGACCATATCCCGGTGACGCCGCATGAGATTCACGCGTCTGATCTGCTCTGCGAGAGAGAAAAATACCCTTCGACGCGAACCATGAGCATGTTGAACCGAAAGACAGGAGTGTCCCGTGAAGCACGACTATATCTTATACTCAAGCTTGGCATCCATGTATGCCGGCAAAGTACGGGGCTACATGAATTACAAAAAGCTCAATTACGTTGACAAAATGGCTAATGCTTACGATCTGGCAGTAACCATAAAATCAAAGACAGGCGAGAGGGTTGTCCCCGTCGTAAAGACAAAAAAGGGGGAATGGCTGCAGGACACGACCCTGATCATCGAAGAACTGGAAAGGCGCCACCCGGATCCGACCACCAGGGTTGAAACACCTCTCCAATACATGGTCTCACTCCTCCTGGAATGCTGGGGCGATGAGTACTGGTTGCCTGTCGCCATGCATTATCGCTGGTCCTATGAAGAAAACCATGACTTTATCAGAAGTGATTTGGCGAAAAATGCGGTGCCCTTTGCAGCAAGAACCCTGGGCCGATATTTGACAGAAAGTTTCATTAAGCGCCTCGCGAGTGCGGGACCGGTCATCGGTTTTGTACCCGAGCACCATCACATGCTGGAGGGCTGGACCGAACACACCCTGGACCTGCTGGAAACTCATTTTTCCCGGCATGATTACCTGCTTGGCGGCCGTCCGACCATCGCAGACTATTCTCTACTGGCATCATTTTTCGGACATTTGAACCGAGACCCGGCCCCCAAACGGATCTTGATGCCGAAGAGACCCAAGCTGACGGCCTGGGTTGAGCGGACCCATAATGGCGACAGGGCGAGTGGCGACCTGATTGACCATGACGGCATCCCGGAAACCTTGATGCCCATTCTGCAATGTGTCTTCGGGGAATTTCTGCCCATGGTGGCAGCGTATCGAGACGTCTTGCTGGATCACATCCAAAAGAATGATCTCAAATCGGGAAGCAAAATCCCGAGATTTCTGAACCGCGCCTCATTCCCCATGGGAGAACACACATTCCAGCGCAGCGTCATGCCATACACCCTCTGGTTCATGCAGCGCGCCCTGGACAAGTTCCATCATCTGCCTCAGGACGATCAGCATAAGGTAGATTCCTGGCTGGACCAACATTTCGGCCGGAAAATGTCCACCCTCACGCTCGGCCCCAAACTCCAAAGAACCGGCCTATCCACAAAACTCGCCTAACCCGCGCGAATTGTTGCCCAACTCACAAATCGCCTCCTGACGCAAGAGGAGTACGCCCTTGTCAAAAAAGACAGCTTTGAAGATGACCGGAGCTGGAGGGAGAATTGTGCCTGAATGACAGGATTGTTGCCCAAAATGGCTTCTCGCAGGCGATATTGGGCGCTACGATAGCGACAGCATGGAAAAAGGAAATCCAGAAGCATATCGTCGGCGGTCAAACGGCTTTTGGCGCGGTGATTTTGGGCTTCATCCGCTTTTCACCTTGGGGATGTCGGCGCAAACCCCTCCATCCCCTAGCCTATGGCGCTAGGAATTCAATCGCATCGCAGGAGGGGACGAAGCATGAAACGCATTCTGTTATATTTGGTCAGTATCATAGCTGTGCTGATGCTTGCGACGATGGGCTTGGGCGCCGTGTTTTATTTCAAATTCTTTCCGCAAATCGCTGCGCCTGATTACCCAGAGCCCGCGAGCATTGCCGAGGCCCGGCTCCAGGACATCGACTATCTGCGCACCATGCCGGACTATGACAATAGTTTCTCCCCGGAGGAAAACACGGCCTTTCATGCCTGGCTGGATGAGCTTGCAGAGCGCTCCGCCGATATGACTGACACTGAATTTGCGCTGGGTGTCGCGCGGGCGGCGGCCATTACAGATAATGGTCATTCCAATATGAATCCGCGTGCCTCGTTGAAAAATTTGAAAACGCTGCCGGTGCGCTTTTTCTGGTTTGCTGACGGGCTTTACATCACACGGGCGCGGGCAAGCCACGCCGAGCTGATCGGCGCGCGGGTGATGAGCTATAACGCGAAAACGCCTGAGGCGTTGGTGCGAGACTTGGATATCTACCATGGCGGGGCCTTTGATTTCTTCAAGTTCAAAAGTCCGAGCTTTTTCGCATCTCCTGAATTGATGTCTGCAGCTGGATTTGGGGAGAGCCCCGACCGCGCGGTCCTGAACCTTCAGCTCATGTCCGGGGACGAGCGCCGTCTTGTCATGGATGCGGAGGCGGTCTCTACCGGGCTGTCGCGGGCATCGCTTCTGGCGCTGCCCATGGCATTGGAGACTGAGGAGAATGCCGATACGGACTGGGTCCATATCACACCGCCGCAAACCACACAGTCTTACTACACCCGGAACCCGAAGCAGGACCTATGGCATGACGCCCTGCCGGGTAATGGCAAATATATCCGTATGCGCTGGATCTTCGATAGCGGCGAGACCAAACTCACCTCTTGGCTGGCGGAGATTGGTGACACGCTGCGTGCGGCCCCTGCGGACTATCTTGTCATTGATCTGCGCTCGAACTACGGCGGTGATTATACCCAAGCCATGGGCTTTGCCCGAAATGTAGACGAGTTCGTCGTGCCCGGCGGTCAGGTCTATATACTGACCGATGGCGGCACATTTTCCGCCGCCATTGTGACTGCAGCATTTGCCAAACATGCGGCGGCGGATAATGGTCACATAATCGGTAGCGCCATGGGAGATTACGCACAGTTTTGGGCTGAAGGCGCGGCGTTTTTTAGGTTGCCGAACAGCCAGCTGCGCGTCGGTGTGTCGACCGGTTATCACGATTGGGAAAATGGCTGCACGGATTGGAGCCGGTGTTACTGGGTGAATATCCTGCTCGGTGTGGCGGCCGGCTCGCTGGAGCCGACCATCGATGCGCCATTGACCTTTGAGGGCTATGCGCAAGGACGCGATGACGGCATCGCAGCCATCTTGGCTCGTGAGGGTGTGCTCTAAGCGTTCGACTTCAACAGGTGGTCCCCGATCGCGCCTCGTTCCAAGACCAATAGCTGACCACCCGTCCAATTTTCCGTGACACATAACAGTCCGTGCGCTGTACGTTCTCGCCCCTGTCATGGAGGCAAACTTGGCGAAACAGCGGATTGGTCAATGGGTTCAGTGGGGAACAAAGCGCTGCAACGGCCAGCAGAGTAGCTGGCGCTATGGCGGCGCATACGCGCCGTCGGTTCGAATGGCGGATCAACAGGGAGAAACCTCGAACCACACGAACCCCGCAGGGCTCGCAAACACGACCGCGCGCCTGCAAGTCAGGCCACCCCATCAGAGACGCCGCGCGCCATGAGATCAAAAAATGGCGGACCCGACAGGATTCGAACCTGTGACCTCTGCCTTCGGAGGGTAGTGGCTGACGGATTTCCGCGATTTCCCCCGATTTCTCTCAATCCCATAAATACCAAAAAAACAAGGCTTTTGTTTGATCTTCGTTCCCGTGCGTTCCCCTTGTTTTCGGTCAATGTGATTGCTATGTGCTTTCTAGCAATCACGCCAGCAAGCACGGGGACCGGCTATGCCGACTGTCAGACTGACCAAACGCACGGTCGATGAGGTGGCCCCGGCGGACCGGGATCGGTTCATTTGGGACAGCGATCTCAAGGGTTTCGGACTCAAGGTCACAGCAAAAGGCAAGAAGGTCTTCGTCCTCCAGTACCGGATCGGAGGGCGTGCGGGGAAGACGAAGCGCTACACCATCGGCACCCATGGCACTCTGACGGCGGAGGAAGCCCGCACCGAAGCTAAGCGCCTACTCGGTGGCGTCCGTACGGGCCAGGACCCGGCAGAGGAGCGGGCCACGCGTCGCCGGGACACGATGACCATTGCGGACCTCTGCGATGAATATCTGGAGAAGGCGAAACGCGGCGAGATCCTGCGCAAGGACGGCGAGCGCAAGCGGGCGTCCACCCTGGAGATCGACGAAGGGCGCATCGAACGCCACATCAAGCCGCTCCTGGGCAAGAAGAAGGTCGCAGCCCTGAACAAGAAGGACGTTGAGACATTCCGTAACGGCGTCGCGGCAGGCAAGACGGCGGCAAACGTGAAGACGGGCAAGCATGGCCGCGCCATTGTCAAAGGCGGTTCTGGCACCGCCACACGCACCCTGGGGCTCCTAAGCGGCATTCTCTCCTATGCTGTAGAAGCGGGCTACCGGGCGGACAACCCCGTCCACGGCGTCAAGCGCGAAAAGGACAAGGCCCGGGAGCGCTTCCTCTCCGAAGAGGAGCTGGCCCGGCTTGGCGAGGCATTGACGGCGGCGGAGCAAGAACAATCCGCCACGCCCCATATGATCGCCGCGATCCGGCTTCTGATTTTTACGGGCGCGCGCCTCGGCGAGATCCTCGCTCTTGAATGGCGTCATGTGGACCTGGAGCGCGGGCTTCTCAGCCTTCCAACGTCGAAGACAGGTGCCCGGACAATCTATCTAAGCGCGCCCGCGCAAGAGACGCTGGCCTCTCTGCCGCGCGAGAAGGATAACCCCTATGTGATCTGCGGCGAGAAAGCCGGAACGCATCTGGTGAACCTCCAGCGCCCGTGGCACCGCATCCGGGCCAAGGCCGGTCTCGACGATCTGCGCTTGCATGATCTACGGCATTCCTTCGCCAGCCAAGCGGCGGGCGGCGGGCACGGCCTCTACATCATCGGCAAGCTCTTGGGCCATCGCCACGCGGTCACGACGCAACGCTATGCGCATCTGGATGCTGATCCCGTCCGGCGCGCGAATGATGAGACTGCAGCGCGCATCGCCAAGGCCATGGCGGGAGATAAATCTGCTAAACTCATCCCGTTCAAGCGATGATCCTCCCGTCCGATTGCGGAATAAACGTTCCGCTATGATCCAAATAACGGCAAGAGAACGCACGGTGGCTAAATCTGTCCGCCAACCCCTTTAAATTTTTCGACGAAAGCAGAGATGCGCTGGAACACGTCGCGTTTCTTGGTCAGGTATTGTGGGTTGAGTGGGCTCATTTTCGGTAAGATCGAGTTCAACTCTGTACCCTTTTCGCTTGCATACTCTCGCTTGATCGACGTCGCGATGTAGCGCTTGGCGGCATCCGCGTTCAGCTTTTCATCGCTTATCAGTTCTTCCGCTTCCCGGCGTTGTTCAGCTTGCGCGAAGGCAAAAAATGCCTCAATCACCCCGGCCTTGTCCCCCAGTTCGTCAAGATTTGTCTGGTTGATGAAATCGACGATGAGGCTTTCTTTCGCGCGGTTGCCTATACTGGCGCGAATGACACGGCGAATTTCGCCAACGAGCTCTGATTTGCTTTTCGTTTTTTTGTTGTGCTCAAAGATCAGCTCAAGGATGTAATCCAGATTGATTTCCTGCGACTTCAAGAGGTCGATCTCAAAGACGACATCATCCCAGTCGATCGCTGATTCGACCTGTTCGGCGTTCGCCTTTTCGCGGCGAAGCCAATCCCGGATGTCATTGTAGGCCGAACGGTAGTCCTGGACCTTTCGGTCAGCAGGCATCTCGATGCTCTTGAGGTCTTCAAGGTCATCATCACTCAAATGATGCTTCTCCTTGAACGCTCTGACCGCTTCGGCGTCGTCCAAGTCGGTCTCCTCAAGCTCTCTTAGGCTGGAGAACTCATCATAGTTCTGAAGGATATTCTCAACACGGAGGTACTCGCCAAACAGCTTCACAAAGGCCTTTTGGTCAGCCTCCTTTTCAATGGCCGCTGGGTCGGGGAAACGCTCTTCAAGCTCCTTCACAACATCCATGAAGCCGCGCCTTGCTTCTCCGGTCGTTTGGTCCGTGAAGCCTTCCATGTACTCGGAATAACTCTTCTCAAGGACGACGTTCTTGGTGTTCGCGTTGCCGAAAAGCGTAATTGCTTTAACGGTCGGCTCCTCGAGGTCGCGGAAGGTGACGATGTTTCCGAAGGATTTGGTCGCATCATAAATGCGGTTGGTGCGGGAATAGGCTTGGATGAGACCGTGGAAGCGCAGGTTCTTGTCCACGAACAGCGTGTTGAGCGTCGGGGCGTCGAATCCGGTTAGGAACATTCCGACCACGATCAGTAGATCAACTTCCTTAGATTTCACCCGTTTAGCCAAATCCCGATAATAGTTCTGGAAGCCTTTGCTATCAACGCTGAAGTTTGTTCGGAAATAGGCGTTGTAGTCCGCGATGGCAGCGCTCAGAAATTCCTTGGCGCTGCTGTTCAGCGCAGAGACTTCGAAACTTTCGTCCGGAATATCCCCTACCGCGTCCTGTTCTTCATTTGCTGCGAATGAAAAGATCGTCGCGATCTTCAGCGGCTTGTCGCTGTCCGCCTGCAGTGCATTCAGTTTCTCATAATAGAGCTTGGCAGCGTCAACGCTGCTGACCGCGAACATCGCGTTGAAGCCCTTATTGTCCCCATAGAGACGATGCGTCTTGCGGCGGAAGTTATCGAGGATGTATCGGGAAATCTCTGCGATACGCTCAGGATGCTGAAGGGCTTGCCGGTTTTCAGCGGCTGAGAGCTTTTTTTCGTCCTGTTCGGTCTCGATCGCCTTGAACTGCGGACGTACATCGTTGTAATCGACCTTGAACTTCAGCACCTTTTCATCGCGGATCGCGTCGGTGATGACGTAGGAGTGAAGCTCGCTCCCGAACACGCTGGCCGTCGTCTCCGCACCCGAAGCATTTTCCGTAAAGATCGGCGTGCCGGTGAAGCCGAACTGGCAGAAATGTCTGAACTTCCGCTTCAGGTTCTTCTGCGCTTCACCAAACTGGCTGCGATGGCACTCGTCGAAAATGAAGACGACGCGCCGGGTATAGACCGGCAGGTCGCTTTCGCTCTTCATCAAGTTGTTGAGCTTCTGGATGGTCGTGACAATGATCTTGTTATCGTCTTTGGAGAGGTTCCGCTTGAGCCCTGCCGTGCTGTCTGAGCCATTGACGCTATCGGGTGAGAAGCGCTGATACTCCTTCATCGTCTGGTAATCGAGGTCCTTGCGGTCAACTACGAAAAAGACCTTGTCGATGAAATCAAGCTCGGTGGCGAGCCGAGCCGCCTTGAAGCTGGTCAGCGTCTTGCCTGAGCCCGTCGTGTGCCAGATATACCCTCCGCTTTGCGGCTTACTCAGCGTCTTGCCTTCGAACGAGCTTCTGATCTTCCGCAGGATGCGTTCGGTTGCAGCGATCTGATAGGGGCGCATCACCAGAAGCGTGTCGCTGACATCGAAGACCGAATAATCCAGGAGCACTTTCAGCAGAGTACGTTTTTCGAAGAAGGTCGCTGTAAAATCCTTAAGGTCCCTGATCAGGCTGTTATCGGCTTGCGCCCAGTTCATCGTGAAATCGAAGCTGTTCTTGTCGCGCTTGGTCGTGTTGGCGAAGTAGCGGGTATCGGTGCCGTTCGAGATCACGAAAATCTGGAGGTATTTGAAGAGCGAACTGTCCGAGTTGAAGCTCTCCTTGCTGTAACGGTGGATCTGGTTGAACGCTTCCCGAATGGCGACCCCGCGCTTTTTCAGCTCGACCTGCACCAGAGGCAAACCGTTCACCAGGATAGACACATCATAGCGGTTGGCATGCGTCCCAGCCTGCTCGAACTGCTTAATGACCTGAACCTTGTTGCGGCAGACATTAGCCTTATCGACCAAATAAATGTTCTGAATCCGACCATCATCGAAAACGAAATCGAAGATGTAATCGTCGTGGATTTTGCGGGCCTTTTCCGTGATGCTGTCGCTGGGCCGATCCAGATAGGTCTCAACGAACCGCGCCCACTCTTTATCTGTAAGCTGAACATTATTGAGCGCTTGCAGTTGCGCGCGAACATTCGCCAGCATCGCGTCGGTTGATTTCAGGTCAGGCAGATACTCATAGCCCTGATTGCGCAGGTCCTGAACAAGCTCGCGCTCTAGGTCGGCCTCAGACTGATAGCTGTCAGCCGCCTCCCAGGCGCGCACATATTTATCGAGAACGATGAGGCGATTGGTCTCGGCGATTGGGGTCGTCTGCTCAGGCATTCGGAGCCTCCTTCTGCCAATAGCTGTAATTGTTGCGCAGATGCTCCAATAGCAGCTTCACCGTCTGCTTTTCCTGCGGTGAGGGCTCGGCGATGGTCTCGCTAGAGAGCGTGCTATGGCTCGTAAACTGAATGATGCGATTCAAATAAAGTTGCTGGTCGTCCGGCAGCAGCTCCGACCATCGCGGATAGCCCAAAAAGTTCGATGTTTTCTCATAGAGATTGCGCAGCAGGGTGAAGTGATAGCGTTCGATCGTGTCGGCTGCGATCGCCTGCTCCAGCGTCCGCATTAGGTAAAGATGGTAGGAAAAGCTCTGGTTTGAATCGCCGTTCTTGGCCGCCAGATCAAACGTTCCGTCCTCAAGCCGTTTCAGCATGTAACAAGTTTTGTTGTTCAGCTCGTTGAACAGCACATTGAAAAAAAGCGCGCTGTGCGTTGTGATGATGAATTTCAGGCCGTTCGTGCTTTCGCTTCTCTTGATCAGATCCGCGACGTCGACGGCGAGCTGAATGAGGTGGTTCTCATCAAGCGAACTGACCGGATCATCGATGAAGACATATTTGAGGTCATTAAACTGGTCCGTCTCACGCTCATCGATCTCGGCAACGTTGCGGGTGCTGATGACCTGATCCAACAGGCAATAAAAAACGCTCCAGATGAAATTGCTCTCCTCGCCCTTGGAGATCTTCAGATTGCCGCTGCTCTCATCCGTGCCGCGCTCGAGCGAGAAGGTCACTTCGGAGAAAGCCGGGACGGTGACCTCTTTTCCGTCCTTGTCTTTGGTTTTGTATTCCTGATTGAAGCGCGGCGTCAGGTTCGGCTGGGTATAGCGCTGAAACACGGTTATGACATTGATATCCAGGCCGAGATCTTCAAAGGCGGATTTGGTGAAGGCGTTCGGCTGGATCCGGAGTTTCCGCTCAATGTCGCCGTCTAGATCATTGTCCCAATAGAACAGGTCTTCAGTGAACGCATTGTAGTAAAGCACCTTCGGTCGATGATCATCGTCCCGCTCATCGGTCTTCGGATCAATGAGGTTTCTGAACTCGCGGGACAATCGGGTCTTGCCTGACGCGTTGAATGCATAGATCAGCTGCACCTTCTTGTTGGCGTCCCGTAGCGTCTCCGCGATCTCAGTCAGCGTCTGTCCCATTTAGGCCGCCATTTCGTCAGGCTTGGGGAAACTCAGCAGCAGATCGCGGTAATAGGCATATTGCTTTTCGCGCAACTCAATTTCGCGCGGCAAGCCTTCGGTGATCGACGTTGTCAGCGTGTCGAAGGTGTCGAGGATGGCGACGATGCGAGCTTTTTCGCCAGGGTTTGGATTCGGAACACCGATACGGTTGAGGTTCTTCTTGTTCAGTTTTGGCTGCGCCGCGCCAGAAATGTATGACGTAAGATCAATGCTGTTAAGGTAATACTCGACGAACTTGCGGTCTGCGTAGGTCTCAAATTTCAAAACGTGCGCGTGATTGTTGACCCACGTTTTGCCGCTAATACTGAAAGCAATCGGTGTGCTTCTGGCCAATAAATTGGCACCGTCTTCTGAAACAAGTAGATAGTCGCCGTCGAAGATGTAGTCTTTCACATAATCAACAATGCCTGACGCGCCGTAGTAGGGAATATCGCCGGTCTCTCTGAGGTTGCCGGTAATTGGCTTACGTTTTGAATCTAAGTTCTCCGCCAAATCCCCCAGCGTCTTCCACTCCACGTCATCTTCATCGAAGGTCAGGAGTTGGTCGCGGTAGTGGTTGTATTGCTTTTTGCGCTGGTTAAGCTCGGCGGTAAGCTCGGCGGTAAGCTCGGTGAAGCTGTCGAGTATCCGGACAATCTCCCCCTGTATCGCCAGCGACTTCTCCGGATCATCCGGGCACGGGATGGGGATTTTGAACGCTTTCACCTTGCCGTCTGATATCGCTGGGTACGCAGCACCACTCTGATTCTCTTCGACGTAATTCTTGAATTCGGTTGTGCTAAGCCAGTGCAAGAGCCACTTGGGCAGAACCTGCCCCTGCTTTGCTCTGAGCACACAGTACCCAGTGCTTGCGACATTTCCAGCCAGTTCCGAGTCGATGAGGCAGTATCTTTGCTGAGCGGGGCGCGTTGTAGCGAAAATCACGTCATCTTCTTCGACCAGTTTCTGAGCCCGGCTTGGTGCGGTCTCGGCTGTAACTTCGCTTGTTTCGGTAACTCGGTTGGTCTTGATGTCGACGGACGTGAGATCGATATACCTGTAAACGCCCTCGGCCTCAGACCATTTGATGTTTGCGGTGTGTTGTGTGACGTCCCCCATCGGCAACCACGCCACCTCAGCCCCATCGAGCAGCTTCTCCAAAAAGCCCGCCGCGCTCATGCGTTGATCCCCGCAATGATGGCATCAATGTCGGTGCGCAGCCGGTCGATCTTCTCAACCGTGGTTCTGATCTCTTCATTCAGCTCATCGATGTTCACAACCTCGCGTGTGTCGCGCGGCTCGACATAGGAACTGACCGAGAGATTATAGCCCCGCTCCACGATGGTCGCATAGGGCACCGAGGCGGCGACATGGTCGACGTCTTCCTTGCTATCAATCATCTCGATCACCCGAGCGATGTGATCGTCCGTCATCACATTGGTGTTCGTGGCCTTTTTGAAAAACTCCTCACCGCTGGCATCAATGAACTGCGTGGTCGTGTCGGTCTTATTTTTGGCGAGCACGAGGATCGTCACCGCGATAGTCGTGCCATAGAAGAGGTTGGACGCAAGCGCGATCACCGTCTCAACATAGTTGTTATCAACCAGATATTGCCTAATCTTCTTTTCGGCGCCGTCGCGATAGAAAATCCCCGGAAAACACACGATCGCCGCGCGACCCTTGGCGGACAGATAGCTCAGCGCATGGAGCACAAAGGCGAAGTCGGCTTTTGATTTGGGCGCCAGCACCCCGGCGGGGGCAAAGCGGTCGTCATTGATCAGCGTCGGATCGTCCGAGCCGATCCATTTCACCGAATAGGGCGGATTGGAGACGATGGCGTCAAAGGGCTTGTCGTCCTGGAAATGCGGCTGGGTCAGCGTATCGCCGCGCTGGATGTTGAACTTGTCGTAATTGATGTTGTGCAGGAACATGTTCATGCGGGCGAGGTTGTAGGTTGTGTGGTTGATCTCCTGCCCGAAGAAGCCCTCTTCGATGATGTGCGCGTCGAAATGCTTCTTGGCTTGCAGCAGCAGGGAGCCGGAGCCGCAGGCCGGGTCGTAAATCTTGTTGACGCGTGTCTGCCCATGCATGGCGAGCTGCGCGATCAGCTTGGAGACATGGTGCGGGGTGAAGAACTCCCCGCCGGACTTGCCCGCATTGGCGGCGTAGTTTGAGATCAGGAATTCATAAGCATCGCCGAACAGGTCAATCTGGCTGTTGTTAAAATCTCCGAAATCGAGTTCCGCGACCCGCTTCAGCACTTTCGCCAGACGGCTGTTTTTCTCCGTGACTGTATTACCAAGCCGCGTGCTGGTCGTATCGAAGTCGGCAAACAGGCCCCGGATGTCCTGCTCTGACGGGTAGCCATTTGCGGACGCTTCGATCGCCGCGAAAATCTGCGCCAGATCGGTGTTCAGGCTGTCATTCGTGTTGGCGTTCTTGGCGACATTGGAAAAAAGCTGGCTGGGATAGATGAAATAGCCCTTGGTCTTGATGGCGTCATCCTTGATGTCATCGGTGACGACATCGTCTGGCAGGTCGGCATAGGTGATGCTCTCGTCATCCGCCTCGATATAGGCGGCGAAATTCTCGCTGATAAAGCGGTAAAAGAGCGTGCCGAGAACGTACTGCTTGAAGTCCCAGCCATCGACCGAGCCGCGCACATCGTTCGCGATATCCCAGATTTTTCGTTGTAGTGCAGCGCGCTGCTCAGGACCGGTCATGCGCTCTTATCCTTCTTCTGACTGGCTTCTTGAATGATCCAAGCCGCAATATTGCTTCTCTCGAATCGCCGCGAAACACCGACAGGAGAATCGGGAAGTTTTTCGCTCACGGCAAGCCGGAGGGCGTTCCATTGCGTGACGCGCCGATAGTCAGCCGCTTCTTGAATAGTCAGCTACTGGTCATGAGTCCGGGCTTGGTAAGTACTGACCATTTCACGGATTTTCATCAGTAACCCAGCTTCGTCATCACTGGTATCGCCGCTCCGGACAATAATCTCCGCCTGCCGGGATTGTGGGACGGTGCCGTAGCTCATGAGCGTTGTGGACATTTTCGCGTGCCCGAGATTCTGGCTCCAGGCCTTCATCTGCTCTGGCGTCTTGCAGCGGTTATAGCCGACTTGCACCAACATATCGCGGCAGGTATGCGGATGGCAGTAAGGCAATCGGGCACGCTCAAATCCGGTCTTGAAGATCCGGCGGATTGGCGCGGCGCTTTTCCAATGCTCCCGCTTGATCCCGGCGGGCTGGAGCTTCCGGTCCGGCCCCAAGACCATCTCGGTTGACGGGAATAGGGGATCGGTGTCGCCCCATCCCAACACCTCCCGCTGAAGTTTGATCCAGTCATCGAGCGCGGCGCGGATCGCAGGCGAGAGCGGCACGAAAAAGGTCGTGAACGTCTTGGAGAACTTCGTATTGACGTAGCGCGGATCGAAGTGGACGCAGGACCGCTCCAGGTCCACATCGCCAATCCGAAGACCAATCACGGCTCCGTCACGCGCACCGGTCTGGGCGATGAAGGCGATAAGCGCACGGTCACGCTTGTGCAACACAGTGGCATTTTGCATCGTGTCGAGCACCGTCTCGATTTGCTCCGGAGTGGGAATCCGTTTCGGGCGCGCGGATCCGGCCTCGCGCATCTCTTTCTCGGTCAGATTGAAATAGTCGGAATCGGAATAGCTTATCCGACTTTTGTATCCCGGCTGTCCGGCAAGCCAGTGAATGAAGTGCTTCATCGCGCGCAGGATCGAATAGACAGTTGCCTTTGAGAGCTTCTTGCCTGTCTTGTTGCTGATCCGCTCCGCAAGCATCTTCTTGAAGCCGATGGCCTGGTTGATATGGAAAGCCTTCAGGCTCTTGAACTTGGTATAAGTCTCGAAGCGGTAGATCGCGTTAGCTGCAGCGTCTACGGTCACAGCGGCATTGCGGTCTGCTTCCTTGAGATAGGTGAAATAGCGCCGCTTCACGCGCTCGTTTTCGGCATTGTATTTCGCCATGGGTCTAGCCCTCCTGGTCCGAGTCACAGTTGGGGGAGTGACCGCCAGAGCTTCCTATGCTCGGTTCATTCTCCGCGTCCGTTATGTCGAGAAACACTCTTCTGTGAGCCAGATCGCTCTTGCGCACCCTCAGCGACATGACGATCCCGCACGTTGGACAAAAGCCGCGAAGATCGACGCATGTCTCGCTCCATGGCGTCGCCTCCGCATATTTCCCGTCCGGTGTTTGTGGGCATCGGCACTTGACGCAGTAGAGTTCCGAAGGCCCGCACGGGCGCTTGCGGGCTGCGTTCCGTGCTTGCACAAAAGCCTTGAGGGCTGTGCCGTGGATCAGCGTTGGGCGGGTACCGTCAATTGGTTCCAGACCGTCTTCCTTGATCCATTGGCGCACGGTGTTCTTGTGCAGGCCGAATAGCTCGGCGATTTCACCAACGTCATAAGAGCGGGATTTTTTGACGAGATTGGCGTTGAGTCGGCGCGCCATGACTTATGCGCCCGTCCCAGGCGTCTCGCTTGTGGAGCGGCGGCGATTGTCCGTGAGCCACTGGTCCAGGTCCGCTTGCGCGTAGAGCACAACGCGACCCGCTTTAGTGAAGGCCGGTCCCGTTCCATAGACACGCCATTTGGCGAGGCTGCTTTTCGAGACATGGAGATAGAGGGCGGCTTCGTCAGGGCGCAGGTAGTTCGAACGATCAGACATTTTCAGATGTCCTCCTAGATCGCTAGGTTTCAGCAGAACTGGAGATCATCCGAAGGCAATTCACATCATTCGCAAACAGATCGATGTGCCGGAATACAATCTGGCATTTTAGGCAGGGCGCAGACTTTCTTGACCGTTTTCAAATTCCTTCCGGGCGCGTCGGATCGTGTTGAGACTGACCCTAACCCGCCCAGATGCCGTGAGCCATTCATTGACCTCACACAGCAGGGACTCATGTGTGAGCCCTTGGGTTGTTTCCGACGAATACAAGGCCGACATCGCTTCCAGCACGGAGCGCCGTTTATCATCCGGTCGTCCACGGCCCTTCCGATTTTTGGCAGGCGCTTTTTGGGCAGGACGACTCGCTCTGTTCTGTGCATTTCCTGCCGAATCAGACGGTCGGTCCTGTACCTGGAAGCGAAAGTCGTCGAGCGACACGCAGGCCCGCGCGATGTCTGATACGTGCATCAACACGCCGAAAAAGCCGCGCACTTGGCATTCCACGAACTGGTACTTTTTATCCAACGTCCAGTGCGGCTCCTCCAGATCCTCAGCGGCATAATAGAAATCATTGTCGAATGAGAACGACGTCTCAGCCTCGCGATAGTGCCGCCAGAAACCTGCTGGGATGTCTTCAACAGGGCGCTTGAGCATTTCAGCGTCGGTGCCCGTGCTGAGGCCGCCACAATGGTACGGGTGGAGCGGGATCATGCGCTGAGAAACTTGATCGTAGCTTTGGCCCTGCGCGGCAACATGGCCGCCTTCCAGTAGGGCGAGTAGTGTACAACCGGCCTGCCGTTGGGTTTGGCGATCTTGGGCAACGGCATCGGTCCTGGCTTCCTCGCCGAGCGCGACCTGCCAGAAATGCGGTTCAACCGGAGGAACACCGGTCGCAATGAAGGTTCGGCATTGCGAATAGATCGCCCATTCTCGCGCGGGTATTAAATCGGAACGTGGAATGAGCCGCGCCATAGCTGGTTCCGTTTTCTGTCACGGTGCTTGCTATGTGATTGCTAGGCGGAAACCACCATTGCGTCGGAACGCCTAACCCATTGAAAACACTGGCGGACCCGACAGGATTCGAACCTGTGACCTCTGCCTTCGGAGGGCAGCGCTCTATCCAGCTGAGCTACGGGTCCTGGTGCGTTCCGGTGTGGGGAGGTGATGGCGCGGGGCCGGGAACCTCTTGGAACGAGCGGGGACCATAAACCGGTTTGGGATTAATGGGAAGCGGTGGAGTCGCCTGAAATCGGGCGGCTGGTGAGTTGAAGGAAAATATCCTCCAGATCCGACTCCTCCGTTGAGAGATCGCAGATCACCACACCCGCTGATTGCACCAGGCCAATAATGTCCGACATGGTTTCCCGGCTGCGGTTGTAGGACAGGACCAGCTTGCCGTCGGGCCGCAGATCCACCGTGGGCCCGTCGGGCAGGCGTTCCTTTGACAAGGCTTCGGGCAATGCGGACAGGGGCTCCTGGGGCTCCACGATCACGGCCTTTTCATCAATCCGGGCCAAGAGCGCGCCGGTGGTATCGCAGGCCACCACTTCACCCTGATTGATGATGGCAATGCGGTCGCACAACTCCTGGGCTTCTTCCAGATAGTGGGTCGTGAGCACGATTGTCGTGCCCCTTGCATGAAGGGTGCGCACATAATCCCAGAGCTGGCGGCGCAATTCGATGTCCACTCCGGCGGTGGGCTCATCCAGGACCAGCACCGGCGGGGTGTGCACCAGGGCCTTGGCCACCAGAAGCCGCCGGCGCATGCCCCCGGAGAGGGTGCGGGCATAGGCGTCCTTCTTATCCCCGAGCCCAAGAGCGTCCAGGATTTCATCCGTGCGCCGGTCCGCTTTCGGCACCCCGTAAAGGCCCGCCTGAATGTCCAGGGCTTCGGCGGGGGTAAAGAACGGATCCATGTTCAGCTCTTGCGGCACGATGCCGACACTGGCCCGGGCCTGGCGGGACTGGGTATCGATATTGGCGTCCCACACGGTCATGCGCCCGGACGTTTTTCTCACCAGACCGGCCATGATGTTGATGAAGGTGGATTTACCTGCGCCATTGGGTCCCAAGAGCCCGAAAATCGACCCTCGGGGCACGGAAAGGGTGACCCCTTTCAACGCTTCTTTTTCCGGCTGGCCCCCCTGGGCCTTGTAGACCTTGCGCAGATCCACCGCATCAATGGCATTGTCCGGCAGGGCCTCCGGCCAAGGGGAGGCGGCGGCGCTTCTGGAAGTGATCGTTTGCGGGGAATTCATGGGATAAGGGATCCTTTGCAGCAGGGCCTGACTCGCGCTGTTATGGCACCAAGGTAAGCGGCCCGGGCGCCCGCGCCAACCGCCTCCCCTCCCGGCCCCTCCCGAACCTCCGGAAAGACCAGACCCCATGAACGCCTCCGCGACTGCCAGCAAGACCAAATCGAAAAAAACCGAGGATGCGGGCATCGCCCCGGATGACCACCTCTACCTCGTGGACGGGTCCGCTTTCATCTTCCGGGCCTTCCATGCGCTCCCCGCCCTGACCCGGAAAAGCGACGGGCTGCCCGTGGGTGCGGTCTCGGGCTTTTGCAACATGCTGTACAAGCTGCTGGAGGATACCAAGGGCGATGATGCCCCGAGCCATTTTGCGGTGATTTTCGACCATTCCGGCGAAAGTTTCCGCAATGAGATCTACACGGAGTACAAGGCCAACCGGTCAGAACCTCCGGAGGATCTTGTGCCCCAGTTCGCCCTGGTGCGCGAGGCGACCCGGGCCTTCAACGTGGCTTGCGTGGAACTGGAAGGGTTCGAGGCGGACGATCTGATCGCCACCTACGCGGTCCAGGCCGCCGAGGCCGGCGCCCAGGTCACCATTGTCTCCTCGGACAAGGATTTGATGCAGCTGGTCGATGAGCGCATCTGCATGTTCGACGGCATGAAAGGCAAGACCATCGGGCCTGAGGAAGTGAAAGAGAAATTCGGCGTCGGCCCGGACAAGGTCGTCGAAGTGCAGGCCCTGGCCGGAGACTCCGTCGACAATGTGCCCGGGGTGCCCGGCATCGGCGTGAAGACCGCCGCCGAGTTGATCAACACCTATGGCGACCTGGAAACCCTTCTGTCCCGGGCCGAGGAAATCAAACAGCCCAAACGCCGCCAGAACCTGATCGAGCACGCGGAAATGGCCCGCCTGAGCCACCGTCTCGTCACCCTGGACCGGGCGGTGCCCCTGGAAATCCCCCTTGGGGCCTTGAAGGTGGAGGAGCCCCGGGCCACGGACCTGATCGGCTTTCTCAAAGGTATGGAATTCACCACCCTCACCCGGCGGATTGCCGGCACCCTTGGTGTGGAAGACCTCTCCGCCATCGAACCATCGGGCAGCACCCTGGCCGATCCTGCCGCTGGCCCCGCCGCCAGCAATGCCGCCAGCGCCATCGCCACCCGGGACACCGATGACGGAGCAGAGCCCGGACCCGGTGCCGTGGTCGGTCGGGAGGCCGTGGAGGGCAAGATCGATCCGTCCACTTACCAGACAGTGACCAGGGTCGCGGATCTGGAGGCCTGGATCGCCAAGGCCTTTGACCAGGGTATTGTCTGTGTGGATACGGAAACCACCTCCCTCGATGCGATGCGCGCCCGCCTTGTGGGGGTCGCCCTGGCGCTTCAGCCCGGTGAGGCCTGCTACGTGCCCCTGACCCACGGCCAGGGGGAGGAGCTGTCCTTTGAAGAGACACCGGAACAGATCGATCCGGAGACGGCCCTTTCCCTGCTCAAGCCCCTGCTTGAATCTCCGTCGGTGCTCAAGATCGGCCAGAACCTGAAATATGACGCCCTGGTGCTGCGCCGCCATGGGGTGGGCCTTACCCCCTTCGACGACACCATGTTGCTGTCCTATGTGCTGGACGCGGGGCTCCATGGTCATGGCATGGATGAGTTGTCGAAGCTGCATCTGGGCCACGAGCCGATCCCCTTCAAGGAGATCGCCGGGTCAGGCAAATCCATGAAGACCTTCGATCAGATCCCCATCGATCAGGCCACGCCCTATGCGGCGGAAGATGCGGATGTCACCTTGCGTCTCCACCGGCTCCTGCGTCCCCGCCTGCCGGGCGCGCGCATGACCACGGTCTATGAGACCCTGGAGCGGCCCCTGATGCCCGTCCTGGTGGACATGGAAGAAGCGGGTGTGAAAGTGGACCGCCAGATGCTCCAGAAGCTGAGCCAGACCTTCGCCGACCGGATGGCCGACTATGAAGCCAGGGCCCATGAACTGGCCGGAGAGAAGTTCAATCTGGGCTCACCGAAGCAATTGGGCGAGATCCTGTTCGAAAAAATGGGCATCGCCAGCGGCAAGAAGACCAAGACCGGCGCCTATGCAACGGGGGCGGACGTTCTGGAAACCCTGGCTGCGGAAGGCCATGACCTGCCGGAAGTGATTCTGGAGTGGCGGGGGGTATCCAAGCTGCGCAGCACCTATACCGAAGCCCTGCCGGAATTCATCCATCCGGAGACCGGGCGCATCCACACATCCTATGCCATGGCCTCCACGTCCACCGGCCGGCTGTCCTCCTCGGATCCCAATCTCCAGAACATCCCCATACGGATGAAGGAAGGTCGGGAAATCCGCCGGGCCTTCATCGCGGAGGACGGCAACAAACTGATCAGCGCGGACTATTCCCAGATCGAGCTGAGGGTGCTGGCGGAAATGGCCGATATCGACGCCCTGAAACAGGCCTTCGCGGACGGGCTCGACATCCATGCCATGACCGCAAGCCAGATGTTCGACGTTCCCATCGAGGGCATGGACCCCATGGTGCGGCGCAAGGCCAAGGCCATCAATTTCGGTATCATTTATGGGATTTCCGCCTTCGGACTGGCAAACAATTTGCGCATTCCCCGGGGAGAGGCCCAGAGCTATATCGAGAACTATTTTGAACGGTTCCCGGGCATCAAGGCCTATATGGACCGCACAAAGACTTATGTGAAAGCGAACGGATTTGTGGAGACCATGTTCGGGCGCCGGGCCCACATGCCCGACATCAAGTCAAAACAGCCCGCAAGGCGCAGTTTCGTGGAGCGGGCCGCGATCAACGCCCCCATCCAGGGAACCGCCGCCGATATCATCCGCCGGGCCATGATCCGCATTCCCCCGGCCCTTGCGGCAGCGAGGCTGGAGGCGAAGATGCTTCTCCAAGTGCACGACGAACTGATTTTCGAGGCTCCGGAAGGTCAGGCGGAAGAGACCTGTGCCGTGGTCCGCGAGGTGATGGAACGGGCTGCCGAACCAGCGGTCGCCTTTTCCGTGCCCCTGAAAGTGGATGCGGCCATCGGCGACAGCTGGGCGGAGGCCCACTGAACATCCGCACAGCGATCTTCTGGAAGACGGCCGGTTCGGAGCTGCGAAATCAGTCGTAATTGCCCGCCTGGTCGATGCCCCTTATGGTGAGGCCAGTGCCCATGCCGGCGCAAAAGCCCCAGGCCAGTCCCAGGAACCATTCACCGGACAAGAGGGCATAAAGAGTGCCGCCGGCGAGGCCCGCGAACACATAGAGAAGCAGAGGAAGTTTGGCCAGTCTCATGCTTCGTCGCTCCCCATGACTGCCTCACGCCGTGCGGTGCCGGACCTTGCGCCGCTTTTCCGCATTCTTGAAATGGGGCAGAGCGAAGAGATAAAGCCCGGTGATCCACATGATCAGAAGCAGAATACCCGTGGGCAGGAAGATATAGAGCTTCACCCAGTCGGCGAAGTAGGACCCGTCATGGATGGCCTCGATCAGGTCAGAGCGGCGGTAAGCCACATGAAGCACTTCCGCCGTATGGGTATCGACCTGCACCTCCCAGCGGCTGGCGGAAACGAATTTCACCATGCCCTTGCCGGGTTTCACATCCACCCGGTCAAGATCCGCCCAGGTCGTAATACCTGCCTGCTCCACGCTTTTGGCAGCCTCGAACAGGGTCTCGAAGCGGGCCACGGGCACCGCCTCCCGCTCCACGCCGGAAGCGGACGGCGGCTGGATCCAGGCCAGCTCCTTTTTCAGCATCAGGAGGATGCCGGCCCCGATCATGATCACCAGGGGCAGGGCAAGAACCACTGAAATCCAGTGGTGAACCTTGCGCAACAGGACGCGCAGTCTCAACGCAAGGCCCCCCGATCCAACCTCTTCAACGCCACATCTTCCACCGTCAGCGTGGATCCGGAATGGGCGCGCCCGGCATCCAGGGGCCGCCCGCATCCATCACGCCCGCCGTCAGGGCCGGCACCGCATCATCGTGGAGGACCGTCAGCCGTGACCTGATGGCGGTGAAGTCGGCTTGCGCCTCGGAGAAGAGCCGCCGGTGGGTCGCAGTCGGACCATAAGTGGAGAAGGTCACCCCGAGATTGATCGTGCCCAGACGGCCCATAATGGTCTCCCGGTCCAACTCACCGATCTGATCCTTGGCCTGACTGCCGAACAAGGCCGTCCGGATCTCATGGAGATCCGCATCCAGGGCCGCCCACTGATCATCCAGAATGGCCGGTGCCGTGGGAGACCGGGAAATGGCGTTTTTCAGCCGCTCCATCCGCTCATCCAGCAGGTTCAAAGTGCCCGATGCGGCCATGACGCTGCGGTAGAGCCCGGACAGATCCTGCCAGAAGGCGGCGGTTTCCGTGTTGGAGGCACCGGGCAGGGCACCTTCCCGTAAAGGCGCGACATCGAAGGGCTGGGGCTCGGACAGGACGATGGTTTCACCCCGAACCCGTTTGGCGAGGCTGACCGTGTACTGACCGGGAGCCGCCATGAACCCGCTGGGCCCGTCCCCCTGAATGTCTTCGCGCGCGGCGGGCATGGGTGAAGGCAGCCGCAGGTCCCAGGCAACCCGGTGGAACCCCTTCGAAGTGGGACCCTTGATGCGCCGGACCACGGTGCCGTCGCTGTCGCGGACGGTGAGCCAGATTTCCGGGGGCGTTTCCTGCAACTCATCGTCAATGGCATCGAAACCGGGGAAGGGCGTATCTTCCCAGGCCTTGACCTTGGGGCGCTCCGCCTCAAGACGATCCGCCTCCAGAGTCTTCAGCCCATCCTTGAGATAGTAGGTGAACACCGCACCGAAAGGCGGATTGGGCGCACGGAAATAGCCCGCACCCTGGGAGGCGCCGGGGGACCGGCCGAGCGGCCCCTGTTCGATGTACCACCAGGCACGGCGGCCCGTGAACAACAGGGCCTCTGCTTCCAGGGCTTCTTCGCTCAGATCACGCAGGGGGGCATAGTCGTCGAGGATGTAGATGCCCCGGCCGAAAGTGCCCGCCACCAGATCCGTTTCCCGCCGCTGGATCGCCAGATCCCGCACGGCGATGGGGGGCATGCCGCTTTTCATGGGCAGCCACTTGCCGCCGCCGTCAAAGGTCACGAAGACGCCGAACTCGGTTCCTGCGAACATCAGATCCTTGTTCACGTGATCCTGGACGACACGCCAG
The DNA here is from genome assembly GCA_964561475.1 of uncultured Alphaproteobacteria bacterium. Lineage (GTDB taxonomy): Bacteria > Pseudomonadota > Alphaproteobacteria > JAJFIK01 > JAJFIK01 > CAYUYV01. Next base: position 27,420 of record CAZLPU010000037.1, read on the forward strand.
ACCAGATGCCGGTCGGGCAATGTTCCGCTCAGGGAGGTCCAGGTCGCGCCCTTGTCCGTGCTCTTGACCAGATAGGGCTTGTAGTCCCCGTATTTATGGTTGTCCAAGGCCACATAGACGGTGTTCTCGTCGAACAGGTCTGCCTTGATATCGTTGACGAACGCAGTGCCGGGCACGCCGGGCAGACGCCCCACCTCGATCTTGCGCCAGGACGCACCGCCATCCTCCGTCACCTGAAGGATACCGTCATCGGTGCCCACATAGAGCAGGTTTTCGTTGATCGGAGACTCGGCGATGGACGTGATCGAATTGTACACGGACATGGCCAGGAGGTCCCAGGCCGCTTCCCAGGACCATTGCCGGCCCATGATCGGCAGCAGCATGCGGTCCTGGTTCCGGGTCAGATCACCAGACAAGGGGCGCCAGCTGTCTCCCCGGTCGTCGGACCGCCACAGCCGCTGGGATGCGTGGTAGAGCCGCTTGGGATCGTGGCTGGAGACCAGGATCGGTGCATCCCAGTTGAACCGCTCCGGCGCGTCCCCGGGCTCACCCTGGGGCTGGATGTAGACCATCTCCCCGGTGGTGCGGTCGATGCGGGAGAGATTGCCCCGCTGCCACTGGGAATAGATGATGTCCGGATTGCCCGGTTCCGTCGCAGGCTGATGGCCGTCACCGAACAGGGTGATGAACCAGTCCGCGTTCCGGATACCATGGACATTATCCGTACGGGACGGGCCGCCCTGGCTGTTGTTGTCCTGGGTGCCGCCATATACGAAGTAGAACGGTTCCGCGTCATCCACGGCGATCTTGTAGAACTGGGTCACCGGCAGATTGTCGATGAACCGCCAGCTCCGCTCGTTGTCATGGCTCTCGTAAAGGCCGCCGTCGGAGCCCACCAGGATGTAATCCGGATCCGTGGGATGGAAGGCGATTGCGTGGTCATCCACATGCTTGTACTGGAGGTTCAGGGTGCGGAAGGTCTGCCCGCCATCCTCAGAGACCTGGGTGTAGTTGCTCACCAGATAGATCCGGTCGAAGGCATGGGGGCTGGCGAACAGTTCCTGATAATAATGGGGACCCGTACCGCCGGAGACCGTGTCGGAGCGCTTCTGCCAGGAGGCCCCCCGATCCGTGGAGCGCCAGACGCCGCCGGTGCGCCGCTCCAGTTCGATGGCCGCATAGACCACATCCGGGTTCATCGGCGAGATCGCCAGGCCGATCTTGCCCACGTTGCCGCCGGGCAGCCCGCCTGAGAGTTTCGTCCAGGTCTCACCGCCATCCTCGGACAGATGAATACCGGACTCAGGACCGCCGCCCATATAGGCCGCAACGGTCCGGTGGCGCTGCCAGGTGGCCGCATACAGACGGTCCGGGTTGCGCGGATCGATGAGAATATCGGTCACCCCGGTCCATTCCCCGGCGGACAACACGTTGCGCCAGGTTTCGCCCCCGTCCGTGGTCTTGTAGAGACCCCGCTCACCGCCGCTCGACCACAATGGTCCCTGGGCGGCCACCCAGACGGTGTGAGAATCCTCCGGATGCACGATGATTTTGGAAATGTGGTTGGTCTCTTCGAGCCCCAGATGCTCCCAGCTCTTGCCGCCATTGGTGCTGCGGTAGACGCCGTCGCCAAAACCCACATGACGCCCGCCGACATTTTCACCGGTGCCGACCCAGATGACGTTGCTGTTGGAGGGATCGATCGTCACGGACCCGATGGAATAGGACGTCTGCCGGTCGAAAATCGGTGTCCAGGTGGTGCCGGAATTGACGGTCTTCCAGACCCCGCCGGAGCCCACGGCCACGTACCAGACCGAGGGATCATCCTGGACAATCGCGATATCGGCAATTCGTCCGGACATCAGGGCGGGACCAATGCTCCGGAAGGAGAAATTGGACAGGGCAGCACTGTTGAGGAGGCTTTTGTCCTCGCCGGCTTCCGCGCTTTCCGCTGCGGGCTGGGCACCGGAGCCCCGGCTTGCTTGGGAAGTCCCCGCGTTTGACGCGCTGGCCGTTGAGGCGTGGACCTGGTCGGTAAGGCCGGTCAGTGATGCCGCCAGAAACATGGCGGTCAGCAGAACCCTGAATTTCATCGGTGCCCCCGGATCATTTTTGGAATGGCTTTTTCATCGCGCGGCTTCTGGCGCGTTTCTGTCTCAGCATCGCCAACTAAAAGGCACAACGCAATGGGAGGCACCGGCGAAGGGGGCGGGAGGGCCAGTCTCCAGAGCAAAGAAACAAGCCATGTCAATCGGCCCGTGTGTTTTCTGTCTGGATGGTCAGGATTTATGTCCGCTCAAGGTCCGCCGCGAGGTCTGAAGCGGCCCTGATCAGTCGGTCGATGTTCACCGGATCGGACAGGCGGTGATCCCCATCCTTGATGAAGGTCGTCACTACGTCGGTGCTGTCGAGCCGCTCCGCCAGGGTCAGGGACCGCTGCCAGGGCACGTCCGCATCCGCCATGCCGTGAATGATTCGCACGGGGCAGGTCAGCGGGATTGAGTGGCGCAGAAGCAGATGGCTTCGGGCTTCCTCGATCAGAGCCATGGTGATCGGGTATGGATCGCCCTCATAGGCGGACGGGCGCAGCCATTGCCCTTTTTCGCGCAAGGTTGCCTTTACCTCTGCGGGAAAGGATTCCCACATGAGATCCTCGGTAAAGTCCGGCGCCGGGGCGATCAGGATCAGGCCTCTCACCAGATCGGGCCGGGCCAGGGCGGCCATCAGGGCCATCCACCCGCCCATGCTTGATCCGATCAGGACCATGGGGCCTGGAGCCACAGCGTCGAGGACCGCAAGCGTGTCATCTTTCCAGCGGCCAATGGTGCCGTCGGCGAAAGCCCCCGAGGACCGGCCATGGCCGAAGTAATCAAAGCGCAGGAAGGCCCTGCCCTGCTCCCCGGCCCAGGCATCAAGAGCCAATGCCTTGGTTCCGTCCATATCCGAGTGGAAACCTGGGAGCCAAACAAAACCAACCGGAGCGGGGCCAATTGATGCTTGGTGAGGGCCAGCACCTTGCCGTAAGCAATAGGCCATGGATTCACCGTCGGGACGGGAAAGCCACTGGACGTGAGCCTGGATGGACTCAGAGGCAACAGGAGTGTCTGACGCGGTCATGACGGACCTTTCGCAAAATTCCGAGAGGGGAAAGACAGGCAGGGATCCCCGTTCCAAGCCACGCTCCGGTTCCGCAGACGGGGCTGGACGTTCCCCGAACAAATCCGAGAGCGCGCCCCAATCCGTGGGCCGCGCCGAGACTAGGACCGGGAGCGCAACAATTCCAGAGGGTGCGCCCCAGTTTGGGTCCCAGGCAGGGTCCGGGGCAGAGTTCGGGGCAAAGTCCATGGGCCGGTCTGTTGGCCAAGCGCCGGGTACGGCTGGAAGCCAGCCCACACCGGGCAAGGCCACACTGCGCAGCGCCCTGCGCAGCCCCGATGGGGCAAGCCAGGCGCAGGATGCCGCGGCCGGGTCCAAGACATCCCTTCCCCCCCTCAAACGCCCCGAGTCGGGCCACCGCCCCCCGGGAGCCGGACAGGCATCATCGGTCGAGAACGCCGGAGCGGCCCATGGCAGGCAACGGTCAGCGGGGTCCGTCAGGCGCCGGGGGGGCTCACCGGTTATCTTGCAGGTCTTGCCGGATCTGGGCGCGGGCGGCGCCCCCCAGACCGCGATCGACATGGCCGCGGCCGTCAGCGCATCCGGCGGTACGGCCCTGGTGGCAAGCCGGGGCGGGTTCCGGGAAAAAGAGCTGAAGCAGGCCGGGGGCAAACTGATTCGACTGCCCGTTCACACCAAGAACGGTTACGGCATGCTCGCCAATGTCCTGCGGCTAGCCCAGGTGATCGACCTTTTCCAGGTGGATCTCGTCCACGCCCGGTCCCGGGCACCAGCCTGGAGCGCCCTTGCGGCGGCCCGGATCGCGGGCAAGCCCTTCCTGACCACCTATCACGGCACCTATTCCGGGCGCACGGCCCTGAAGCGGTTCTATAACTCAGTGATGGTGCGCGGCGATGGGGTGATCGCCAATTCCCACTTCATTGCCAACCATATCGTCGAGACCCACAAACGCGCCCTGGCCGACATTGACATCATTCCCCGGGGCATCGACACGGGCTGGTTCGATCCGGAGGCCGTCTCCCGGGACCGGGTGGCCGCCCTGCGCAACGCCTGGAACGTGCCCGGCGAGGCAGGCCCCCGGGATCCGGCCAGCCAGCGCATCATTCTGATGCCGGGACGGCTCACCGCCTGGAAAGGCCAATCGGTTCTGCTCGACGCCCTGGCACGGCTGAAGGCCGCGGGGCGCCATGTGGACAACTGGACCGCCGTCTTCGTGGGCGACGCCCAGGGCCGGGACAGCTACGCCCAGATGCTCCAGGACAAGGTCAAGCGCCTGAACATGCGGGGCCGGGTGATCTTCCACGGCCATTGCGATGACATGCCCGCCGCCTATCTGGCCTCGGATGTTGTGATCTGTCCCTCAACGGAACCGGAAGCTTTCGGCCGGGTTCCCGTGGAAGCCCAGGCCATGGGCCGCCCGATCATCGCCACCGACCATGGCGGCGCGGCGGAAACGGTGATCATGGAGGGGGGCAACCGGGTGGAAGGCCCCACGGGCTGGCGCACGACGCCGGGAGATGCGAAGGATCTGGCCCGGGCCATCGAGGCCTGCCTGGACCTGGATTTGTCCGCGTGGAAGACCATGGGCGCCTGGGGACAGGCGAATGTCCGGGTCACTTATGCCCTTGAGACCATGAAATCGGACACCTTGGCGGTCTACAGCCGCCTCCTGGGCGCCGGAACCACCCGGACCGCGCCCGCCGGAGCCGCCCAGCCGGTGGCATCCTGATGGCCGGGCAATTTTTGCGGGAAGCCCGCGAGTCAAGGAGGGGATGATGGCGCCGGAAAACGAGACGCCCTCGGCACAGACGGACGGCACGCTTAATGTGCTGTGCATGAAATGGGGCCCCAAATACGGCGGCGATTACGTCAACACCCTCTATTCCATGGTGGACCGGCACCTGACCCTGCCCTGGCGCATGGTCTGTTTCACCGACCGGGATGACGGGGTGCGCCAGGATGTGCACTGCCAGCCCATGCCCGAGATCTACGTTCCCGAAGCGCGCCAGATCTCACCCTGGAAGAAGGTCTCGATTTTCAAACCGAACCTTGGCGGCTTGTCCGGAAAGGCCCTGTTCCTGGACCTGGACGTGGTGGTCACCGGCAATCTGGATGCCTTTGCCACATATTCCGACAAGCTCGCAATCCCCGAGAACTGGACCCAGCCCGGCCAGGGTGTGGGCAATTCCTCGGTCTTCACCTTCGAGATTGGCGCCCTCACCTACATTTACGACCGCTACTGCGAGACCGTGGACACCCTTTTCGACCATTTCCCCAATTCCCAGACCTTCGTGTCCCGCACGGCAGGGGAGCATGGGGACCTGGAATACTTCCCCAAGGAATGGGTGCGCAGTTTCAAGGTGGACTGCATGCCCGGTGGGGTCATGAACTGGATTGCCCGCCCCAAACTTCCCGATGGCGCCAAGGTGATCGCCTTTCACGGCGATCCCAAGCCCCCGGACGCGGCCCAGGGCCTCTATCCGGGCAAGTGGTACAAGCATGTCCGGCCCACGCCCTGGATCCTGGATCACTGGCGCTGACCGGCGGCCCCATTCCGGGCCTGGAACGGGAAACCGGTCCCCTGTCCGCGAGATCCATCCTTGATTGATTGCTCTCCTTGATGGATTGCTGTGGTGTTGTCCCTGAAAATGGTTCGGGGAGACGCGGGCTGGCCGTGGTGGTCCGCCCGCTTTATGCGTTTTTACATGGAAGGCTTGAGACCGATGTCTGATCCCGTTCACCCCAAAAGCCCTGTTGCCATTACGCTGCCCGACGGCAGCGTGCGCACCTTCGAGGGCCCGGTGACCGGCACCGACATCGCCACCGACATCTCCAAAAGCCTTGCCAAGGCCGCCATCGCCATGCGTGTCGATGGGGACCTGACGGATCTGTTCGCCACCATCGACCGGGACGCGAGCGTCGCCATCGTGACCAAAAAGGACGAGGCGGACGCGCTTGAACTGGTGCGCCATGACGCCGCCCACCTGATGGCCCAGGCGGTCCAGGAGCTGTTTCCCGGAACCCAGGTCACCATCGGTCCGGTGATCGACAACGGCTTTTTCTATGATTTCGCCCGCAATGAGCCCTTTCGGGAAGAGGATCTGGAGAAGATCGAAGCCCGCATGAAGGAGATCGTGGACGAGGGCCGCCCGACCCACCGGGAAGTCTGGGACCGGGACAAGGCGATCAGTCATTTCAAGGATCTGGGCGAAGCCTACAAGGCCGAGATCATCGAGGATCTGCCGGAGTCCGAAGAGATCAAGATCTATTTCCACGGTCCCTGGCATGACCTGTGCCGGGGTCCTCACCTGCCTTCCACCAAGCAGATCGGCAAGGCCTTCAAGCTGACCAAGCTGGCCGGGGCCTACTGGCGCGGGGATTCCAACAACGCCCAGCTCCAGCGCATCTACGGCACCGCCTGGCTCGATGAGGCCCAGCTCCAGGAGCATCTGGAGCGGATCGCCGAGGCGGAGCGGCGCGATCACCGCAAGCTCGCCAAGGAAATGGACCTCTTTCACATGCAGGAAGAAGGTCCCGGTTCCGTGTTCTGGCACCCCAAGGGCTGGCGCCTATTCCAGACCCTGATCGACTATATGCGCCGGCGCCAGAAGGCCGCCGGCTATGAGGAGATCAACACGCCGGACGTGCTGGACCGCTCCCTGTGGGAGAAGTCGGGCCACTGGGAGAAATTCGGTGAGAACATGTACACCACCGTGACCCCGGATGAGCGGGTCTACGCCCTGAAGCCCATGAACTGCCCAGGCCATGTCCAGGTGTTCAAACAGGGCCTGCGCAGCTACCGGGAACTGCCCCTCAAGCTGGCGGAATTCGGCAAGGTTCACCGGTATGAGCCTTCCGGCGCCCTCCACGGCATCATGCGGGTGCGCCATTTCACCCAGGACGACGCCCATGTGTTCTGCACCGAAGAACAACTCACCGAGGAATGCGTGACGGTCACGCGGCTGATCCTGGATATTTACAAGGAATTCGGCTTCGAGGATGTGCGGGTGAAATTCTCCGACCGTCCGGAAAAGCGCGTGGGCTCCGACGAGATCTGGGACCGGTCCGAGGCGGCGTTACGTGAGGCCGCCGATGCCGCCGGCCTGGAGATGACCTACAACCCGGGCGAAGGCGCCTTTTACGGACCGAAACTGGAATTCGTCCTCCGGGACGCCATCGGCCGGGACTGGCAGTGCGGCACGCTCCAGGTCGATCTCAACCTGCCGGAGCGGCTGGGCGCCACCTATGTGGGCGAAGACAGTGCCAAGCATCATCCGGTCATGCTCCACCGGGCCCTGTTCGGTTCCCTGGAGCGGTTCACGGGCATCCTGATCGAGCACCACGCGGGCAAGTTCCCGCTCTGGCTGTCGCCCCTCCAGGTGATGGTGGCCACCATCACGTCCGACGCCGACGACTACGGCATGGAGGTTCTGGCCCAGTTGCGGGCGGCGGGCATCCATGCGGAAGCGGATCTGCGCAACGAGAAAATCAATCTCAAGGTCCGGGAGCATTCCCTGCAGAAAATCCCGCTCATTTTCGTGGTCGGACGCAAAGAAGCGGAAGAAAAGACCGTTTCCATCCGCCGCCTTGGCTCTGATCGGCAGGAGAGCCTTGCACTTACCGCTGCGATCGATCATGTGTTGAAAGAGTCCACGCCGCCGGACATGCATCCAGTGGATGTAGCCAGCGCGGCGGCCTGACGGCAGTCAGCGACTGTTGACACTGTCGGATCTACACTGAGCGGATCGACACTGGGGCGGATCCACACTGGGAATTGACCCGGATGTGGTATGCTCTGCCGCACAAGAATGGATTCCGGCCGGATCGGGTGAGGCGAAGACGCCGGACAGCCCGGCCGGAACCGGCCTGCCGCCTGCGCAAAACGGGATTGATCCCGGGTTCGGAGGCGGCGGGATATGCTGTCCGGTGCCAATGGAAGGAGAAGGGTAAATAGCTCGACGTCCAATGAACGCGCAACAAGCGCCGCGAGACAGCGGTCCGCGCGTCAATGATCAAATTCGTGTCCGCGAAGTGCTCCTGATCGACGATGAGGGAGAAAAACGCGGCGTGATGGCCATCGAAGATGCCATCGCCCTTGCCCAGGAATCGGGTCTCGACCTCGTCGAGGTGGCCGGCAACTCAAGTCCGCCGGTCTGCAAGATCCTTGATTACGGCAAATTCAAATATCAGGCCCAGAAACGCGCCAACGAGGCGCGGAAGAAGCAGAAGACCGTCGATGTGAAGGAGGTGAAAATGCGCCCCAACATCGACAAGCATGACTACGAAGTCAAAATGCGGGCCATTCATCGCTTCTTCGAAGAGGGCGACAAGGTGAAAGTCACCTTGAGGTTCCGGGGCCGGGAAATGGCTCACCAGAACCTCGGCATGGAACTTCTCCGAAAGGTGCAGACGGAGGTGGATCCCATCGCCAAGGTGGAGATGCACCCCAAGCTGGAAGGCCGCCAGATGATCATGGTCATGGCGCCCCGCTAAGATCCTCTCCAAGTAAACAAGGTGACAGGCGGCCCGGTCCGGGCCGCCTTTGGCCTTGGTGAACGCCTCCCCCCACTCCCTTTTTCTGGCTGGGTTTGGTCCCCTTTCCCCGGATCACGGCCGATCCGATTGCCACGATTGCCAATTGAGGCGAGTATGAGCCGACCGGTTCAAGGTTTTGGGCTCTCGGTTTCGGGCGTTGGATTTCAAGTGTGGGGCGGAGACAGCCATGACGGCAAGATCTGGCATCCGGCATGGTGCCGGTACATTCAGCACACTTATGATCCTTGCCACCTTGGTTCTCCTGGCCACCACGGTGCTCTTGGCGACCCTGGCGCAGGCTCCAGGGTCAGCGGCCCTCGCCGGACCGGATGACTTCAAGGCCGGCCCCGCTCTTCCGGACTTTGGTCAGATTGCCTCCGTGCCCGATGCCTATCCCATCCCCGCCGGAACCCGGTTCAAGATCGCATTCGACATCGACGCTGCGGGTGAGCCCGGAAGCATCAACAGGCAGATCGACACCGCCGCCCGCTTCCTGAACATGCATGTTGCAGCGGGGGTGCCGGCAGACCGGATTGCCCTTGCCATCGTCGTCCATGGCCAGGCCTATCAGGATCTTCTGGACCGGCCGGACAATGCGAGCGCGGAACTGGTTTCCGCCCTGATCAATGCCGGAGTCCGGGTCGAGCTTTGCGGGCAAACGGCGGCCTACCGGAATGTCTCGAAGGATGACCTGATCCCGGGTGTGGAGATGAGCCTGTCCGCCATGACTTCCCACGCCCTTTTGCAAAAAGACGGATATACCATCAACCCGTTCTGATCCCGGTCCATTTAAGCCGTGCGGGCCACACAAGACACAATGGCGTTGATTTGTTGAGCTGGAAGCCCGCCAAATCTCAAACGGGCATCTCAAAGAAGCAATACCAAGGCAATACTCATTGCCCCTTATCTTTATTCACAGACTTACAACAATAATGGAAAGGATTGGCCGAGCATGAAACCGAGACACTGGATTGCGTTAGTTATGGCGATAAACATAATTGGCGGAACAATTGCTTATGGCGTTTATCAAATTTACTATAGTCATCCCGGTTACCTGACAACGCCGTCAGAATTCGACGGGCTATCCCGGCAAGTGCGGGACAACACTCTGATTTCTCCCGCCGACCCTGCTGCCTCCATTACATTCGCCCCTGAATATACTTATCTAGGCGCTCAAAAATTCATCCTTTATGGGACTTCGGCGACGGAGCAATACATGTTTGCCGTTGCACACCCGGATGGTGCCACAAAATCCCTCGTCACCGTGCAGTTTGAAACCCTCCTGCCGGAGGTCGAAGGCCGTTATGACTACTCCGGCGCGTCTCGAAGTCTCAATATTGGTCCCCTGGACTTCTGGGTTGATACACGCCCAGTCCAGCGGCACTGGCTGTTGCCGAATGGACGGCCGGGTACCGATGGTGAGCGCTACCGCAGTTTCATGGCCTCGAAAGGTTTTCCTCTTCCCAAAGACTTTATCTGGACGCGGCTTGCCTATGTCCCTTCCGATGATGACCGCAAGGAGATGTTGATCCTCCACGTTGAGGATCTCGGCCCCACGGGATTCAGCGGACCGGATCTGCGGGCCGGCGGCGACCATGCTGAGGAATGGAACGGGATTGCCACAGCCAATCTGGATCGGCTTCGCGGAGCGATTTCGGTTGGCATGGTTGAGTAGACGCACCGCGGGCAAACCCTGTTCGCCGGACGCTCAAAACCGCTGCTCTTGTCCTCCTGGCACGTAATTGGCGCAAACAGGGCTTGCATAGGCAGCACAGGTCCGTATAACTCCACCCTTCCCGCAAGTCAGGAGCCGTCCGGCGGGGCATGCCGAGGCGGCTCATCAATACGGCAGGAGCGGACATCATGGTCCGGCATCCAAGCCCATGGAGTGTGAAATGCCCAAGATGAAGACGAAAAGTGGCGCCAAGAAGCGCTTCAAGCTCACTGCAACCGGCCGGGTCAAATGCGGTCAGGTTGGCAAACGGCACGGCATGATCAAGCGGACGCCCAAGCAGATCCGGGATCTACGCGGCTCCAAAACGCTTTCCGATGCGGATGCGCGCATCGTGAAGAAGTACATGCCCTACGGCTGAGCCAGCCTTGTCCCTCGGACCCGATCCGTTTTTTCGACTGAAAGAGTGAGCCAATGTCCCGTGTAAAACGCGGTGTGACCGCCCATCGCCGCCACCGCAAAATCATCAATGAAGCCAAAGGCTATTACGGCCGGCGCAAGAATATTTTCCGTACAGCCAATCAGGCGGTGGAAAAAGCCGGTCAGTATGCCTATCGCGACCGTAAGGTGCGCAAGCGGAACTTCCGTTCCCTGTGGATCCAGCGGATCAATGCCGCCGTGCGCGAACACGGCCTGACCTACAGCCGATTTATCTGCGGCCTTGGGCAGGCCGGGATCGAGGTGGACCGCAAGGTGCTCTCCGATCTCGCCATCAACGAGCCCGAGGCCTTCAAGGTTCTGGTCGACAAGGCCCAGGCGGCGCTCGCTTAACTCCCAGTCCCCTCCTTTTCGTGCCTGTATCCCTCCCATTTCGGAGGCAGGGTGCGTGCGAAGGATCAGGACCCCGCGATGCCGCTCCATGCTGAAGCCTGGGCGGCCCGCGGGGCCTTTGCTTTGCGCGCCGCTTCCTTTAGGACCATGGCACGTGTGACGAGAGGACGGACATGCCTGATATCGAAAGTCTTGAGAACGACGTGATGGCGGCCATTGCCGCCGCCGCCGATGAAGCCGCCCTGGACGCGGTCCGGGTCTCAGCCCTTGGCAAGAAGGGCCGGGTGAGTGAGCTGCTGAAATCCCTGGGCTCCATGGATGCGGAAGAACGCAAGGTGCAGGGCCCCCTGATCAACGGGGTGAAAGAACGTGTCGCCCAGGCCATCGAGGCCCGGCGCACGGCGCTCCATGATGCGGCCCTAGAAGCCCGCCTCGCCACAGAGCGGGTGGATGTGACCCTGCCGGTGTCGCCGGAAATCCGGGGCGGCATTCATCCGATCAGCCAGGTGATGGAAGAACTGACCGCCATCTTCGCGGATATGGGTTTCTCCGTCGCGGAAGGTCCGGACATCGAGGACGACTTCCACAACTTCACCGCCCTGAATTTCCCGGAAGGCCATCCGGCCCGGCAGATGCACGACACGTTCTATTTGACCGCGCCGGACGGGACGGCACCGAAACTGCTGCGCACCCATACAAGCCCGGTGCAGGTGCGCACCATGCTGGCCGGTCCCCCACCCCATCGGATCATTGCTCCGGGGCGCACCTATCGCTGCGACTCCGACCAGACCCATACCCCCATGTTCCACCAGGTGGAGGGGCTGCTTATCGACAAGTCGAGCCACATGGGTCACCTGAAATGGGTGCTCGAGGAATTCTGCAAGGCCTTCTTCGAAGTGGACAGCGTGACCATGCGTCTGCGTCCCAGCTTCTTCCCCTTCACGGAACCCTCGGCGGAAGTGGACATCCGCTGCGACCGCTCCGGCGGTGAACTGAAGATCGGTGAGGGGAACGACTGGCTGGAGATTCTGGGTTGCGGCATGGTCCATCCCAACGTGCTCAAGCAGTGCGACCTTGATCCCGAGGTCTACCAGGGCTGGGCCTTCGGCATGGGGATCGACCGGCTCGCCATGCTGAAATACGGCATTCCGGACCTGCGGGATTTCTTCGCCGCCGATCTGCGCTGGCTGCGCCATTACGGCTTTGCCTCCCTCGACATTCCCAATCTCGCCAGCGGCCTGAGCCGCTAAGGGAGACCGGACCGATGAAATTCACGTTGAACTGGCTCAAGGATCATCTGGAGACGGATGCAAGCCTCGAGGACATCACCGACACCCTGACCGCCATCGGCCTCGAGATCGAGGAGGTCGACAATGCCGCTGAGCGCCTTGCCCCCTTCAAGGTGGCGGAAGTGCTGGAGGCGGAAAAACATCCCGACGCGGACAAACTCCGGGTCTGTCGGGTCAAAACCGCCGAGGGCGTGGAGCAGGTGGTCTGCGGCGCCCCCAATGCCCGCAAAGGCATGAAAGCGGTGTTCGCGCCGTCGGGCTCCTATATTCCCGGCAGCGATCTCACCCTGAAGCCCACGAAGATCCGGGGTGTGGAGAGCAACGGCATGCTGGTTTCCGAGCGGGAAATGGGCCTTTCGGACGAGCATGACGGCATTATCGATCTGCCGGCGGACGCGGAAGTGGGCGTGCCCATGGCCGTGGCCATGGGGCTTGACGATCCGATGATCGAGATTGCCATCACACCCAACCGTCCCGACTGTCTGGGCGTTTACGGCGTGGCACGGGATCTCGCGGCGGCGGGCAAGGGCACCCTGAAAAGGAAACCCATCGAAGCGGCCAAGGGCGGCTTCCCCTCCCCCATCCCCATTGAGCTTAAATTCGAGCCGGGCACGGAGGATGCCTGTCCCGTGTTTGCAGGCCGAGTCATCAAGGGGGTCAAGAACGCTCCGAGCCCGGACTGGCTTCAACGCCGTCTGCGGGCCATCGGTCTGCGGCCCATCAATGCTCTCGTGGATATCACCAACTATATCTCCTACGACCGGGGCCGGCCCCTCCACGTCTATGACGCGGACAAGGTGACCGGCACGATCCATGCCCGGTTGGCCGAAAAGGGCGAGACCCTGCTGGCGCTCGACGGCAAGACCTACACCATCGAGCCGGATATGTGTGTCATCGCCGATGACAAGGGTGTTCTGGGTCTTGGCGGGGTGATGGGTGGCGAAGCGTCCGGGTCCACGGAAGAAACCGTCAATGTGCTGATCGAAAGTGCCTATTTCGATCCCACCCGCACGGCGGAGACAGGCCGCAAGCTGGGCATCATCTCCGATGCGCGCTACCGGTTCGAGCGGGGCGTGGATCCCCGTTTCGTGGTGGACGGCCTGGAACTGGCAACGGCCATGGTGCTTGATCTGTGCGGCGGCGAAGCCAGTGAAGCAGTTGTGGCCGGTGGCGAGCCCGATCCGTCCAGCACGGTCAGCTTCGATCCTGCCCAGGTCGCACGCCTCACGGGACTTGATCTGGACACGGACCGGATCACCGCCATTCTGGAGGCTCTGGGCTTCACGGTCGGGGGCAAGGCCCCGGCCTTGAGCGTGCAGGTGCCGAGCTGGCGTCCGGACATTCATGGCAGTGCGGATCTGGTGGAGGAAGTGGTGCGCATCCACGGGCTTGACCATGTTCCGTCCACCCCCCTCCCCCGCACCCACGCGGTGGCCCGCCCTGTGCTGACCCCCTTGCAGGACCGGGTCCGCCGGGCCCGCCGGATCCTGGCAGGCAGGGGTTTGAGCGAAGTGGTCACCTGGTCCTTCGTGGACGAAGGAGTGGCCGTGCCCTTCCGCAAGGACGGGGAGAAGGCGGTTGTCCTCGCCAACCCCATCGCCTCCGATCTGGGATCCATGCGGCCGAACCTGTTGCCGGGCCTGCTTCTGGCTGTTGGACGCAACATGGACCGGGGCTTTGCCCAGATTGCCCTGTTCGAGACCGGCCCTCAATTCTCCGGGGACGAACCAGGAGACCAGACCCTGGCCTTGACCGGTGTCCGCCGGGATGCAGGGGAGCGCACCTGGACCGGCGGCACCACGCCCGCGGATTGTTTCACCGCCAAGGCGGACGCTTTGGCCGCCCTTGAGGCCGCGGGTGCGCCCGTGGACAGTCTCCAGGTCGTGGCCCAGGCGCCCTCCTGGTATCACCCCGGCCGGTCGGGCACGTTGCAACTGGGACCCAAGGCCGTGATGGGCCACTTCGGTGAAATCCATCCGCGAATCCTGGATGCCCTGGATGTCAAAGGTCCGGTAATGGCGTTTGAGGTGTTTCCCGAGGCCATCCCGGCGCCCAAGGCGAAGGCAGGCCGCACCCGGCCACGGCTGGACGCGTCCAATTTGCTTCCGGTCTCCCGGGATTTCGCGTTCATCGTAACGGCGGACACGGCGGCGGATACCCTGGTGCGGGCGGCCAAGGGCGCCGACAAGAAGCTCATCTCCGATGTGCGGGTCTTTGACCTCTATGAGGGCAAGGGCATCGAGGAGGGGCACAAGTCCCTGGCGATCGAGGTCACCCTTCAGCCCAGGGACAAGACCCTCACCGATGAAGATATCGAAGCGGTCAGCACAAAGATCGTAGCGCAGGTTGGCAAGGCCACCGGAGGCACCCTGCGGGGCTGATCCGGCCATTCCTTGGTCCCGAACAGATCAGATGGCGTGAGGCAGGTTGAAGCCTCACGCCACCTTACGGGCATCGCCCTTTTTCGGCCTGGGCGGCGGCGCATGACGGGCCAGCAGGTCGAACAGGCTCTCCGCATTGATGGGCTTGCCCAGGTGGGCGTCGAAGCCTTCTTCCAGATAACCCTTGACCTGATGATCCATGGCATTGGCGGTCAGCGCGATGATGGGGCGCCGGGGCCGGCCCTGCTCCCGGTCGATCTGCCGGATCCGCTTCATGGCAGTGATCCCATCCATGACCGGCATTTGAATATCCATCAGCACCAGGTCGAACTGGGCACCGATGACCGCCTCGCAGGCCTCCTGTCCGTTCTCGGCGAAATGGAGATCGGCGCCCGAGGGGGCCAGCAGGGTCTGCAGGACCGTCCGGTTCATGGCATTGTCTTCAGCCGCCAGAATGCACAGACGCTTCAGAACATCCGGGTCCGGTAATTCCGTGCCTCTTGGCGTCTCCTGGGATGGGGTCAGGGTGCCGTCGGCGCGAACCAGGGGGAAATACATGGTGAACCGGGTGCCATGACCTGGGGCGGATGAAACCCGGATCGTACCGCCCATGGCATCGGTAAGCCCACGGACAATGGAGAGCCCGAGACCTGTGCCCCCGAAGCGCCGGGTGGTGGACGCGTCCGCCTGATCGAAGGCCGTCCAGATCCTTTCCAGCGCCTCGTCATTCATGCCGATGCCCGTGTCTGTCACCCGCATGGTGATATGATCCGGACCAGGACCACCAGTGATGGCAACCCGGACCTCGCCCTCATGGGTGAATTTGATGGCGTTGGATACGAGGTTGTTGAGGATCTGGCGCAGCCGGGTGGGATCGCCGATCCGGGTGACCGCCGCCTCCGGGTCGATTTCCACGGTGAAGTCGAGACCCTTTTCATTGGCCTTCAGGGTGTGGATCGACTCCACGGACTGCCCGATCTCACCAAGCCGCAAGGGTACCTTTTCCAGCACGATCCGGCCGGCCTCGATTTTTGACAGATCCAGGATGTCGTTGAGGACGCCCATCAACGCGTCGCCGGCTTCGCGGATGACACGGACCATGCGCCTCTGGGCCGGATCCTGGACCATGTCACTCAAGGCCGCCGCCATGCCCAGGATTCCATTCATGGGTGTACGGATTTCATGGCTCATATTGGCCAGAAACTGGGACTTGGCCTCATTCGCCGCTTCGGCCTTGGCGACCGCGTCGCTGAGCTGGCTGGTACGGGCGTCAACGATGGCTTCCAGGTCCTGACTGCAGCGCTTGAGCGCCCGTTGCGCCTGCTCCTGGCTTTCTTCATAGGCCCGGCGCATCAGGGCGGCACGGTGCCCGAGAAACACCGCAAACAGAACAGTCTGAGTGAGCACACCGGTCCGCTCAATAAGAAGATGGACGGGCTCCAGGGGCAGCCCCAAGGTCACGGGAATGCTATACCAGACATTGCAGGCCAGACCGGCAAGCCACGGTATGAGGAAGGGAACGGCGCACGGAGTCCCCATGCGGATGGCGACCACACAGATGATCACCGCAGTGACCTGCCTGGACAGATTGGCCTGGGCCTCAAAGGCGAGAATTGCCGAAATGCCCCCGGGGGTGAACAACAATCCAAGCAGCAGGCCGAAAGAAAGAAGCGATAGAAGCACCAACCATCTGAGCACGGGCGCCTGCCTGCGCAGGTCGAGAACCCGCAGAAAAAGGACGCTGAACAGAATGCAGGCAATCAGCACAAAGAACTGGGACCACCATTCCGGGTTATCCGCGACCAGATCACCCAGAACAGGCAGATTGTCCCGTGTCCCATAGACCATGACACTGGCCAGCACCCCCGCGCCGGTCAGCAGGCCCGTTGCATCCCTGGCGCTGAGAGCAAAAAACAGAATGTAAAGCGCCACCATGATCATTAGGCCATGGTAGAGCCCCAGGAAGAACCGCTGGCGTTCCATATCCCGGAAGAGCCGTTCCTGTGTCTTCAGTGCGGGGACGGTATAGCTGACGGACTCCGGATTGAAACCCACCCGGACATAGACCGTCTTTGTCCCGATCCATTCGATGGGAACGGGAAGGCCGACATATCTGCCGATCTGATCGTGGATCAGGTCTGGCGCAGGGAGCGTGCTCAAAGACGGCTCGCCGTCGCCATACTCCCATGTGGCCTGGTCAGCACTGGCCTTGGACCAGGACAGGACCGGGCGATCGGGCAGATACAGGCTCACCGCCTCCGGTGTGGTCAGCCGTCCTTCCATGGGTCCGCCCAGGGTCAGGAAGAAGACGCCCGACGGGTCCCCCGTTCCCCTGCCGCCGACCGGTGCCGGAACATGAAGGCGCAAGCGCAGCCAAAGGGCGCTGATTCCGGGCGGATTGAGCAGAACCGATCCGGAGACCGGTTCGAAGCGGCGGGCCGTGCCGGGTTCTTCCAGGTCAGCCCGGGTAAGTGTGCCGTCTTTGTCCCTGAGAACGCTGAGATATGGCCCCAGAGGCAGGACCTGGCCGAGACCTGAAACGTCCTGACCCGAACCATCCAGACTTGAAATGTCCAATATCGGGGCACCGCCCCCCTCGACATCCCGAGCCTGATTTTCGGATGCCGCGCCGGGCGACATGGTCGAAATCAGCACCAAGATGAAAACAAGGAACGTGCCGCCCAACTGTCTCATCCCTGGCCAACACCTGTTCACCCTGCACGACCTTCGCCCGTACACCACACTGCGGATCAATCCGAGGCTGAGCCTAAGGCTGCGCCCATGAAGGCGGGCTTAACCGAGGCAAGGCCTCCGGCGTTTCGGGTCACCTCACGGGGATTGCCTTAACGGGAACGGCTTTAAGGAGGAGCGTCTTTCCCGGATCCGGTCACGGATCGCACCTTGCCAAGGCCCGGTTCGGGGTTTCAGACTGCCCCAAGGCGGTCCATCCGCGTGAGAGGCGATTTGCAGGAGAAATACGTCCGCTATGATTGCAATGCTCAATGATCTGCTGTGGGGCCGGGTCCTGATTTTCACGCTGATCCCCATCGGGCTCTATTTCACCATCCGCAGCGGCTTTGTGCAGTTCCGCTATTTCGGCGCCATGTTCGCGATCCTCGGCAAGGGCTTTCGCCATCACGGGGACAAGCCCAGTTCCTTTCAGGCCCTGACCCTGTCCGTGGCGGGACGGGTCGGCGCGGGCAATATTGCCGGGGTCGCTGCCGCCATCACCCTGGGTGGCCCCGGTGCGATTTTCTGGATGTGGATTGTCGGCCTCGTCGGCATGGCCACCAGCTTTGTGGAATGCACCCTCGCCCAGACTTACAAACAGTTGGAAAGCGACGGCACCTATCGTGGCGGCCCGGCAACCTATATCCGCAAGGGGCTCACCCCCATGCTGGGCAGTGGCGCGTTGATTCTGGCCGGGGCCTTCGCCGTGCTCCTGTTCGCGACATTCGGCCTTGCATTCGTGACCGTGCAAAGTTTTGTGGTCAGCAGTTCCCTGAAGGATGCCTTCCAGGTTCCCAGCATGGTCACCGGCTTTGTTCTGGCCGGTCTGATCGGCCTGGTGATTTTCGGCGGGGTGCGCCGCATTCTGGCGATCACCGAGATCGTCGTGCCGCTCATGGCCGTGGGCTATCTGGCCCTCGCGCTTTTCGTGGTCATCAGTCAGATCGATGAATTGCCTGGGGTTCTGCGGCTGATTGTCTTCAGCGCCTTCGGTCTGGAAGAGGCGGTGGGCGGTGCCGTGGGTGCGGCACTGGTGCAGGGTATCCGCCGGGGACTGTTCTCCAATGAAGCGGGGCTGGGATCCGGCCCCAATGTGGCGGCGGTGGCCTATGTGCCCCACCCGGCGGACCAGGGCATGGTTCAGTCCCTGTCGGTTTTCATCGACACCCTGGTGATCTGCACCGCCACGGCCTCGGTCATCCTGCTTTCCGGCATCGACTACACGGATCCGACCGTGGACGGGGTGGTGCTGACCCAGAACGCGCTTGCGGTTCATGTGGGCAGTATCGGCCAGACCTTCGTGGCCGTGGCGCTGACCTTTTTCGTGTTCAGCTCGATCATGTACAACTATTTCATGGGTGAGAACGCCCTGGACTATTTCGCCGGTGCCCGGGAAGGCCTGTTCAATATCTTCCGGGCCCTGTGCCTGTGTTTGATCGTGGTCGGCTCCACCCTGGACCTGAGCACCGTGTTCGCCTTTGCGGATGTGACCATGGGCATGCTGGCCCTGGTGAACCTGTTTGCGCTGGTTCTGCTCTCGCCCATTGCCTTTCGGATCCTGGCGGATTTCGACCGCCAGCGCCGGGCCCATGGGACGGCGGTATTCGATCCGGACGATTTCCCCGACCTGGATCTGGACCGCAAGGCCTGGACCCTGGAGCCCGAGGACGCCCGGCGCCGGGATGAAATGCGCAAGGCCACATAGAGCCGTTTGACCGTCCACGGTGCGCGGCGCCTTCCGCGGGGCTGGCCCATGACCCGGCCCATGGACCCGGCCTCGTCAGATCACCCGCTCAACGCCTGTGACGGGCATGGTGGAGACTGCGGCAGGCTAAACCCGCGCTGATTGGTCAGTTTGGCCTCTTGGCGGGGGGTGGGGGCAGTGCTATCTCACCTTTCATGGCAAAGCAGTCGCATATCCGGAATTTTTCCATCGTCGCCCATATCGACCACGGCAAGTCCACCCTTGCCGACCGGCTGATTCAGATGTGCGGCGGTCTCACGTCTCGTGAGATGAAAGAACAAGTCCTCGACTCGATGGATATCGAGCGCGAGCGCGGAATCACGATCAAGGCCCAGACCGTGCGCCTCCTTTACGAGGCAGCCGATGGGACGACCTACACCCTCAATCTGATCGACACGCCGGGCCACGTGGACTTCGCCTATGAGGTCAGCCGCTCCCTGTCGGCCGTGGAAGGCTCCCTCCTGGTGGTCGACGCAAGCCAGGGCGTGGAAGCCCAGACCCTGGCCAATGTCTACCAGGCCATCGAAAACGACCATGAGATCGTGCCGGTCCTGAACAAGATCGACCTGCCCGCCGCCGAACCGGACCGGGTCAAGGAACAGATCGAGGACGTG
>CAZLPU010000038.1:0-30140 GCA_964561475.1 uncultured Alphaproteobacteria bacterium
CCCTCGCGGAGGCGCCTCGCGCCGTGAGCGAAAAAACGAGAGCGGCGGCCACCCTCTTTAAAGGTGATGGTGATTTTACGCCCGCCGATCTAGCCCAGCAGCCAGAGACCTTCCGGCGGCAGATCCTTGTTCTTCGTTGCCGCCTGATCCGCCGTGTCCGCTTTCGCGCCCTGCATAGAGGGAGCCGGCAGGGAGGGAGCTGCCACGGAGGGAACTGGCAGGGAAGCACCCGGCAGGGAGGCGGCCGGAGGGAACGAGGGGAAGGCCGGGATGTGCGCTGTCGGATTGGCGGTGGTGGTGGCCGCAGGCTTGCCCGCATCTGCGGTCTTCCGGGCGGTGAGATTGTGGTTGATCCGCGCCTGGATCAGGTCCGCCACGGTCCGCACGTCATGGAGGCCCTGGAACACGATCGGGGCGGCACGACGCTGAGTATAGACTTCGCTGCGATTGCGCTTGCCCTCGGCGGAGAGCCGCGAAGAGACACCGGCCACATCCTTGGGCTGGCCGAGAGCCACCCAGCCAGAGCCGTCAGACCGCACACCGGCGTGAACCTTGACGCCCCGCTCAAGGGGCATCGTGTGCAGGGTCTGGCGGGCGCCGAGCACACCGCCGGCAAGGCCCAGCCCGGTGAAACCCCGGCTGGTGAACACAAGGGCGCGCCGGTCGGTCACCACATAATCGGTCCGGCTGGGCATGACGAGGCGTCCTGCCAGCCTGCGGCTTGCCGGTCCGGCGATCAGCGCCAGACCGCTCACCAGACAGCTGAGGGAAAAGACCGCCAGGGCCCAGAGGCCTGCGCCCGCAACGGTGCTCTGGGTCGCCGTGGCGCCCATGTCCCAGGCGATGAAATAGGCCAGGGCCATGGTGACCAGGGCAATGAAGAGCAGGGTCAGGCCGAAGGGTAGCATCATCCAGTCCCGCAGCCTGAACAGCGGCGCGGCGGCGCCCCGCGCGGCCCAAAGGATCTTTTCCCGGGGTTCAAGAATGCGTCGCACGGCGTTGAGGTCACCCATGATCCTGATCTCTTCATTTTTCGAATGGCAGACCCTCCGGGCGCCATTCCAGCTGACATTGAATAGAGCCAAATCTTCGAACGCGTCCGTCCACTTTAACGAGGCAAGCCGTGGCTTCAGCCGCACAACCACACGGATCCTAACCCCCCCAGGGGACGGTATCCAGCGTTCAACAGAGTCCGGCGTCACAGGGTACGCTTTACTCAGGTGGTGCGCATTACCCAGGTCCGCTCCGCGCGCCATACCGCCGCACGGAGTCCAGGACCACCCTGCGGTGGCCGCACCCCCGGTCTGATGTCCATGGGGTCTCATGCCCCGGGACATTTTCCCGGAAATCATCTCTTGCAAATCATCCCCCGAAAACACCGCACCGCCAAGGCGGGGAAATAGCCTTTCCGCGCTTGCGGGTTTTCGACACGCTCCTTATATCCCGTCACAGCCGAATTGCGAACGGGCGAGTGCGGCGGGGGCGCGGTCCTTGCGCTGTCTTTTCGTTCCGTCAGTGACTTCAACGGCCGTAACCTCCCGTTTTGGGGACGGATCCTCAACCAAGGGGACTTCCCAGGGTGCCGCACCAAGAGGCCCTGGAAGCTCTGCCAAAAGGAATGAGAGCACACTATGTCGAAAGTCATCGGGATCGACCTTGGGACCACCAACAGCTGCGTCGCGATTATGGACGGCAGTCAGCCCAAAGTGATCGAGAACGCCGAAGGCGCGCGCACGACCCCGTCCATGGTCGCCTTCTCCGAGGATGGAGAGCGCCTTATGGGTCAGCCGGCCAAGCGCCAGGCCGTGACCAACCCGGAATACACCTACTTCGCCATCAAGCGCCTGATCGGGCGCACCTTTGACGATCCCACCGTCCAGAAGGACGTGGGCATGGTCCCTTACAAGATCGTCAAGAACGACAATGGCGATGCCTGGGTTCAGGGCCGGGACGACCGGTCCTTCGCACCCTCCGAGATTTCCGCCTTCATCCTCCAGAAAATGAAGGAAACCGCCGAAGGCTATCTGGGCCATGAAGTATCCCAGGCGGTGATCACCGTGCCCGCGTACTTCAACGACGCCCAACGCCAGGCGACCAAGGATGCCGGCAAGATCGCGGGCCTGGAAGTGCTGCGGATCATCAACGAGCCGACCGCCGCGGCCCTGGCCTATGGCCTGGACAAGAACGAAGGCAAGACCATCGCCGTATACGACCTTGGCGGCGGTACCTTTGACGTGTCTGTCCTCGAAATCGGCGACGGCGTGTTCGAAGTGAAAGCCACCAACGGCGATACGTTCCTCGGCGGTGAAGACTTCGACATTCGCGTTCTGGAATACCTCGCGGACGAGTTCAAGAAAGAACAGGGTATCGATCTGCGCAAAGACCGTCTGGCCCTTCAGCGTCTGAAGGAAGCAGCCGAGAAAGCCAAGATCGAGCTGTCCTCCGCCACCCAGACGGAAGTGAACCTGCCGTTTATCACCGCTGATCAGTCCGGGCCCAAGCACCTGACCATGAAGCTCACCCGCGCCAAGCTCGAGGCCCTGGTGGATGATCTGGTCAAGCGCACCATCGCGCCGTGCAAATCCGCATTGTCCGACGCTGGGCTCGCGCCGGCGGATATCGACGAAGTGGTCCTGGTGGGCGGCATGACCCGCATGCCCAAGATCCAGGAAATCGTGAAGGAGTTCTTCGGCAAGGAGCCCCACAAGGGCGTAAACCCGGACGAAGTGGTGGCCATGGGTGCCGCCATTCAGGCCGGTGTGCTCCAGGGCGATGTGAAAGACGTGTTGCTCCTCGACGTGACGCCTCTGTCCCTGGGTATCGAGACCCTGGGCGGTGTGTTCACCCGTCTGATCGACCGCAACACCACGATCCCCACCAAGAAAAGCCAGACCTTCTCCACCGCCGACGACAATCAGAACGCCGTGACCATCCGGGTGTTCCAGGGCGAGCGGGAAATGGCGGCGGACAACAAGCTTCTGGGCCAGTTCGATCTGGTGGGCATTCCCCCAGCGCCCCGCGGCGTGCCCCAGATCGAGGTAACCTTCGACATCGACGCCAACGGCATCGTCAACGTGTCCGCCAAGGACAAGGCCACCAACAAGGAACAGGCCATCCGGATCCAGGCCTCCGGAGGTCTGAACGATGACGATATCGACCGGATGGTGCGCGAGGCCGAGGAGCACCGGGCGGACGACCAGGCCCGCCGCCAGCTCGTCGAGGCCCGTAACCATGGTGAAGCCCTGCTGCACCAGTCCGAAAAGCAGCTTGGTGAGTTTGGCGACAAGCTCGAAGCCGCGGACAAGGAAGCCATCGAAGTGGCCATGAAGGATCTCAAGGAAGCCCTCACCAAGGAGGACGCCACCGAGATCCAGCAGAAGAGCCAGACCCTGACCCAGGCTGCCATGAAGCTCGGCGAGGCCATGTACCAGCAAAGCGGCGGCGGCATGGATGAAGGCGGCGAAGGCCAGGAGAACGCGGAAGCCACCGATGAAACCGTGGTCGATGCCGACTTCGAGGAAGTCGACGACAACAAGAAAAGCGGCGGTCAGGCTTCCTGATCCTTGCAAGACCAGTAAGGTTGATCCCGCCGCCCTGAAGCGGCGGGGTTATGTCTGTCCGGTTTGGGATTTGGCGGGTGTTCCCATTCCCGCGCGCGGGTCAAGAGCTCCGGTGGACAGGAGCGCTTCGGCTTTCAGTCCGAGACAAGCACGGACAACGCAAGCAGCAATCAAGACGGGCACGCGGCAAATCGGGGCCGTGGTCTGCCAATGCGCTGGGCAATAGCGCGGGGCAACGGATGGCATCGGCATGAGCAAACGCGATTACTACGAGATCCTCGGCGTGCAAAAGGGCGCCACAGCCCAGGAGCTGAAATCCGCGTTCCGAAAGCTCGCCATGAAGTATCACCCGGACCGCAATCCGGATGACGACGAGTCCGAGAAAAAGTTCAAGGAAATCAACGAGGCCTACGACGTCCTGAAGGACGATCAGAAGCGGGCGGCCTATGACCAGTTCGGCCACGCTGCCTTTGAAGGCGGCGGCCGGGGTCCGGGTGGCTTTGGCGGCGGGGGGAATGCCGACTTCTCGTCCTTTGCCGATATTTTCGACGACCTGTTCGGGGAAGTCATGGGTGGCCGGCGCCAGCGTGGCGGCGGCGGTCCGGCCGGCGGCGCGCGGGGATCGGACCTGCGCTACAACATGGACATCACCCTGAACGACGCGTTCAACGGCAAGAAAGCCGAGATCCGCGTTCCCCGGTCCGTAGCCTGTGACCGGTGTGAGGGTTCGGGCGCTGAACCGGGCTCAAAGCCCGTGATCTGCCCCAATTGTTCAGGCCTGGGCAAGGTCCGGGCGACCCAGGGATTCTTCACCATTGAGCGCACCTGTCCGGCTTGTTCCGGCCGGGGCCGGATCGTGAAGGATCCATGCAAGAAATGCCGCGGCGCGGGCCGGGTTGACGTGGAGAAATCCCTTTCCGTCACCATTCCCGCTGGTGTGGAAGACGGCACGCGGATCCGTCTGTCCGGCGAAGGGGATGCAGGGGTGGGAGGCGCTGCCTCGGGGGATCTTTATATTTTCCTCTCCATCGATCCCCATCCGCTTTTCTCCCGGGACGGCCCCCATCTCCATTGCGATGTGCCGATTTCCTTCACCACGGCTGCCCTCGGCGGTGAGGTCGAGGTCCCCACATTGAGCGGCACCAAGGCCAAGGTTAAAATTCCCGAAGGCACTCAGACCGGCCGCCAGTTCCGCCTGCGCGGCATGGGCATGCCGGTTCTGCGCTCGGAACAGAAGGGCGATCTCTTTGTCCATACCCGGGTGGAGACCCCCCAGAACCTGACCAAAAAGCAGAAAGAACTGCTCAAGGAATTCGAAAGCGGCAGTTCCGAAAGTACCCATCCGGAGTCCCACGGCTTTTTCGGCAAGGTGAAGGATTTCCTCGACGGGCGGAGCTGATTTCCGATTTGCCCTTTCGCCCGGCGGATTGATTTGAGACGGTGCACCAGCCCTGCCCAAAAGGCCTCAGGATTGACAACCACCGCCCCAGAAAGACAAACGGATTGTTCCCATGACTGATCAAACGCAGCCGGACATGCTGACCCGGGGTTTCGGCCTCCATACCCTGGTGTTCGCCGCCGCCCTGACCGCGCTCATCATGTTCACCTTCTTCTTCGGCATGCCCGGGGATTACTGGCTTTTTGCCCTGGCCTGGTTCGCCCTGCTCCTGGCCCATGGGGCCTATGCCCAGAAACTCGATGCCAGCGCCGACGGGATGAAGGCTTTTTTCAGTGGTGAGATGAAAGGGGACGTGGAACCCCTGCATCTGGACCTGCCCGCGGAACTCAATGCCGGTCACAAGGCAGACAATGACCAG
Source organism: uncultured Alphaproteobacteria bacterium (assembly GCA_964561475.1). Taxonomy (GTDB): domain Bacteria; phylum Pseudomonadota; class Alphaproteobacteria; order JAJFIK01; family JAJFIK01; genus CAYUYV01. The sequence continues at coordinate 5,378 of CAZLPU010000038.1, forward strand.
CCGGGTACAGATTATTCAGCCTATGACGGCGGGGCCGACCCATCATCCAGGTCCGGTGCCGCAGCCGGGCTGGCCTGATGGCACCATTGCGGCTTGCTGTCTCCGGCGCTGCCGGGCGGATGGGCCGTCAGGTTCTCGCCCTTGTCACCCAGGCTGACGATCTGACCCTGGCCGGGGCATCGGTCCGGCCGGGAAGCCCCCAGGAAGGTCAGCCCCTTGGTCCCGATGACCTTGGCCCTGATGGCCCTGGAGTGACTGCGACCGGCGATCCCCTCCGGGCCCTCGAGAACGCCCAAGGCGTGATCGATTTTTCCAACCCCAAGACCTGCCTCCTCCATGCCCGTCTTGCCGCCGAACGGGGACTGTTTCTGGTCACCGGGACCACCGGGTTCGATGATGACGGTCTGCAAGCCCTCAAGGCCCTGGGCGGCCATATCCCCGTTGTCCATGCGGGCAATTTCTCCGTAGGGGTCGCGGTGCTCCAGGCGGCAGTCCGGGAGGCGGCCCGGGCCCTGGGTCCGGACTTTGATATCGAAATTGTCGAAACCCATCATCGTCACAAGCGGGATGCGCCCTCGGGCACGGCCCTGATGCTGGGTGAGGCGGCGGCCCAGGGGCGTGGGGTTACCCTGGCCCAGGCCGCGGTTCATGGCCGTAACGGTCCGGATGCCCTAAGGGGTGATGGGGAGATCGGTTTTGCGGCCCTGCGCGGCGGCAGTGTGATCGGGGAGCATACGGTCGTGCTGGCGGGTCCGTCGGAACGTCTTGAATTCACCCACCGCGCCGAGGACCGGTCCCTGTTCGCCCAGGGTGCTCTGCGGGCCGCCCGCTGGGCCGCGCGGCAGGGTCCCGGATTCTATTCCATGGCTGACGTGTTGTCGGACTCCGCCGGCGGATAATCCGGACCCGGAGAAGGGGGCACTCCCTTCCGGTGGGCGTCCAGCGCTGCCTGCAACGCCCTGGCCAGATCCAGCCGTTCCTCCGGCGCAAGGAAGGCCCCCACAATGATTGTCCGCCCATGGGAACCGATGGTCAGCATGCTGTCATGTTCCGGCGGATCATCCATGGCGACCCGCACCCAGGCGGGTTGAAAGGTCCAGCGTTTTTCCTGGCCCCCGGGCAGGATGCGCAGGATCTCCAGGGTCTCCTCGGTCAGGGTGATTTTTTCGCGCATACGCCCCTGCCGGTAGCTCATTTTGAACGCGATATAGATCAGCAGCAGGTCCAGGCCGTAAAATCCGGCCACGGGCCAGGCCCCCATGGTGTAGAAAATCAGCCCTGCGACAAAACTGGTCCCCCCCACGATTGCCATCACGATCAGGAAGGCCCGGCGCCCGAGGGACCGGTTCGGATACAAAATCGCGTTGAAATAGACAGGGCTCGATGGGTCGGTCATCGCCGGGGCCTTCCGTAAGGTGCAGCATGGGCTATGGGAACCACCGTGCCGCCGGGTGCAGGCACGATTGTGGTGGTGTCCCGCGGCCTCACCCTGATACACGGTACCGCCTTAAACCTAGGGCTCGGTCCTACCGGCGACACTGTTGAGGACGAAATGACAAGGAAACCCGCCGCCCAGCGCCGCAGAATGCCCCTTGAAGACATTGACGCATTCTTCACCCGCCTGTCCGCCCTCAATCCCGAACCCAAGGGGGAGCTGGAACACGTCAATCCGTTCACCCTTCTGGTTGCAGTGGTCCTGTCCGCTCAGGCTACGGACAAAGGGGTGAACAAGGCCACCGGGCCGCTGTTTGCCATTGCCGAAACGCCGGAGAAAATGCTGGCCCTCGGTGAGGAGACGGTGCGGGAGTACATCAAGACCATCGGGCTCTACCGGAACAAGGCCAAGAATGTCATCGCTCTATGCGAGGCGCTGATCGCCAACCACGACAGTGTGGTCCCCGCCGACCGGGATGCCCTGGAGGCCCTGCCCGGTGTGGGGCGCAAGACCGCGAATGTGGTTCTCAACATGGCTTTCGGCCAGCCGGCCATGGCGGTCGACACCCACATTTTCCGGGTCGCCAATCGCACGGGCATGGCGCCGGGCAAGAACCCTCTGGAGGTGGAGCTGAAACTGGAGAAGGTGGTGCCGCCCCGGTTCATGCTCCATGCCCACCACTGGCTGATCCTGCACGGACGATATATCTGCAAGGCCCGCAAGCCCGACTGCCCAGCCTGCCCCGTGGCCGATCTTTGTACGTTCAAGGAGAAAACGCCGGAGCCGCCGCAAGCCTGATCCTTTGGGCGACGCCTCGGATCAGGAAGAGATTTCCGGCCGGTGCTGATAGGCAGTGGCCACACTCTTGATGCAGGTCTGCATCTGGGCCTCAAGGGGATCCGTGGACAGGGTCTTGAGTTCCGTTTCCATATGGAACACCGTATAGGTCCCGCCGCCGCTTTCATCTCCATACAGAATAAGATAAAGGCTGCAGTCGTCGGTGGAGTAGGTCCAGAATTCCGCACCGGTCTCTTCCCGGCGAATGTCCGGCGGCCCGAGATACTCCATGACATATTCAGGCTTCTTGCCCGGAAGGTCGTCCACATCCGGCACCCGTACGGGCCCTTTCGGTGCGGATGAGGACGCGGCCCGGTAGTTGGCCACGGAATTCAGCAGCCCGCCGCCACTGGCCACGGACCCATCGGCGGCACACCCCCCGGCCAGGGCGCCGAGACAGGCGCACATGGCCAATCCTTTCAATCCCGCTTGCATGTCACATCCCCACCTTGAATTCGCGCGTCCCCGGTTGCCCCGTCACGTCGGTCGGGAAAACAGCGCCGCCTCCCTGCCGATGTCCTGAAAGACATGAACCATGAATGCGGCGGCAATCAGCGGCGCGACAAAGTTGATCACCGGTATCACGAAAATCAGGGCGATCAGCACGCCCGCGAAAAAAATGCGCAGCCTGAACCGTCCCCGCAGCGTTTTCATCTGGTCCGAGGGCACATGGCGCAGGGAGACCATCTCGAAATATTCGCGGCCCGCCAGATATCCGTTCAGGATCAGAAAGACGGCAATGTTGATGCCCGGAAGAAAGATATAGACGGGCAGCGCCAGAAAATTGGCGAGGATCAGGCCGCCCGCAAAGCTCAGTCCCGCCTTGATGCCTTCGAAGGTGCCATGTTCCCGCTGTCCCTGACTGGCCGGGTAGACCCGCTTTTCCACAAGGCTCGCCGCCTTCTCCACGAACATGCCGACCACAATGGCGCTGACCGGCAGGTAGAGCAGCACGAAAAGCCCGAACAGCATCAGAGAGTAGACAATGTCTCCCGCCGTGTTGAGCCAGCCTTCCGTGAAACGACCCTCCAGAAAGGTCAGGCCGCTCCACACCCCAAGGGCATAAAGCCCCGCAAAAATCAGGGCGGTGGTGACAAAGGCCTTGATCACCAGCCACAGAAAGGACGGGCGCAGAAGCTGGGCAAAAGACCCGATCATATGTCCGATCATGGACGCTTCTCCTGGGTTGTCGCAGGGCGCGGGGTTTTCCATCCAGGCCAAAGACCAGTAGGGTGCGCGCGATTTTCCCTTCCATCAGTAAGGACACTGCACCATGGCTCAAGCCCAATTCGACGTCATCGGCATCGGCAATGCGATCGTGGACGTGATCGCCAAGACCGAGGATGCTTTTCTTGAGGCCAACGGCATTGCCAAGGGCGCCATGACCCTGATCGACGCGGACGCGGCCACCGCCCTTTACGGCAAAATGGGCCCGGGCGTCGAAGTCTCCGGCGGGTCCGCCGCCAACACCATCGCCGGCATTGCGTCCCTGGGTGGCCGGGTCGCCTATATCGGCAAGGTCCGCAAGGACCAGCTCGGCGACGTGTTCAGCCATGATATCCGCGCCGCCGGTGTCACATTCGAGACCGCGCCCCTGGAAGACGGCCCGCCCACGGCCCGCTGCCTGATCCTGGTCACCCCCGATGCCCAGCGCAGTATGAACACCTTCCTGGGCGCCTCGACCCTCCTGACCGCCAAGGATGTGGACGAGCACAAGATCACCGAGGCCCAGATCACCTATCTTGAGGGCTATCTGTTCGACCCCAGCGAAGCCAAGGAAGCCTTCTACAAGGCCGCCGCCACCGCCCACACAGCAGGCCGCAAAGTGGCCCTGACCCTTTCCGACGGCTTCTGCGTGGATCGGCACCGGGATGATTTCCGCCATCTGGTCTCCCGGGAAGTGGACATCCTGTTCGCCAACGAGACGGAAATTCTCTCCCTCTATGAGGTGGACACCTTCGAGGAAGCAGCGGCCAAGGTCCGGGAAGACTGCCAGATCGCGGCCCTGACCCGGTCGGAAAAGGGCTCAGAGATCATCACCAAGGATGAAGTGGTCAAAGTGGCGGCCGAGCCGGTTGCCAAGGTGGTGGACACCACCGGCGCTGGGGATCTCTACGCGGCTGGCTTTCTGTTCGGCTTTGCCAACGGCAAGCCCATGGCCGAATGCGGCCGGTATGGATCGATCGCCGCCGGTGAAGTGATCAGCCACTACGGCGCCCGCCCGGAAACCTCCCTCAAGGACCTGGTGGCGGGCAAGGGCGTCGGCCAGTAATCGGACCTGCCGCGCGCCTGGATTGCAGGTCAACGCGGATCCCAAATCGAAAAAAGAAAAGAAAGCCCCGCTGGTGTGCACACCGGCGGGGCTGTCCCATGGAGCGGTCTGAAAGGCTCCCTGATCAGAATTGAGCAGCGGCGGTGACTTCCAGTGCGGCGTGGTCGTCCGTGCCGCCGACGATGAAGGTCACGGGCTCACCCTCATAGACCAGCATGCTGGGGTTGCCGAGGACGACACGACCGCCGTTGGCTTCGTAGCCGAAGTCGAAGGTCAGAAGCATGTCGCCGTCTTCCGCCTGAACGCCTTCGGGCATGACCACGGTCACGCCGAGAACGTAAGACTGAGTCGGTGTCTGGACGGCGACCGCGCCGCGCTCGCCGGGCGCCACGGAGATGTTGCGGGCCAGGAACTCGGCACCGTCCCGGCGGACCACCAGGGTCACGCTGACCGGATCGCCGACAAATTCACCGGCTTCGCTTTCTGTCTCCTGGGCGGGATCAATCTCGGTCATGGTGGGGTTGGCGGCGTGGGTCTCGTTCGCGGCAGCCGGTGCCACGGCGCAAACCGCCCCGGCGGCGGACATCAGAACGGCACTCAGCAGGATCGAAAACTGTTTCATCGCCTTTGTTCTCCGAATTTTGGGGACTCACCAAATCACGGGGCTCTCTGGAGGAAGCCTTTTGTGTCAGGGGTCCGGATCTGCAAGCACGCCTCGATGGATAAAGCAGGCTCAGCCGGTTCGACGGTTTCCCTGTTCACCTGAAAATTGTGTCCGAAATCGTGCGCCGTAGCCAGCCCCCTCATGCCTGAAGGGTATGAACGGCGGGACAGGTTCTCGGCTGCACCCCCATTCGATCCAAGTCGCCCGCCAGATCCCCAACAAAAACCAACAGGCGCGCCGCCGTGATCAAGACCGGGCCGCTTTCTCCACATGACCTGAAACGCCTTCCCGGCGGCTGAGTTCCAGGGCTACATCCTCCGGTGTCACGCCGGTGCGCGCCCACAGGATCATCAGGTGAAAGATCAGGTCCGCGGATTCCGCCACAACCGGGTTGCAGCCGTTCCGGTCAACAGTCCCCGATTGGACGGCGGCCATGGCGGTCTCTACTGCCTCTTCACCGACCTTCTTGGCGCAGTGTTCGACGCCCTTGGCCAGTTTGGCCGCCACATAGGACTGTTCGGGGTCGCTGTCCTTACGGGCGTCCACCACCTGCCACAACCGGTCCAGTACCGGGCCCAACTTGTCCGCCATGTCGGTCATGGGATGGTCCTTCCTTTGCCCGTTCGCCCTCTGGCCCGTTCGCCCTCTGGCCCGTTCGCCCTCTGGCCCCATCACACGAGGGCGTCAGCCGTTGGGTCTGGTGCCCATTGCGGGGTCAGGACGCGGTCTGAATGTCCTGTTCCCAGAACTGCTCCCGGTCGCAGACCTGTTTCCAGCGCTTGCGGGTCTTTCGCCATGCTTTGCGTGCCCGGTCCCGGTGCCAGTCGATGATCCGGTCCACCGCTTGATGCATTGCCTTGCCGCCGGTATCCGCCTCCTGGAGGAGTTGTGGCAGCAGCCGTTCCGCGGTGGCCAGATCGTTCAGGGCGCCGAAAGTGGTCTGAAGCTGGGCCAGATCCCTCAAATAGGGCTGAATCCGGCGTTCTCCGAACAGGGACGCGAAAAAATCGCCCGTATAGCGCAGTTTCTTTATCTGGATGCGCAGGGCATGACGCTCAGGGATACTCAGATCGTCAATGCGTTGGCCCAGCGCCGAAACCCGGGCCCAGCGTCGGCGCAGGGCGGACCGGGCAAAGGCCGCCGCCGGACGGTCCCAGGCACCGGGTTTGCGCCGGCGCCCGGCGGCCTCGCGCAGACAGGCTTCCATTGCCAGGGCGAATTCAGCCACCCGGCTTGAGCGGGCCCAGTCGGCGCACAGGGCTTCCCGCCGGTCCGCCCGGTGGTAAGTGACCAGATCCGCCAGCCGCGCCAGGGCCCGATCCTGGGGCCGGTCGGCCATGACCGGGGCCATAAGCTCTTCCATCAGCACATCGAGATCCCGTACATCCCCGAGCCGCGCGGCCAGGGCCCGGGCCTCGGCGCCAAGATCCGCAAGGGCACGCTGGCGCAGGGGCTTGGCAAAGAGTGCCAGAGCCGCCCGAAGACGCCGCAGGCCCACCCGCATCTGGTGGATGCCTTCCACCCGACCGTCCTCGACCACCGCCGGCTCATTGGCCAGGGCGTGGGACAGGCAGGCAGCGATAATCTCCTGGGAAGCAGCACCCACGGTCGTTCCCTGGGCCAGCAGAACCGGCCGGGCGTTCTGAATGGGCGCATTCTTATTCTCAAAAAGATGATAACCCCGGTCCGCCTTGCTATAGACCCCAATGCGCACGGGCACCGCTCCGGCAATGTCCCGCGCAGCCTCGTAAAGGGCATCCGGCGTGCCGCGCACCAGTTCAAGCTCCAGCTCGGACACGGGCTTGGCCCGCCCGCCGGCATGCACCACACCCCGATCCATGCAGAGTTCGAGAATGGTGTTGTCCGGGAACCGGAAATGGCAGGTCTGGCGGTCGATGACCGTGCGGAACAATCGCTTCAGGTCTTTCACACCAAGCTGCTCGGCAATGATCTGCTGGAAAACCGGCGCGGTGACCGCTGATGGGTCGGGTTCTGGGGTGGTGAGGGCCGTGTCCAGTTCCTGGCGGTCTTTCACCAGAGCCGATGTGGCGGCGCTGGTCTTGACGGTCTGGACGATCGATCCGCCCGCTTCCCGGACACGCAGAGCAAAGCCCCGGCGGCGGAAGGCGAAATCCCCGGTATCGTAATAGGTCGTGACGACCCGCTTGGACCGGGCGGCCAGAACCGGCCGCACGAGAGCCGCACCCCGGCCAGTCGCATCTTGGTCAAGGCCGGGTTGAACGGTCTGAAGGTCATGCAGGTCCTCCGCCCGAATGCGCAGGACCAGTTCCACCTCCCGGGATACGCTCATGCCGCTTTGGGGATCCGCAACGTGCCGATTCCCGTCCTTTTCCTCCGCCCCGCTACCACTATCCGCCGCCATGACCCCAAGCCCCTGAAAAGGTTCTGATTCCCGGACCTTTGACCCGAGACCGCCGTCACACTGCGGCGGCGGTCACATCACTATCGGGTAACCCCGTCTCCGTTTGCAACGCACTTTGGTTACACGCCACAATCCACAAGCCGTTTTCTCCTTATGCCATAGGCTGAGGCCGGGTGTCACATGAACGTAACAATCCGCATAAGGTTGTAGATCAAAGGCTTCGGCGCGATTCCCTCAAGCGGGGCGGACGGGCCCTCAGGCGGGGCGCACGGGAATGCCTGCTCTGGCCAGATGGGCTTTGGCCTCGGCGATGGTGTGTTCGCCGAAATGAAAAATCGACGCCGCCAGAACCGCCGATGCATGGCCGTCCCGCACTCCGTCCACCAGATGATCGAGGGTACCGACACCCCCGGAGGCGATCACCGGCACCGGCACCGCCGTGCTCACCGCTTTGGTCAGGGCCAGATCGAAGCCGGAGCGGGTGCCGTCCCGGTCCATGGATGTGAGCAGGATTTCCCCGGCGCCGAGATCACAGACCTGGCGGGCGAAGCGGATGGCATCGATCCCCGTGGGTTCGCGCCCGCCATGGGTGAAGATTTCCCATTGTCCCGGTCCGGTGCCTTTCGCGTCGATGGCAACCACGATGCATTGATTGCCGAATTTGCGGGCGGCCTGGGCCACGAAGTCCGGATCCCGCACCGCCGCGGAATTGATCGACACCTTGTCCGCCCCAGCGAGCAGCAGCGCCCGGATATCCTCCAGGGTACGCACGCCGCCGCCCACGGTCAGGGGCATGAAACACTGCTCTGCGGTCTGGCGGACCACATCCAGCAGGATGCCCCGGCGCTCGTGGCTCGCGGTGATGTCGAGGAAACAGAGTTCGTCGGCGCCGGCCTTGTCATAGACCCGGGCCTGTTCCACCGGGTCGCCCGCATCGCGCAGGTCCACGAACTGCACGCCCTTGACCACCCGGCCATCTTTGACGTCCAGGCAGGGAATGACCCGGGTCTTCAGCATGATGGGGCCTTTCCGCCGTCCTGGGGCTTTCCTTCGGTCGTGACGGCCCTGGACACAGCCAGAGCCTCTGCCGGATCCAGCCGTCCGTCATAAAGTGCCCGGCCGATCACCGCGCCACCCAGGCCCTGGGCGGCCCCGGCCGCCACGGCGCGGATATCCTCGATACCGGCAATGCCCCCGGAGACGATCACGGGAATGGATACCGCCTGGGCCATGTCCAGGCTCGCTTCCACATTGGCGCCGCCCAGAAGGCCGTCCCGGTCCACATCCGTATGGATGATCGCGGCAACGCCCGCGTCCTCGAACCGGCGCGCCAGCTCCACAGCCTCCAGTTCCGATGTCTCAGCCCAACCCTCAATGGCGACCTTGCCGCCTCTGGCATCGATGCCCACGGCGATCCGGCCCGGAGCGGCCTTGGCGGCCTCCCGCACCAGGGCCGGGTCACGCACGGCGGCGGTGCCCAGGATGACCCGGTCGATCCCCAATTCGAGCCAGCGGTCGATGGTCTGGCGGTCCCGGATGCCCCCGCCAAGCTGAATGGGCAGGCCGATGCGCGCCCGAATGGATTCAACCGCCGCGCCGTTGACCGGCTGGCCGGCAAAGGCCCCGTTCAGGTCCACAAGATGGAGCCATTGGAACCCCACACCTTCGAATGTGGCTGCTTGTGCCGCTGGATCGGTGTTGAACACCGTTTGTTGCTCCATGTCCCCCTGTTTGAGCCTCACGCAGAGGCCATCCTTGAGGTCAATGGCGGGAAAAAGGATCATTTGAGCCTCTCGATGCGGGCAGTTAAACCCATGGGATTAGTCACGGACGCCAGCCGAGAAAATTCGCCAGGAGGGTCAATCCCACCGCTTGGCTTTTCTCCGGATGGAACTGGGTGCCGACCAGGGTGTCCCGGCCAATGATGGCGGTAAATGGCCCGCCGTAATCGGCTTCGGCCAGGCTGTGGGCCGGGTTGTCCGTGCGAAACTGGTAGGAATGGACGAAATAGGCGTGGGAGCCGCCCTCCTGGTCCGGCAGACCGGCCACGACCGGGTGCCCGGCGATATTCTGCAAGGCGTTCCAGCCCATATGCGGGATTTTCAGGCTCTCATCCGCCGGTTCCAAGGGGGCCACCGTGCCGCCGATCCAGCCAAAGCCCTCATGCGCGCCGTGTTCCAGACCCCGGGCCGCCATGAGCTGCATGCCCACACAAATGCCCAGGAGCGGTCTGGCCTTCACGGTCACCGCTTCTTCCAGGACCTCCGTCATGCCGGTGAGGGCCTGGAGCCCGGTCAGGCAATCGCCAAAGGCGCCCACGCCGGGCAGGACGATCCGGTCCGCCCGGCGCACCGCCTCCGGATCACCGGTCACAAGGATCCGTGTGTCGAGACCGGCCTCCCGGGCGGCCCGTTCCAGGGCCTTGGCGGCAGAGCGCAGATTGCCCGAGCCATAATCGACCACCGCGAGGGTTTCACCGCTCATGGGGCGTCCCCCAGGCTGCCTTTGGTGGAGGGCACCGCGTCCGGGCGGCGCGGGTCGATTTCAACCGCCGCCCTGAGAGCCCGGGCGGTGGCCTTGTAGCTCGCCTCGGCAATGTGGTGGCAGTTCTCCCCATGGAGGAGATCCACATGGAGGGTCATGGCGGCGTTGGTGGCGAAGGCCTGGAACCATTCCTTGAACAGTTCCGTATCCATCGTACCGATCTTGTCCCGGGAAAAGGCTACGTTCCAGACGAGATAAGGCCGCCCGGACAGGTCGATGGCCGCCCGCACCAGGGTCTCGTCCATGGGCAGGGACGCATCGCCAAAGCGCCGGATCCCCGCCATGGGGCCGAGGGCCTTGCGCAGAGCCTGGCCGATGACAATACCCGTATCTTCCGTCGTGTGATGATCATCGATATGGAGGTCGCCCTCGGCCCGGACCGTCAGGTCGATCAGGCTGTGGCGGGACAGGGCATCGAGCATGTGATCCAGAAAGCCGATCCCGGTCCGGCAGTCCGCCTTGCCGGTGCCGTCCAGGTTCACCTCCACGGTGATATCGGTTTCCTTGGTGGTACGCGTCACGGACGCGGTGCGCATGGGGGCACTCCGTCTTCGGTCTTGAACGAATAAGGGGCGACTTTAGCCCCGTCGGCCGTCTCCCGCGAGCATCTCGAAGCCCATTGTATTTATGATCGTACATTCATAAATATGATCCGATGAAAACCCAATCACAGCCGGGCCGTCCCAGGGCCTTCGACAAGGACGCCGCCTTGCGGGCGATTGTGCGGGTGTTCTGGACCCATGGGTTCACTCGCACCACTTATGACGCCTTGGTCGAGGCAACGGGCATCAAGCGGCAAAGCCTCGTCTATGCCTTTGGGGACAAAGGTCAGATGTTCCAGGCGGCCCTCGACCAGTATGAGCGCAGCGTCGTGGCGCAGGTCTGCCGGGCGGTCGATCACGGCAGGACCGGCCGGGCCGGGATCGAAGACGCCTTCCGGCTTTGGGCCGAGGCGGCCCGGGACCGGACCTGCCGGGGCTGCCTCATGGTCTCCACAGCCGGTGAGAATGGCGGAGCCGACCGGGAGATTGCCGCCCGGGTCGCGTCTTCCCGGCAGACGCTGATTAATCACCTTACGGATGGGTTTGTCCGCGCCCAAATGGAAGGGGATCTGCGGGAAGGTCTGGTCCCGGCCGGCCTTGCCGCTGCGGCGGTCGCCTGCAGGGACGGCGCCCTCCTCCATGCCAAGAATGCGGGCGATCCGGTTTTTGCCGAAGCCGCGCTCGAAGGATTTCTGACCATAGCCTTTCGCTAAGAGACGCACACGCATCAAAAACTGGCAGAGATTTTATGAATACGTATTCAAAAAACAGACCGGTCGGTACCGTTTCTGGACGATTGTATCAAGGCATCGGGCGATGCCCCGGCGACCCAGGCAGTGAGCGCGCCCTCTTCAAGTCTTGATCAGGCGCGGTTTGGCGATACATGCACACAGTCCGGGTGAAGCGCGCGCTTGCGCCCCTCTCAAGGTCGCCCGAGCCAATCAGCGGCACCGATCCTAAGAACCGAAATGTCAACGAGGCCCCATGTCCCCACACTCTGCCAGCCCTGCCCAGTTGCACGGCACCACGATCCTGTCCGTGCGCAAGGGCGGCGATGCCGTTATCGCCGGTGACGGCCAGGTCTCCCTCGGTTCCACGGTTCTGAAAGGCACCGCGCGCAAGGTCCGTCCCCTTGGCCCCGGGGGCAAGGTGATCGCCGGGTTTGCCGGAGCCACCGCCGACGCCATGACCCTGTTCGAACGGCTTGAGGCCAAGATCGAGATGTACCCCGCCCAGCTCACCCGGGCGGCGGTGGAACTGGCCAAGGACTGGCGCACGGATCGGTTTCTGCGCCGTCTTGAAGCCATGATGATTGTGGCCGATGAAAATGCCACTCTGGTTCTCACCGGCACCGGCGACGTGCTCGATCCGGACCATGGGGTGGCGGCCATCGGCTCCGGCGGCTCTTTTGCCCTTGCCGCAGCCAAGGCCTTGATGGACACGGAGATGAGCGCGGAAGAGATTGCCCGCAAGGCCATGGCCATCGCCGCTGAGATCTGCGTCTACACCAATGACCAGCTCACCATCGAGACCCTGAAGACCAAGACCTGAAGACCAGGAATGAAGGATCAGGGACCGGCGCGCCATTGGGACGGATTTGGCCTGCGCCGGTCTGAAAAGGAAACACGGATGTCGTTTTTTTCTCCCCGCGAAATCGTTCACGAACTGGACCGGTTCATCATCGGTCAGAACGCGGCCAAACGGGCCGTGGCCATTGCCTTGCGCAATCGCTGGCGGCGCAAACAGCTCGGCGACGATCTGCGCGACGAGGTTCTGCCCAAAAACATTCTGATGATTGGCCCCACCGGTGTGGGCAAGACGGAAATCTCCCGGCGCCTCGCCAAGCTCGCCAAGGCGCCCTTCATCAAGATCGAGGCGACCAAATTCACCGAAGTGGGCTATGTGGGCCGGGACGTGGAACAGATCATCCGGGATCTGCTGGAAACGAGCCTCACGCTGGTGCGCGAAGAAAAGCGCCGCCAGGTGGAACCAAGGGCCCACAAGGCGGCGGAGGATCGGGTGCTCGATGCCCTGGTGGGTCCCGAGGCCAAGGAGAGCACCCGGGATTCCTTCCGTCAGAAACTGCGCGCCGGTGAACTCGACGACAGCGAGATCGAGGTGGAGGTGGCCGAGTCCTCCGGCCAGATGCCCAGTTTCGAGATCCCCGGCATGCCCGGCGCCTCCATGGGCATGATCAACCTGAATGATCTGTTCGGGAAGAATATGGGCAAGCGCACCAAGCTGCGCCGCATGAAAGTGGCCGAGAGCTACGATGTGCTCATGGCCGAGGAATCCGACAAGCTGTTGGACGAGGAGCAGGTGGTCCAGGATGCCATTTCCCGGGTGGAGAATGACGGCATCGTGTTCCTGGACGAGATCGACAAGATCACGGCCCGGTCTGAACGTCAGGGGGCGGATGTGAGCCGCGAGGGTGTGCAGAGGGACCTGCTGCCCCTTCTCGAAGGCACTGTGGTGTCCACCAAATACGGATCCGTGCGCACAGACCATATTCTGTTCATCGCTTCCGGCGCTTTCCACATCGCCAAGCCGTCTGACATGCTGCCGGAGCTGCAGGGCCGCCTTCCCATCCGGGTGGAGCTTGAGGCCCTGACCCGGGATGATTTCCGCCGCATCCTGACGGAACCGGAAGCCAGCCTGATCAAGCAGTACACCGCTCTCATGGCGACGGAAGGTGTGACCCTCGACTTCACCGAGGACGGGGTGGACGCCCTGGCGGATATCGCCGTTGAAGTGAACACCAATGTGGAAAATATCGGCGCCCGGCGCCTCCACACGGTCATGGAACGGGTTCTCGACGAGATCAGTTTCGTGGCCCCGGACCGGTCCGGGGAAACGGTTACGGTGAACGCGGACTATGTGAACGAGCATATCGGCGATCTGGCCCGAAACGCGGATCTGAGCCGGTTCATCCTGTAACGCCCCCCGGCGCAGGCTCCAGGGATTGAACCAGGCGAGAGCGCCCCGGCAGGCCACCAAGGGAGGCACCATGAGACGGTCCATTCTCTTTGTCCTGATGATCGGGTGGGCGGTTCTCGTATCCGCTTCCGTGTCCGGCCGTGCCGCCGCCGAGACCACCGTGCTCAAGGCCGCGCGGATGGTGGATGTGGCCGCCGGGTCGCTCATCGCCCCGGCGCATATTGTCGTCACCGGCGACCGGATCACCGCCGTCAATCCCGCCACCCTTCCCGAAGAGGCCACGGTGATCGAACTGGGGGACCGGACCCTGCTCCCCGGCCTTATCGACATGCACACCCATCTGACCCTGGATTTTTTCACCGGGGACCACTGGACCCGGGCGCCGGTGATCGAGACCCCCGCCGATTGGGCGCTCTACGGCGCATTTTTCGCGGGCCAGACCCTTCAGGCGGGTTTCACCACTGTGCGGGATGCAGGCGCCTGGCCGGGATTTCCCGATGTGGCCCTGATGCGGGCCATTGACGCGGGCCGGGTGCCGGGTCCCCGCATGTTTCCGGCGGGCCACTACATTTCGATCACGGGGGGCCATTGCGATGTGGGCGGATTTGCCCCCGGGATCATGGAGCTTGGCCCCAACCAGGGCATTGCCAACGGCACGGATGAAATCCTCCGGGCGGTGCGCTATCAGGCCAAGCACGGGGTGAAGGTCATCAAGGTGTGCGCCACCGCCGGTGTCTTCTCCCGGGGGGATCTGCCCGGGGCCCAGCAATATTCCGCCCGGGAACTGCGCACCATCGTGGAGGAAGCCACCCGCCAGGGATTGCGGGTCATGGCCCATGCCCACGGCGCGGAAGGCATTCTGACTTCGGTGAAAGCGGGGGTGCATTCCATCGAGCACGGGTCCGTGCTGACCCCGGAGATTGTTGCGGAAATGGTCCGCCGGGGGACCTATCTGGTGCCCACCATTCACCTGTCCGACACGCCCCTGCCTGAAAACACGCCCGAGGTCACCCGCCGGAAACGCGCGGCCCTGATCGTCCACCGCAATCGCAGTTTCACCCTGGCCCTGGAGGCGGGGGTGAACATCGCCTTCGGCACGGACACCGGGGTTCTGAGGCACACCCAAGGGAGCAAGGAGTTCTACGCCATGGTGCGCCGGGGCATGTCCCCGGCCCATGCCCTGCGCACCGCCACGCTCAACGCCGCCGACCTGCTCGGGGTGTCGGACCGGGGCCGCCTGGAGCCGGGGCTTCTGGCGGACATCATCGCGGTGGACGGCAACCCGCTGGAGGATATCCGGGTCATGGAAACCGTCCCCTTCGTGATGAAGGGCGGCGCGGTGGTGAAATCCGCCCCCTGATTGGTCGCTTCCAGACTGGCCGCCCCGCAATCAGCAACAAAGTCAGTAATAGGCGGGCACGCTGAAGAGCCACTGGTGGCCGAAGAAGAACACCAGGAACAGGCCGACGCCACCCAGCCACTGCCACCAGGCAATCTCGCCCAAGGCGAGGCTGTTGCGCCCCTGGGCAATGGCGACAAAGGGCACGTTGGAGGTCTGGGAGGCATAAAGCTCCCAGGCCGGTCCCATTTTCCGGGCCCGCTTGCCGTCGATCGCCCGTGTGCCTAGCCCGGTCAGCACCACGAAGGTCCCAAACAAAGTGAGAGAAGCCAGATCCCCGTTCATGATCAGGTGATAGCCCGCCCAGATCAGGACCGACCACAGAAAGGGGTGCCGGGTGATCCGGTGAATGCCCTTGGGTCCGGCGATGGCGCTGGCCGCAGCCCCCGGAGCCTGTACCGCCGTAGGGCTTGGCGTGGTGTTGCCGGCAAAGGCGAAGACAAAAGCGATCAGCATCAGAAGCGCGCCGATATGCACCAGCCAGGACGGGGCCGCCCACAGGGGCGTGTTGGCCGGTGAAACCACCGCGTCATTGTAGCCCATGGCCATGAGAGTGATGGTGGCCAGGGAGGCCACGGAAAACGCCCCCATATAGACGCCCTCACCGATCCGCGCGGTGATCCCGTCCCGCAGCCTGGTGCCGGACACGGCCAGATGGATGATCAGGAACAAAACGGAAGCGGCAATCAACAGGGTCATGGCGTCTCTCCCTCAGGTCACACCCACGGCTCAAAACCGTTTGCCCCAACCATACCCCAAGCACCCCCACCCCGCATCGTTGCATCACACCCGGAAAAAGGCCCGGTCGGCGGGTTGGGTGGGTGGGCGAAGTCGTTGTGACCTCTGCAAGCCCTGCGTGATCCTCGTCAGCAGGGTTTTTCGTGCACCGTATTCGCTAGGCTCAGCGCTCTAACGACCGGTTAGAAGCGGATGGGCGGCTACTTACGCTGTGTGTGAAGTCGTGCGCCTGCATCCAGGCGTATAAAGCCCTAGAAAGCTCAACACGAATACGATCGAAACCTGATGCAGCATCTCCAATCGAGCCGTTAGGTGTCTACCAGAATGGCGCTAAACGACATCTTCGCCGCAATGCGGCGGAGTTTGCGGTTGGTGACAACAATCGGGCTGCCTTGCGGATTCATGACGCGATTTGGCCCTAATACACCCTTTAAGGCTTGTTAGGCGAAAAGCCTCTGTACAAGGAATAGTGGGGCGAGTAGAATCTATTCTGGAGGTGAGGATTGTGAGTGATAGCGTAGTATACACATTCAAAATCAAAGACTTTACGCCCAAAACCATGCCTTTTGAGCGATTGGTACAGTATTATGTTCAGCTCAAAAGAATGTTGGATATTGCCGACAACATGCATCTACTGGAAATTACCGAAGCGAGTCATGGAAGCTGTTTTGCTATTGATCGTGGCTACGAGACACGAGTCCAGAAGAGACTGGAAGAAGTAAGAGTTGGAGAGGCACCAAAAACAAACATTCGCGCTTATGAAACCATCAACAAAATGCTTCAGGATGATGGCACGAGTGGGTCTTTCTCTCAATCCAATGGTGCTGATATCTTGCAATTTCCGGGCAGGGCGACAGCTTCTGATGTGAATTTGAGTGTGAGGGTGAAGGATACAGCGTCCTTTTATGGATTTCTATACCATCTTTCCGGTGCACAAGATGATGTAAAGGTTAGAATAGAAACTGCACAGTACGGAAAGATTTATTGTGTGGCCACAAGAGAGTTGGCCAAAAATTTGCGAAACTGGTTGCTAGAGGATATTAAAGTAAGTGGGCGCGGCACATGGGTACGAGATAGCAACGGAATTTGGAGTATCGAAGATTTTACTATAACTGATTTCACTCCTGTACTAAAAGAGAATTTGAAATCTGCAATCGAACGCATAAAGAGTGTTGGTATAGATTGGCCAGAGGATACTGTTGGTAACATCTATTCTTTGAACGAAAAAAATGGTGCAACATCGTGATTGTGGCTTTTGATAATACGTTTCTAACTTCAACTCTAAATCCAGATTCTGCGCCGAGACCCAATCCAAAGACTGGAAAGCCAGTCGATCATTGTAGTTTGCGCGTAGAAGCGTTGATTGATACTCTCAGTAAGCAGAGCAGTACTGTTCTGATACCATCGCCTTGTTTGGCTGAAATTCTTATAGCTGTGCCGGACGTGCAAAAGGCCTTAGAGGAGATCGACAAGTCGTCAGCTTTTGAGATCGCACCTTTTGATGCACGGAGCGCGATTGAATTGGCAGAAGCAACAAGGAATGCCCTCGCAAGCGGCGATAAGCGACTTGGTCGGGGTGAGGCATGGCAGAAAGTGAAAATGGACAGACAGATTGCCGCAATAGCTAAGGTCAATGGCGCAGATATCCTTTATACTGATGACGATAGTCAATCATATTTTGCTAGTGTACTTGATATGCAAGTAAAACACACTTGGGATTTGGACCTGCCGCCAAAATATGCGCAGATGTCATTCCCTGAAGACCCTACTGCAAAACCACGAAAAACCTGATGAATTCGAAAAATCCTCATGCGAAATATAATGCAATCGGAACTTAGTGTTTACTGTATTCCTTTAGGAACAGGCTCATGAGGCGTTTATCCGTCAATCTTTGTGGGCTTGCGCACGACACAATCGCCTAAAAACCCCGGAACCGTTACCGATCCCGGGGTTTTCAACATCTTGCCTAGGCCTATCAGGCAGAGGTGTTGACTGTGCCGCCGGGGCCGGGTTGGCCCTGGGAGGCGGCCTGGGAGCCGCCTGCGGCCTGACCACCACCAGCTTGGCCACCACCAGCTTGGCCGCCGCCAGCCTGACCGCCGGGGGGAGGTGCGGGTTGGGGCGGGGTGCTGCCTGTGTCCACGGCGCCTTCGCTGTCCTTGGCCACGGTCACCATGGCCGGGCGCAGGAGCCGGTCTTCCATGACGTAGCCCACCTGGAACACTTCCACGACGGTGCCGTTGGGCTGGCCGGTGCCGGGGATTTCCGCTACGGCCTGGTGGCGGTTCGGGTCGAATTTCTCACCCCGGGAATCCACCCGCTGGATGGAGAATTTCGTGAAAGCCGAGAGCAGTTCCTTCTCGGTCATCTCCACGCCCGCGATCAGGTTCTTGACCACATCGGACGCGCCCTCCCGCTCCTCGGCGGGGATGGCCTCGATGGCCCGGCGCAGATTGTCCGCCACGCTCAGGAGTTCCCGGGCGAATTTGGTCATGCCGAATTTGGCGGCTTCCTGCTTGTCCTTTTCCGCCCGGCGCCGGGTGTTCTCGGAATCCGCCAGGGCGCGCAGAAGTTTTTCGCGCAACTCCGCGATCTGCTCCTCCGGGGAAAGCTCCGGATTGACGCCGCCCGGTCCGGGTTTCGGAGCACCGCCCTCGGCGGCGCTGCTCGGGTTGTCCTGGGACGGCTGCTCGGACGATGCGTGCTCGTCGCTCACGCTGACACCTCCATGACCTGATTGGAATGAAACAAACGGTTGGCCACCATGTGGGGGATTTTCGCCCTCAAGACAACAGGCGGCCGACCACTTTCGCGGTATAGTCCACCATGGGGATCACCCGCGCATAATTGAGACGCTTGGGACCCACGACGCCGATGACCCCGACCACCTGCTGCCGGTCGTCCCGGTAAGGGCTTACGATCACCGATGACCCGGACAGGCTGAACAGCTTGTTTTCCGAGCCGATGAAAATCCGCACCCCTTCCGCGCCTTCCGCCAGTTCCAGGAGGCGGACCACCTCCCGTTCGCGCTCCAGATCGTCGAAAAGCTGGCGCACCCGCTCCAGATCCTCCACCGCCTGAAGATCGTCAAGCAGCTTGGACTGGCCCCGCACGATCAGGGATTTGGCCGGGGCCGGTTCCGCCCCGTCCTTCTGGGCCGTGCCTCCCGACCAGGTGGCAAGCCCCGCCTCGATCACCCTTGTGGTCAGCGCATCCAGTTCCGCCCGTTTGGTGGCGATATCCGCGCCAATCCGCTCCCGGGCCTCCGCCAGGGTCCGGCCCCGCAACTGGGCCGAAAGATAATTGCTCGCCTCCGTGAGCGCCGAGGACGGCAGACCGGCGGGGGTGTCGATGACCCGGTTTTCCACCTGGCCGTCCTCGCCCACCAGCACCACCAGGGCCTGGGTCAACCCCAGGGGCACGAACTCGATATGCTTGATCCCGGCCACATGGCGGGGGGCCACCACAAGGCCCGCGCACCGGCTCAGGCCCGAAAGCAGCGAAGTGGCCTCGGTGAGGACTTCCTCAACCTTCCGCCCCGACCCCGCCACCCGGGTCTCGATATGGGAGCGTTCCTCTCCGGTGAGGTCCCCCACCTCCAGAAGCCCGTCCACGAACATGCGCAGACCCGTCTCCGTGGGCAGACGCCCCGCACTCACATGGGGCGCGCAGAGAAGCCCCAGGGCCTCCAGATCGGCCATCACATTGCGGATGGTGGCCGGCGAGACCGATATGGGCAGGGCCCGGCTCAGGGTGCGCGACCCCACCGGGTCTCCGGTCTCGAGATAGGTGTCGACAATGGTGCGGAATACCTCCCGTGACCGCTCGTCAAGATCGGTCAGGGAAATCTGATCGGCCATGAATGGTGCCTTCCGTCAGGGTCCAGGGCTCAGACCTCTAGAATCGGGTCTTGCGGCGCGAAGTGCAAGGCGGGGCCCCTGCGTCTCCCAGGTCCCATGCCACTCTGCCCCCTTGCACACGCGTTTCCCATTTATGTTCGGGCGCCATTTACACCCCTCTTTGACCGGGCTGCCCGGACGGAATAGAACACCGGTCCAATCACCGCCGCCCGGTCCCGCCGGTCCCCGCTGACCGGAGCCGGTCAGAGCCAGGTCGGGCCGGGCCATCTCCAGGAGAATGAACCATGCGTCCTTCGGGCCGTGCCACCGATGCCATGCGGGCTGTCAGTTTCGAGCCGGGTTACGCCAAACATGCGGAAGGCTCCTGCCTCGTGCGGTTCGGCGACACCCATGTGTTGTGCACCGCCTCCGTCGAGGACCGGGTGCCCCCCTGGATGAAAAACAGCGGCAAGGGCTGGGTCACCGCCGAATACGGCATGCTGCCCCGGGCCACCCATGACCGGATGATCCGGGAAGCCGCCAAGGGCAAGCAGTCCGGTCGCACCCAGGAAATCCAGCGTCTGATCGGCCGGTCCCTCCGGGCGGTGACGGATCTGGTCAAGCTGGGCGAGAACCAGATCACCATCGACTGCGACGTGATCCAGGCCGACGGGGGCACCCGCACCGCCGCCATCACCGGCTCGTGGGTCGCCATGCGTCAGGCGCTCCAGTGGATGTATGACCGGGAAATGCTGAACAATATTCCGCTTAAAGATCAGGTTGCCGCCATTTCCTGCGGCCTGTTCCGGGGCCAGGCGGTGCTCGATCTGGACTATGCGGAAGATTCCGAGGCGGAAACCGACGCCAATTTCGTCATCACCGGCCAGGGTGGTCTCGTGGAAGTGCAGGCCACCGCCGAACAGGACGCCATGTCCGGGGAGCAGTTCGACCAGCTCATGGTGCTGGCCCGGAAGGGCTGCACGGATCTGGCGGCCATGCAGCTCAAGGCCCTCGGCCTGACCGCCGGCGCCCGGGGGGCCTGACCCATGGCGGTCCCCCAGGCAAGCCCGCGCAAAATTAGGGAAGGCCGCCTCGTGGTGGCCTCCCATAACCAGGGCAAGGTCCGGGAGATCATGGCCCTGCTCAAACCCTTCGGCCTTGAGGTGGTCTCCGCCGCGGATCTCGATCTTCCCGAACCGGAGGAAACCGGCAGCACCTTCGTGGCCAATGCCGAGCTCAAGGCTCTGGCGGCCACCACCGCGTCCAATCTGCCCGCCCTTGCCGATGATTCCGGTCTGGAAGTGGCCGCCCTGAACGGCGATCCGGGCATCTATTCCGCCCGCTGGGCCGGGCCGGACAAGGATTTCCCCGCCGCCATGGAGCGCATCGAGACCCTGCTCCAGGACACGGGCCCCGCCGGCGCGCCCGTGGACCGGACAGCGAATTTCACCTGCGTCCTGTCTCTGGCCTGGCCCGACGGACATGTGGAAAGTTTCGAGGGCAAGGTGTTCGGCCAGTTCGTCTGGCCGCCACGGGGCATACGGGGTTTCGGCTACGATCCGGTCTTTGTGGCCGATGGCCTGGAGGAAACCTTCGGTGAGATGGACCCGGACGAAAAACACGCCATCAGTCACCGGGCGGTGGCCTTCAAACAACTGATCGAGGCCTGCTTCGCCTGACGGCGGGCCTTATCACGCTCTCACGGATTGGCGGCGGCGGCGAGCTTTTTGGCCTGCCCCACCCAGTCCTCCCGTGCGGGCCGTCCGCCAAGGCGCAGGGCTGCGTCCACGGCGGCGATGTCCCCATCGCTCCAGGCCGCGATCTGCGCAATGGTGGTGATTCCCGCGCCCTGGAGCCGCTCCCGGATTCTGGGTCCGATGCCGTTGATCGCCGTGAGCTCCGGGGTGGCGTCATGTCCCGGACCCGGACCCGGACCCGGACGATTGGGCGTTGGCCGTGATCGGGGTGCCATGGGCGCCGGACGGTTCAGCGGTGCCGTGCGGGTGATGTGATCGAGCCCGGCAAGTCCGGGGGTCAGAAGATATTCCCCTCCCGTCGCAATCACCCAGCGGCCGTCCATCGGGCAGCGGTGCTGGCGCCTGGTCGGGCCGTAAAAGGTCAGCATCCGCCGGTTTTCGAGCGTGCCGTCCTGGCCGATGATGGGGTCCAGACCGTCGGCTACCGGACGCTGGCCCGAATTGGCCCAGCTTGTCTGCACGAACTTGAACTGATCGACGATCGAGGTCTGGTAGGCCAGGAACAAAAGCCCCCGATCCGCTTGCGGCTCATCCGCCACTTCCGGCCCAAAGGCGATCCCCCGGCGCAACATGAGGGTGCCCGGATGAAACTCCGAGCCCCGTTCCGATTCCCCGTCACGGGGATTGATCTGGCGCACATGGGAGACTCGGGGCAGGTGGAACCCCCGGGGATCCGCCGGTGTTCCGGGTACGTCCCTCCAGGTGCCGTCCGGCTCGCAGACGGCCACATCCTCCAGGGCGGACAGAAACGCGAAATTGTTGATCCGGTCACTGTCCCCGCTCAAGGTCCGGTCCGGGCAATCCGGTGAGGCATGCAGGGGCGTCCCGTCCGGCCAGCGCCCCACCAGACGGGCCGCGACCCAGCCCTCGGGCAGGGTCTCGCCCAGGTCCCGCAGCCGCGCTTCCAGGGCCGCGACCGCCGATTGGAACGCCGTCACATCCTGTTTCAGCTTGCGGAACACCAGATAGGAGGCATTGCGCATCCAGGGTTGGGGCGGCACGGCCTCGGGCCCTGGCTTGAGCGGATCGGAGGTCTCCCTGGCATAGCCGAAAATGAAATTCCCCGGCCAGACAAGCTGACGGCCCGGGCGGGAGAACCGCCGGGCCCGGTTATCCTCCGGATCGATCGCCCGTCTGCTGACGGCTTCGCCGGAGGCGCTCACCCCGCGGATATCCGGCTGGCTTACCCCGTCCTTGAAGCCGAAAAACTCCTTGTCCCCTTCTCTCCGGCGCCCGAAATCCCGGGTGACGATCGTGAAGTGGGGCTCGAGCATGGCCAGCCACCGGTCCATGGCCGCGTGCAGGGCGTCTTCCGAAGAATGGCCGGCCACAAGCAGCACATGGACCCGGGACTGATCATCCTGGCTGAAGGTCCAGTCCAGGGGGCGGCGATCCGGCCCCAGAGGATCCCCCAAAGCCTCCGCATCCTGAAACATGCCCTCCCTGAAACTCAGGTCGAGACCGTCCAGGCCGAAGCCCCACATTTCAAGGGCGGCGGCGCTGACACTGATGCCCAGGGAGGCAAAGGGTTGACGGGGCGTCTCTCCCGCCCGGTAGGCATAGCGCCGGGCCAGCCGGTCCCGGATTGCCTGGTTCATGGTCGTGACTTCCGGCAGAAGGCGGCGCAAGGCCTCCCGTCCTTTGTGGACATGGGCCAGCCGGAGACCGGCCAGGGCGGAAAAAGCCGTGCCGAAACCGGGGTAGATATGCCCCTGGATGTCATTGAGATCGAGCCGGGGTTCCCCGTTGAGAATGCTCACCGGGCGGCCCTCAGGTCCGGTGGCTCAGCCCCCGGGGGCCTTCATGCACCGGTGGCCGAGGGGCGTCCGGTGCAAGGGGGATCGGCGCTTCATGCCAGACCCGGTCATCGGAAAGGGGACAGGCGGCATTGGCCGCGACGACTTCGAAATATTTCGGTCTCTTGGTCGGGTGCTCGTAGACCTGACCCACACAGGTCTTGACCGGATTATCCGTGTCGGACTCTTCCGCGATGCCATGGATGGTGACGGTGGTCTTGCGCGCCACCGGTCCGCCAGTGGTCAGGGGATAGCCGTCGAAGGAGCACTGATCCAGCGTATAACCGACGCCTTCCGGCGGATGGATCGAGTATCTCAGGACCCGGGGCAAACCGTCCTCGTCCTGGAAGGTGCCCCGGTGCACGGTCAGGATCCTGTCCCGGGGCACCGGGTGGCCGTCCGGATCCCGAAAGCTCGTGACATCCACTTCCCCCACATAAAGCCCGATGGGGTTGGAGACCATGGCCTTGTACCCGGACAGTGCGAGGGTATTGACGCTGCGCCCGATGGTCGGGTCGCTGTTGCGGTTGACCGCGCCGAAGCCGCCGCAGGCGATCAGGGCGAACCGGTCCGCATGGGTACTGACATCCGGGCGCAGGGCAAAGCGCTGGGTCGCATCCGCCGCCAGGGCGATTTCCGCAAACAGGGTATTGTTGCGCTGGGTCAGGTGTACCGCGCCTTTCCGGGTGTTCCACACATTCAGATCATTGTAGGCACCGGCCTGGAACCGTTCGCCCAGGGGCACAAAACCCTTCACGCTGAAGCCGTTCTGGGTGCGCTCCAGTTCCGGGCACAGAATATCATGGGCGAAGAACAGATCCTCTTCCGGCACCTGGGTCTTCAGCAGTTCACTGTACAATTCTCCGGTCAGGGTCCGGTCGCCCTTGGCCAGGGTTTCCCAGTATTCCGGGGCTTCCACCGTATAGTCGATCCGCAGGACTTTGCGGGTTGCCGGATCGCGCACCACATGCCATTCGAGATACTCATCCTGCGGACGTTCGCTCAAGGCAAAGGCATCGTCGAAGGCGGGCGCCCCGTCCACCTGGGGCACCAGAAACCAGCCCGCCGCGAAATCCGCGGGGACCTGGCGGAACTCGCCTTCGAAATAGGCGTAGGCATAGGGCCGCAACAGTTCGGCGGACCGGTGGGCCCGGTCGATTGCCTCCGGCCGGTTCTCGATATCCAGCCAGGCATCGAAAATGCGGGGAAAGCCGGTCCAGGGAAAACTGTCCCGGATGGCCATGTCGCCGGCTTCCAGGGGATCGAGGAACCGGGGGAGGTGGCGGTACCGGTCGATGACGGATTTCACCTGCTGGTGCCAGGCGTCGTACAGGGCGTCCTTGTTCTGGGAGCGGTCAAAATCGCCGATCCGCGCGGGCGGCAGATAGTTCATCTCAAATCTCCCAAATCAAATCGGATGCGGTCTTGTGTCATCGGCCACGACCAAGGCTGTCACCCCATGGGGTGGCGCGCGCCGTTTGTCCTTGGGCCACTTTGTAGGTGAGGTGAGAATCCTCTTCAATATCAGGGGGCCGTGGGTTTTAGGGGGGCAGACCATATTTTATTGTGAGGCTCATGCCAGCGTTTGGGGGGCGGCCTTATCACCCAGGCTCAAGCCAT
>CAZLPU010000038.1:30150-46831 GCA_964561475.1 uncultured Alphaproteobacteria bacterium
CCCCCCCCCCCCCCCCCCCCCCCCCCCCCCCCCCCCCCCAACCCCACCCCCCACCCCCCCCCCACCCCCCCGCCCCCGGCCTTATCACCCAGGCTCAAGCCATGCCTGAGACATCATCCAGAAAGCGTCCGTCAGAACGGGCCATGCCGCCAGGACATGCCATGCCGAATGAGCCAGATCAGGGGGCCGGTTCCCCCCCTTGCGATCCCCGGGAGGGCGGGTTCGGCCTTTATGTCCACTGGCCATTCTGCGCCGCGAAATGCCCCTATTGCGACTTCAACTCCCATGTCCGCCGGAGCGTCGATGCGTCTGCCTATGGCGATGCGCTCCTGCGGGAGATGGAGCACATGGCCGGTCTCGCCCCTTATGGTCCTCTGGATACAGTGTTTTTCGGCGGCGGCACCCCGTCCCTGATGCCGCCGGAGGTCGTGGGCCGGGTCCTGGATCGGGCGGACCGGCTCTGGGGAATCGGTCAGGGGGCGGAAGTCACCCTGGAGGCCAATCCCACCAGCAGCGACGCGGCCCGGTTCCAGGGTTTCCGGGCGGCGGGGGTGAACCGGCTGTCCATCGGCGTCCAGGCCCTGAACGACCGGGACCTCAAGGCCCTCGGACGCCTTCATTCCGTTGAGGAAGCCATCGGCGCCATCGCCATGGCCCGTGAAGCCATGCCCCGCCTGAGCTTCGATCTGATCTATGCCCGGCCCGACCAGACACCGGAGGCCTGGACGGCGGAATTGACCAGGGCCATTGATCTGGCGGCAGATCACCTCTCCCTCTACCAGCTCACCATCGAACCGGGCACGGCCTTTTTCGATCTCCACGAGCGGGGTCATTTGCAGGTGCCCGATAGCGATCTTGCCGCTGATCTTTACGAGATCACCCAGGAGGTCACGGCCCAGGCAGGGCTCCATGCCTATGAGGTGTCCAACCACGCCGTGCCGGGTGGGGAAAGCCGCCACAATCTGATCTACTGGCGCTATGGCAGCTATGCCGGCATCGGTCCCGGCGCCCATGGCCGCCTTGTGGTGGACGGAAAGCGCATGGCATCGGCGACCCTGCGCTCCCCCGAAGCATGGCGCGAAGCGGTCACGGCGGCCGGGCACGGGTTGGAGACGATGGAGCCGGTGGACAGAGGCGATCAGGGGGCGGAATATCTGTTGATGGGTCTGCGGCTTCAGGAGGGGGTCTCCGTGAGCCGGCTGGAGCGGCTGGCGGGGCGGCGCCTCAATTCAGAGGCCATCGAACCTCTTGTGGCGGACGGTCTCGTTCACTTGGGCGGCGACCGACTCCGGGCAACGGAAAAAGGCCGCCCGGTGCTGGACGGCCTTTTGAGAGTGCTCAGCGCGGCCTTGTTCCAAAGTCCTGCCTCGGAGCAGTACGATGGAAGGGGGATCGAACCGGGCGGACCGGCTCAGCTTCCCGGGCGGTAGAAACTGTCGTCCGGACCGGTTTCGAACCGGGTGGGGGCCGGGCCGACCACTTCCACGCCGCCGTCCTTGACTTGGAGGATGGCAAGGCCCCGCTGGGCAGTGCCGTCGGGCAGGAAGCGGAAAATACCGTCAATGCCGTAAAAGCCATTGGGATCGGTCAGGCGCCGTTCCGTATAGCGCTGACCTTCCGGCGCGTCGGCCAGGGCTGCGGCCAAGGTCACCGCGTCATAGGCAAGGCTGGCGATCCGGGGCGGCTCATAGCCGAAGGCGTTCTTGAATACGGTCATGAAGGTGCGGCGGGTGTCCGGCGGCGGCGCGGCGAACCAGCCATCCTGGAGGGAATCTTCCTTCCACAGGAGCGGGTCGTCCCACAGACCCGTGCCCAGGAACCGGATCGTGCGATTGTCGATATCGAAATAGGGCAGCATGGGCGCCAGGGAGCGCAGGGTGGTGCCGCCGTCCGCCAGAAGAACCGCCTGGTAGGAGACCGTGCCCCAGGTGGAGCTGTCGTTCAGGCGGTTCAGGGCCCGCTGGGAAACCTCGTCGCTGCGCCGTTCAAGGGCTTCCCGTTGCTGCTCAAGGGCGCTCTTGCGCTGGTCATACTCGGCGATCTTGCGGACCGGATCCCGGAAATCGTCGGTGGTGGGCTGGTACCGCACCAGATGGCGAATCTCGCCGCCGCCCGCGTTCACCTCCTCGGAGAAGGCTTCGAAAACCCGGTCGCCATACTGGCTGAAGGAGGTCAGACCCGCGAAACTGCCGACACCCTGGGCCAGGGCGAAATTCACCACCTGGCGGATTTCCTCTTCCACCTGGAAGCTCAAGAGATAGGAGCCCGGCGCGGCGGCTTGGCGGTCCGACGAAAAGGCCACCACGGCCACGCCCATCTGATTGGCGGCTGCGGCAGCGGCGCGGACGGAGTCGGCGAACACCGGCCCGAGGATCAGTTCAACACAGTCTTCCACAGCCTCCAGGGCGGCGGCGGACGCGCCCTCCGGCGTGCCTTTGGTGTCCTTGACCACAAGAACCAGTTCGTTGCGGTCTACTTCGAACAGGGCCATGGAAGCGGCATCCCGCATGGCCTTGGCGACCTTGGCGGCAGCCTGATCGCTGGAGGTCAGGGGCAGAAGAAGGCCAACCCGGATGGGGCTTGCTTCTGTCATGTGATTGGGATCGAGGCAGGTAGAGCGGGCCGCGATGCCCTGGCCGCTCGGACCCGCAAGGCGTGCCGGGTCGGTCTGCATGGTCCGGCCCGCATTGGGCATGGGCGGCTCACCGCCCCCGAGACAGGCGCTGACCGCAAGGCCCATGGCGAGGACTGCGCCGGCCCTGGCGCCCCGTTCGGTAAAGCGCTTCAGGGTGCTTCCCGCTCCGCGCACCATCTGCGAGAGTGTGCGCGTTTTTGATGGAATATCCTGGCCCTCCGAAAAACGGACCACGGTGAATGGTGAAATCTCGAAAAGCCGGGCCTGATGCACGTCTGTCTCCGTCCGCTACCGAACGCCCCCCATCCGGACCCCGCCCATCGGACAGCCCGGCCTCTCTCCCCGACGGGGCCCAGGATGACGGGTCCTGGGAAAAGGCGACTGCTGATAAGTCCGGCACTGGACAAGACCGTACCGGCGGGTCCTGGCGAAGTAAATGTTTCCAGGATGCTGGCGGGACCGATAGCACCCGCCCGGCCATCATGGCACCCCGGGGCCGTCCCTTCACATCCGGGCTTTATATCGTGTCCACGCCCATCGGTCATGCGGATGACATCACCTTGCGGGCCCTTGACTGCCTGGATGCGGCCGATCTGATTGTCTGCGAGGACACCAGGGTGACCGCCCGTCTCCTCGCCCTCTACCAGATCACCACACCCTTGATGGCTTATCACGACCACAATGGGGCGCGGATGCGGCCGCGGATCCTTGAGGCTCTGGAAGCCGGGCGGATCGTGGCCCAGGTGAGCGATGCGGGCACGCCTCTTATTTCCGATCCGGGTTACCGGCTGGTTGGCGCGGCCCTGGAGGCCGGTCATTCCGTCACTCCGATCCCTGGACCCAGCGCCGCCCTGGCCGGGCTGGTGATATCGGGCCTGCCCACGGACCGGTTCCTCTTTGCGGGCTTCGTCCCGGTCAAACCCGGCGCCCGGAAACGCTTCCTGGAGCCTCTGGCGCCCCTGGATGCAACGCTCATCTTTTTTGAGACCGGCCCCCGTCTGTCTGCGTCCCTGGAGGCCATGCGGGAGGTCTTCGGCCCCCGTCCGGCGGCGGTCACCCGGGAACTGACCAAAACCTTCGAAGAGGCCCGGCGCGATACCCTCGACCGGCTGGCCGCGGCCTACGCCGACGCTCCGGCACCCAAGGGAGAGATTGTGGTTTTCGTCGGTCCGGCTCCGGCTGACGCGGGAACCAGCGCCGAAGAACTGGACGGGATCCTGTTGGATCTGCTGGACACGCTGGGGGTCAAGGAGGCGGTGGCCCAGGCGACGGCCCGCACCGGGCTGCCCCGCCGGCAGGTCTATCAGCGTGCCCTCGCCCTCAAGGACCAAGAGCCGTCAGAGGAGGACGATGGATGACCGCCCGGTCCCGACGGGGCCTGTCCGCCTGGACCCGGGGTCTGCGGGCGGAGTCCATCGCCGCCCTGGCCCTGTCCCTTAAGGGGTACCGCGTTCTGGCTCGCCGGTTGCGGACACCGGTCGGGGAGATTGATCTGGTGGTCCGGCGCGCAGACAGTCTTGTCTTTGTGGAAGTGAAGGCCCGGCCAACCCTGGCCTCGGCCCTTGAAGCCGTGCCCCCGTCTGCCCAGATGCGCCTCAGCCGGGCCGCTGCCTCGGCCCTCGCCGCGCGCCCTGAGTGGGCCAGGGGCACGGTGCGGTTCGATCTTGTGGCTGTGGTGCCCTGGCGCTGGCCAACCCATGTGCCCAATGCTTTCGCGCCTGGGAATCTGTCCCGATGACGAGGGGAAGCTCTCCCGATGACTGGGGGACCTCTCTCAATGACGGGGGGAGCTGCAACCGACGGCTTCTGCCTCAGGGGACAGGCCGCTAGGTGGTTGACCCGGGCGGGCAGTTGCGCTGTCTACCAGAACCGGTTGGCGAACCGGCGATCCGGCATCTGCTGCGGTTGGATGGGCCTGTGCCGGGGGGACGTAATCTGCGGTGGTGATCTGCGGACGTGATGTGAGGGAGGAGATTCCGGTGGCGCCATCGGCCAGCATTCTGGATGAGTTGAGGGAAATCGGCGCCAAGGGCGACAATGACGTGCCCCTTGCGGAGACGGCCCTGATGCTTGCCGCCCTGGACATGCCCGACGCGGATCTCGATGGCGCGCGCACCCACATCGCCGATATCGCCAAGGACGCCGAGGAAGGAGGGCGCGGGGCGGGGAGCGTGACCGAACAGGCCCGGGTGCTCTCCCACATCCTCACCGAGGCCTATGGCTATGACGGGGATCAGCTCACCTTCGATGATCCGTATAACGCCAATCTGCTGTCGGTGATCAAGCGCCGCCGGGGCCTGCCGGTGACCCTGGGCATTCTCTATCTCAATGCGGGCCGCTCTGCTGGATGGAAAGTGGCGGGCATGAATTTCCCCGGCCATTTTCTTGTATGCGTCGGCGAGGGGGATGACATGGTGGTCATTGATCCCTTCCACAGCGGACGGATCCTGACCGAACACGAATTGCAGGGCTATCTTCAGCGGGTCAAGGGGGCCAATGCCAAGGTCACCGCCGCCGACCTGGGCATGATGAGCAACAGGGCAGTGCTCATCCGCCTCCTGAACAACATAAAGCAGCGTGCCATCAAGGCGGAGGACGCTTCCCGGGCCCTCGAAATCGCCGAGCGTCTGGTGATCATCGCGCCGCGCAACCCCAATGTGCTCTATGAATTCGGCATACTGAGCGCCCGGGCCGGCCACCTCGCGCTGGCCATCGACACCCTGGCCAACGCCGCCGGCCACGCCAACCACGAAGCCTTCCGTAAAAAAGTCCTTGGTGATCTCGACACGGTCAAACGCCGCCTGAACTGAACCGCCCGCCTGACCGGTCCGCCTTCGACCAGTCCGGCCAGCGTGCCCGTGCGCCCGTGCCTGACGGGATCTCGTCTTGCCCTCCAGAGGACCATATCCAGAGGAACCCACCATGAGCGCACAGCGCCGCGTCGCCATCCAGATGGACCCCCTCGACACCATCGACATAACCGCCGACTCTTCCTTCCGCATGGGGATCGAGGCCCAGATCCGGGGCCATGAGCTCTTTTTCTATCTGCCCAAGCATCTGTCCTACCGGGATGGGGTGGTCAGCGCCCGCATGGCCAGCCTGAGGCTTGCGGATATTCAGGGCCGCCATTTCGAGTTGGGACCCCTGGAAAGCCATGATCTGCGGGAAATGGACGTAGTGCTCATGCGCCAGGACCCGCCCTTCGACATGGCCTATATCACCGCGACCCATGTGCTCGAAATGGTCCATCCCCTGACCCTGGTGGTGAACGACCCGTTCCATGTCCGCAATGCCCCGGAGAAGCTCTACGTTACCCAGTATGCGGAGTTCATGCCGTCCACACTGATTTCCTCCGATGTGGAGGAGATCAAGGCATTCCGGGCCGAACACGGCGACATCATCCTGAAGCCCCTGTACGGCAATGGCGGTGCCGGGGTGTTCCGCCTGCGCCCTGAAGACGAGAACATGAATGCGCTGCTGGAAATGTTCGGCCAGTCCTTCCGGGAGCCCCTCATCGCCCAGGCCTATCTGCCCGCCGTGCGCGAGGGCGACAAGCGCATCATCCTGGTGGACGGGGAGCCCGTCGGTGCCCTGAACCGGATCCCGGCCCAGGGGGAGAGCCGCTCCAATCTCCATGTGGGCGGCCAGGCCGTGAAATCCGAACTGACGGACCGGGAACAGGAAATCTGCGCCCGCCTTGGCCCGGACCTGAAAGCCAAGGGGCTGATTTTCGTGGGGATCGACGTGATCGGCGGTCTGCTCACGGAAATCAACGTGACCTCCCCCACGGGCATCCAGGAAATCGAACGCTTCGACGGCACCAATATCGCGGCTCAGATCTGGGACGCCATCGAGGGCCGTCTGCCCGGTTGAGGACCGCTCCCCGGTCGCCCTCTGGCCCAGGATGGCGTAGGCTTCCCCTCACAAGGCAACGGATAACAGCCATTGGGAGGACTGGTCGGATGACTCATTGGACGGACCGTCTGGATGGGCTGGTGGCCGGAGACGCAACGCCGCCGGACCTCGTACAGTATATGAAACTGGGCACCCTGGACCGGTGGTCTCCCGGCGAGGCGGTCAAGACCTGGGCCATCGATCCGTTGTTCTGCCATGGGGACGGCACGGTATTCGGCGGCTATCTGGCCGCTCTGGCGGATCAAACCGCAACTTTTGCCGCCATGACCGTCATGGCGGAGGACAGGGCCTTTCGCACCCACCAGCTCACAATGGATTATCTGCGGCTGGCCAAAGGCCGTGTTCTGACGGTGACCGGCCGGGTGACCAATCACGGCGCATCCCTTCTCCATATCGGGGTTGAGATGGTCCGCGACGACGGCAAACCGGCGGTCCGGGCCCAGGCGATCATGGCCATCACCGCGTTTCCGTCCTAGCATTGCCTACGGATAAATTGACAGTGGAAGGTCGGCAGAGGGACCGGAACCCATGACCCTGGCACGGATGCATACGGTGGCCTTTTTCGGTGTCGAGGCACGCCATGTGGACGTGCAGGTCCAGATGGCCAGCGGCATGGTGGCCTTCACCGTGGTGGGCCTGCCGGACAAGGCCGTGGCCGAAAGCCGGGAGCGGGTGCGCGCGGCCCTCGGGGCCATGGGCCTGGGCCTGCCCCCAAAGCGCATCACCGTCAATCTGGCTCCGGCGGATCTGCCCAAAGAGGGCAGCCACTACGACCTTCCCATCGCCCTCGGGGTGCTGGGCGCCATGGGTGTTCTGCCTGCCGATGAACTCAACCGCTACACCGCCCTTGGGGAACTGGCCCTGGACGGATCGATTCTGCCGGTGACCGGAGCGCTCCCTGCCGCTCTCGCCGCCTCCGCCGCCGACCGGGACCTGATCTGCCCGGCCGATGGCGGGGCGGAGGCCGCCTGGGCCGGGCGCATCGAAGTGCTGGCACCGCCGACCCTTCTGTCCCTGGTGAATCACTTCAAGGGCAGCCAGGTTCTCAAAGCCCCGGAGCCGAAAAGTGCCGAGGCCGGTCCTCCGCCGCCGGATCTTCGTGATGTCAAGGGTCAGGAAACCGCCAAGCGGGCCCTGGAAATCGCCGCCGCCGGAGGACACAACATGCTCATGTGCGGGCCGCCCGGCTCCGGCAAAAGCATGCTGGCCGCAAGGCTGCCCGGCCTTCTGCCGGAGCTTGACCCCCAGGAGGCCCTTGATGTCAGCCTGATTGCGTCGGTGTCCGGATTGCTGGCGGAGGGACGGATCGGACGCACCCGGCCCTTCCGCTCCCCCCACCATTCCGCGAGCATGGCCGCCATGGTGGGCGGGGGCCGCAATGCCAAACCCGGCGAAGTCACCCTCGCCCATCACGGCGTTCTGTTCCTGGACGAACTGCCCGAGTTTCCCCGGACCGTCCTTGAATCCCTGCGCCAGCCCATCGAGACCGGCGAGGCGGTGGTGGCCCGGGCCAATGCCCATATTCGCTACCCGGCCCGGTTCCAGTTGATCGCGGCCATGAACCCCTGCCGCTGCGGCCATCTGGGGGACGCGGATCTGGCGTGCGCCAAGGCGCCCAAATGCGCGGCGGAGTATCAGGCCAAGCTCTCCGGTCCGCTTCTCGACCGGATCGACCTCACCATCGATGTGCCCGCCGTCCAGGTCTCGGACCTGTCCCTGCCCGCACCCCGGGAAGGCTCCAGGGAGGTGGCGGCCCGGGTGGCCACCGCCCGTGAGCGTCAGAAGACCCGCAACCGCCGGGAAGAACCGGCCGGCGGTGAGGGCGCCACACTGAATGCCCGCCTGGACGGCACGGCGCTCGAGGCCGCCGCCACACCGGACGAGGCGGGCCGGGCGCTTCTCCAGGATGCGGCGGAACGGATGCGCCTCACGGCCCGGGGCTATCACCGGGTCCTCCGGGTGGCCCGCACAATCGCCGATCTGGACGGGGCCGAAGGTGTCACCCGCACCCATGTGGCCGAAGCCCTGAGCTACCGGCGCGCCCCCCTGTCCGCGTCACCGGCCGGTGCTCAGTCGCCGGGGTTCGGAGCCGGCTCGAAGGGCGCAAAGACCTTTTGATGGATCGGGAGACGAGGAGAAATGAGGATGCGCCGATGGATGATGGGTCTGCTCGCCTGCGGCCCGGTGCTGGCCGCTCCGGTTCAAGCCGATGATGCCGACGCCGACCGGGACACCCTGCTCCGGATCGTGGACACATTCTTCGTGGCCATGCATGAAAACGACCCGGAGACCCTGAAGACCCTCGTGTCGGATCAGGTCAAGCTCCGGGGCATCCGCAGCACTCTGCCCGAGGGCGACGAGCGGCGCACCCTCACCCTGACCTTCGATCAATGGGCCAACCGGGGCGACGACGGCCCCACCCTGGTCGAAGTCTACTGGGACCCGGTCCTCCAGATCCGCCCGGGCCTGATGGCCACGGTCTGGACCCCCTACGAGATCGAGGCGGACGGCAAACGCCTCCACTGCGGGATCAACCTGTTCACCTTCCAGAAACACCAGACCGGCTGGCGGATCACGGACCTTCAGTTCACGATCGAACCGGATGCCTGCGAAGACCTGCGCCCCGCCTCCCGCGATGCCGTGCGCCCGAAGGCGTTGCAGGCGGTCTATGACGGGACCCAGTGACCGGCGAACCACTCCCTTCAGCGCGCGGCAATCTGATTGGCGCGCCCGCCTGTCCCGAAATGGGACGCGCACGGCTCTTTTTCCATCATCGCGAAGCGGCTTATGATTCTCTAATCCGCGTCGGCCATAGTGGGTCCGATGTGTTGAAAAGGGATGGAAGGTGTCATGGGCGTTCCGGTCTGGACTTTGGTCGCAACGGCTCTGCTTGCTGCCGGAGCCTTGTTCGCGGCGGTGCGGACTCATGTAAGGGCGCGGGACCGGCTGGCGCGGCTGACCCGCCAGGCCCATGAGCTTGAGGCCGCCAAGGCGGACCTGGCCGAGGCCGTGTCCACCCTGAACGCCATGAACACGGATCTGCGCCAGTCGGAAGCCCGTTACAAGGGCCTGATGGACGGCCATGGGGATGTGCTGATCCGCAAAAGCCCGGAAGGCCGCCTCACCTTCGTGAACGATATCTTCTGCGCCACATTCGGTGTGGAGCGGGAGGGTGTGCTGGACACCGCGTTCCAGCCCAAGCTCCATCCGGAAAATGCCGGGGCCATGCTGGGCACCCTGGGCGGCGGCGGCGCGGGACCCTTGCGGGTGCGCTATGACCAGTGCCTGGAAACCGTGGACGGCTGGCGCTGGTTCGCCTGGGAGGAATTCCCGGTGCGGGACAGCGAAGGCCGCCTGCTGGAAATCCAGAGCATGGGCCGGGACATCACCGACCGCAAACAGACGGAAAAGGCCCTCACCAGGGCGAGGGACATGGCGGAGGCCGCCAGCCGCTCCAAGTCCCTGTTCCTGGCCACCATGAGCCATGAAATCCGTACACCCATGAATGGTATTCTGGGCATGACCGGCCTGTTGCTGAAAGGCCCCCTAACCGCCGCCCAACGTCATTATGCGGAAATGGTTCAGGAATCCGGCGAGGCCCTCCTCAACCTGATCAACGACATTCTGGATTTCTCCAAGATCGAGAGCGGGGCCATCGAGCTGGAGTCGATCGAGTTCGCCCCGGATGTGCTCACGGAGACCGTCTGTGAACTGCTGGCCACCAGGACCCGCGCCAAGGGCATCGTGATTGCCACGGTCATCGCGCCGGATCTGCCCGCCATCATGCGCGGTGATGAATCCCGCCTGCGCCAGGTGCTGCTCAATCTGGCGGGCAACGCGGTCAAGTTCACGGAAACCGGTGGGGTCACCGTGCGGGCGGGGCTTGTCGAGGGCCGTACGGATCTTTTGCGTTTCGAGATTGAGGACACAGGGATCGGCATTCCCGACGAGGCCCGGGAGCGGATTTTCGATATGTTCGCCCAGGCGGATTCCAGCCATGCCCGGAAATTCGGCGGCACCGGTCTCGGTCTGGCGATTTCCAAACGGATCGTTGCGGCCATGGGCGGGGAAATCGGCGTGTCCAGCGTCCCCGGCCAGGGCAGCACGTTCTGGTTCACGGTCCGGCTCGATCCGGTTTCTGGCGCTGCCGTCACGGACCGGGTGCTCGAGGATGAAACGGTCCTGGTGGTCTCCGCCACGGCGGTTCAACGGGAGGCCCTGGCCCGGCAGATCACCGTTCTCGGCGGGAAGGTGGAGACGCTGGATCCATCCGTGAGCGAGGGGTTCGCGGGCGATCCGCACCGGGAGAGCCGCAAGCCCGTCACCGCCGTTCTCTATGACTGGGATGAAGAAGCCGGCCCGGCGGCCAACACCCTGCTGGACCGGAACGGGGGCGCCGATGCCCGGCGCATCTGTCTCCTGGGCGCGGACGAGCGGGCCCAGGAACGGCGGATCCTGGATCAGGGATTTTCCGCCTGTCTGATCAAGCCCATCCGCCGGGCTACCCTTGTCGCGGCCATCACCCGGGATGCTTCGGTTGAGGGCCATCACAGTGAGGCCCCCGGTCATGGGCCCGACGAACACCCGTCCGCTGTTGGGCCGGCGACTTCCGGCGGGCTGCGCGTGGTTGGGGACGAGGCCCAGCACTCCGCCGATGGCGAGGAGCGGGCGGCCAAGGGAGGCGCGCGCATTCTTCTGGCCGAAGACAACGACATCAACGCCCTGCTGGCCCTGTCCCTCCTGGAGCGCACGGGCCACGATGTCACCCGGGTGACCTCAGGCGCGGAGGTGATCCCCGCCCTTGAGCAAGGCACTTTCGACCTGATCCTGATGGACATCCACATGCCCGGCACCGATGGTCTCGAGGCGACCCTTCAGGTGCGCGCGGACAGCCGGTTCGCCGCCATACCCATCGTCGCCCTGACCGCCAACGCCATGACCGAGGACCGGTCCAGGTGTCTTGCGGCGGGCATGGATGATTTCCTCACCAAACCCATGACCCCGGAAGATCTTTATGGGGCGGTGGCCAAATGGACCGCCTCCAGGGACACTCCTGAGAACACCCCCGGGACCACGACCGGCAAAGCCACCGGCAAAGCCACCGGGAATGATCGGCGAACGCACGGGGGCAAGGACGAGACCGCAGCCGCAGTCTGAACGGGTCCGCTGCCCTCTCGGGACAGCCCATTCTGGCCAGTTCATTCTGGACAGTCCAATTGCGTCCCTGTCCTGCCGCTTCTATGCTTTCAGCCGATCACTCGAACACCAGTCGAGGATACAACCCAAAGGGGCCGTGTGGACGGGCTGCCTTACCGGCTTCCGGTGGGCATGACTGCTTCCGAGGAACCCCCATCTGGAGAAATTGGCGTGACATCACCCAATGGTGACGCAAGCCCGGCATGGAAATCCGTTTCCGCCGATCCCCGTGCCCGGAGTGTCCATGCCACATCCGGCAAGCTTGAGGTGCGTCTGGCGTCCTCCCAGGCCGAGATCGAAGCCTCCCAGGAACTGCGCTATCAGGTCTTCTACCAGGAAATGTCCGCCCGGCCCTCGCCGGAAATGGCGGCTCTGCGCCGGGATTTCGACGATTTCGACCATGTCTGCGACCATCTTCTGGTGTTCGACCACGGGGCCAGTGTCCGGGAAGACGGGGGCCCCATGGTGGTGGGCACCTACCGGCTGTTGCGCCAGGATGTGGCGGACCGCAGCGGCGGATTTTACACCACGGCGGAATACGACATTGCCCCGTTTGTGGCGCGGATGCGCCAGGGTACCCGGTTTCTGGAGCTGGGCCGGTCCTGCACCCACCACGCCTATCGCAACAAGCCGACCATCGAGCTTTTGTGGCGGGGGATCATGGCCTATGTCCACGCCTATGATCTCGACGTGATGTTCGGTTGCGCGTCCATCGAAGGCACGGACCCGGACAGTCTCGCCCTCCCCCTTTCCTTTCTGTACCATGATTATCTGGCGCCGGAGGAATGGCGGGTGCGGGCGGTGGCGGACCGGTTCGTGGAGATGAACCGGATGCCCGTGGATCAGGTGGAACTGCGCAAGGCCCTCAAGGCCCTGCCGCCACTGATCAAGGGATACATTCGGGCCGGGGCCTATATCGGCGACGGAGCGGTGGTGGACTATCAGTTCGGCACCACCGATGTGCTGATCATCTTCCCTGTGGAGCAGATCAACGAGCGCTACCGGTCCCGGTTCGGCGCCGAGGGCAGTGCCCAGGACTGACCGTGGGCAAACGAATGGCATTCCGCCGCCGCGCGTGTGATGGGATCGCTTGCTTCCGGTGAGGGCCTGTCAGTCGATGCGGCACTGGCGGACATGCACGGGGCGGCCCCCATCCCGCCGGCAGGCAAACCGGGTGGCGTAAAAGTCCCGGCGGCCGATCTTGCAACACACCTGCTCCCCGGGCCGGTCATTGGCGTCTGGGCGCCCGTCCCGGTCCACATGCCGGGGCGCGCAGGCCGCTGCGAGCCCAAAGATCAAACCAGCGGCCAGGGCCGCTTTCACGCCTGTGGTTACGCGGAACATGGATCGCCTCCCTTTGATTGGTCACTTTGACCATTCAACGGTGCGGGCCTTCTCGATCCGTCGTTTCCGGTGGAAAGAAATACGCTTTGCCGGCGCGTGATCCAGCCCGATCGGATCCGCTTTACAGGGAGGCGCCATAGGGCAGGTGGACGATCTCGATCAGGATCCCGTCGGGATCCTGGACCACCAGACCATAGGCGCCCTGGGGCCAGGCCCGGGGTCCAGGCTCCTGGATGACCCGGCCCTGGCTTTGCCGCACCACCTCGTGGAGCCGGTCCACATCCTCCCGGGAGGGGGCGCGCAAGGTGATCCGGTTGAGCCCCGGGCGACCGCCGTCGAAGGGTTCCAGAGCCCGCATGGGGTCGGCGGGTTTGAGGCTGATCGACCCTCCGGATCCGCCACATTCAAAGCCCAGGGGCGTGTCCGCCCGCACCGCCATGCCCAGACCCGTGAGGAGAGGCAGGTAGAAGGCCCGGCTGCGGGCCACATCCCCCACCGACAACACCACCTGCGCCATCACCGTTTGAGAGGGCGCCATCGGCTGGCCAGACGAGAAAAACGGGGCCGTGCCGGACTGGGGGGAAGGAAGCCCGCTGGGGGGCTGGCCTGTTTGGTAGGGGGCTGACTGATAGGTGGAGGGCGGATAATGGCCGGATTGATAATGGCCCGACTGATAATGATTCGGCGGAGCCGCCGCATGGCCCATGGCCGCCGCCAGGGTGAAGGCCATGGGGATCAGCAGCATGAAGAGGGATCCGTTGGTCCCTGACAGGGCGATCAGCTTGTCCACGCTCCCCACCGCGCCGCTGGAGAGCAGATAGATCGCCCCCGCCAGACCGGAGATCGAGGCCAGGATCAGCCCCCAGATTGGATAGTAGAGCCAGGGCAGGTTGGAGGCCCGGCTCCACCCGGCGAGGAACCCGCTGATCAGCGCGGTGAACGCGCACCACAACATCCACTGGGCATCATCGGCTTTGTAGCCCCCGTTCAGGTCCCTGAACGCGGCAATGGCCAGGGTATTTGCCGCCACCGTGGTCGCGATGACCCAGACGGGCGCACTGGCCCGCAACGCATCCCCCTGCTGTGAAGCCGGACTGGTCATCCTCGGATCCTCCCCGGGGTCCGTCTGCGGCGGCCGAACGACCACCGCCGCTATCCCTCGCCGGACTATACCTCATCTTTGGGGCATTTCATCCGCACCATGCCCCCAATGCCCCTTTTGGGCTGGGCGACACAGGCTCGGTACTCAGGCACCTGCTCCAGCGCCCTTTTCAATGGAGGGCCCTGACAATCCTGGCCAATGGCGTGCCCGGATCCGCGCCGGGATGAGATTTTCCGGAATCCCCGCCTCACCAGGCCACGATGGCGGGCGGCTTACTTGGGGCCGTCCAGGATCAGTTTCATGCCCACATGGCTCATTTCAAAGCCGAGGCGGGCATAGAAGCGGTGGGCGCTGGTGCGGGTCTTGTTGGAGGTGAGCTGGACAATGCGGCAGCCGGCGGCCCGGGCCTGATCGATGGCAAACCGCACCAGTTCCTCACCCAGGCCAGTACCCCGGGCGGCGGAAGACACGCGCACCGCCTCGATCTCCGCCCGGGAAGCCCCCCGGTGCGACAGGCCCGGCATGATCACGAGCTGGAGACAGGCCAGCACCCGGCCATCATCATCCGTGCCCACATAAATGGTATTGCCGGACTGGGCCTCCACCGCGTCGAAAGCCGCCATGTAACCCGGATCGAGGGGCGGACCCGGATTTTCCCGGGCCGCCCCCAACATGTCATCGGCGAGAAGGGCAACGATGGAGGGAACATCCTCACGGGTCGCGGCTCTGATCTTCATGCCCCTGTCGCATCCTTTTCCTTTTGACCCGTGCGCCAACCGCCCCCTCAAGTCGGAGCTTGGGTGATCCCCCGGTTGATGTCCGTGGCGGCGAAGACGGCCATGTTCAGCACTTCGTTCATGCCGGCATTGATGCCGACAATCTGCACCGCCTTGTCAAAGCCCACAAGGAACGGACCCAGCACCGTGCAGCCCCCCAGTTCCTGGAGCATCTTGGTGCTGATGGTCGCCGAATGGGTGGCGGGCATGACGAGCACATTGGCGGGACCGGAAAGGCGGGCGAAGGGATAGAGCTTCAGGCCTTCTTCACTGAGCGCGATGGTGGGGGTCATTTCCCCTTCATATTCGAAATCCACCGTTTCCTTGTCCAGGATCGCCACAGCTTCCTGCACATCCGAGGAACGCTCCCCGGCCGGATAGCCGAATGTGGAGGAGGCGAGCAGGGCCACCCGCGGGGTGTGGCCATAGTGGCGGGCCACGGCGGCGGCCTGGCGGGTGATGGTCGCCAGTTGTTCCGGGGTCGGCATTTCCGTCACACTCACATCGGCGACGAAAATCGTCCGGCCCTTGGAGAGCAGAATCGACACGCCCATGATCTGCTGGCCTTCGATCGGGTCGATCACCCGGCTCAGATCATCGAGGGACGAGGCATATTTCCGGGTCACGCCCGTGACCATGGCATCCGCTTCGCCGGTGGCCACCATGGAGGCGCTGTAGATGTTGCGGTCGTGATTGACCATGCGCAGGGCATCGCGCTGGAGCACACCCCGGCGGCATTGTTTTTCGTAGAGAGCTTCCGCATAGCCCTGATTGCAGCTGGTCACCCGGGGGTCGCGGATTTCCAGGGTCATGTCCGTGGCAATGCCGAGCCGGTTTCGGGTGTCCATGATTTCGTTTTCCCGGCCCACCAGGATCGCGGTGCCCAGACCCAGGCTCTGGAACGCGGCCGCCGCACGGATCACGCTTTCCTCTTCCCCTTCCGCGAAGGCCACCCGTTTGGGGGCGCTGCGCACCTGCTCCATCAGCAGATTGAGGAAGCTCGCGGTCGGATCCAGCCGGGCGGAGAGATCCATCTTGTATTTGTGGAAATTGGGAATGGGCCGGCGCGCAACGCCCGTATCCATGGCCGCTTTCGCCACTGCCGGAGGCACATGGGAAATGAGCCGGGGGTCGAAGGGCGCGGGAATGATGTAGCCCGGCCCGTAGGAAAGCCTGCGGCCCCGATAGGCCCGGGCCACCTCGTCGGGCACCTGCTCGCGGGCCAGATCCGCAAGGGCCTGGGCGGCGGCGATCTTCATTTCCTCGTTGATCCGTGTGGCCCGCACATCGAGGGCGCCCCGGAAGATGTACGGAAAGCCGAGAACGTTATTCACATGGTTCGGATAATAGGACCGGCCCGTGGCGATGATGGCATCGTCCCGGATCTCGGCCACTTCCTCCGGCGTGATTTCAGGATCCGGATTGGCCATGGCGAAAATGATCGGCTTGTCCGCCATGGACCGCACCATGTCCGGGGTCATCGCCCCTTTCACGGAAAGACCGATGAAAATGTCCGATCCGTCCACGGCTTCGGCCAGGGTGCGGGCGGAGGTGGGCACCGCATGGGCGGATTTCCACTGGTTCATGCCCTCTTCCCGGCCCTTATAGATGACGCCCTTTGAATCGCAGAGAATGGCGTTCTCGTGGGGCATGCCCATGGCCTTGAGGAGTTCGAGCACGGCGATCCCTGCGGCCCCGGCGCCGTTGACCACC
>CAZLPU010000039.1:0-30201 GCA_964561475.1 uncultured Alphaproteobacteria bacterium
CCAGCGTCGATGGCTTCCTGGCCCAGACCACTCTGGTGAATGGCGCCAACACGGTCATCGCCGGCGGCCTGCTCTCTGAAGCCGAAAGCAATATCGGCACCATGGACGGCGCTGAGATCAGCGGCTTTGCGGCCCAGACCACCCTGGTGAACGGCGCCAACACCGTGATCGCCGGTGGCCTCCTCTCCGAAAGCTGCTCCTCCATCGGTTCCGTCGGCAAGAGCTGCTGATTGGCCCCTCACGGCCGGGCGGGATGACCGCCCGGCACCCTCTCCTCCCAATCCCAAACCAAAAGGGGGCGCGCCGAAGGCCGCCCCCATTTTTCATTGATATGATGATGATTGAACTATGGGCCTAGCGCGGTTGGGCCAAGGATGCATCGCACTATACCACCCATACCGAACATCCGAGCACGGAGTGGCGATGCGGCGGCTGCGTCAGTGGTTCAAACGCCCCAGGTTCACAGCAGGCTGACGGTCTGAACCAGGATACCGATGCTGAGCGCCGTGCTGATGACATAAGAAGCGTAGCCGACGATATGGGCCGGATAGGAGCCCGGGTCGAAGGCCATGGACAGGAGTGCTGCCGGCAGGGGCATGCCGCCCCGAAACAGAAGCTGGAACCCCGTGAACAGAATCAACACGGACAGGGCGCCGAAAAAGGCATTGCCCGCCGACAACAGATCGAAATGCCAGCCGAGGGCCACGCCCACCAGGGACAGGACAGCCAGGAGATTGACGATTACAGACATCATGACACCGCCTCCTGCGATGAAAGTGGTAAAGGGTCCGCCGGTCGTGGGTACCTGCCGAAACAAAGCAAAGCCATTATATAGTGACCTACGGCACGAAGGCGGAAAAATATGTCCTGCTCAAGACCGCGTGATTGCGCGGTCACGCCCCATGCCCCGCATTGCCCCTTGCCCCGCATTGTACTGCGCTCCACCAATCCCAGTGCCCCACCACGCCTCCCGAAAGGAACCGGCCATGGCCATCAGCCCTTCGACGACCCTCAACTCCGACGACATATGGACGGTCTATCTCTCCGGCGAGATCCATACGGACTGGCGCCAAACCATCGCCGAGGGGATCCGGGAGTCGGATCTGCCCGTGGAATTGACCGGCCCGGTGACGGATCATGACGCCAGCGATGACTGCGGCGCGGCCATTCTGGGGGCCGAAGACAAACCCTTCTGGCGGGACCGCAAGGGCGCAGGCATCAACGCCATCCGCACCCGCTCTCTTATCGAACGGGCCGACATCGTCGTGGTCCGGTTCGGCGAGAAATACCGCCAGTGGAACGCCGCCTTCGACGCGGGCTTCGCGGCGGCCCTGCAAAAGCCCCTCATCACTCTCCACGACGAAGACCTGACCCACGCCCTCAAGGAAGTCGATGCCGCCGCCATGGCTGTCGCCCAGACCCCCGGCGAAGTCGTCCGCATCCTCGCCTATGTCACCGAAGGCAGGCTTTGAGCCATGGCACAGGCCGCAACGCCGCCAACGCCCAATCTCGAGTTTTGGCCCAAGATCGAGTTTTGGCCCAAGATCGAATTTTGGTACGAGTTTGCCAGCACTTATTCCTATCCGGCGGCCATGAAGGTCGAAGCGGCAGCCCGGTCGGCTGGGGTGGCCGTGGTCTGGCGTCCGTTCCTGTTGGGGCCACTTTTTTCCAAACACCAGGGCATGGGCGATTCCCCCTTCAATGTGGTGCCTGTGAAAGGCGCCTACATGTGGCGGGACATGGCCCGGATCTGCGCCCGGGAGGGTCTGGCGTTCCGCCGCCCGGCGGTGTTTCCCCAGAATGGCCTGCTGGCCGCCCGGATTGCCTGTGCGGGCCAGAACGAGCCCTGGATCGGCCCGTTCACCCGGGCGGTCTACGAGACCAATTTCGTGTTGGGCAAACCCATTGCCGGACCGGATGATCTGAGACCCATTCTCACCATGCTCGGTCTTCCGGCCGCGGACATTCTGGAGACCGCCCGCTCGGACCGGGTGAAATCGGCCCTGAAAGCCCAGGTGGACGAAGCGGACTCAAAAGGCATTTTCGGCGCACCGAGCTTTATTGCCCATGGGGACCTGTTCTGGGGCTTTGACCGGATGACTGATGCCATTGCCAGCCTGCGCCCCAGCGCCGGCCACGCCAAAAGGACGCCTCGATGACCCGCACCACACCTCCTGCCGGCACCGGTTCGCATCATCCCCAGGCGGACCTGACCGGGCGCTCGGCTCTGGTGACCGGGTCCACCAGCGGCATTGGCCTCGGCATCGCCCAGGCCCTGGCCCAGGCCGGCGCGCGTGTAATGATGAACGGCCGCTCCGCTCCCCAAGACGCCGCCGAGGCCCTGACAGCGGTGCAATCCCTGGCCCGGGGCGAAGTGGCCTATACCCAGGCTGATCTTTCCGGCCCGGACGGTGCGCAAACGCTGGTGCAGGGGACTCAGAGCGCCTTTGGCGCCCTGGATATCCTGGTCAACAATGCCGGTGTTCAGCATGTCGCGCCCCTGGAAGACTTCCCCCCTGAGAAATGGGACCTGATCCTGGGCCTCAACCTGTCCAGCGCCTTTCACACCGCGCGCCTGGCGCTGCCTGAGATGAAGGCCCGGAGTTGGGGCCGCATCGTCAATATCGCGTCCGCCCATGCCCTGGTGGCGTCCCCCTTCAAATCCGCCTATGTGGCCGCCAAGCATGGTCTCGTCGGTCTGACCAAGGTCATCGCCCTGGAGACCGCCCAGGACGGGATCACCTGCAATGCCATCTGTCCCGGCTATGTCTGGACACCCCTGGTCGCCGCCCAGATCGAGGATCAGGCCAAGGCCCATGGCATTCCCCGGGAGGATGTGATCCGGGACGTGATCCTGGCCCCCCAACCCAACAAGGCTTTTGCGATGGTGGAAGAAATCGGCGCCCTTACGGTATTCCTGTGCAGCGAAGCGGGCCGCTCGCTCACGGGGACCGCGTTGCCTGTGGACGGCGGCTGGACGGCGCGCTAGTGGTTCGGTCCAGAGATTTGCATCCCAGTTGCGTCTCGTCCTTC
The DNA here is from genome assembly GCA_964561475.1 of uncultured Alphaproteobacteria bacterium. Classification (GTDB taxonomy): domain Bacteria; phylum Pseudomonadota; class Alphaproteobacteria; order JAJFIK01; family JAJFIK01; genus CAYUYV01. The sequence goes on from CAZLPU010000039.1 coordinate 3,034, forward strand.
TGCAAAAGTCCGGCGTTTGCAGATGTCTGGCGTGGCTCTGACGCTTCAGTGATGAGCGGGCCGCACAGTGGGACTCAAGTGTCAGGGCCGCGCCGCTTGGGGAACCCTCCATAAGCTGTGGCCTTGTCTCGGGGCAGCCGGTGTAACAACGCGGCGTTTTTTTGCCGTAAGAACGCCTAAACACCCAGACAGATGTGTGGGCGCTTACATCTTTGGGATGAACAATTTTCGGGGGATTGGCGAATGACGATGGAGCAGGACGGGATGGCGACGCAGACCCAAACGGACGTGACCGTGGTGAACAATGCCGAGCGGACCGTGGTGATGAACCGGCGCCAGCTTGTCTGCGGCCTGGCCTCGGGCAGTGTGGTCGCTCTCAGCGGCTGCGTGGAAAACCCCGCCACGGGCCGCAGCCAGCTTGTCCTGGTGAGCGATGCCCAGCTTGCCCAGCTCTCCGCCAGTGCCTGGACCCAACTGCGCCAGCAGACCCCGGTGTCCCGGGACGCGGCCCTGAACCGGCGGGTCACCAATGTGGGCCAGCGCATCGTGAATGCCGTGGGTCTAACCCGGTACAATTGGGAATACACGGTCTTTCAGAGCGACCAGCTCAACGCCTTCGTGATGCCCGGCGGCAAGGTGGGCTTTTACACGGGCATTCTCGAACTCATGGAAACCGACGACAAGATTGCCGTGGTCATGGGCCACGAAGTGGGTCATGTCACCGGGCGTCATGCGGCAGAACGCTACAGCCAGCAGGTGGCCGCCGGAACCCTCCAGACCGCCGCCGGGGTGGCCCTCCAGGCCAGTGACGTGAGTTTTGCCCGGGAAGCCGCCGCCATTTTGGGCGCCGGCGTGCAATTCGGCCTCCTGCTGCCCTATTCCCGCAAACACGAACTGGAGGCGGATGCCCTGGGGATCGACTACATGATCCGGGCCGGCTACGACCCCCGCCAGGCGGTGCCGTTCTGGCAGTCCATGGCGGCCCGGTCCGGCGGCCGGCGCCCCCCTGAATTCATGTCCACCCACCCGGATCCGGCCAACCGGATCCGCCAGATCGAAGGCATGCTGCGCCAGCGGGGCTATTGAGACGCTGGACACCGGAAAACCGGGGCGTTCATGACAAAGAAGACAGACATCAACAGGCTCCTGCACGGGGATGATGTCTGCCGAAACACCCCTCCAAGTTTCCCATTGTCGGTCCGGTACGGGCCTTTATGATCGGAATGAGGGAAAGAGGCCCTGGCTGGGGACAATTGCCAGGGCGCGGCCAAAGGCCGGACGCACTTCAGGGGCCGACGCTCGGGGACGGGAGCATCAGGTATGAGCCATTACGACAGCAATGATGATTTCGAACAGATACGGGAACGCCCGAGTTGGGTGCTGCCCCTGGCGATGTTCGCCGTGACGATCATCATGGGTCTGTTCGTGTGGTGGTATTACCTGGGCTACACCGTCGATGACTTGCTCGGCAATACCCTGGCGGGCACGGAACGGGGCCGGATCCTCCATGTGGCCATTGGCGGCCAGCCCCTGGAGATCCCCGCCAATTACACCCAGTTTCCCAAAGACCGCCGGGACGGGTCCCGGGATTCCATCGAACTCTTCACGGTCCTGCCGGACTTCGCGCCTTATTCCCGAGGCCGCCGGGATGACTTCACCGACACGGGCTCCGGCTCTCCGGTGATCATTTTCAAGATCGACGCCCACCGGGTCGCCATGACCGAGAATGAGCGGGTGGAACGCTATCTCGAGACCATGCCCCTGGGTGATGGAGTTCAGACGGATTTCGGCCTGACCGAATACGGCATCGATGAACGGGACGGCTTTCGCAACCAGGATCTGTTCGTGTTCCAGACCACCGTCGGCCTGTCGGGCATGATCCGCTGCCTGCGCAAGACCGAAACCATCCGCGCGCCCTTCTGCTGGCGCGAAACGGAATTGGGCAACGGCCTCACCCTCCATTACCGTTTCCGCCGGTCCCATCTCACTGACTGGCGCAAAATCGACCGGGGCATTCTGGATCTGGTCGAGAAATTCATCCGTGTGGATCGCATGGGCACCAACCCGTCCGGCGAAGTGGTCTCCGACGCCCGTTGACCGGTCGAAGGCCCCTGGAGTACAGCCCTCCACGGCCGCTGCAATCCCCTCCTTTCGACCCCTTTTATCGGCTTATCGGCGGGCCGACGCGCCGGTCCGACCCAAGACCATGGTCAAACCCGGTGGCCTTGGTTAGCCTTGAGGGATGAGCACGGGTCTTGGCGTCACCGGCACTCAAACCACCGCTAACCCGCACAATCGGATGTGTTTTCTTGAGGAGGCAGGACCATGAAACCTGTTTGTCTGGTTCTTGGGGCGGGCGCGGGTATCGGCGGAACGGTCGGGCGCCGGTTTGCCATGGACGGGTATCACGCGGTGCTGTGCCGGCGCAGCGACGAGGAGGGCCTCGCCAGATTGGTCGCTGAAATCGAGGAAGAAGGCGGCAGCGCCTCGGGCTTTCTGGTCAATGCAATCGAGGAAAACAGCATTGAACAGATCGTGGCTCAGACGGAAAAGGACATCGGGCCCATCCAGGTCGCCCTGTTCAATCTCGGGGCCCAGATCGGCAACCGCGCCCTTGCGGACACCAGCTACAAGGCCTTCGAAATGGGCTGGCGGATGGCCACATTCGGCCTGTTCCGCTTCGCCTCCAGCCTGATGCCTTACATGACCGAACGGGGCAGCGGCACGCTTCTGGTCACCTCCGCGACCTCCGCCGTCCGGGGCAATGGGGGTCAGCATTCCCATGCTGCGGCCATGGGCGGGCGCCGGATGCTGTGCCAGTCCCTGAACGCGGAATTCGCGCCCAAGGGCATTCATGTGGCCCACATCATCATCGACGGCGCGGTGGATGCGCCCGATACCCTGGGCAAAATGCTGGGTCCGGAGCTTTTCCAGAAATTGCGGGAGCGCAAGGGCCTGGAGCATGACGGCCTCATCCTCCCGGAAATGGTGGCGGAGACCTATTACCACCTCGCCCACCAGCACCGCTCCGCCTGGACCTTCGAATGCGATCTGAGGGCCCATTCCGATCTGGCCTGGTGGAACCATTCCTGACGCGAATTGATCTCCCCGATTTGCGACTTGAGGAGATTGGATGGCCCACCATCCCGCGTAAAAGGTCATTGCGCATAAGATAAGACCAATCATCAGGGTACTGGAGGAAAGGCGTCATCATGGGCAAAACAGTCCGGCATTGGACCAGAAGAACACTCACCGGCGCGGTGTGCACCGCCGCCCTTCTTGCATTTCTTCCGGCTGCGGAGACGGCGGCTTCGGGGAAGGCGGCTGCGGGAACGGCGGCGGCAGAGGTGGAGACCCGCCGGTTCGATCTGCCGGACCTCTCCGCTCCCGGAGAAATTCTGGTGGATGAATGGGGCCTTGCCCATATTCGTGCCCAGACCACCCGGGATGCCTTTTTCCTCCAGGGCTTCAATGCCGCCCGGGACCGGCTGTGGCAGATCGATCTGTGGCGGCGCAAGGGGCTTGGTCTGCTCTCGGAAGTCCTGGGTCCGGATTATGTGGAACAGGACAAGGCCTCCCGTCTGCTGCTGTACCGGGGCGACATGGACGCGGAGTGGGCCTCCTACGGCGCGGATGCCCGGGGCATGGTGTCAGCCTTTGCCGCCGGGGTGAATGCCTTTGTGCGCCTGACCCAAGACGATCCGGATCTGCTGCCCATTGAATTCAAGGAAGCAGGCTATGAACCGGCCCTGTGGTCGCCGGGAGACGTGGTGCGCATCCGTGCCCATGGGCTGATCGGCAATGTCACCTCGGAAGTGGCCCGGGCCAGGACCCTGTGCACATACGGCCCCGCCGGCGAAGCTCTGCGCAGAAAACTTCAGCCTGCGGTGGATCTGGCAAGCCTCCAGGGCGTGGACCCCTGTTCCATTCCCGAAGACGTTCTCAAGCTGTACCGCCTTGCCCGCGCCCCGGTCCGCCCCGCCAGTGAGGCCATGCCCTCAAGCCCCTCCTCAGCGTCCCAGCCGGACCTGACCCCGAGCGAGGAAAACGAAGGCAGCAACAACTGGGCCATCGCCCCCAGCCGGTCCGCCACGGGCCGACCCATCGTCGCCGACGATCCCCACCGGCGCTATGGTCTGCCGTCCCTGCGTTACATGGTTCATGTGGACAGTCCGGAGCTGAGTTTCATCGGCGGCGGTGAGCCCTTCGCGCCGGGCATTTCCATCGGTCATAACGGGCATGTCGCTTTCGGTCTGACGGTGTTCTATGTGGACCAGGAAGATCTTTATGTCTACGATCTGAACCCGGAAGACTCCAATCAGTACCGGTACAAGGACGAATGGGTCTCCTTCGAGACCCAGACGGAAACCATTCCGGTCCGGGACGGGGCACCGGTGGTCGCCACTCTGTCCTTCAGCCGCCATGGTCCGGTCATCTACCGGGATGAGGGAAACAACCGGGCCTACGCCCTGCGCAGTCTGCATTTCGCGCCGGGCACCTCCGCCTATCTGGGCAGCCTGGATTTCCAGGACGCCAAAACGGTCGAGGAGGTCATCACCGCCCTGAACACCTCCTGGGGCGGACCCGGTGAGAACTATGTCATGGCGGACACCCAAGGCACAATCGCCTGGCGTCCGGCCGCGTTCATGCCCCACCGGCCCAACTGGTACGGCCTGCTGCCGGTGACCGGCGACGGACGGTTCGAATGGGAGGGGATCGCCAAGGCCGACGAACTGCCCTACGCGATCAATCCGGAAAGCGGGTATATCGCCACGGCGAATGAGCGCAATGTCCCGCCGGAAACGACGCTGGAGGATCGCCGCGCCGCCTTCGAATGGTCAGGACCGGCCCGGTTCGACCGGATCAAGGCAGTTCTGGAGGCCCAGAACCCGCACACTTTCGAAGACTCCCTGGCGCTCCAGAATGATGTGGTCTCGGTCACCGCCCAGGAGACCCTGGCGCGCCTCGCCCGTCTGGAGACGGACAATCCGGACACCCTGGCCGCTCTCGCCCTGCTGGAGGGCTGGGACGCGGCGCTCACGGAGGACTCGGCCCCAGCCGCCCTGTTTTCCATCTGGTTCCGCGATCATCTGCCCGCAACCCTGTTCGAGGCCGCCACGGGCAAGCCCATGCCGGAAGGGTTCATCCCCAGCACCCATGCCCTTCGGGACCACATCAATGATGCCCGAACCGCCTCCGGCGGCGCCGTGACCGGGGCCGCCATGGACCGGGTGCTGATCACTTCTCTGGCGGCGGCGGTCCTGGACATTCGGGAGAAGACCGGCGGCGCCTTGGAGGACGCCCGGTGGGGGGATTTCCACCGGATCCGTCTGCGTCATCCCTTTGCCGAAGCCCTGCCCGGGGCGAACCTGAACTGCGCCAATGCCATGGACACGCCCCTTGACGGCGGCCCCACCACGGTGGACGTGGCCCATGCCGCGCCGCCGGGTTTCACCGCCGTGGCCGGACCTTCCTTCCGTATCGTGATGGATGTCGGGGCCTGGGACAACTCCGTGGCCGTCAACATGCCGGGCCAGTCCGGCGATCCTTCAAGCCCGAACTATTGCAACCTCATGTCCATGTGGCACGGCGGAGATTACTTCCCCCTGCTTTTCTCCTGGGACAAGGTGGAGGAAGCCGCGCGCACACGGATCGAACTGAACCCGATAGCCCCATCCTCCGCAAGCGAGGAGCAGAACTGACATGGAAGGCTATGGACCAGACAGTTTCGGCACGTTCAACGCTCCGGACTATGACATTTACCATGACCCGGGGACCACGGATGAGTCCGTTGCCCTGATCGCGGAACTGGCGGGAACGGACCGTGTGCTGGAACTGGCCATCGGCACGGGCCGGGTCGCCCTGCCCCTGGCCCGGCGGGGCATCAACATCCAGGGCATCGAGGCCTCACCGGACATGGTGGCGAGGCTGCGGGAAAAACCCGGGGGCGCGGCCATTCCTGTCACCATTGGCGACATGGCGGATGTGCCCGTGGATGGACCGTTCGATTTCGTCTACCTGATCTTCAACACCCTGTTCAATCTGACCACCCAGGACGCCCAGGTCCGGTGCTTTCAGAACGTGGCCCGCTGCCTCGCCCCCGGCGGGGCCTTCCTGGTGGAGGTGTTTGTGCCGGATCTGTCCCGGTTCAACGACAATCAGGAAGTCCGGGCCCGGAGCGTCGACATGCACTCCGCCTATTTCGAAATCACGGTCCATGATCCGGTGCACCAGCGCACGGACACCCAGCAGATCCGCCTGAGCCGGGAGGGCATGACCCTGTCGCCCTTGCCCATGCGCTATGCCTGGCCCTCGGAACTGGACCTGATGGCCCGGCTCGCCGGTCTCACCCTTGAGAACCGATGGGGCGGCTGGCACCGGGAACCGTTCACCGCCAACAGCGGCATGCATGTTTCCGTTTACAGAGCGCCTTGATTTTGTTCTGGGGGACGCAGGCGCGCGCCGGATACCGGACAATGCTCCGCTCCCTGTGAAATTGTCGGCAGTGTCAAATGGCCGGCGGTGTCAAATGGCCAGCAATGGCAAATTGTCGGCAATGATTGCCATGGACGCCCGGGCCCGCTCCCGCGACCGGTGCGCCCTGCCGGACGAGCCTTGCCAAGGACACCAGTTCTTTTCACACTCACCGGCGCGATACAGGCAAACCTGGGGAGATCAAAGGCCCCGGGACCGGGAACACGAAGGCCAGCCATGGACGACACCGCCACACTTGCCAGCCTCTACCGGGAAGAACGGGAGGGGTTACGCAAAAAACTCGAGGACAGCCGCCATGGACCGGACGCGGTCGAGGCCGTGCGGCGTACCGTCGACCGGGTGTTCGAACGCCACGGGGAAGAAGTGGCCTTGAGCAAATCGGAATGGGGGCTGAGCCTGCGCCTGAAGGACCTGATTCTGGCCAGCGCCGACTTCATCGTGACCACATCGGAGGCCCGCCATCTCTACACCCGGCGGGAAAACACCGGGGCGCGCAGCGGGAGCAATCCGATCCTGGGCCGACCCATGCTCATCCGGGCCATCGTGCTGATTGCAGCCATTATCATTCTGCATATCAGCCGTGTATCCCTGGACGGCTACCAGCCCGCCCCGGACCGGCCCTTGCCCGCCACCACCCTGTTGTTTGTCCTCGTGCCCTATCTGCTCGGCGCGATCATCGTTTATGACCTGTTTCTGGCCCTGAAAGCCGCACCGGGCAATCTGTTGGGCAAACTACGCACCAGCCTCACCAGCCTGTTCAAACCGGTGGCGCCCACCGCACCGGAAGACCCGGATCTGGTTCTGGCCGAAACCCGGTTTCTGGTGGATATCAACGGGGTGGACAGCGCCATGGCCGATACTTTCTCCCGGGCCAGCCAGATCATGGCCCACGCGGCGGAAACCCTGAACACGGCCCCGGAGCGTCCGGCCCTGCCCGGCGAGATGCTGGGCTTTTTCCAGAGCCTCTGGTACGCCCGCGCCAAGGCCCGTCCGGAACAGGCCCTGGAAACCGTGGACAGCGATCTGGATCACATGATCAGCGAATGCGGCCTGCGGGCGGCCATCTGGGACAGCGCCGCCACCGAGCGGGACTTTACCTTCATCCCCAGCCTGAATGGCCGGGAAGAGACACTCAAGCCTGCCCTTTATGATGGCGAGACCGGCGCCCTGCTGGCCCGGGGCCAGGCCACCCAACTGCGGTGAGCCCCAGCTTTGACCATCATGGGAAAATGGGAAGCGAGAGGATATGACTGAGACCAGCTCCGACCCCCGGGGATCCATGACCGGTGGCCCCCATCATGGGGACACGGACAACCCGCTGGATGCCATGCGGATCGTCGGCTTCGACCTGGGTCACGGGGAGACGGCTGCGGCCACCTGTTTCGCCATGGGCAATCAGGCCCCGGAAACTCTGGAAATCCTGCCCAATCAGCGGGTGGTGCTTAGCGTTGTGGTGCGGGACGGTCAGGGGACTGTCCATATCGGCGAGGATGCTCTGGAGGCCGATGAAACCGGCGGGGCGGAAAGCCATGTCCGTTTCAAGAGCCGCCATCTGGACGATCCCAAGACCCGCCTCCCGGTCCTGTGGTTCGTGGGCGAAGCGGTGCGCCGCCTTTGCGATCAGGATCCGGCTTTCGGCCAGGGTGCCGGTGTGACCCGATACATTGTCGGCTGTCCCTCCGCCTGGACCGCCGAGGAACGATCCGCCTACCGCATTCTGCTCGAAAGCGCCGGGATGGAGGATGTGCATATCATCTCGGAGTCCCGGGCGGCGTTTGTCTATGCCTATGAATCCGACGAGCTGCGCCTCACCCGTCAGGAACTGCGCTCGGACATCCTGATCATCGATGTGGGCTCCAGCACCACCGATTTCACCTTCATGCGCAATCTGCGGGAAACGGTGATCGATTTCGGCCATAACGCCCTGGGCGCCGGTCTGTTCGACGGGATCCTGTCCCGCTACTTCATCGATCAGCATGGCAACAAGAAACGGCTGCGGACCCTGTTCGAGAAACATCCGCTCCTGGAGCACCGGTTCGAGATCCATTGCCGCCGCCTGAAGGAGGCCTATTTCTCAGGCCGCACCGCGCGCAAACCCCACTATATCGAGACCGAACCGGCCATCCGTATCGAGGCGGATCTGACCGACGCCCTGATGGACAATCTCCTCGCCACGCCCCTGACCCAGCTTGACGACCGCTCCTGGCCCCAGGCCTTCGAGGACCAGTTGCGCAGTGTGCGCAAGAAGATCGGCGACGCGGATCCGGGCTTCATTCTCCTCACCGGCGGCGCTTCGCGCATGGGGCTGATCCGGGAGCGCACGGAAGAGGTGTTTCCCACCAGCCGGATCAAACGGGGTGCCGAGCCGGAAATGACCATTGCGGCGGGCCTGGCGCTCGCGGGCCGCATCCAGGTCAAGGCGGAACGGATGCTCCAGGATGTCGACGCCGTGGCCGCACCGGGCGCGAGCGTGGACCAGGTGGTGGAGCGCCATGTGCCCGCCCTGTTCGAGCATCTGGCCAAGGCCCTGGCAGAAGCGATCACCAGCGATGTGCTTCAGCCTGAAACCCTGGCCTGGGGCGCGGAAAAGGACGGCTCCCTTGAAGATCTGGGACGGCGGATCGGCGCGGCGGCGGCCCGGTGGAACAATTCTGCGCAGGCCCGGGCCGCGGTCCGCCGGGCCACCAATGACTGGTTCGCCACCATCCAGGGCGACATCCGTGAAGAGACCGATCCCATTGCCGAGCGCTACGGTCTGTCCGGTCAGGCCCTTGCCCTGCCGACGGATGATTTCGTGGACACCATGCCGGAAGTGGAAGCGGCCATGCCGGGCCTGGAGGGGCTCGATATCATCGGTGCCCTTATTTTCAGTATCTTGACCATTGTCGGACTGATTTCCCTGACCCATCCCGTGGCCATGCCGGTCTTCGTGGTGGCGGCGGTGATTGCCTATATCGGCGGCGCGGCGGTGACGGAGCGCCTGCGGAAATATCTGGAGGGTCAGAACCTGCCCGGTATCGTGCGCCGGAATCTGGCCTCCATGCTCCGCTCCCGGATGGGCGAAGGCGAACGCAAGCTGGCCCAGACCATCATCACGGACATGACCGCGGCCTATGTGGCCGCCCAGAATGCCCAATCGGAGAATGCCCAATCGGAAAGCAACGCAACTGGCGAAGGCACGAAGGGTGCGGGAACGGCGGTGGCGCTCCCCCTGCCAGCGGTCGAGGATGACGAGAGCCTGCCCGTCCAGGAACGGGACCGGCAGATGGCCCAGGCCCGCCTGGGCGCCGCCCTGGTGGGCATGCGCCGGGCCATTCTGGGCGCCATCGCCCAGTCCCTGCGGGCCACCGCCGAGGAAGCGACTCACATTCTGCGATAATGGCTCAGACGGCGGTCATTCACCGGAGACCGCATTGAGGCGGCCCGTGACCGCGTCATAGGCCGCCCCGGTGATCCCCACCACATAGGCCCAGAACAGAAGGGCGATGAACTGCACGATGGCGGCGGCCGTGAGCACGTCCCAGAAGTCCCGGTCCGGGGACGCGGCAGGCAGGCTGCCCTGGGCCACGGTCAGAAGCCAGACCATGGGCTCGTTGCCCATGGCGGAGAACCCCGCCTTGATCGCCGCGAAGAAGATCCAGGTCAGCAGAATGAAGGACGCAAACCCCAGGGCATAGGTCAGCCCAAGGGTCCAGGCCTGGCCTTTGGTCGCCGCCCAGGCGTCCTTGAACCGGACGGAGCGCTCATAGACGGTCTGGGGCAGAAACACCGACGACCGGACCCAGTAGCGCAGCAGATAGAGCACCGCCCCGACCGCAAAGAGACCCGAGATGATCATGGTCGCGATCGTCACCGGGGTGCTGCCGTCCCGCAGGGTGAGGACCTCATTGACCGTGACATCCTCGACCATGCCCAGGACCCAGCCCATGACCCCGAAGACCACCACCGCCACCAGGAACACCAGCAGGAATGACAGCGCATAGAAGAAGGTGAACAGAAAGCCCGTCCACAGGGTCTTAAAGGGCAGCAGCCCCGACCAGATGTAAGGCAGAACCGCATTGCGGTTGAAATAGGCCCGGTAAAGCCCGGTCAGCAGGATCATCAGAGGGATGAAGGACAGGGCGTAGAAAACGAAGATTTGGGCGTTGAAAGCCGCCCCCGCCGCCTGGAAATCCGCAGCCAGGGCCTGGGTGAATTCCGGCGCGGTATAGGTCATCACATAGGTGATGAACAGCAGCACCAGGGACATGGGCAGCCCCACAAGCACAATCCGCCACAGATTGGCGAAGGTGAACCAATATGCCCGCCCGATAACCGATCCCATGGTGCTGAAAGTCATACCGCTTCTTCCCCCGAACTGCGCCCGTGCCGACCAGGTTGCTGTCTTGCCGGCTTGCAGTCTTGCCAATTTGCAGTCCCGTGAACGGACCCCGCCCAAGCCTGCGCCGCGCGCAAACCGGTCCCTCCGCTTTTTGGCATGACCGGTTCGTAAACCATCCCCCATCATCCGCGCCCAACGCCCGGGCATCAACCCCGAAACCCCGGCCTGGGAGGGTGATGCGGTGATTTGCTGAGCCGCCCGGTCAATGTGGACCCTATCCGGCGCCTTGCGGACCACGATATGGTCTCTCTACAGCCCACGCGGGAAAGAAATGCGATACCGACACTCCACGGCGCGTTGATCGGTCATCCCTCGACGTTCGGGGTTTGACGAAGCGGCCATGGTCTGGTTCCGATGGCGGCCAGTTTTTGCGTCAACGAAACGGACACCCAGAATGACTGACCTTGTTCCCATCCATGTCATCGGCGGCGGCCTTGCGGGCAGTGAGGCGGCCTGGCAGATCGCCCGGGCGGGGGTCCCCGTGATCCTCCACGAGATGCGGCCCCACCGGGAGACCGATGCCCATAAGACCGAGGGTCTGGCGGAACTGGTGTGCTCCAATTCCTTCCGCTCCGACGATGCCGAAACCAACGCGGTGGGTGTCCTCCATGCGGAACTGCGCCGGTGCGGCTCCCTGATCATGGGCAGCGGGGACGCCCATCAGGTGCCTGCGGGCGGGGCGCTCGCCGTGGACCGGGACGGCTTTTCCCAGGCGGTGACGGCAGCCCTGGAGGCCGATCCTCTGGTGACCATCGAACGGGGTGAAGTCGCGGGCCTGCCGCCGGCGGACTGGGACAGCGTGATCGTGGCCACGGGCCCCCTCACCTCGCCGGCCCTGGCCGAGGCGGTCCAGGGGCTCACCGGCGAGGCGGAACTGGCGTTCTTCGATGCCATCGCCCCCATCGTCTATAAGGACAGCATCGATTTCGATATCGCCTGGTTCCAGTCCCGCTACGACAAGGCGGGTCCCGGCGGCGACGGGGCGGACTACATCAACTGCCCCCTGGACAAGGCGCAGTATGAGGCCTTCATCACGGCCCTGATCGACGGGGACAAGACCGATTTCAAGGAATGGGAAGCCAACACCCCCTATTTCGAAGGCTGCCTGCCCATCGAGGTGATGGCGGAACGGGGCCGGGAGACCCTGCGCCATGGCCCCATGAAGCCCGTGGGTCTGACCAATCCGAACAATCCGGAGGTCAAGCCCCATGCGGTGGTGCAATTGCGCCAGGATAATGCTCTGGGTACGCTTTACAACATGGTCGGGTTCCAGACCAAGCTGCGATTTGGGGCGCAGACGGATGTTTTCCGCATGATCCCCGGTCTCCAGGAGGCCCGCTTCGCCCGCCTTGGGGGCCTGCACCGGAACACCTTCCTGAACAGCCCCCGCCTTCTGGACGGGGTGCTGCGTCTGAAAGCCCAACCCCGCCTGCGTTTTGCCGGTCAGATCACCGGGGTGGAAGGGTATGTGGAAAGTGCCGCCATCGGATTGTTGGCGGGCCGGTTCGCCGCCGCCGAGCGCAAGGGGGAAACCATCCCCACACCGCCGCCCACGACGGCCCTCGGTGCCCTCCTCGCCCACATCACCGGTGGCGCGGATGCCAAGACCTTCCAGCCCATGAATGTGAATTTCGGTCTGTTCCCCGAGGTGGAGACCCCCAAGCCCACGGACGGCAAAAGGCTGCGGGGCAAGGAAAAAGGCGTGGCCCGGAAGAAAGCCCTGTCCGCCCGGGCCCTGCGGGATATCGACACCTGGCTGGGCGTGAACCAGGGTGCTGGCGGCGATCCCCGGAGTGTCGCCGCAGAATAACGGCCACACGATCCGTGCCGGGAGGATCAACCCCGGCGGGCCACCGGCGCATTGGCGAGGACCCGGCCGGCCAGCCGGGCAGATGGCAGACTTTGCAGCCAGAGCGGCGGGCGCAAAATCACGATCACCTTTAGACAGAGTGGCTGCCGCTCTCGTTTTTTTCGCTCACGGGGCGAGGCGCCTCCGCGAGGGCAGCGCAGTGGCGCCGGACCGCAGTCGCGGCCTTGAGCATGATGCGGATGAAACGCCTCATGCTCTAAACGGTCCCCGGACACTCGATTTCATCAGCACGGGGCATGGCGACGTTCCGGTGCCTTCCGACACCGCCGGACTGTCAGTGGGCAAGGCCCACGGGGCGCTGGAACCGGGAGGGTTCCGGGGAAAGCCAAGACAGAACCGTCAGTGTGGCGGGCAGAACGAGCAGGGTGCTGAGGGCATGGCACACCAGACCCAGCATCACCAGGGCAAGGGCGAGACCGGGTGTGCCGGTGAGCATGACAGCCCCGATCACGGCGGTTGCCGCAAGGAGGGCCGCGGTCATGGTCATGGGCAGAGCCGCCCGCTCCAGCCAGATCAGAAGGGCGTCCGCCGGGGCCACATCTCCTTGTGCGGACTCAAGCCAGATCCGGCCAAGACCGACGGCGGAGGCGGCACCGGCCATGAGCGCGACCACACCGGCCCAAAGGGTCAGATGGCCTGCGGGCAAGGCCAGGGCGGTCATGGCTGCACCGTGGAACGCCAGACCCGTCAAGAGAGCCACGCCACAGGCCGCCGCCACACGAATATTGCGCAAGGCAAGGGTTGCCGCCGCCAGAACCAGACCGAACCCCAAGGGCAGCACCAGCCAGAGCCGGCTTACCGCCATCTCGTCGACGGCGGTCTGGGCCGCAAGGCTGCCCCGTGTACGGACAGCCGGTGCCCCTCCGGCCCGATCCAGCTTGCCGGTATCGACTGACGCAGGCGGAATTTCCGCCGCCCCATTCTCGTCTGCAGTGGCGTCCTCTCCTGGCTCGGTGGCCTCCGGTGCGGAGCCCTGGGGTGCGGCTGGTGCCGATGAATTCGATGAATTGGGCGCAATTGTACCGGCAGCGATCATCAAGCCCGACGCGCCGTCCAGGGTCTTTAAGCCGCCGGCGAGTATCCGGGCGGAGCCGCAGGGTCCATTGGTCAAATGGTCGATCCGTGCCGTGAAACTCTGTCCCCGCAGCACCGGAGATGACGACCGCCATCCCGGTCCGTCCTTGACCGATGTGGGTCCGACCCCGGCCCCGGCGGCAACGGCGGTGAACATCTCGTCCATAGTGAGATCGGCAAACCGGTCGTCCGTATCAGCCGCTTTGATGTCCTTGGAACAGGAAACCGGTGTCCCCCGATCCAGACCGTAACTGTCGGCAAAGAACCCGAACTGCGCCAGCGTTGGTCCGAGCTGGGCCGGTCCGTCCTGGGCCGGAGTATCGGGCCCGAATTGGCCTGTGGCGGCGGGAAGGCCGCTGGTCAGCAGAGCGGTTTGTCCGCCTTGTCCATGCACTGGCCCCCGCACCGGCCCATGCACCCCATCGGCGGGACGCACCAGGATCACCGCGACGGCAGTCCCGGCCAGCACCGTGCAAACCGCGAGAAGCCGGGAGGCGGCCCGGATGCACACACCATAACCCGCCATGCCCGGGCGGGCGGTCCAGGCCCGCCGAAACAGGGCCTGCATGGCCTGGCGACGCCGGTCCGCCCGATCGCCAAGGCGGCCGATCCAGCCTTCCCCCACCGGGAGGCAGGCCAGCATCAAGGGGAGGCCGAACCCGAGGGCCAGAAGACCGGCCAACAGGCTGCCGGCGCCGATGGCCGCGGTTTCCCAGGCGAGCCCCGTCGGCAGAAGCATCAGGGCCCCAAGGGCGCTAAACCCCGCCAGACCAGCCCCAGCGGCAAGCCGCCAGCCCAGGGAAAGAGTGCGTGAAGCTGCCCTGCCCGGCGATCCGCTCCAGGAAAGCTGATGGATGTAGCCGGTGAGGATCAGCATACCGAGGATGACACTGACAGCGGTACAGGCGGCCAGAGCGCTCAGCGCCACTGGATCCAGCGCCTGCCCGGCAAGCGTCATCACGCCAATGGTCCAAAGAAGCGGGGTGAGAACGGCGGCGCCGAACGCGAGTGCCGGCAACACTGCCTGGGCCAGAATCACCGCCAGGACCAGGGCGCCACCAAGTCCCGCCAGAAGCCAGGGCCAGCCCCGGCGGGCCCCTTGTTCGATCTGCCCCATACGGACAGGAAAGCCTTCATAAGCCACCGAGACGGACTGACCCTGGATGGCTGCGGCTTTCAACCGCTCCAATTCGGCGGCAAGGGTGGTGAAGTCACGCGGTGAATCCGTGGCAGGTTCAAGCAGAACCCGGAGCACCGCTGTGCGCCCCTCAGGGGAGACAAACACCCCGTTCATTTTCAGGATCGTGCTCAGCCGCTTGAGCCATTCCACCTGTTCCGTGGACCAGTCCTGGCGCAGGCTCCCCGGCTGGGCGGGCGCCCCGTTGATCACCGGGGGATGGGACAGGGCGGCCACTTCGTTGATGGCGGCCTGTTCCACTTCGGATACAGGGTCGATAGCAGGGGAAAGAATGGAGGCAATGGTTTCCGGATCAACCCCAGGCACGGCGGCGAGGGCTTCTTCGATCCGTGCAAGGGTGGCAAGGGCCGGTGCCGTCCACAGACCATCGGGCCAGAGGTCTTCCGAAAAATGGACCTTGAGAGCGATTTCGCTTTCCGGCCAGCCCGCCTTGCGCAGGTCCGTAAGACCGTCCCGGTGGGCGGGAACACCATGGCTGGCGGGATCGAGACGGATCGAGCCCAAGAGGGAGATACAGGCCAGGGCAAGGGTGATGACCATGAAAACGGTCAGACCCCGGAAACGCCATGAGAACAGAATCTGTTCAAATCTGCCGATCGCCGTCACGCCGTTGCCGTCCCCATGCTCCGCCATTCCCCCAAAGCCCTGGACGCCGTCACCCGCATCCAGTCACCCATATCCAGTCACCGATATCCAGTCAGGCACATCCAATCAGCCCCACTGTGCGAACCCGGCCCCCACCGGGTCTGTCATCTGGTCAGGCCTCTTCTTCCAGATCGAAATCGAGGATCGCCATCTGAAACTGATAGCTGGTCTCCCCATCTTCTTCGTCCTTGAAAATCACGCCGATGAACTCGTCTCCGATCATCACCTCGGCGGAATCATCCTTTTTCGGGCGCGCCACCACCGCAATCGTATCGAGGCGGAACGTCTTGCGCAGATACTGTTCCACGCGCGCAATCTCATCCTTCTTCACCACGGCGCTCCTTCATGCCGGTATCAGGGGAAAGAGCCGGGCGGCGGTCAGGGCGTCGTGCCGTGCCCGCTTGATTGCAGGACTCGCGCCAGCCGGCATTGAGGTGCTGCAAGTCCGCCAATAATCCCTCCGAGCATGGCTGGATTTAAGGCGATCCTGCGGCAGGGCATCGCAACTGCCCGTGAAGGCTCTAGCATTTCAAACACCCTCCCGAAAGGGCCGGTCCCGGGATAACCGGCGGGGCTGGCGCCCGCGTTGAAGGCCTGCCTGTAAATAGCCCCTCCCGGACCGTCATTGGGATCCGGGCCTCCCATTGGGACAAAGCGCGTCGCGATATGCAAGACCCGTGGGATGCAACAGCTTTGCAGGGGATCTTGTTTCGCGTAACGGCCGCTCTGAGGGTCGGCCCCCCTACAGGAGGGCTTGTGCCCGCCCGCCATCCCCGATATGGGACCTGCAAGTAAGACTGGAAGCCCGCCCTTGGGCCCGTATCCCGGAGACGCAGTATGTTCGACGATGAAAACCTGTCCTTGTCCCTGGCCGTTGCGGTGGCCCTCATTTTCATCGCGATCGTGGTTGGAACCGCCGGCTCGGGGACCGCGGTCTCGTCCAGCCCGGCCGTGGAAAATGCCGCCGCCAGCGCAGAAATGACGGCTGTAAGCAACGCACCCGAAACCGCCACGGACGCCCAGGAGCATCACGGCGAAGACCATGGGGACAGCCAAGGCACCGATCATGCCGCGGTCAGCGGTGAGCCTCTCCAGGTCTCCGGCGGCTGGGTGTCTCAGACCCTTGGGGCCGGTACCACTAGCGCGGCCTATTTCACCGTCACCAACGCCACGGCCGAGGACGACATGCTGGTGTCCGCCAGCAGCCCCGCCGCCGGTGTGGTCGAATTGCATATGCACATCAACGAAGACGGCATGATGCGCATGCGCCCGGTGAGCGGCATCCCCGTGCCCGCCAATGCCACCGCAACCCTTGGACCCGGCGGCTTTCATGTCATGCTGATGGAGTTGCAGGCGCCTTTGACCGAAGGGGAAACCATCGAGATGGACCTCACCTTCGAAAGCGGCCGGACGGAAACCCTGACCCTGCCCGTGCGTCGCCGGGCCGCCGTCATGTCCGAAGAGCACCAGCACTGATTGAGGCCAGAACTTTTTAAGGACCAGGACCGGTGGCAGACAGGCGCACCACTCAGGGTACGACACACCTAAGGCCGGGGCCGCTGCCCCGCCTCATCGCGTGCCTTGCCCTCCTGTTCCATGTTGTACTCTTACCGGTCCATGGGGCAGCCCAGGCGGCGGCTATGGGTCCGGGTGCTCTCGGGCAGACTATCGCAGTTTCCGACGACACGAAGAGCGCGGGTCTGCCTGCGGATCTCCTGAAGGCCCTGGGCAAGTTCTGCGCACCTGGAAACCTGCCCGGAAACTTGGACGGAAACCTGCCCGGAAACCTGGATGGATCCGGCGATCACGACGGGTCCACGCCATCCCCCAGCCTGCCCGAATGCGGAGCCTGTCATCAGTGCCGCTCCGCCCTGACCCCGCCCAACGCCGTGGGTCTGCCCCTTCATGGTCTTTACGGCCCCCGCCCGGCCCAGTGGCGTGGACACACGAGCCTTCTGCGTCCCCGTGCCCTGCCTGCCCGGCCCAGCCTGCCCCGGGCTCCCCCCGCCATGGTGCTCTGACCATCCTCACCCGACCGAGATCATCGAACCGGACCGGATCCACCGCCCAAGGCGCCCCCGCCCAGGGCACGTGGGGCTGTCTGCGTTCCTGCAATGGATGACCACGATGCGTTCGACCTTCACCGCCGCGTTCACAGCGGCCACCTTCACCCTTGGGCTCGCCGCCCTGCCCCAAACCACCCTGGCTGACCATGAGGACCGCTCCCGGGCGGACTCCCACGCGCCCATCGGAGTCATGGGTGACCACCGGCACGACAAAGGAGAGATCATGCTCTCCTACCGGTTCATGCGCATGTCCATGGAAGGCAGCCGCATCGGCACGGACGAGGTGTCCCCCGAGCAGATCGCCACCACTGTGCCCAACCGGTTTTTCGGCATACCCGGACAACCACCGACCCTTCGGGTGGTGCCCACGGACATGACCATGGACATGCACATGGTCGGGGCCATGTACGCGCCGACGGACTGGCTGACCCTGATGGCCATGGGCATGTACACCATCAAGGAAATGGACCACATCACCTTCATGGGCGGCATGGGCACGGACCGGCTGGGCCGCTTCACCACCCGCGCCAGCGGTTTCGGGGATACGAAAATCTCCGCGCTGATCCGTCTCTACGAAGACCCGGTCCACAAGGTCCATCTGAATGCGGGGCTCAGCCTGCCCACGGGCTCCATCACAGAAGAGGATCAGGTGCTCACCCCCATGGGCGGAACCCCCACCTTGCGCCTGCCCTATCCCATGCAGCTGGGTTCCGGCACCGTGGACCTGCTTCCGGGCATCACCTATGCGGCCCTTGAGGGGCCCTTCGGCTGGGGTGCCCAATATATGGGCGTGATCCGCCACAGCGATAACGACGAAGGCTACACCCTGGGGGACAAGCATCAGGTCACCGCCTGGGCCAGCTATCTGTTCGCCGACTGGATCAGCGCCTCCTTCCGGGTCGCGGGCCACACCCTGGACACCATCGAGGGGATCGACCCGCGCATCGTCGCCCCGGTCCAGACCGCCAATCCCGAATTCCAGGGAGGCGACCGCATCGATCTGGGTGTGGGCCTGAACCTTCTCGGTACAGAAGGCTACATCAAGGACCATCGCCTCGCCGTTGAAGCCGTGATACCGGTCTATCAGGACCTGAACGGCCCCCAACTGGAGACCGACTGGATCCTGACCGTGGGCTGGCAATACGCGTTCTGAGGCAGAAGGCCTGTCAGGGCGGTGGCGGCGTTCCGCCTGTCACCGTCCTTTCACCTCTTGTGCGGTCCCATCTGTCATACGTTTCCGGGGACAGGCGGCCATGGCAGGCAGGCCAAGCGGGAGAACCTGGCATGGACAAAACCTTCCATCCGGAAGAGCCGGTATCAGCCACCGGCCATGCCTGCTCCTGGTATGAGGCGACCGCAAAAGGCCTTGTGCAATTCCCGGCGCTTACGGACCATGTGCAGGCGGATGTCTGCGTGATCGGGGGCGGCCTCACAGGGCTGTCCACAGCGCTCCATCTGGCGGAACGGGGGGTGGATACGGTGCTCCTGGAGGCGCGCCGGGTGGGCTGGGGCGCCTCGGGCCGCAATGGCGGCCAGTTCCTCACGGGCCAGCGCCTGGACCCCTCAGAGATGGAAGAGGCATTCGGCCCTGACATGAGCCATGCCCTCTGGGACTTGGCCATCGAGGCCAAGGCCGCCGTCCGGGAACGGATCACCCGCCACGCCATCGACTGCGACCTGCGCCCTGGCGCCCTTTATGCCGCCGCAAAGCCCGCCGATTACGGCCATCTGCGGGACGAGGCGGAGCTGATCGCCACCGCCTATGCCTATCCCCATATCACCGTGGTACCGCCGGAGGAGATGGCGGATTATGTGGGCACGGAGTGCTATCACGGCGGGCTCTGGGACCGGGAGGCGGGTCATCTGCACCCGTTGAATTATGCGCTGGGTCTGGCCCGGGCCGCGCGGGATGCAGGGGTGCGGGTTTTTGAAATGTCCCCCGCCCTTGAGCTGCCCGCCGAAGGCCCCATCCGCATCAGGACGCCGGAGGGCCACGTTTCAGCCGATCATGTGGTGATCGCCTGCAATGGCTATCACGGGGGGATCGTTCCGGCCCTGGACCGGGTGATGCTGCCGGTGAACAGTTTTGTCGGGGTCACGCCCCCCCTGGCGCCGGAGGTGGCGGCCCGGCTTCTGCCCCAGGGGGGCTGTGTGGCCGATACCCGCATGGTGCTGGATTATTACCGTCTGACCCCAGACAATCGCCTCCTGTTCGGGGGCGGAGAAAGCTACGGCCATGCCCTGCCCCGTCCCGAGGCGATCAACCGCATCCTGGGCCGCGCCATCGCCCGGGTCTTTCCCGATCTCGATGACGTTGGGCGCGATGGCGGGAAGAGCAAGGGTGTCGGGCGCAACGGTGTGGACCTCGATTATGTCTGGGGCGGGCGTATCGCCATCACCTGGCGCCGGATGCCCCATATCGGTCCCGTCGGCTCCGGGCGCACCGCTGCCCACGGCTTTTCCGGCCAGGGTCTGGCGCTGACCACCCAGGCGGGCGCGGTGATTGCGGAAATGCTGACCGGCGATCCGGCCCGGTTCGACCTTTACAAAAAGGTCCGCCCCCTGCCCTTTCCCGGCGGCCGTCTTTTGCGCCGCCCCCTGACCGTCCTCGGCCTCCTCTGGGCCACCTTGCGCGACCGTCTCTAGAGACGCCATTCCTTTACGGTCCGGTTTCCCGGCTGGGTCCGCCCCATAGTGAGGTTAGGGTTTCAGGGCGCCGCCATTGCCTTCCGCACCGTCGCCGGCGGCCTCGTCGGCGCTGAACGTCTGGGGCTCTTCCCCGTCGATGCTGAAACAGTGGTTCATGTCTTCTGCCGGGTGTTCAGCACCTGCACAGCCCACAATGCGCGCGGGGATCCCGGCGGCGGTGCAATGGGCGGGCACGGGCTTGAGGACCACACTGCCTGCGGCCACCCGGGCGCACTCACCCACTTCGATATTGCCGAGGACCTTGGCACCGGCACCGATCAGCACCCCATCGCGCACCTTCGGGTGGCGATCGCCGTCTTCCTTGCCGGTCCCGCCCAGGGTCACTCCATGGAGCATGGAGACATCATTGCCCACTTCCGCTGTCTCACCGATGACGATGCCGGAGGCATGATCGAACATCAGCCCACGGCCCAATTTCGCCGCCGGGTGAATGTCCACGCCGAACCGGTCGGACATGCGGTTCTGGACGTAAAGGGCCATGCCGAACCGGTTCTTGCGCCACAGCCAGTGGGCCACCCGGTAGCTTTGGAGGGCATGAAATCCCTTGAAATAGAGCAGGGCCTGAATGTAGGCCCGGCAGGCGGGATCCCGGTCGAACACGGCCGCCAGATCCGCGCGCATGGCGGCGGTGATGGACGGATCATCGGCGATCGCCTCATCCACCACCTGGCGGATCAGCATGGCGGGAATGTCCGCATCGGCCAGACGTTGGGACAGGTGATAGCTGAGGGCGCTTTCCAGCCGGTCGTGGTTGAGCACCGTGGCATGGACAAAGCTCGCCAGAACAGGCTCCGAGGAGGCGATCCCCTCACCCTCTTCCCGCAGGCGCGTCCACAGATGATCCGCACCGGAATGATCAGCCTGCACAGCTTTTGTTTTCATGGGTTTCATGGCCTGGGTGCCTCGAATTTCACTATCACCAGCAGCCTCCGCCAATCCGGCGGCGAAGTCCTCTCCCCGAGCCCCTTGGGCACCGGCGTAGCGTTCCATGTCCAGCCCTTGAGGATCCGCCTGAGACAGTCCCGGATCCGCCTGGGAAGCGCCTGCGGATGCAGGGACACGACCGGCCCGGGGCAAGGCGGATTGATTGAAAGGCCAGGTCGTGTCGATCATGGCGTGCTCTCCCGTTCCGGCGCGATCCCCGTGTGGGCCTGTCGTACTTGCTCAAGAGAAGAGGTAGGAACGGCGGGTGGCAAGCGCAAACTTTTGTGCAGACCTTGTCATTTCGCCCTGCGCACCCAATTGTGACTGCATGTTGCGAATGATTATTAAGAAACCGATACGCTGTAGCGTGGAAAGGACCGGACCATGACTGTCTCCCCCCTATCGACGGCGCCGAAACCCACGCCCGATGATGACGCGGATCCCAATGCCGCACCCGCTTTCGGGGATCCCCTGGACCCGGTTCATCCCTCCGCCGACATGGCCCGGTTCCTTTTGCGCCGCCGCTCCACCACCGCCAAGGGCCTGACCGCGCCGGGTCCCGGGCCGAAAGATCTGCGGCACATTCTCCAGGCCGGTGCCCGGGTGCCGGACCACGGCAAGCTGGCGCCCTGGCGCTTTGTGGTGTTCCAGGGGGATGCCCGCGCCAGGGCCGGTGCGGTTCTGGAGCAGGCCTGGCGGGCGGCCAATCCGCAGGGCAAGGACGATGTGGCGGCCTATGAGCGCGGGCGGTTTCTGCGTGCCCCCGTCGTGGTGGCCGTGGTCTCCAGCCTGAAGCCATCGCCGAAGATCCCGGAATGGGAGCAGGTGCTCTCCGCCGGGGCGGTCTGCCAGACCATGCTGATCACTGCCCAGGCTCTGGGGTTTGCGGGCCAGTGGCTGACGGAATGGTATGCCTATGATGCATCCGTCACCCAGGCCTTCGGTCTTGGGAACGGGGAGCGGATCGCGGGCTTTCTCTATTTCGGCACCGCCCTGGAGGACCCGAACGAGCGGGCCCGTCCGGACCTGGATGATCTGATTACGGAGTGGGCTTAAGTGCGCTCAGCCCTGATGCAAGCGGGCCGCGACCATGCCCGCCAGGGCCGGTGAGGCAGTCAGACCCGGAGATTCGATCCCGAACATGTTGATCAGGCCGGGCAGCCCGTGGACCTCGGGTCCGTCGATGCGGAAATCGTGGGCGGCCTCGCCGGGGGCCTGGGTTTTCGGGCGGATACCGGAATAATCCGGCTGGAGACAGTCATCGGGCAGGTCCGGATAATACCGGCGGATGGCGGCATAAAAGGCCTCCCCCCGCTCCGGAGCCACATGGTAGTTCTCCTCGTCGATCCATTCATGGTCCGGACCGAACCGGGCCCGGCCGGTCAGATCCAGGGTCAGGTGAATGCCCAGGCTCTCGGGCCGGGGCGCGGGATAAATCAGATGGCTGAAGGGTGCCCGCCCGGTCATCCCGAAATAACAGCCCCGGGACAGATACCGTTTCGGGATGAAGGACGGGTCCAACCCCTCCACACACTGGGCCACCGCCTGGGCCCCCAGTCCCGCTGCATTGACCACGGCGCCCGCGACCAGCTCCGCCGCTTCGCCGTGCCCGTCCCGGGCCACCACCGTGAACCCGCCCTGGTCCCGGGGCACGATCCGTTCGACCCTGGTGTGGAAGACCAGGGTGGCCCCATGGCTTTCCGCATCTCCCTGGTAGGAGACCATGAGCGTATGGCTGTCGATAATGCCCGTTGAAGGGGAATGAATGGCGCCGACACAGTTTAGGGCCGGCTCAAGGGTCTTGGCGGCATTGGCGCCGATGATTTCGAGGTCATCCACCCCGTTGGCCAGACCCTTGGCGATCACCCCCTGGAGGGCTTCCAGTTCCTGGTCATCTCCGGCGACGATCAGCTTGCCCAGGCGCTTATGGGGCACCCCCCGGGCCGCGCAATAGGGGTAGAGCCAGTGTTTGCCTTCCACACAGGCCAGGGCCTTCAGACTGTCCTTGGGGTAGTAGATGCCCGCATGGATCACCTCGCTGTTGCGCGAACTGGTGCCCCAGCCGATATTGGGTTCGTGTTCCACCAGGATCACCGACCGGCCCGCCTCGCTCAGGGCCTTGGCCGCCGCCAGCCCGACGACCCCGGCACCGATAACGAGCACATCGAAATCCGCATCGCCGGGCACGGGGAAAGCCACGGTTTTGGGCGCAAAGGGCAAGGGCGGCACGGTGGAGGCGGTCATGGACGGCGGTTCCCTCATTTGGCCCGGCGGTGAAACCCCGGTAAATTCCGCGCCCTGGCGGTTTGGGCGCATTTTCGCCATGGCACGGGTGATGCTTGTGCCCTGATCGTGGTCCCGGACGGTGCAGGATCCGGCAGTAAGGACCGCTGGCGCGGGGGCGAGGCCTGGGCGCGGGGACCAGAATCAGTGGACATCTAAGGTTCAATGCTTGTGCCGTTCTACGCCCGGGCCCCGCTTTTTGTCAGGGGTCTTCCACAGGGGACTGGGGTGCTTCAAAGGCCCGGTTGTTGCAGAACTACTGGCTTTGGAGTGGTATCCCGCCCGGAATGGCAGGGCAACTGTCATTGCCCCAGTGGCGCCCCAATGGAGCCCCAGTGGATTTCGTGGTGGTTCGCATGGTGGTCCATAACGGCCCTGAACGGCCCATTTTGGACCCTTGAGGGGCCTTGAGACCCCTGGGTGGTTCCCGGGGCGGCGCCTGGATGACCCTTGAGCGGTACTGCCTTTGGCCCTTGCGTGCCAGGGCGGAACAGCCCATACCCTGAGACCGAATACGCCCGGAAGGGTCAGGTCCGTTGAGGATCCGCTTGGGAGATCCGGGACAGGAGCGCCCCACAGTCCGGACCGGCAGGAGACAAGCGTGGTGACAGCACAGCCAACGGCCAGTGCAGGACCGGTACAAAAGAAAAAGCCGCGCGGCGCCCATGTCGTGACCCTGGGCAATGAAAAGGGCGGCTCGGGCAAGTCCACCACCGCGATGCATCTCGTGATCGCGCTCCTGCGCATGAACCGCACCGTGGGCGCCATCGATCTCGATGGCCGCCAGCGCACCCTGTCCCGTTACATCGAGAACCGGGAAGACTGGAGCGCGGCCAGGGGCGTCAAACTGCCCATGCCCCGTCTTTACGTGATCCAGCGCGCCCTCGACCAGGACCGCCAGAAGGCCACGGACAAGGACCGGGCGGAATTCGAACGCATCCTGACCACCCTGCGCGCGGCCTGCGATTTCGTGGTCATCGACAGCCCCGGCACGGACACCTATCTCTCCCGCCTCGGGCATGCGGTGGCCGATACCCTCATTACACCGATGAACGACAGCTTCGTCGATTTCGACCTTCTCGCGCGGATCGATCCGGACAGCATGCGGGTCATGGGCCCCAGCCTCTACAGCGAGATGGTGTGGGAAAGCCGGAAAATGCGGATGCAGAGCACCCGCACCACCATCGACTGGGTGGTGATGCGCAACCGGGTCTCGACCCTGGATGCCCGCAACAAGCGCCGGGTGGGCCAGGTCCTCGATGCGCTTGCCAGCCGCATCGGCTTTCGCATCGCGCCGGGGTTTTCCGAACGGGTCATCTACCGGGAAATGTTCCCCATGGGCCTCACCCTGCTCGACCTCAATGAGCCGGACACGGACATGCGCATGACCATGAGCCATGTGGCCGCCCGCCAGGAAGTGCGCGAAATGCTCATGACCCTGAAACTCCCCGGCGTCGAAAAAGCCGCCGCGGCCCTGTAAGCCCCGGACACCCCCTCCTTCCGCTCTTGATTTGCCTGCGGTTTCCTCCTTAAGTTGCCCCGTGACAGCGTGTGCATCAGGGATGGGCGGCGGACGGTATGGCGGATGGGGCGCTCGAGGCGGTGAAGGATTTCGTGCCGGTGGAAAAGCCATCGGAGGCGCACCGCAAGCAGGTTGGGCAGAGTTTTTTCGGCACGCTCCTGGGCCAGTCCGTGGTGCTTGCGGGTCTCCTGGTCGCTTACGCCGGCGCGCTCATTGCGCTGTTCACCCTTTCCGACCAGCTCGACGCTTTCCGGCGCGCGGTGCATCCGGTCCTCTACTGGTCTTTGCTCCTGGCGCCCCTGGCGGTGATCATTCTGTTCTCCCTGGTGCCCACGGCGCTGCGGGCCCGGCGGGAGCGGCTGCTTTATCTGCGCTCCCAGGTGACCGGGGAGACGACCCCCGGTTACTTCCGTCTCTACCCGTATGGGCCCGAGGACCGGGAGCGGTTCCGCCGCCGGGACAGGGCCCTTGAGGATGCGCTCACTTGGCTGGGCGGCACGGGGCACAGCCTGCTCTACCTGTCCGGGGTTTCCGGTGCGGGCAAATCCTCCTTGGTGGCGGCGGGCATCGGCCCGGCTCTGGAGGATCAGGGCTGGGAGGTGTTGCCGGTGCGCCTGATCGGCGATCCGGAAGCCGCCCTCAAGCGGGCCCTCGATGACGGCGGCCATGGCCGGGCCAATGGCGGCGGCGATGATCTGACCACCATGGAACGGCTGATCCGCACGGCCCGGTCCCGCAAACGCCGGAGACTGGCGCCGCTGCTCATCGTGGTTGATCAGTTTGAGGAATTTCTCATCCTCCATAAGCCGGAGGAACGCCAGGGCTTTGCCGACGTGATCCAGAGCCTGGCGGCGGACCCGCTTCCGGAAATCCGTATGCTGTTGGTGTTCCGCTCCGACTACCGGGAACAGATCTTCAAACTGGCACTGCCCACCTACCGGCCCTGGGACAATGCCTTTGAACTGGCCCCCTATAACCGGCAGGAGGCGGAGGATTTCCTTACCGAAGGCGGACGGCACCTGAACCCCGCGGGCTTTGACGCCCTGTTCAAAGGGCTCGACCGGATCGACGACACACGGGGCCTCTACCGCCCGGTGACCCTGAACATGGTGGGTCTGGTGCTCGCCCGCATGGGCCGCCAGATCGACGGCGACCCGGGACGGCTCATGGAAACCTATTTGCGGGACGGGCTGACAAGTGGCGCCGCCCAGGACCATGCCAAACCCCTCCTGGGGGAGATGATCACCCCGGAAGGCACCAAACATCCCCGGGCCCTGGCGGATCTGGTCCAGGCCACCGGCTTTGCCGACTGGCAGATCCACGCCAGCCTGACGGATCTCCAGGAAAAGGGCCTGGTGCGCCCCCTGGCGGGAGAGGCGGCGGACGATGTCTGGGAAATCAGCCACGACTTCCTGGCCCGCCTCTTGGGCCAGCTCCTGGGCCGGATCCGCGCCAAACCCCTGACCCGCTCCGCGCCCACGGTCCTCGCCCTCGCCGCCACCGGCTGGCTCGTGGTCATGCTCATCGCCGTCCCCTATTGGCTCGAGCGCAGCCGGGCGGAGACATTCAACATGCTGGCGAAAATGGGCGTTGAACGGCTCCAGGAATACGATGGTGGGGTTGGGTTGGGCTTTAGCTCTTCGAACGGGCGTCCGCTGACTAATGCTGTTCTGGAGACAATTGGGGATGCAGCCCAGGCATTAGGCAATGTCCACCATCTCGCTTTGTCGGGCCTTGGCGGACGCTACGATTCGGTGGACCGTCTCGATCCTCTCGCTGGCCTGCCCCTCAGATCCCTTGCTCTTCGCGATCTCGATGGGATCACGGACCTGTCTCCGCTGGCGGGCCTGCCCCTCCAGACCCTGGAACTGAGCTATGCGGATGGGATCACGGACCTGTCGCCCCTGGCGGGCCTGCCCCTCCGGAGATTGGATCTGCACGATGCGGATGGGATCACGGACCTGTCGCCCCTGGCGGGCCTGCCCCTCCAGACCCTGGATC
>CAZLPU010000039.1:30301-45521 GCA_964561475.1 uncultured Alphaproteobacteria bacterium
CCCCTGGCGGGCCTGCCCCTCCAGACCCTGGATCTGACCAATGCGGATGGGATCACAGATCTGTCCCCCCTGGCGGGCATGACCGTTGAGGTTAGAGGGCGGAAGGATTTGCCGTTGCCGCCCGGACCGACACGCGCAAGATACTGAGGCCTATGGCAGACATGCCAGAAAGGATTATCCGTATAAAGCGCTATGCCTCGCAGGCGCCGCGCCAAAAAGCACCATCCCCCACGCCGTCGCGGCTGTGTTGATAAAGAAGAAACGACTACGCCACCTCAAAAACCAGTTGGAGGCCGTCATAGCCCACGGTGACGGGCTCCGGGACGTAATCGCACAGGGTGCGGTAGTCCAGGTCGATATGGAGATTGGTCAGCACACCGTAGGGCACGCCGACCCGCTCGAACCAGGCCAGGGTCTTGTCCACATGGGCGTGGGTCATGTGGGGGGTGAAGCGCAGGGCATCGCAGACCCAGCATTCCAGGCCGTCGAGGGCGGCGAAACTCTCGTCAGGCAGGTCCACCACATCCGCCGAATAGGCCACCGGGCCGATGCGAAAGCCCAAGGAGCGGATGGTGCCGTGGTCCTGGTCGAAGGGCAGCGCCGTCAGCGGGCCGCCGGGGCCGTCGATGGCGACCGGGGTCAGGGGTTCGATGAGGGCATGGTCGAGAATGGGCGGGTACGGACTGCCCTCGGGGCTGCGGAAACAATAGCCGAATCGGGAGGTGAGCGACCCGGTGGTCACTTCATCCGCATAGGTCTTGATCCGCTTGCGCATGCGCCCGGCGATATGGCGCAGATCGTCGATGCCATGGGTCTGGTCCGCATGGTCGTGGGTGTACAGCACCGCATCGATCCGCCGGGTGCCCGCATCCAGAAGCTGTTCCCGCAGGTCCGGCGCCGTATCGATCAACACCGTGGTGCGTTCTTCCGAGGGCGCATCCGGGCCCAGGGCCACCTCCACCAGGGCGGAGCAGCGCCGGCGCCGGTTCCGGGGCTCGCCCGGGTCGCACTGGCCCCAGTCGCCCCCGGGTTTGGGCACACCGCTGGAAGAGCCGGTGCCCAGCAGGGTAACCGTCATTGTCCGCATGATCCGTCCCCCTCTGATCCCTCCATTCACCAAGCCCTCCATTCACCGGGCCCCCCATTCACTGGGCAGGCCGGGTGGCCTTGGTAAACAGGCGGAAGAAATTGTCCGTGGTCAGTGCCGCCAGGGCCTCCGGGTCCATGCCCCGGGTGTCGGCAAGCACCTTGGCCGTGTGGGCCACATAGGCCGGTTCATTGCGTTTGCCCCGGTGGGGCAAGGGCGCCAGGAACGGGGCATCGGTCTCCACCAGAAGCCGGTCCTCGGGCAGCTCCGCCGCGATGTCCCGCAGGTCCTGGGAGCGGTTGAAGGTCAGAATGCCCGAAAAAGAGATGTAAAAGCCCAACTCTACCGCCGCCCGGGCCAGGGGTGCCCCTGAACTGAAACAATGGAGAAGGCCGGGAAAGGCCCCCTTTTCCATTTCCTCGCGCAGAATGCCCGCCGTGTCCTCGTCCGCGTCGCGGGTGTGCACCACCAGGGGCAGGCCCGTTTCCCGGGCGGCCGCGATATGGGTGCGGAACCGGTCCCGCTGGGCCTCACGGGGGCTGCGGTCGTAGTAATAATCGAGGCCGGACTCCCCGATGCCCACCACCTTGGGATGATCCGTAAGGGCCACCAACTCCTCGCGGCTGACCTCCGGCTCCTCCGCCACATGGTGGGGATGGATACCCATGGTGCAGAACACCCGGTCATGGGCCTCGGCCACGGCGCGCACCTGATCGGCCTTGGTGACATGGGTCGAAATCGTGACCATGGTCCCGACACCCGCATTGGCCGCGCGGGCGAGCACACCGTCCAGATCCGCCTGGAGGTCGGGGAAGTCCAGGTGGCAATGGCTGTCCACGAGCATCGGCAGCTCCAAATGTCAGCGTGAAAGGCAGGCCCGGACACCCGGTCCGGTCAGCCGCGTGCGGTGGCCTGCAGCGTGAAAAACGCTGTCAGCAACAACTGCTTGCGGTCCAGATTGAGCGGCACCCCGGCGGCAAATGACTCCCGGATCTTGTCCCATGCCGCGATCCAGTCATCAAGGGGGCGGCGCGCGGCAATGCGGACCAGGGTCTCCTCCTCCACCCGCCCCGCGACGGATGTGGCGCCGGGCCCGCAGGCGCCGGTGCGGATCAGCCGGGCAAGCCAGCCCTCCAGAAGCCCGATGGTGACGGTGAAGACGGTCTCATCCGTACGGGAACAGGCCTTTTCGGCAAAGCCGTGGAGGGCGGCGGGGTCGATATCCGGCAGCCGGGCCAGGAGGCCGGTCATCTCCTCATAAAGGGCCAGGGCATTGCCGCTGGCCAGGGTGAAGGCCTTGCCCGCGCTCCCTTCCGCCAGCATGGCGACAAGCGGCGCCTTGTCCGGGGCCACCCCGCAGCCTTGCTCCGCCAGCACCGCCGCCACCGCCTCCCCGTCCAGGGGGTTCAACACCACCTTGCGGCAGCGGGACCGGATGGTGGGCAGAAGCCGGGCGGGGGCATGGGCGATCAGCACAAGGAGGGTCCGGGCGGGGGGCTCCTCCAGGACCTTCAAGAGCGCGTTCGCGGCGTTGCGGTTCATGTCATCGGCGGCATCCACCAGGGCCACCCGCCAACCCCCGGCACTGGCATGGTGGGTGAGAAACCCATGGAGCCGGCGCACTTCATCGACGGTGATGACGGTCTTGAGCTTGCCGGTCTTCTCGTCCGCCGGGCGGCGCAGCACGAAAAGATCCGGATGCACCCCATGGACGACCCGCAAGACCGCCGGATCATCCGGGTCCGCCGCGAGGGTGTCCCGAGGTCCGGGACTGCCGGAGGACAGCAGCGCCCGGGCCATCCGGTAGGCCAGGGTGGCCTTGCCGATGCCCTCAGGGCCGCCCAGCAGCCAGGCATGGGGAATGCGTCCGCTGGCGAAGGTGGCGGCGATGGCCGCTTCCGCCGCGCCATGACCGTGGAGGCTCATGGTCTCCCTGGGGTGGCGTGCCCCCTCGATCCGGTCCGGTTCCGGCAGATCCGGCGCGTCCTTCACCGCGCGGGAGCGTTTCTTCTCAGCCATGGCGGGCCTTGATCCCGTTGGATACCGGAGTGCGCGCCGGATTGGCCGCCGGTGGGGCGGATGGTGCGGATGGCAGGCGGCCCTTCACCGCATGGGCAATGTCCCGGGCAACCGCATCAAGGGGCTGGGCTCCATCGATGACCCGGCACCGGTGAGGCTCCCGGTCGGCAATAGCCAGAAAGCCCTGGCGCAGACGCTCGTGAAATCCGCCGCCCATGCGCTCGAACCGGTCTTCGCCAGCCTCACCTTCAAACCCACTGATCCGGCGTCCCGCCCGTCCGAGCCCCTCGTCCACGGGCACATCCAGGATCAAGGTCAGATCCGGCTTAAGACCGCCGGTCGCAAAATCATTGATCCGGTGCAGGTCCTCAAGGGGGAGACCGTGGCCATAGCCCTGATAGGCCATGGTGGAATCGGAAAACCGGTCACAGATCACCACGGCCCCGGCGGCCAGGGCCGGCCGGATCGTGCGCTCCACATGGTCCTGGCGGGCGGTGGCGAAAAGCAGGGTCTCGGACATGGGGGTCCAGCGCCCGGGCTCGCCGGTGACGATCAGGGAACGGATATCCTCAGCACCGGGCGCACCGCCGGGCTCCCGTGTCAGCACGACCTTGTGCCCGAGATCCTCCAGGGTGCGGCCGAGAAGGCAGGCCTGGGTGGATTTCCCCGCCCCCTCGCCCCCTTCAAGGGTGATGAACAGGCCGCCATGGGCGCCCCGCCCAGGGGCATCCGGCGTCATCGTCATTGGGCGGATGCTTCCGCGCCGGACGGCTCCTCACCGGTGCCTTCCGGCGTGTCAGGACCGAAAATCAGATGCTCCAGACCGATCAGGACCTTGCCGAAAAACCCGGTCTCCGCCACATCGGCGCCCGCGTAAATGGGCGCGGTCTGGACCGGCAGGCCCGGCGCGCTGACCGTGATGCGGCCCACTTCCTGGCCCTGGGTGATGGGCGCCAGCAGCGGTTCCTGGTGCTGAAGGGTTACCGTGAGCTTGCGTCGGGCGGACCGGTGAACCCAGGCCGCCATTTCCCGGTCCACGACCAGGGGCACATTTGCTTCCTGGCCCTGGAAGACCTTCGAGATCCCCACCTGATCACCGGCATTAAACAAGGGCTCATAGGTGAAGCTGGTGAACGCCATGGTCATCAGACGCTGGGCCTCCCGGGAGCGTTCCCGCTCGGAGGTCAGTCCATTGAACACCATCACGAACCGGCGCCCGCCCCGTTCCGCCGAGCCCACAAGACCATAGCCGGAGGCTTCCGTGTGGCCGGTCTTCAGCCCGTCCGCGCCGTCAAAGCTGTAGATCAGGGGATTGCGGTTGGACTGGCTGATGCCGTTCCAGGTGAAGCTCTGTTCACTGAACAGGTGGTAGTATTCCGGGTAGGTCATAATGATGTGCCGGGCCAGCAGGGCCAGATCCCGGGCGGTCATTCGGTGGTTCGGGTCCGGCCAGCCGGTGGAATTCACGAAGGTCGAACCGGTCAGGCCGATTTCCGGGGCCCTCCGGGTCATCATCGCGGCAAAGTCCCCTTCCGTGCCGCCGATGGCTTCTGCGAGGGCGATACAGGCGTCGTTTCCGGACTGGATGGTGATGCCGCGCAGAAGATCGCGCACGGGCACCCGTGACCCCACCTCAAGGAACATGGTCGAGGAGCCGGAGCTCGTCCCGCCCCGGCGCCAGGCCTCTTCGCTGATGTAAATCTCATCATCGAGGGACATGGTGCCTTCTTTCAGGCGCTCGAAGACCATGGTCAGGGTCATGAGCTTGCTCATGGACGCAGGGGCCATGGGCTCGTCCGCCTGCTTCTCGAAGAGCACCAAACCCGTTTGCGCTTCCATGAGGATCGCGTATTGCGCCTTGGTCTCGATCACCGGATCCGCCGCCAGGCTTTGCCCGGGGGAGAGCACCAGCACACAGATCATCAGGGCGAACACGGATTGCATGAAACGGGACATGGGCGCCGCGGACAGCACTTTCGGACGGACGGTCATGGATGTCTCCCTTTCGAGGGGTGAACGGGCAGGCAGAAGGCAGGGGGAGCAGCGCCAACCCCGCGCCTCACGGGTCACGCCGACGGACGGCCTGGCCGCCGTCCCTCCGGGTCTTGTATTCGGTCGGGCTTTCGCCGCGGGCGTGAAGCCGGTGGCGGCTCAATTCCCGCAGATCCCGCCTCCAACCTGTCCACCGGGCTGACAGGAATCCGATAGAATTGCAACATCATCATAGCCAAGGCGGGCCATTTGCGCGACCACGCTCTCCAGATTGGGACCATAGCGCAGGGGCCCGACGCGCACCCGGTAAAGGGGCGCAGCACCCGCTTGAATAGTGCTTATGAATGCGCTGACCCCCTCGGGCAGACCGCCGGAGGCCTTCTGCACGATGCTCACCGCATTGGACTCGACCCGGAATGCGCCCAGCTGGAGATAACGGATCGCCAGATCCGGCTCAGGACCGAGGGAAACGGTGCGAAGGGCCGGTTCCGGAACCCCTTGGCCGGTCCCCCGGCGGTCCTGGCTTTGGGACGCCACGTCCGGTGCACGGGGAGCGGGTGCGCCCGGGGTCGGTGTTGGTGCCGGTGTTGGTATCGGGGCCGGTGCCGCGGGCAAATCAGCGTCCGGCAAGGTCACCTGGGTCTGGGCATGCACCGCCGGATCGGCACGGACCACACGTTGGGGAATAACGTCCGGCCGGATGGTTTCCCGGGTTTGCGGGTCTGATCCCGGCTGGGGGCCATTGGCCGTTTGACCGGCGGGAGATTGAGCGTTCAGGCTCGCGACGATCTTTTCACCGATGGGGTCGGGATGCTCCGGCCGTCGGATCGGTTCCACCATGCTGCGGGCTTCCACGGCTTCGCGTCTGAGATCCGCCATGATGGCCCCGTCCACGAGGCGCACCCGCACCCGCGCCACTCCTTGCTGGCGGAACCCCAGTTGTTCCGCCGCCTTCCGGGACAGGTCGATGATGCGGCCCTGGGCGAAAGGCCCCCGGTCATTGATCCGCACCGTGATGGTCCGCCCATTGGCCAGATTGGTCACCTCCACCATGGTCGGCATGGGCAGTGTAGGATGGGCCGCGGTCATGGCATTCTGGTTGAACCGTTCCCCGTTGGCCGTCCGCTTTCCGTGAAATCCGGGCCCATACCAAGATGCTGTCCCGATCTCGTCATAATCCCACTGTTCCCGTGGGTGATACCAGACACCGTTGATTTGATAGGGCTTGCCGATCTTCGTTCCAGTGCTCAAGGAGCCGGTTGGTTTGCTGGTGGTGCCACAGGCGGCAGCCAGCAGGCCCAGCAACGCCACCGCCAGCAGCCGACCCAGCAGCCGACGAAAAGATCCCAAGTCCGGGCGCGAGGCCCGGCCGGCGGCGGGGACGCCCGCACCCTCAAGACAATCAGAGCCCGGTCCGCACGGAACGGCGGGCAATAAAAGTGGGGCCAGCGACAGAGGGGATAGAGAAAATGACATCATTGGATACTCGGCACGCCTGGGGGACCAATGGTCTATCCGGCTCCGCCGGGCCTTGCGCCGCTACGACCCTCAGGGCGAGCGTGCCGGGCGGAGAGAGAATGATGATTCCAGGTTCAAAAACTATCAAATCCAGTCCGGTAGTGGCTATGATGACACCGACAGGTAACGATAAAGCAGCCTTAAGACGTGATTCGGCTGAGCCGTCCCAGAACGGCACACCAGTTTTTGCCCCGGATAAGGAGTGAGCATCCCGTTTCTGACACTCTCGTAATCTGCGAGGCCAATGTCCAGCATGTCTGACTTTGAACGACAGGAACCGTCGATCTTCATGATCCCTTCATCCCTTTCGCAATTTGCCAACCGCCGCGCCAGCACGCGTCTCGCCTCACCCCAGGACGGGACCGGCGCCCGGTCCGTGCCATCCCAGGCGCAATCCCCGTTGGATGCTGCCGCGCCGTCCCATGATGCTGGTCACGCCCAGCCGGCCCCCGAGGCAGCCTGCGCAAGCGATGACCTCCCGGACGCAGATGTTCCGGTGGGAGGCACCCCGGCCGGTGATGATCCGTCCCAGGAGGGCTCTGCCCAAGCGATGGCCGCCCCCGCGCCGGAAGCAGCAGGGGTGCGCCGCCCCGCCCGGATACCGTCGGTGACGGAAGAACTGGCGGTCATCCTCATGGAAAAGCCGATCCGGGACGAGGACCGGGAGGCCGCCGCGGGCCTGGTGCTCGATGCCATGGCCAATGCCCTCGGCGCGCGGCTTACCACCCCCGGGCGGATCGTGCGGGAATGGTGGCAGCGTCTGGGCGTGGTGGGCCGGCCCAGCGATCCCGGGCGCGAGGCGTTTCTCCTGGGCGCCCTCACCCACAGTCTTGAGACCGATGATCTGCACCGGGCCTCCGTGGTGCACCCGGGCTGTGTGGTCGTGCCCGCCGCCTGGACCGCCGCGAGGGCCATGCATCTCGACGGCAAAGGATTTCTCGACGCGGTGATCCGGGGCTTTGAAGCGGCCACCCGCATTGGCTCCGCCGTCGGCCCGGCCCATTACAAGACCTGGCATAACACCGCCACCTGCGGCCCCTTCGGCGCCGCCGCCGCCGTGGCAAGCATTCTGGATCTCGACCGCGATAAACTCGTCCATGCCCTGGGCAATGCGGGCACACAAAGCTCCGGACTGTGGGAATTTCTCGACAGCGGTGCCATGAGCAAGCATCTCCACGCGGGCCGCGCCGCCGAGGCGGGCTGGATGGCCGCCACCCTGGCCCAGGGTGGGTTCACCGGCCCCCGGACCATTCTCGAAGGGCGCCGGGGCTTGTTCGCGGCCATGTGCCCGGACGGCGCGGAAGGTCTTGTCACCGCCGAGCCCGACGCTCTCTGGCAGGTGCACGCCACCTCCATCAAGCCCTGGCCCTGCTGCCGGCACACCCATCCGGCCATCGACGGGGCCTTATCCCTGCGCGAAGAGCTTGAGGCCCGGGGCACGAAAGTCCATGACATCAGCGGGATTCATGTGCGGACCTATCAGGCCGCCATCGACGTCACCGACCGCATGGATCCGCAGACGGAATATGAAGCCAAGTTCTCCATGCAGCACTGCGTGGCCGCGGCCCTCTCCCCCGCTCCCATGGACTTCACAGCCTTCGGTGATGCGGCGCGGGCGAACCTCGCGGCCCTGCGCGCCCGGATTTCCCTGGTGCTGGAACCTCGGTTTGACGACGCCTATCCCCGGGCCTGGGGCAGTGCCGTGTGCATCACCCTGCGGGACGGCACCCGTCTTGAAGCGGTCCGGGACCACGCCAGGGGCGATCCGGAAGCACCCTTGTCCCGCTCGGACCTGGAAGCCAAGGCCCACATGCTCCTCAACCACGGCCATATTCCCCACGCGGACATGTGGGTGGAACTCTTCCTCGGCGTCGAACGCGCCCCGGCTCTCCCGGACGTCGCGGGTTACCTGGAGGGGTGAGCGCCGCACTGGTCTACGCGCCGTAGGCTGATCACTTCCGTGCAGGCGTCGGGCGGTGTTTATGCGGCGCCTGGCTTCCTCCTTTACTCCTTCCCGCCCAGATAAACGTGGCGGACTTCGTTCATCCGTCTGCTGGCGAAATAGCCGCCGGTGGCGCCTGCACCGATAAGCCAGACATAAAGGGGCTGGACCACCTCAAAAAGGTTGGGCAGGGCGGAAAGGAACGTATTGTAGAGGGTCTCCACTCCGCCGATGTCGAACATGATCAGGCAAAAACCCAGGGTGGCGCCACCGGCCATGGACGGCAGGATCCCGTCAAGGTCCCGGCGGGTCATGATGAAAAGCAGGGTGCCCCAGGCAATCCACAAGACCAGAAGGTAAACGAGGACCCATCCGGCGGAGACCAGGATGGCGATCCCCAATGTCGAAAAGCTGCCCAGGATGGCAAACAGGCCGGCAAAAAAGAGACCCGGCATGGCGGTCAGGGCGTCGAGCCAGCCCCCCTGGGCCACGGTGGTCAGAACACTGATTACGGATGTGATCAGGATCCACACCGGCAGGGACGCAAGCCCCGTGAAGGTGGCCCGGAAACTGGCCGAGATCAGCGTCCAACTGTCATGGGATCCGGTAAAATACCGGTTCCGGGTGCCGCCCCGCTTCTTCGCCGCCATTGCCATCCCTTCCCCGCGCCCAAAGTCCTCACCCAATGCGTGAGCCTGCCGCTTGAACTTGATGCTCAAGATTGCATCACACCCCTTGGGGGCAGGCTACATGCCCGTGACACAAACTTCTGCTTTTCTTTTGATGTTCATTCAACCATTGCGCCTGGGCTTGAGACCTCAACACGCCAAGCCTGGTTGCAGCGGGTTCAGAGGAATCGGGGGGAGCAAATGATGGGGGACGCGGTCACTCTTACGGCCCAGGCACCGGCGATTTTGGATCTGATCCTGTCCGGCGCCCTGCTCAGTGCCGGGCTTGCCCTGCTGATTTTCTGCGGTGATTTCCTGGTGGCCGGATCCGTCCGTCTGGCCATGCGACTGCGCATGCCTCTTTTCTTTATCGGGCTGACGGTGGTGGCCTTCGGGACCAGCGCGCCGGAACTTTTCGTCGCTATCAATGCGGCGATCGAGGGCAATCCCGGGCTGGTCTTCGGCAATGTGATCGGCAGCAACATCGCCAATATTCTGCTGGTTCTCGGCCTGCCTGCCCTGCTCTTTTCCATCAGCACCGGCGATCAGCAGAACCTCACCGTCGGCACCATGCTTATGCTGGCGTCCACGTCCTTGTTCGTCTTTCTGCTGTTCATGGGTTACGGCATCGATCAGATCGATGCGGTGATCCTGTTGCTTCTGCTGGTGGCCTTTCTGACCTACTCCGCCGTCCAGTCCGGGGGCTTTGATGAGGAGGCCGCAGAACTGGCGGAAGATGACCTGCCCTTCGGCCTCAAGGACAGCCTGCCATCGATCACGTTCCTGGTGGGCGGCGGTGTGGTCGGGCTGGCCATCGGGGCGGAACTCACCGTGAGCCAGGCGGAGTTTCTCAGTCTTCAGATCCCGGGCATGTCCCCGGAAATCGTCGGGCTCACCATCGTGGCCATCGGCACCTCCCTGCCGGAGCTGGCCGCCACCATGGCGGCGGCCCGCCGACGTCAGTTCTCCGTGGGATTCGGGAATATTCTGGGCAGCAACATTTTCAACATCCACGCCATTGTCGGTCTGCCGGCCCTGTTCGCCACCGGCGGACTGAGTGCGGCGGGCCTCGCGGGCACCGAAGGGGGATACAGTCTGGAGGGGGACCTGATCATCATGATCGCCGCCGCCGCCCTTGCCTCCTGGCACCTGATCGGCACCAATCCCCGCATCGACCGGCTCTCGGGCCTGCTGCTGATTTCCTGTTACGGCCTTTACCTCGCCTACCTGGTTTTCCGCACGGTGAACTAGGGGCGCGGGAGCCCTTGGGCGCAAAAAACCGGACGGCGCAACCCTGTCATAAAACTGGTGCGAACTCATGCTAATGGCTGGTTGACGGGGGATATGAACCTGTGAATTGTGCCCAAGCTGAAAATTGTCGCGGTTGAGACGGTCTGGCCTGTGTCTTCGAGCGGTGCCTTGGGCCATGAGCATCTGCGAACGGGCAACTGCGAAATGGGCATTGGAGCAGGCGTCGTCGCGGCGTTTGCGGGGGATACCCGGGATTGGGACCACAACCAGAATTGGGACCCAGGAGGGGACAATGAAGCGACTCTTACTTGGTTTCGCCGCAGCCATGCTTGTGCTGCCGGTTTGGAACGCTGGCCTGGGCGGCGCTGCCCAAGCCCACGAGGCGGCCGAACATGATGAGGCCTATCACGAGGCCGGCTTCATGGACGGTCTGCCGACTTATGAGCCGGGAAGTGCTGCGATCAGCGGAACCCTGACCAGCGCCGGATCCGACACCATGCGGGATCTGATGGAACGCTGGGCCGCTGCCTTCGCGCAACGCCACCCGGAAGTTACCTTCAACTTCCAGGCGGAAGGCTCCAACACCGCGCCACCGGCCCTGACCACCGGTGAAACCGTGCTCGCGCCTATGAGCCGGGATATGACTGCCGGAGAGCGCCGGGCTTTCCGCGCCCGCCACGGTCATGAGCCCACGGACGTTTTCGTGGCCCTGGACGCGGTCGCCCTCTTCGTGCGTCAGGACAATCCCATTCGCGGCCTGACCCTGCGCCAGCTCGATAACATTTTTTCCTCCACCTATAACTGCGGCGGACGCCCGGTGACTGGATGGGACGACCTGGCGGTCAACACCCGGGGTCTGGGCCAGATCAAGCTCCATGGCAGAAACTCAGCATCCGGCACCCATGATTTCTTTGCCGAACGGGTTCTGTGCGGTGGCGCTTTCGCGCCCAGCCTGACCGAGCACGACACCTCCCGGGCCGTGGTGGAAGCCATTGCCGAGGACCGGGCCGCCATCGGTTATGCGGGCCTTGGCTACGACAATCCCAATGTCCGCGCGATCTCCATCGCCGATGATCCGGATATCGAGGCCGCCCGGTTCTTCCCGCCCTATCTGGAAAACACCCCCGATGACAGCGACCCCGCCCGCCGGTTTGCCTACATCATCGACGGGCGCTATCCCCTGTCCCGGCCGCTGCACATCTATGTGAACAAGGCGCCGGAGGAGGCCCTTGAGCCGGTGGTCAAGGCGTTCCTGATGTTCATTCTGTCCAGGGAAGGTCAGAACATCGTTCTTGAGACCGGGTTCGTGCCCCTGCCCTCCAAAGAGGCGTCCCGCTCACGGCGGCGACTGGCCGACGATTATCGCCCCGGTCGGTGGTGGTGGTTCCAGTAAGACCCGGTCCCATGGCGGGCCAGCACAGTCGACACTGGATATGACAGATCCGCATCCCGGATGGATTTTAGCCCGGATGCGTTTCAGGCCGGCCCTGTCATCGGGCCGGCTGATCCATGAAGGCCCATCAGTGGGCGTACGAAACAGCCATGCCCGTCTGCCGGCCAGGGTGCCAGGCCGCGGACCAGCGGAAAACGTTTTTGGGGAAAAACCGGTACCGGAAGACCCGGCATCAAAGACCGCCCGGATAATCCACCGCCGGAAAGTCGAACACCGGCAAAATCGAACACCGGCAAACCGGCATGGCAGCCTTAAGCAATCCAGCCCTGGGGGCCAAAGACGATGGATAACATAGCCTTAATCTTCATGTTCGTGGGCTTCATGTTCGCGGCCTACTCGATCGTGGCCAATGACGCGATCCAGACCCTTGGAACCTTCCTGAGTTCCAATTCCCACCGGCCCTGGTGGCTGCTTTGGCTCTATGCCAGCCTCATTCTGACCGGCGTGCTGATCTATGGCTGGGTCGTGAACAACGGCGACGTGGCCTATGGCCGTCTGGACAAGTTCCCGGAACCCGCAGGCGGCATCACCTGGATTCACGCGATCCCGCCGATCTTCATCCTCCTGCTGACCCGTTTCGGCATTCCCGTGTCCACCACCTTCCTGGTGCTGACCGTCTTTGCTCCGGGCAACATGACCTCGGTGCTGACCAAGTCCGCCACCGGTTACGTTCTGGCCATCGGTGTGGGTTTCATTCTCTACCTGCTTGTGGCCCGGTTCATTGAGAAGCGTTTCATCGACAGCGACGGCAGCCGCCCCGGCGCGGGCTGGGTTATCGCCCAGTGGGTGTCCACCGGTTTCCTCTGGACCATGTGGCTGATCCAGGATCTGGCGAACATCTTCGTCTATCTGCCCCGGGACCTGACCGTTGAACTCCTAATCTTCTCCGTGATCCTGATGCTGCTCCTCCACGCCATCATCTTTGCCCGGCGCGGCGGTGAAATTCAGGGCATCGTCACCTCGAAGACCAACACCACGGACATTCGCTCCGCGACCATCATCGACTTCATTTTCGGCTTCATCCTGCTCTACTTCAAGGAAGTGTCGGACCTGCCCATGTCCACCACCTGGGTGTTCCTGGGTCTGCTGGCCGGTCGTGAAATCGCCCTGACCCTGCGCCTGAAGCAGCGTCCGTTCTGGAACGCGGTCGCGGTGGCCGGTGGCGACCTGCTCAAGGCCCTGCTCGGTCTCGCGGTCAGTCTGGCCCTGGCATTCGGACTGCCTGCCCTGGACCGGGCCCTCTTCCCCCAGACCCAGAACGGCTCCGGTGATCCTGCCGCTCCGGTGGAGGGCACCCAGGAGGGTGCGGCCGACCAGCCCCCCGCCGAGGATCCCGCAGCGGGAGAGGACAGCGGCGAAGGGTCTGAACCCGAACCGCAACCTGAGCCTGAGCCCCAACCTGAGCCTGAACCTGAAGGGGTGGATGAGCCCGTGGACGTCTGATCCACAATCGCTTACTGCATTCTTGAGACGGAAAAGGGAGCCTCGGCTCCCTTTTCTGCGTTCGGCCTCCACCCGACCACCCGATTGCTGGCCGCCTGGGTCAATGAAAAGAAAAGGCCCCGGGAAAGAGGATGGCCGCGCCATTGCTTACACAGTATCGTCCCGCCACCGACCGGGCGCGGTGAGCCTGTCCGCCGCACTTGCCCGCAAGAGACCGCCATCAGCCGATCTGCCATCAGAAACGAAGCTGCTCGTCCATGACCTTTACCCTCGACCCGCGGCTGGCCGCGGAAACCCGCCCCGTGGCCGACTGGCCCGTTTCCAGCGTACTGCTCCGGGATGACGTGCGTTTTCCCTGGCTGATCCTTGTCCCGCGCCGGGCGGGCGCCGTGGAACTCTTCGATCTCACCCCAGGGGAGCGGACCGCCCTGTGGGAGGAGACCAACCGGGCGCAATTGCTGCTCCGGCCCCTCGCCGCGTCGATGCTGCCGGGAAGCGGACCGGTGAAAATGAACACGGGCGCCCTGGGGAATGTGGTCAGTCAGCTCCACATCCATGTGGTTGCCCGCCGGGATGGGGATGAGGCATGGCCGGGCCCGGTTTGGGGTGCGGGCGAACGCCAGCCCTTTGAGACCGGCTCCCTCGAGTGCTTCCTTGCCGCCCTGAAATCGAGAGCCTGTGCGGTGTAATTCACGCCAAGTCCGGTCATGGCAGGACGCCCAAACCCCGTCCGAATCGTCAGGCATTCTTCAATTCAATACTGTCTTATGCGGGCTGCCGGATTCGCTCCGGACCTTGACCGGGCGGTATTGGGACTGACACTGGCGGATCACGGCTTTGGGGGCCGGCACAGGCAGGGACGTGCCACGGCACGGGCGGAGACAATGGGCACGATTACACAGGGTGTAACACCCCGGACCATCGGATTACCGGCGCAGGATTGCATTGAGGGAAGTCACGGAAAGGGGCAGGTCCGCCGTGCCACGGATCCGATCTTGGCATCGGGCCTGTTATCGAGCCTGGCATCCGTCCTGATGGTGAGCTGCTTTCTGTTCGGGCTGACCCAACCGGTTCGGGCCCAGAGCGAAGGCGACCTGGTGCGTATCCATGACCGCCTGACCCTGTCGGACCTCAACGCCCTGCTCGCCATCATCGATGCCAGCGGCACGGTCGGTCAGACCCGCGCGGGCACCCCGGCGATCCAGCTCAGCTCCCGGGACGGGGATATCGTCACCCTCGCCTTGCGCCAATGCATGCTGCCGGAAGGACCGGACGGTACGCCCGTGCCCCCGTCCGAGGTGCCCCTGAACCTGATCTCCTGTGAGCACCTGGAGCTTTACGCCAGTTTCGACGACCGTTTCCCCGACCGCCCTCTCGATGCCCTCAATGATTTCAATCGCCGCGCCGCCGGGGTGAAGGCCTTTTCCCTGGGTGAGCGCATCGTTCTGACCCGCTACATCACGCTCAATCACGGGATGGCCCGGGGCAACATTCTGGGCAACATGCTTGGCTTCGTGCGCTCCACCCAATCCTTCCGGGCCTATATGTCCGAACCGCCGGAGCCCCGGAAGCCGGCCCCACCCGCCGGGCCACGGGGCGCGCTCACCGTTTCCAACCCGGGGTCCACCCCATCGGCGCAATCCGCGCGGGAGGACGAACCGCAAGAACTGTCCGAAGCCTATGACTTCATCGCCGTCACCAGTGACGAGGCTGGTGCGGGCAATGGGGCCTCCTCCCAATTCGATCCATCACAATCCGACTCGCCCTCATCCGTTCCCCCGGCGACACCGCCGCAACCGGCCCCACAGCGTCCGCCGGAACCGCCCGCCCCAGTCCCTGCACCCGTC
>CAZLPU010000040.1:0-44844 GCA_964561475.1 uncultured Alphaproteobacteria bacterium
GGAGCTTGGCTTTGGATTTACCAAAGCCCATGGCCTTGCCGCCGCCGGACTGCATCTGGCGCATGAAGAAAATCCACACGGCGATGAGCAGCAGCATTGGGAACCAGGAAATCAGGATGCCGATCAGCGGATGCACCGACCCGCCTTCGGGGCGGATGCGAACCGCAACGCCGTTATCCGTCAGAACCTGAACAAAATTCGAATTGGCCGGCGCAGTGGAGCTGAACGGCTCGCCGGAGGAGTAGGTGCCAGAGACGTTCTGGCCGTCAATCACCACTTCCCGAACGCGTCCGGCCTCGACCTGCTTCAGGAACTCTGAGTACAACACCTCGTTCGCGGCACCCTGCTGGGAAGGCCCTTGAAACAGATTGAACAGTGCCACCACGAGCAACAAAATGATGGCCCACAGCGCAAAATTGCGGAAATTCATCAGCGCTGATCCTTACCCTCTTCCGATCCCCAAAAACGGACAGCCCGTCATGGGATCGCCCGCCGTCCACGCCTTAACGTGGCGCATTGAATGATAACACCATTCGGCCCCTTAAGGGTCCTTTGGTGTCAGGCAGCGATTACCACACCGGCTCACGCCCCTTTGGCTGTTGTCGCTTCGACACGAAGCCAGCCTGTGATCCATCGGGATTTTGCGACCATCCGGATCATGCGAAACATGTCATCACCACACCTCCCGCGGATCTCTCAATGTATGCCCTTCCCCGGGATTTGCTATGACAATTAATCGACAGGGCCTGCGAAAGCGTCAAGGTGCCCCGCCCCATCGCAGAGAAATGCCGCCCGGAAGCCCGTGTCTTCAAAATCGATCCCCAGATGAGGCACCGCGATGGGATCCCCATCCCGCCACAGGGACGGCAGGCTCGCCCTGGCGGGGGGCGGCACCGCGGCAGTATCGATGGCTCCGGCCAGATCCCGCACCAAGCGCAGACCCTCCCGGCCGAGACTGCGGATCACGCCATTTGCAGATTTCCGGGGCAAGGAGATCCGGAACCGCCCGTCCCAGACCCGCACTTCCCCGCCCGTGATGGGCATGGGCGCCGGCTGATTGCGCGCTTCCCGGGTCACAAGAGCGTGTTCGCCTCCCGCCACCGGAGCAATCCGGCAACCGCCGAGGGTCCGGGTCCGGCCCCCGTCCCAGGCGCAGATATCCTCATACACCCGCAGCAAACGGTCATGCCGGGGTGGATAGGGCTGCCCGCCCACGGCCTGGACGATCCGCCGCAAAAGCCGCAGGCCCACATCCTCAGGCGCCCGCCAGATCACGGTCAGGTCCACCAGGGCAAAACCCGCCCGGTCCCAGGCCACGGCCTCATTGAGAATGCACTGACAGGCATGGTCCAGGGCCCGGCGGCTGCGCTGCATCCGATTGGCCGTCGCCGCGAGACGCCCGGTGGTCAGACCTTCCCGGGCGAGCAGGTCCAGCATGCGGCGGATCCGGACCCGTGTGTAACGGTCGTCCTCGTTGGAGGGGTCTTCGAGCCAGTCCAGGCCCGCTTCCCGCAGGGTGGCCCTCAGCCGTTCCTTGGGCACATGGAGCAGCGGGCGCACCACTTCAATCGTGACCTGCCCGGCGCCATCGCGCAGAACCGTGCGGTCCGGCATCCCTGAAAGCCCATCAACCCCACTACCGCGAATAAGCCGGATCAAGAAAGTTTCCGCCTGATCCTCCAAAGTGTGTGCGGTCATGAGCAGGGGCACTGCGTGGCGGCGGCACCACCCTTCCAACAGCCGATAGCGGATCTCCCGGGCCTTGGCCTGGATATTGGCGGAGGGCACGGGGCCACGATGACATAGGGTAATATGGGGCACGCCGATCGCCTTGGCCTGGGCAGCGACCCAGCGGGCTTCCTCCCGGGATTCCGGACGCAGGCCATGGTCGACGGTCAATGCGGTGAGGGGCGCGGCCGAGGACTGACAACCGCTGAACCGGCCATCAAAAGGCGTGCA
The DNA here is from genome assembly GCA_964561475.1 of uncultured Alphaproteobacteria bacterium. Taxonomy (GTDB): domain Bacteria; phylum Pseudomonadota; class Alphaproteobacteria; order JAJFIK01; family JAJFIK01; genus CAYUYV01. The sequence goes on from CAZLPU010000040.1 coordinate 1,960, forward strand.
GGGACTGGACGCGCTGAAGGCCCGGATCCAGTCCCGGGCCAGAAGCAGGAGAGCCATGCTGTCGCCGCCGCCGGACACGGCGACGGCAGCGGGGGGGACCAAATCGAGCCCGCAGGCAAAATCCGCGAACTCTCCGCGCGAAACCGGGGCTTTCAGATCGATGGGCGTTTCCGTTCCGGCCATCCGCGCTCCCGTTTCCAGATCCCGTGTCCGACCGGACCGCGAGGGGTGATGGTGATCAGCCGCAGCGGAAATCACCCCGTGCCTTGCGCACCCGCCGCTTCAAGGGCTCCGGCGCATCGGGATATTTCTCGCTGGCCTGCTGAAGCGCCCGGCAGGCCTGACCGGTCTGGCCCTGGGCCTGGAGGGAGGTGGCCAGATGGAGGAGGCTGTAGGGCGCCTTTGGATTGTCCGGATAATCCCGGGCGGACTGGAGGAAGGCTTTGGCGGCTTCCGTGTAGAGCTCCCGGATCATCAGGGACTCACCAATCCAGTAGTAGACCTCACCCAGGGAAGAATCCTCCGGATAGGTCTCGGCATATTGCCGGAAGGCGGCTTCGGCGGCCGCGAAATCGCCGCGCAGGAGCAGGTCCCGGGCCACATTGAAATCAGACCGGGGGTCACCGGTCGGCGCGGGCACAGCCGCTTGTCCCGGCGCCACCGGACCTGCACCGGTCATTCCATCCGGTCCCACACCGTCAGCCGCACCGTATCCGTCCGATGCTGTTCCCGGTGCGCCGGGGAAAGAGGGCTCACCAGCCAAGGGCGGCACGCCGGCTTCTCGCGGAACACCGGCTTCGCTGGGAATACCGGGATTGGGAACGCCCGGGGTCACCCCAAAGCCGCCCGGCTGTTGTTGGCCTGGTTGAGGCTGGCCCAGCTGTTGCTGACCGGGTTGCTGGCCGAAAGTCCCGGGTTGTGCAGGACCGCTGGGCCGGGCAGGAGCAAAACCAGAGCCGCCGGTCTCCTGGGCAAGCTGGTTCACGATGGTATTCAGCCGCTCGTATTGGAACTGCATGCGCTCCAGTTCGCCGGTGAGGCGGCGCAGCTGAGATTCGAGTTGATCGACCCGGGCCAGAAGACGCGCCAGCGCCGCACTGCTCGGCTCATCGCTTCCGGCGATCCCAAGGGGCGCAGGGACCAGACCGCGCGGTCCGCCGGGCTGGGCGGAGGCCGCTCCACCGGGTTGCACCTGACCGGCGGCAGCCTGACCGCTCAGGGCCAGCACTTCTCGTTCCAGCGCTTCGATGCGGATCAGGAGTTCCCGGGTCCGGGCGTCTGCACCGGGCATGCCCGGCTGGGTCATCACCGCCTGGGAGATCACCGCCGCAGAAATCACGGATGTGGATTGGGCCACGAATGGAGCGGCATGGGCCGAACCCAGGGAAACCGTTCCGGCCAACATAAGGGCGCCGGCTCCGATGACGGACAGGCTCCCCCAGACTGCTCCCGTGCGGCCAGCTTTCCTGTCCTTTCGGGCACCCGCCCGGTCACAAACCCGCTCCGTCATGTCTCGCCCTCGGTCCTAAAGTCATCCCGCAGCAGGCTGAGCCAGCCAAACGGCCAACGGGCCGTATTCCGTCCATGATCGATGCCCGGTGACAATCATGCCGCCGGGATACAACCGGGAAGAATGGCTACTCCACCCTGCCGATTCACAATTGGCCCTACTGAGCCAGCGGAGGGTGGCAAAGGCAAGGCCTGTCTATGGCCGCAGACGGCAGGCGGGCGTCACCACAGGCAATCAACCGTCCGGTGATGCAATCAGGACCCAGGTAGGGCCCGAATCACCGTCACGCCGCGCCGGTTCAACCGCCAGGCCGCCTCGTTGGACCCGGGCGCCACCGGACGCTCCTTGCCGTATGAGATGGTGCGTACCCGGGAGGGGGCGACCCCCTGGCTGACCAGGAAATCCTTCACGGAATTGGCCCGCCGGGACCCCAGGGCAAGGTTGTATTCCCGCGTGCCCCGCTCGTCCGCATGGCCCTCGACAATCAGGGTCACCGCCGGGTATTGGCGCAGCCATTCCGCCTGACGCACCAGGATGCTCCGAGCTTCCTGATCCAGGTCATACCGGTCCAGGTCGAACAGAACCCGGTCCTGAACATTGACCAGGAAATGGTCTTCCGTTCCGGGGGCCGGGCCTGCGGGCTGGGGCGTGATGGGCGCGGCCTGGGCAGGCGTGGGCGTCGCGGCGGAGGACACCTGACGGGCATCCTTGTTGGAGCCGCAAGCGGCGGTGAAGAGCAGGAGGGCTGCAATGGGCATTCCCCGGGTAACCACTGCACGAATAGACATGATCGATAATCCTCATTTCTTAGGCAGGCAGCACGTTTCAATATCTTCCAAAATCCAGCGGCCTCTTCGTATCCAGGGTTTTCTTGAGAAACCCGCTTCAAACGAATGACCCCTGCTCATGGAAGACATCGCGCACGGCTGCAAGACACTTCAGCATTGTCAGGCCTGTCAGCCCTTTTCGAATGCCTGTTGAACCTTTCGACCAGAACCGCCGGAAGCCGCCGGTTATATCTCTTTCACGGGCGTCTATTTCTTAAAGGACTGTCAGCCGAATCATTCCGAAGTCAGCTCCTGCCGGCGATCATACGCCCCGTGTCATCACCCAACATCACAAATGTCGTTATAGATTCACCGCTTTAGCGGTGCGGACCGGCCAGTACAGACCCGTTTTCAGACCCGCCGCGCACACCGGTCGACCCATGCCTTCCGCACACTCCCCTTTATGCGCCGCTCCCGATTGTGCTCACGTCCCTCAGCCCTTCGTCCATTAGGGCGCCCGCCGTCACCGGGGGGCCGTGAGCAATGGAGACCAGGCAGGGTCCGAGGCATCGGCAACGGTCGGGATCTGGCGCAGATTGTGCCCGGTCAGATCCACGGACCAGAGCCTCACGGAGCCGCCGGAGCCGTCTCCCCTTGTCGGTGTCTGGCGAAAGAACATCAGCACACGGCCATTCGGCGACCAGGTGGGCGCCTCGTCCAGGAAGCTGTCCGTCAACAGACGCTCCCCGCTCCCATCCGGACGCATCACACCAATGTAGAATCGGCCACTCAGGATCTTGGTGAACGCGATCAGGTCTCCCCTCGGCGACCAGACCGGCGTGGCGTAACTGCCGTCCCGGAAACTGATCCGGCGCACATTGGTGCCCTGGGACCCCATGACATAGATCTGCGGGCTGCCGCTGCGATCAGAGTTGAAGGTCACGAACTGTCCGTCCGGGGAGAATGACGGGGACGTATCAATGGCGGAGTGGTCGGTCATGCGCACGGTATGGCGGGTGCGCAGATCCATGACGTAGATATCGGAGTTGCCGTTGCGCTCCAGGCTCATGATGATCTGGTTGCCGTCCGGCGAGAACCGGGGGGCGAAGGTCATGCCCGGAAAGTCCCCCACCACTTCCTGCTCGCCGCTTTCGATGTCGAGCAGGTAGACCCGGGGAAAAATGTCCGCATAGGACATGTAAACCACCTGCTGGCGGGTCGGGCTGAACCGGGGGGTGAGCACCATGGACTGACCGCTGGTCAGATACATGGGATTGGCGCCGTCCTGATCCATGATCGCCAGGCGCTTGGTCCGCTCCACCTTCGGACCGCTCTCGGAAATGAAGACGACCCTGGTGTCGAAATAGCCTTTTTCGCCGGTCAGCGCCTCGTAGATCTGGTCGGAAATCAGATGGGCCACACGGCGCCACGCATCGGGCGTCACCTTGAACACAAGACCCAGAATGTCTCGTTCGGCAAACACATCCCAAAGCAGGAACTGCACGTTGATCCGCCCGTCCCGGGTATAAGTCACCTGACCCGTGACCAGCACCTGGGCATTGATCAGACGCCAGTCCCCGAAGCGGGGCCGTTCATTGAAAGCCTGAATATTCTGGATGTAGGCCTCCGGCCCGATCGGCGCGAACAGGCCCGAGCGTTCCAGATTGCTGCGCACCACATTGGAGATGGCCGGACCATACTGGCCGCCGCCGGGCTCCAGAAAATCAATCACCGCAATGGGCATGGGTTCGACGGTGCCATCGGTGATACGGATCCGGGGCGGGGCGTAGGATTCCGTGTTTGCCAGAGCCGGAAGAGCGGAAAACACCGCCAACCCTAGAGCGAGCCAGCCCAGCAGAAGTGCGCGCACAAACGAGCGCTCCGCAATGCCGGGCTCTGTTCCCCGGCAGGCAGCCTTTCCCTCCGACGACCACCGACGGGGGGAACGCCGTGCGTCCCCCAGCCGGTTCTCAAACACGGTCCATGATCCCTGTATGGCCAAGCCAATGTTCACAGTCATGCTTCCCAATCACCCCAGATACCGAGGGGCATGTCATGCCCGGCCCCACTTCCGGCTTCGAGCCGCTCTTTTAAAAGCGAGTCCCCGCATGCGTAGCCGATGTGTTCACCAGTCGGATGCGACTCACCCGACCTCTCTCATGTCGCAGGCCAATAGGGCGCTCTGCGGGCGCTCCAGGGACAGATTTTCCCAATTTGTGGCCGGCTTGGTGCCGTTCAGGCCCGATTTACTGACCCAGCAGGAACCGCGGATCGAATTCGAGTTCAATCAGCCGCCACTGCCGATACCGCTCCGCTGGCAGTTGAAAGGGCTGACATTGCAGCACCGCACGGATCGCCCGGTCCGCTGCTGCCCGCATATACTGATCCGCCTGAGCCCGAAGACTGGACAGCACTTGGGGCACGCCATTCACCGTCCCGTCCGGATTGAAGCGCACCCGCAGCACGACAATCAGATCCTCCGCATTGGGCGCACCGGCGGGGGGTGACCAGCAGGGCTTGAGCTGGGCCCGGATCGCATCAATCTCACTGACGGTCAGATCCGTTTCCAGGCCGACGGACGGACGCTCCTCCTCACTCACCGGAACTTCCGAGGATTCGCTCGGTGTGTGAAAGGTCCGCTCTTTTTCCTCGACGGGATGTTTGTCGAGGAGCGCCGCGGTCTGGCTGAAAAAGTCATCGTCCTTGGCCGCCGCTCCGGCATCGGGTTCAGGCGCGGGCGAAGGGGCCGCCGGGCGGGTGGTCGGCCGGACATCCGGCGGGGACGGGCGCGGGGCCGGGGTCTCGTCGGGCTGGGCCTCGACCACTTCCGGCTCAGGCTCTTCAACAATATCGACCGCTTCCAGAACCGGTTCCGGCTCAGGCTCCGGCACCACTTCGGGATCCGGTTCGGCGGGCTTGGGTGCTTCCGGTTCGGATACCTCAACGGGCTCAGGGACCGGGGTAACGACGGGCGGTTCCGGTGCGGCCCGGGGCGCAGGCACAGGTGTTGCTGGGGGACGGGGCGGCTCGGGCCGTTGCGGCGCGGGCTGGGCTGCTTCGGTCCGGCGCACCGGCTCAGGGGGGGCGGTCGGTGCGGGCGGGGCTTCCGGATCCGGCGCCTTGACCGGGGTCTGGGCCATGGGCGCGACATTGGTCTCATCGGCAATGGCGACAAATTCCACGGGCAGAAATTGCGGCAGGTCCACGGGCTTGACCGGCCCCATGGGCAAGACAAGGGCGCCGGCAGCCAGAAGGCCGCCGTGGATCAGCGTGGAAATGCCAACCGCTAAGCGCATGATCCTACCTTAAACCCCTCAATTCCCGTCCCAATGCTCCGCCCGGGTCCCTGGTGTCGTGATGATCCCGGCCCCATCAACCGCCGCCGGATCATCCGGACGCCTTTTCACCCACAAGACCCACACGGGTGAACCCGGCCGCGTTCAGGGTCCCCAGGACGCCCATGAAGGTGCCGTAGTCGATTTCTTTGTCCGCCCTCAGAAAGATCCGCACATCCCGGTTGTTGCTGGTGATCTGCACGAGCTTGGGCACCAGGGCCTGGATCTCAATTTCCGTATCCTGAATGAAGACCCGGCCTTCCTGGTCGATGGTCACCGCCAGGGGCTCGTCGGTTCCGGGCAGGGGCCGGGCGTCGGTCCTGGGCAGATCCACGGGCACACCCACCGTGAGCAGCGGGGCCGTCACCATGAAAATGATCAGGAGGACGAGCATCACGTCCACCATCGGGGTCACATTGATTTCACTGACCGGAGCGAATCGGCGGCCCCGCCGTCTTCGGCTGCGCCCGCTTCCCCCGCCCTGTACTGCCATGGCCATCGGTGTTGTCCAATCCTGTTGAGCGTGCCTGCTTGAGACCGGTCAGCACCGGACCATCTTGTGGTCCGACCGGCCCCGTCCGGGTGGGATCCGGGAGGCGTTTATGCCTGAACCCGGTCCCCGCCCCCGCGCTCCTGGCGGCGGCGCTCGTCGATCTGGCGCGACAGGATCGCGGCAAACTCATCGGCAAACCCCTCAAGGCGGCTGCCATAATCATTGATGGAGTTGGAAAACCGGTTGTAGGCCACGGTGGCGGGCAGAGCCGCCAGCAGACCCAGGGCCGTCGCGAACAGGGCCTCGGCAATACCCGGCGCGACCACCGCCAGATTGGTGCCCTCGGACACGCCGATGGCCCGCATGGCATTCATGATGCCCCACACGGTGCCGAACAGGCCGACAAACACAGCCGTTGCGCCCACGGTCGCCAGGAAATTGATGTGGCTTTCAAGCCGTCCGATTTCCCGGTTGATGGTCACGGTCATCACCCGGTCGATCCGGTCCATGATGCCGCCCAGAAGCGGGCCCCGCTCCTTGTCCATCGACCGGCGCCATTCCCGCATGGCGGACGAGAACACCATCTCGATCGGGCTGCCGGGCTTATGGCCCACTTGCTGGTAGAGATCCTCAAGGGGGGTGCCCGACCAGAACACATCTTCGAAACGGGACGTGAGTTGTTTCACCCGGCGCAGCTTGTTGATCTTGTCGATGATGATCGCCCAGCTCCAGATCGAGGCCAGCACAAGGCCGATCATGACCGCCTTGACCACGAAGTCGGCGCGAAGGAACAGGTTCCAAATCGAAAAATCGATGGCCGGAGCCGCGTGCCCCAAGGATGCCGTGAGCATAATCTCCATGCTTAGTCCCTTCCGTGCCCCATCTGTTTGGCGCGTCTTGACTGGCCCGTGCCGATCCCTTCGCCCCCAAAGCCAGTCTTTGGCTCGGTTTCTACGACCAAACCCAAAATACCAGCGCTCAATTTGCCTGGGCTCAATTTGCCTGGGCTCAATTTGCCTGGGCTCAATTTGCCTGGGCTCAACTCGTCCGCACTTACTGCACCGGCCACAGCCTTGAGCCAATCCGGTCCCGCGGCCAACCGCTCAAGCACCGGTTTGGTTCCATGACTTCTATCAGGGGCGCTAACGATTAAGCACCGCAACCTAGCCCCGAGTCGCGGCGGAGTGATGGCAGAATAACGAATCTGTCTGGACCGGCATGTCCCCGAGGGGAACGCTTCCGGCGGTTTATGACCAAACTGAGGCATTGCCGAAGGACCCGCGATCATTCACGCATCGGTCAATTCCAAGCCCCCGGCGCCGGTCAGCCCTCTTCCACGAAGTCGCGCATTTTTTCGATCACGTCCGGCGGCAGACGCCGGGCCCGGCCTGCGCCATTGATGCAGGCGGCATAGACCGCGGCTTCCACTAGAAGCTCGCTGCCCCGCCAGACAGCCTGGCGGGCTTCGATCCGCGCTCCAAAGGCCTTGGTGTAGGCGGTGTGCACTTCGATCAGATCATCGATCCGTCCCGGGAGGCGGTAATCCACTTCGATCCGGCGGACCGTGAAGGCAACCCCCTCCCCCCGGCTCCACAGTTCCGCGTGATGAACCCCAGCCAGGCGCAGGAAATCGCTCCGTCCCCGCTCCATGTAGCGCAGGAAATTGGCGTGATAGACCACCCCGGAGAAATCCGTGTCCTCATAATAGATCCGTATGGGGAGAACATGGACCTTGCCCCGGATTTCCCCTCCGGCCTCCGGACGCGTCTGGGAGCCAGTCTCGGGACCACCCCCCTGTCCTGCATCTCGCGGATCAGACATCGGTTTCCTCCTCCCGAAGCATGGACATTTGCCCGTGTCCCGGCGCCTGACCGGGGGGATGGCGATGGGGTTCGGGAACCTCAAGCTCCAGATGGGCGAAGGCGGCGGGCATCAGCACCCGCCCTCTGGGCGTGCGCTTGAGAAAACCGATCTGGATCAAATAGGGCTCAACAATATCCTCAAGGGCATCGCGGGGTTCCGACAGGGCGGCGGCGATGGTTTCTATACCAACCGGTCCACCGGCGAAGTGGCGGGCAAGTCGGCTCAGATAACGGTGATCGAGGCCATCCAGACCCCGTCCGTCCACATCCAGGCGGGTCAGGGCCCGGTCGGCCACCGCGTCGGTGATCTCAAGGGCGCCTTCATGGGCCGCGAAATCCCGCACCCGGCGCAAAAGCCGCCCGGCCACCCGGGGCGTGCCCCTGGCCCGGGCCGCGATTTCCCGCGCACCGTCGCCGGTGATCGCCACACCCAGCACCCGGGCCCCACGGGTCACGATCCGGGTCAGGTCGTCCACGGAATAGAAGTCCAGGCGCAGGGGAATGCCGAACCGGTCCCGCAGGGGCGTGGTCAGCAAGCCCATCCGTGTGGTGGCCGCCACCAGGGTGAAGGGCGCGAGGTCGATCTTCACGGATCGGGCCGCCGGCCCCTCCCCGATGATCAGGTCGAGCTGAAAATCCTCCATGGCGGGATAGAGGATTTCTTCCACAGCCGGCGTTAACCGGTGGATTTCATCAATAAAAAGCACGTCACGGGCGTCAAGATTGGTTAGAATGGCCGCAAGATCACCGGCCTTCTGGATCACCGGGCCGGACGTTGAGCGGAAATTCACCCCAAGCTCCCGGGAAACGATCTGCGCCAGGGTGGTCTTGCCAAGACCCGGCGGCCCGGACAGCAGCACATGGTCCAGGGCCTCACCCCGTCCCTTGGCCGCCTCCACGAAAACCTTGAGATTCTCGCAGGCGGCAGGCTGACCCACGAAATCGCTCAGGGTCTCCGGACGCAGCCCCGCCTCCCCCACATCCTCAGGATGGGAATCAGCCTGAACCAAACGCTGATCTTCAGTGTCAGGTGTCGTTCCGGAACCGCCGAAAGAGGAAGGAGATATCATGTTTGAGCCGGATGTTCGATTTGTGTTCGCGTCGCATCCTGGCTAGCACGTCTGCGCAGCAAGGTCCAAGCAGGGCCCACATTTTTCAATCTGTCCCGATCATGATCAAAACCGGGATCGAGATCCCGGAAGCCCTGGGTCAAACTGGCACAACGATACCCTCTCCAAGTGCCGTTACGACATGACCGGTTCTCAAAAGTCGTCTTTTCTTTCCGGACCTTAAGCAGAACCGGGCGATATCGGCCGATTGTTACAGGAAAGTCTGAAACGCCGGGCGTGTTTCGAAACAAAACAAGACGTTAAGCTGTAACCCCCGCTCCAGGTCGCAGAATTTCAACCTCAACACGCCTTGGTTTGTTCTCAAATTTGCCTACATATAGGACCATGTTACCACTGTGTTAATGTCTAATGATCATCCGTAACACCCTGAACAGTAAGTTGTTCAGGTTTTCCGGTCTGATACTGACACCAGGAGGTGTAGTTATGACTGAAACCTTCAAACCCTCTTTCAGGGTGGAAAAGGGTGATAATGGATCGGTTCTGGTCACCATCGAGCGGGGCAGCTCCTCGAAGGCCAAACCGGATATCGCCCTTGAATTCAGCCGCACGGATGCCCGGATCCTGGGCCAGTGCCTCGTGTCCTGCACGGATGAACGGGAACTTCAGGAAAGTTCAGCCGTCTGAGACTTCATGCCCTCTGAGACAGTCATGCCCTGGCGGCCGGCGCCGTCTGGGGCAGCCTTCCCACTTTCTCCCCGTAACCCTCACTGGCCCTGCAAAACCTGCGTGCCCTGAAGCGCTTTCAGGCTAGACGGCGCAGGGCTTCTCGAATCAAGGCACCCGTTTCCATCGGGCTGTCCGCCTCTCCGGCCACGGAACTGACGGCACGGGCCGCATCCCCCTGGCTGTAGCCCAGATTGACCAGACCGGAGACGGCTTCCTGCTCCGGATTGGACGGGACCGGACCGGACGAGGCGTCCAGTCGTCCGGCGGGAACAGGCGCCGCGGCAGCCGGCGCCTTGTCCTTCAACTCCGTGACAATCCGCTTGGCGAGTTTCGGCCCCACGCCCTGGGCGCGGGCAAATGCGGCGTGATCCTGGAGGGCGCTCGCCCGGGCCAGTTCGTCCGGGTCAAGAATGCTGAGAATGGCGAGGGCCACCTTGGCCCCGACCCCCTGCACGCTTTGCAGCAGCCGGAACCAGTCCCGCTCGGCCCCATTAGTGAACCCGTAAAGCCGGATCAGGTCTTCCCGGACCACGGTCTCGATGGTTAGGCTAACCATCCGGCCGTCACCGGCGGGAAACCCGGACAGCACCCGGTTCGGACAATGGACCTCATAGCCCACGCCCTGCACATCGATCAGCAGACTGTCGACACTCACATCCACCACTTTGCCCGTGAGACGACCGATCATGACCGGCCCTCCGCCTTGGCAAGGGCCGCCTCGATCCGCGTGGAGCCCGCTCCGTGATGGGCATGGGTGATGGCCACCGCCAGGGCATCGGCCGCATCCGCCACGGGTGCCCCCGCCCCGGAGGCGCTGGCTCCAGGCAGGAGGGCCGCCACCATGACCGCGATCTGGGTCTTATCCGCATGGCCCGCGCCGACCACGGATTTCTTGACCGTGTTCGGAGCATATTCCGAGACCGGCAGTCCCATGCTGGCCGGGACCAGAAGGGCAATGCCCCGGGCCTGGCCGAGTTTGAGGGCGGAGGCGGCGTCCCGGTTCACGAAGGTCTGCTCCACCGCCGCCTCATCGGGGTTGTGGGCGCGGCACACGTCCTGGAGGCCCTTGTGAAGGGCGACAAGACGCTCGGCAAGACTGTCTGAGGACTGGGATGTCACGGTGCCGTGGGCCACGGCCATGAGCCGGGTGCCCTCCACATCAATCACCCCCCAGCCGGTGCAGCGCAGTCCCGGATCGATGCCCAGAATGCGCCGGCGTCCTGTGGATGAAAGCGCACTCACGCGGAGAGTTTCTCCAGGGTGTCCTGGGACATTTCGAAATTGGCGTAGACGTTCTGCACATCATCGCTGTCATCGAGGGTGTTGAGGAGCTTCATGAGCGTCTCGGCCTGCTCCCCCTCGATCTCGATGGTGTTCTGGGGCTTCCAGATGATCCGGGCCCCGGAGGCTTCCCCGAGCTTGTCTTCGAGGGCTGCCCTGACATCGGCAAAGGCATCGTCGGCACAAATGAACTCGTGTTCCTCCTCGCCGGTGACGCATTCATCCGCCCCCGCCTCAATGGCGGCCTCAAGCATGGCATCCGCACTGCCCGCTTCCAGGGGGTAGGTGATGGAGCCCACCTTGTCGAACATGAAGGCCACGGATCCGTTTTCACCCAGGTTGCCGCCATTCTTCGAGAAGGCCGCCCGCACCTCACCGGCGGTGCGGTTACGGTTGTCGGTCAGGGCCTCCACGATCAGGCCGATCCCGCCGGGACCGAACCCCTCATACCGGATCTCTTCATAGGTATCCGCGTCATTGCCCTGGGATTTCTTCATGGCCCGATCGATATTGTCCTTGGGCATGGACTTGGCGCGGGCGTTCTGGATCGCAAGCCGCAGGCGGGGGTTACCGTCCGGGTCCGGACCGCCCATTTTCGCCGCGACGGTAACTTCCTTGGCGAGTTTGGAAAACATCTTCGAGCGCTTCGCATCCTGGGCGCCCTTGCGGTACATGATGTTCTTAAACTGTGAATGCCCGGCCATCGCTCCTCATCCGCTTTCTGCTGTCCTGACTGAGTATGCCGGAACGCTGGGCTCCCGCTGAGGACTGTTTGTGGAAGGCTGATTGCCCCCGAGGCTAAAACCTCCTGGGGATCACATCTCCAGGGGCTCACACGTCCCGGGTGGGCGGCCGTTTCGGCGCCCGATCTCAGCCTGTTGCTGAACGGCGTATGCCACGACCCGCATGCAAGGGCAATGTTTCAGCCCAGATCCGGTGAAAATGGGCCAGGTGAAATCGGCCCAGCTGAGATGGGTTGGAGCCGCACACAGTCCCTCGCCCCCAATCCAGGCCTGATATCCCTACTCGGCGTTGTCCCACTCTTCGAAACCGGACCCGTCGCTGTCGCCGTTGCTATCGCCGTCGCCGTCACCGTCGCTGGGAAGAGGTGTGGGGATCAGCCGTCCGCCGATGCGCAGGGGCTCCACCCGAACCGCAAGACCGGTTGCCGGGTCGGTTTCCACGATGACGCCGCACAGGGTGACTGGGCCTTCCGCCGGGGTCATGCGGCCCGAGGGCAGTTTGGTGGTGAAGCGCTGGATCGGCTCGGCCTTTTCCATGCCGATGATCGAATCATAGCTGGCGCACATGCCCGCGTCGGTCTGGTAGGCGGTGCCGCCGGGCAGAATCTGGGCATCCGCCGTCGGCACATGGCTGTGGGTGCCCACCACGAGACTTGCCCGGCCGTCGAGATAGTGCCCCATGGCCATTTTTTCCGAGGTCGCCTCCGCGTGGAGGTCCACCACGATGGCATCGGCGCCTTCGCCCAGGGGGCACGCCTCCAGGGCCATGTCCACGGCCCGGAAGGGGTCATCCATGGCATCCATGAACACCCGGCCCATGACATTGACCACCAGCACCCGGGCCCCGGCAGCGGTTTCCACCAGGGTGCTGCCCCGGCCCGGGGTGCCCGGAGGATAGTTCGCCGGGCGCACAAGCCGGTCCTGACGGTCGATATAAGTGAGGGCTTCACGCTGGTCCCAGACATGGTTGCCGGTGGTGACCACATCCACACCGGACTCAAGCAGGTCTTCGCAGATCTTTTCCGTGATGCCGAAGCCGTGGGCGGCGTTCTCGCCGTTGGCGATCACCAGATCGAGATCGAAGCTGCGCCGCAGCCCGGCCACCCGCTCCGTCACCGCCGTCCGGCCCGCCCGTCCGACAATATCTCCAAGAAACAGAACTCTCACACGGCACGCTTTCTCTTCTGGCTTTGTTTCCAGCCGCCCGGTTCAGCCATTCGGCTCGACCGCTCGTTTCACCGGGGCGAGGCTTTACATGGGATGGCTTCCTTTTCCGTGAGGATCCAATCCAGAGGCACGTCATGGCCCTCCACAGGCACGGCGTCAATCTCCTGCACGCTGAAGGCGATGCCGGCGGTCTCCACGGCCCGGCGGGACCTGAGATCCGCCAGGGTTCGGTCATAATGGCCCTGGCCGTAGCCAAGCCGGGCCCCGGACCGGTCGAAGGCCAGGAGAGGCACCAGGACGAAATCCGGCTCGGCCTCCCCGGCTGAAGGACCGGGGGCGAGGGTGCCAAAGCCTGCATCCTCCAGGGGATTGTCCTGGTGCCAGAGCCGGAACCGCAGGACGCCGGTCTCCGCACAGGTCACTGGAAGGGTCAAAACGGCCCCCCGCGCCGACAGGGCAGCCATGAGGGGCCGGGGGTCCAGTTCCTGGCCGATCGGCCAATAGCCGGACACCACTGTGGCGGACAGGTCCCTTTGAGAGAAAGGCCCCGTTGGCAGTGCCTTCTCGTCCTGGGGTGGCTCATCGCCATGGGCCGCGAGCGTTATGGCGGCTCGGGATCCTGAACGGTCCCAGGCCTCTTTCCTGGCTGAACGCATGCGCCGGCGCAGGGCCGCCTTGTCCGCCAGAATGTCACTGGCCCGAATGTCGGTGTGATCGGACCCCGGCGCGCTCATCGCCTTTGATACCGGCCCATGAAGCGAACACAGGAAAGCCGGGCGATGGAACCGGCAACCGCCGCATTCGGGGTTCGTGGAGTTTGAAAGTCTGAAAACGGGGGGTGGAGCCGCCTTGGCCGTTGGAGTTGTGAAACCTCAGCGGCCTGCCTAAAGCAGGTGGGCGCCGTGTGCCCAGGACCACGGTCCCGGGCAGGGACAGCTCCCGAAGAGGTGGGTATCGGCCCCTGGGAATCGTGTTCCTGACGCACCAGGCAGCTCCTTACTCCGTTATGTAATGCCGTTCCCTGAATTGTCGATAACAGGGTTTCAGTCGATAGCCGGGAGAGTGTCGAAAAACCGGATCCGGGCCGGTCAGGCGGAGGTCTGCCGGTCCTTCAGGGCCTTGGCGAGGCCTTCCAGGCGGCCCGCGGCCTTTTCGATGGTTTCCGTCAGGCTTGTTTCCAGGGCGTCGAACCGGGCACCCGGTTCACCCTGGCGCTCCTTGGCCTCGGTCAGTTCCGTTTCCAGTTTGGTGATCTTGTCAATGGCCCCCGCCAGTTCGTCGGTGACCATCAGGCCTGCCATGAGGAGCAGCCGGGTTTCCCCCACCGGGCCGATGCTCGCGCTCAGATCCTGGATGTGGTTGTCCAGATAGCCCGCAAGACGGCGCAGATGTTCCTCCTCGCCATCGTCGCAGGCGAGCATGTAGGAGCGTCCATTCACTGATACCGAGATATGCGCCATCGCCCGGCGTCCCCCTTAAGGTCCCTGCCTTTAGTTTTCCAGAATGTCGCGGATGTCGGCGATGGCCACATCGAGCTTGTCGCCGAGCCTGTCGGTCAGAGCCTCCAGCATGGCCGCTTCCGCGCGCATGGTCCCCAGATCCGTTTCAAGCCGCAGACGATCTTCCCGAAGCGCGGCCAATTCCTCCTGGACCGCTGCCGCATCGACACCGCCCTCGGCAGGGCGCTCACGCTCCGCCTGTGCCAGATCGTTCACCGCCTGCTCAAGCCCCTGAAGGGCCGAGTCGAACCGGTTCAGGGCTGTCTCGACCTTGTTCATCGCGTTCATCCCGTTGTTGTCCGCACTTTTCCGGGCCGAAATCCGTTTGGGTGAAAGTTTCACAATTGCTTCTGCCAGGCGAATGGGAGTCTGACCGACCAGGACCTATCCCGCACCGCACGACGCATCAAACGTACCAGATCTCCGCACGGGCGGCGAACGTCAAGGAAAACCGTGTGTTCGCATGTGCGATCCAAAGCGATACAAGTCCCGCGCCGTTCTTTCCAGTGAAGCCTCTTGAACTGTCCGCAGCTTGCATTTTTAATGCACTAATTCGCTCTTTCGCACAACAAACGTGCAAGAAACACCGAGGGGCCCTATCCCCCGAGCGATGGGCGCGGATTGGGTGTCAGATTCGGCCATGGTGCGATTGCTCAACAGCGTGTCTAAACCGTATAAAGCCCTCCCGCCGGTCCCGGTTTCAGCAGTGACGGGCTCAAAGTGACGCGGATTGGCGGGAAAATCGTCCCGGTTGATGGGAATCATCGCAGAGGGATGGCATCAGATCGGGGATGTCCGATTACGCCTCGCGGACGCAGAAGCCCAGCGTGATACCGCCGCATCAGGGTCCTCACCGGCCCGATGTCCTTTTTCAGAGCCTTGCCGCAGCAGGCAAACATAAGTCCCACGGGGCCGCCGTCCGCGCCAAACGGACGCCCCCCGCCAGGGTGGGACACCCTCCGTCAGGTTGGAAAGACACCGTCATGACCACCACGCCCTCCGCCACCCACACTCCATCGGATACCGCCGTGTCCCCAGAAGCCATGGCCAATGCCATCCGCGCTCTTGCCATGGACGCGGTGGAAAAGGCCGCGAGCGGTCACCCGGGCATGCCTATGGGCATGGCCGACGCCGCGACGGTGCTGTTCACACGCTTTGCCAAGCTGGATCCGAAAAACCCGGACTGGCCGGACCGGGACCGGTTCGTGCTCTCGGCGGGCCATGGGTCCATGCTGCTCTATGCGGTTTTGCACCTGCTGGGCTTTGAGGCCTACACCACCGAAGAACTGAAACAGTTCCGCCAGCTCGGCTCGAAAACCGCCGGCCACCCGGAATATCCCCACAGCCCCGGTGTGGAAACCACCACCGGTCCCTTGGGCCAGGGGCTCGCGAACGGTGTGGGCATGGCCATGGCCGAGCGGATCATGGCCGCCCGGTTCGGTTCGGACATCGTCAATCACCGGACCTATGTGATCGCCAGCGACGGTGACCTGATGGAGGGCATCAGCCATGAGGCGATCAGCCTTGCGGGCCATCAGAAACTGAACAAGCTGATCGTCCTGTTTGATGACAACGGCATCTCCATCGACGGCCCCCTCAGCCTTGCGGAGTCCGGCGACCAGATCGCCCGGTTCCAGGCCGCCGGCTGGCAGGCGGAGCGGGTGGACGGTCATGATCCGGAGGCCGTGGCGGCGGCCCTGGAACGGGCCCAGAGCGCCGATCGTCCGGTCCTGATTGCCTGCCGCACCACCATCGGCAAGGGCGCCCCCACCAAGGCAGGCACCAGCGCCAGCCACGGGGCGGCCCTCGGCGCCGAAGAAATCGCGGGCACCAGGGAAGCCATCGGCTGGCCCCATGCCCCGTTTGAAATCCCCGATGACATTCTCCAGGCATGGCGCAGCGCGGGACGGCGCAATGAAAGCGAACGGGCAGCCTGGCAGGGGCGCCTGGAAAGCCTCGACGGGAAAACCAGGACCGAGTTCGACCGGCGCATGGGCCGGCGGCTCAAGGACGAGAGCTTCAAGTCCCTCAAGGAAACCCGGGACCAGATGATTGCCGACGGCAAGGCCATGGCCACCCGGAAAGCCTCCGGCATGGCCCTCGAGGCCCTGGTCAAGGACATGCCGGAACTGATCGGCGGTTCAGCCGACCTCACCGGCTCCAACAACACCCTGGTGAAGGATATGGGCCTGTTCGGCCCGGACACGCCGGAGGGCCGGTTCGTCCATTACGGTGTGCGGGAACACGCCATGGCCGCGGCCATGAACGGCATGGCCCTCCACGGCGGTGTGCTGCCCTATTCCGGCACCTTCCTGGTCTTTTCCGACTATTGCCGACCGTCCCTGCGTCTTGCGGCGCTCATGGGCATCCAGGTGATCCACGTCTTCACCCACGACTCCATCGGTGTCGGAGAGGACGGCCCCACCCACCAGCCGGTGGAGCATGTGCCGAGCCTGCGCATGATCCCGGGCCTTTCCGTGTTCCGCCCGGCGGATCCGGTGGAAACGGCGGAGTGCTGGGAAATGGCCCTGCGCACCACCACCGGCCCGAGCGTGCTCGCGCTGACCCGACAGAATGTTCCGACCCTGCGCACCACCGCTGGGGCCGAAAATCTCTGCGCCAAAGGCGGCTACGAGCTGGTGGCCTCGGACGGACCGGCGGATGTCACCCTGATCGGCAGCGGCTCGGAACTGCATCTGGCCGTGGAAGCGAGAGCCCTGCTCGCCAAATCCGGCGTGCGGGCCCGGGTGGTCTCCATGCCCTGCTGGGAACTGTTCGATGCCCAGGATGCGGCTTACCGGGCGACGGTCCTCGGTCCCAACACAGTGCGGATCGCCGTGGAGGCGGCTCTGGGCTTTGGCTGGGAGCGGTATCTGGGAGAGGACGGGGCCTTTGTCGGCATGACCGGTTTCGGCGCAAGTGCCCCGGCCAAGGAGCTGTTCCAGCACTTCCGGATCACCCCCGAAGCCGTTGCAGAAACGGCAACCGCAAGGCTCAAAGCCCGTGCAGCACGGGAACCGGGCGGGGTCCCACAAAAAAAATCCGGTCCTGGTCTGTGACGCGGCCTTAAGCCCGGCTTAAAACAGGCACAGGTCAAACACGGGACCAGGGGAAGTTCTCCGCCTCTTACGCGCGGTAGTCCTCTCCCCATTAAACCGTTTGCCGGGTACACACTTCCCAAAGCGGGATGCCTCCAGATAAACGCGACTCAAAGCGCCTGGAGGCACCTGAACCGGATTTTGAGTGTATCTGGCCGTCTTATGCAATGGGAAGGAGATAGACCATGGCTGTGCGCGTGGCAATTAACGGATTTGGACGGATCGGGCGGCTGGTGCTGCGCGGAATCATCGAGAGCGGCCGGACCGACATTGAAGTCGTTTCCATCAACGACCTGGGCGACGTGGCGACCAACGCCCACCTGCTGCAATACGATTCCGTCCATGGCCGCTTCCCCGGTCAGGTGAAGGCCGACGGCGACACCATCGACGCAGGCCGCGGGCCCATCAAGGTCACCGCGATCCGCAACCCTGAAGAACTGCCCCATGGCGACCTGGGCGTTGACGTGGCCCTGGAATGCACCGGCCTGTTCACGGACCGGGACAAGGCGGAAGCCCATCTGAAGGCCGGCGCCAAGAAGGTGCTGATTTCCGCACCGGGCAAGAATGCCGACCTGACCGTGGTCTACGGCATCAACGACGACAAGATCGAGCCCGGCTTCACGGTGATCTCGAACGCGTCCTGCACCACCAACTGCCTGGCGCCCGTGGCCCATGTCCTCAATCAGACCGTGGGGATCAAGCAGGGCTACATGACCACCATCCACGCCTATACCGGCGACCAGCGGGTGCTCGACAGCCTCCACAAGGATCTGCGCCGGGCCCGTTCCGCCGGCCAGTCCATGATCCCCACCTCCACCGGTGCGGCCCGGGCCGTGGGCCTCGTGCTGCCGGAACTGGCGGGCAAGCTGGACGGCACCGCCATCCGGGTTCCGACCCCGAATGTGTCCATGATCGACCTGGTGTTCACGCCCAACCGGGAAACCAGCGTGGAAGAAGTCAACACCGCGATGATCGAGGCCTCCAAGACCAACCGCCTCCAGGGCGTCCTGGGCGTGAACAGCGAGCCCCTGGTCTCCATCGACTTCAATCACGATGCCCACTCCTCCACCTTCGACCTGACCCAGACCCAGGTCCTGGAAGGCAACCTCGTCCGTGTGCTGAGCTGGTACGACAACGAGTGGGGCTTCTCCAACCGCATGGCCGACACGGCCGTGGCCCTGGGCAAGCATCTCTGAGGGCAGTTACCTTTGAGGGCTGGCACATCCCGGTCCCCCGGGACTGACGGGCAGGCCTGGTTGATCCAGGGCCTGCCCGCGCTCCAGTCAAGGGCACGCAGCAGGGCACCCAGCCTCCGGTCGGATCCGGTTCGGTGCCCTTGCCGCGCGCAATCCGCCATTCACAAGACAGCCGCGGGCGTTGGATCGTGACCCGCGCTCGAAGGGTTTCCGGATGACACAACAGTACAAGACACTGGACGATCTGGACGCCAAGGGCAAAACCGTCCTGGTACGTCTCGACCTCAACGTCCCCATGTCCGACGGCGCCGTCAGCGATGCCACCCGGATCGAACGCTCCGTGCCGACCATCCTGGATCTGAGCAAGGCCGGTGCCCGGGTGGTGCTCATGTCCCATTTCGGCCGTCCGAAGGGGCAGGTGGTTCCCGACATGTCCCTGGAGCCGGTGGTCCAGGCAGTGGCAACGGCAACGGGACGCTCAGTATCCTTTGCACGGGACTGTATCGGCGACGAGGCCCAGGCCCTGGTCAGCAGCATGGTGGATGGCGACATCGCCGTTCTGGAAAACACCCGCTTTCATCCGGGTGAAGAGAAAAACGACATGGATTTCGCCGGGGAACTGGCGAAACTGGGCGATGCCTTTGTCGCGGACGCCTTTTCCGCCGCCCACCGGGCCCATGCCAGCACCGAAGCCATCGGCCGGATCCTGCCCGCCTATGCGGGACGGGCCATGGAAGCGGAACTGAAGGCCCTGGAAGCAGCCCTGACCGCGCCGGAGCGCCCGGTGGTGGCGGTGGTCGGCGGTGCCAAGATCTCCTCCAAACTCGACCTTCTGAACAATCTCGTGGCCAAGGTGGATGCCCTGGTGATCGGCGGCGGCATGGCCAATACATTCCTGGCGGCCCAGGGTGTCGATGTGGGCGCGTCCCTTTGTGAGCACGATCTTGCGGACACCGCCCGGTCCATCATGGCGAGCGCCCAGCAGCAGGGCTGTGCAATCATTCTGCCTGAGGACGGTGTCGTCGCCCAGGAGTTCAAGGAAGGCGCCCCGTCCCGCACCGTCGGCGTCCATGAGGTCGGGGAAAAGGACATGATCCTGGATGTGGGTCCTGCCTCCCTGACCCGGATCACCGGCGCATTCGAGAAAGCCAAGACCGTGGTGTGGAACGGTCCTCTGGGCGCTTTCGAGATCGCTCCCTTCGATACGGGCACCAATGCGGCGGCCAACTATGTGGCCCACCTGTCCAAGACCGGCAAACTGATCTCCGTGGCCGGCGGCGGCGACACGGTCGCGGCCCTGAACCGGGCCGGCGCCGGAGACGACTTTACCTATATCTCCACCGCGGGCGGCGCGTTCCTGGAATGGCTGGAGGGCAAGACCCTGCCGGGCGTTCAAGTTCTGTATGCAAACTGAGTTCATCCCATCCGGGTTCGGAGCGCGTGCCCCGCGCCCCGGCCCCATCCTCATCCCATATGGGGCCCTGACTGCCGGGCCCGTTTCAACAGGCTGAAGCCACCACGGAGACTGACATGACGGAAAGACTCGAAGACATCGCCCAGGCCATGGTGGCCAAGGGACAGGGCATTCTGGCTGCGGACGAAAGCACCGGCACCATCAAGAAGCGCTTCGACCAGATCAACACCGAAAGCACCGAGTCTAGCCGGCGGGATTACCGGGAAATGCTGTTCGGCACCACCGATGCCATGCGCGACTACATTTCCGGCGTGATCCTCTTTGACGAAACCATCCGCCAAAGCGCCGCCGACGGCACGCCGTTTGTCGAGATGCTGAAGGCCACCGGCTCGATTCCCGGCATCAAGGTGGATGCGGGCGCCAAGGACCTGACCTTCGCTCCCGGCGAAAAAGTGACCGAAGGTCTCGACGGCCTGCGGGAGCGTCTGGCGGAGTACTACCAGCTCGGAGCCCGGTTCGCGAAATGGCGTGCCGTGATCGACATCAGCCGTGGCGGCGCCGTGGATATGCCCAGCATCTACTGCGTGCGGGCCAATGCCCATGCGCTGGGCCGGTATGCGGCCCTGTGCCAGGAAGCAGGCATTGTTCCCATCGTCGAGCCGGAAGTGCTCATGGACGGGGACCACACCATCGACCGGTGCTTCGAGGTCACCCAATACACCCTGACCGAACTCTACGCGGCCCTTGCCGAGCAGCGGGTGGTCCTGGAGGGCACGATCCTCAAGCCCAACATGGTGGTCTCAGGAAAGCTTTGCCCGACTCAGGCCAGCCGCGAAGAGGTCGCGGAAAAGACCGTGCGTTGCCTGAAGCGCACCGTCCCATCCGCCGTGCCCGGCATCGTGTTCCTGTCCGGCGGACAGTCCGACGAGGACGCGACCGCCCATCTGGATGCCATGAACCGGGGCTATGACATGCCCTGGGCGCTCAGCTTCTCCTATGGCCGGGCGTTGCAGCAGGCAGCCCTCAAGGCCTGGGGCGGCAAGCCGGACAATGTGCCCGCCGCACGGGCCGCGTTCGCCCACCGGGCTCACATGAACGGTCTGGCCGCCAAGGGCGAGTGGACCACCGAACTGGAGCGGTCTGCCGCGTGACGGCCGGATCCGGAAAAAAACAGGAAAAGGGCAGTGCTTCAGGGGATTTGGAGCGCTGCCGCCTTTATCTCATCACACCTCCGGCCATTGATCTGGAGGCTTTCGCGCCCGCATTCGAGGCGGCTCTGGACGGCGGAGACGTGGCTTGTCTGCAGATCCGTTTGAAGGAAGCTGAGGATGATGTAATTCTTCGGACGGCGGGTCGTCTGATCGAGATTGCCCGGCCGAGGGATGTGGCGGTCCTGATCAACGACCGTCCGGATCTGGCCCTGCGCTGTGGTGCCGACGGCGCCCATGTCGGCCAGTCGGACATGGCGGCCAAGGAGGCCCGGGCCCTTCTCGGGCCGCAGCGGCTTTTGGGCGTGACCTGCCATGACTCCCGGCATCTCGCCATGGAGGCCGGAGACGCGGGCGCCGATTATGTGGCGTTCGGGGCCTTTTTCCCGACCACCACCAAGGACGCCGCGACCCGAGCGGATCCGGAACTCCTCACCTGGTGGTCGTCCCTGTTCGAAATCCCCTGTGTCGCAATCGGGGGAATCACTGTTGAAAAAGCAGACCGTTTGGTGCAAGCGGGAGCAGATTTCTTGGCGGTTTCCAGCGGGGTCTGGAACCATGGGCAGGGGCCGACGGCGGCGGTGGCCGCATTCTCGGCCATTTTTGAACGACGGCTGGATGACCAGCACCTGGGGGCGGATCGGCCGGAACCGGAATGATCAGGCAGCAGAAGCCGCATCCGGACCGGCCAGAAATGTGATGGGAATGGTGAATATGTCTGCTTTCGTCCCTGCGAGCCGTTCTACCAAGCGCCCGGCTGGCCATTGTCCGGCCGGCGGGCTTGGTAACGGCCCGAACCCGATGCGCAAGTGGTTCACGGCCACGGCTTGCGGTGCACTGGTACTGGGCGCGCTATCATTCAGTGCCGTGATGGCTCCCTCCCCTGCCCTGGCGGATGCGTTCGAGGACGGGATCAAGGCCTATCAGGCCGGGGACTACTATGCCGCCGCCACCGCATTCCAATCCGGTGCCTCGGCGGGGGATGTGCGCAGCCAGCATCTTCTGGGCACCTTGTATGTGGAAGGCCTCGGGGTCGAGCAGGACATCTCCCGGGCCATCAGCTGGTACGCCGCTGCGGCGGAACGGGGCCATGCGGACAGTCAGTATGCCATCGCCCTGATCGCCCTTGAGGGCATTGGCGGGGCGGCGCGGGATCTGCCCACGGCCCTGGCGTGGCTCGAGGTCGCCGCCAATCAGAATCATCCCCACGCCCAGTTCGATCTGGGCACCTTCCATGCGGAAGGCCGGCACAATCTGGCTCAGGATTATCGCAAGGCCGCGAACTGGTTCGGCAAGGCCGCCGACCAGGGACACCCGGATGCCCAGTACAATATGGGCGTTCTGTACATGACCGGTCAGGGCGTGAACGTCCAAAGTCAGGAGCAGGCCCAGGCAGAAGCCCAGCGCTGGTTCGAGAAGGCGGCCCGCAACGGCCAGGTGGACGCCCAGTACAATCTCGGCGTTCTGTACACGAACGGGATCGGTGTGCGCCAGGACTTCGCCATTGCCGCGTCCTATCTGGAACAGGCCGCCAATGCGGGCCTGCCCGATGCCCAGTGGGGTCTGGCGATCCTGTCCTACAAGGGCGAGGGCATTCCCCGGAATCTGGAGCAGGCCGCACTCCTGTTCAAGGCCGCCGCTGAACAGGGCCATCCCGAGGCCCAGTACATGATGTCGGTGATCTACGCCCGGGGTGAAGGCGTGGCCAAGGATCCGCTCGAGTCCTATATCTGGTTGTCCCTTGCCAGCCGTCAGGGTCGGGATGATCAGGAACTGCGCTCGGAACTGATGCGCATCCTCACGGCGGAAGAGCGCCAGCAGGGCGACCGTCTTGCGCAACAGCGCACCGCCGAACTCGCCTCCATGATCCGCTGACCGACGTTTTGCGATCTTAAGGGGCCTCGCGCCACGGGCGCCGATGTCCCGGAACGCCACATCACGACAAAGCAAAAGGGCGGCTTTCCGATTGGGAAGGCCGCCCTTTCTTCTATGGGTTTTCCGTTGTTGCGGGCCTGCCCGCTGAGACGGGGATGACAGGGCTTGTCCTGCCATCCCTGAACGCCATTACTCCGCGCCGAAGCTCTTGATCAGGCCGATGCGTACGATCCGGCCCACGGGAGAGTGGGTGAACGGATCGTAGTTCAGGTCGAGACGCGCGAAGGGCGGATCCTCATCGGTGACATTGAGCGCCGAGAGCGAGAAGCGCATCTGGTAGGGCAGATCGACATTGTAGTGCAGGTCGAGGGTCGTCCAGCTGTCGATTTCCTGGTCATCGCCGGTGACGAAGTCACGCTCATCCGTGTAGGAATCGACGTGACGGACGATGGCGCTGAAGTTGTGGATGTCCAGGTCATAGGTGAGGGACGCACTGACCTTCAGTTCCGGGATCGACCGCAGGAAGTTGCCCCGGTTCATCTGCCCCGCACCGTCGAATTGAGGCTGGGCCAGCACACCTTCGATGAAGAAGTCGTCCACTTCATACTCGAGGGTATAGGTGGAGTCGGTCGCCACTGTCAGGATGCCGGGCCCGATATTCTCGAAGACATACTGGGTGGACACATCGATACCGGAGGTCTGGATATCCGGGCCGTTGACGATATCGGTCTGGATCCGCGCGATGCTGGCCGGAGCGGGATCGCCGTCAAAGGTGATCCGCCCACAGATTGCACTTTGCTCCGCCGGAAGTCCCGCTTCCAGATCGGCGATGCAGGAGTTCACGATGGCATCGAAAGGTTCCACGATGATCGCGTCTTCGAAATCGAAGGACCAGTAATCAATCGAGCCCCGGAAGCCGCCCCGCTCCAGGATCGCGCCGATGGTGTAGGTGAACGCGGTCTCGGGCTCCAGATCGGCATTGCCGAACTGGTCAACGGCCTTGAAGGCGCTGGTCGGTGCAACGAATTGCAGGGTCGTGGCCTGACCGGCAAGCTGGTTGAGGGTCGGAGCCCGGAAGGTGGTCTGGACCGAGCCGCGCAGGGCGAGCTGTTCGAAGACCTGCCAGCGGAAACCGAATTTGGGATCGAAGGTCGAACCGGTCTCCCCGCCATAGTCCTCGAACCGTCCGGCCAGTTGCAGGTCGATTGTGTCCGTAAGCGGAATGGCCAGCTCGCCGAAGAACGCGTAGATGTCACGGTCAGCCTGGAAAGGCGTCGTGGCGGCCAGGAAGGAGAACGGACCCGTGGGCGAGGCGCAGTCGAAATCGCCTTCCGTGGGACAGGGCCGCTGGGTGATGTCCGAGTTCGGCCCTGGCCGCGATTCGTAACTGTCGCGGCGGTACTGGGCACCGGCGGCCCAGCCGACAGGGGCATCGCTCCACAGGGTGATCGGCATCTCACCTGAGATCAGTGCGTCGAAGACGAAGAGATCGGCGAAATTCCGCAGTTCCTGCTGGCCGGTGACGAAATCAGCCAGTTGGGGAGAATTGGCCAGTTCCGGACGGAATTGCGGATTGGGGGTGCCGTTGATGAAGCCCTGCTCGATCGCGTTGGAGAAGGGGTTATAGTATTCGCAGGGCCCGGCGCCGGGGGTGCCGGTGGCCGGATCACAATCCGCGCCGCCAAGACCCACGAGGGCGTTCGCAAACCGGTCGATGAAGGTGTCTGGTGTGATCACTTCCGACTTGGACGCGGCATAGGTGACACCGAAATCCCAGCTCATGCCGCGCCAGTCACCGGTCAGGCTGCTGGAGGTGCGCACGGAGGCCCGCTCCCGGCTGCCCACCTGGGCGCCCTGACCGGGGAAGCCACCCCAACCGAAGGCACGGCCCAGGAAAATGGCGCCGTTGGCCAGAACCTCTTCGCTCGGATTATCCTCAATGTACTGAACAAGACCCGGGTGGTCCGGCAGAACGATCTGGCCCAGGAGCACCTGCGGCGGGTAGGACGGAGAGGTCTTCCACTCAGGCACATCCGTCTTTGCCCAGAGCACATCGGTCCGGAAGGTCACGCCGCTGGAGAAGGTGTGCTCGAAGTCGCCGAAAATCTGGTAGCGGTCGGTTTTCTCAACCAGGTTGTCGAACTGGGTGAACTGGAAGAAACACGCGGTCGGCGCTGCCGTGCCGCCGACAAGCTCACAGTTGACATCGGGGTTGAAGCTGAAGTCGGACAGGGCAATGAACGTACCCGGATTACCGATGGAGGAAAATCCGCCCTGGGGGTTTTCATCCTGGTCGCTGATGGCGAAGTCACGGTCCAGGGTCTGGAGTTCCGACCGGTGTTGATAACCGAAGGTCACGAAGAAACGGGTGTCTTCCCAGATCCGGCCATAGGACGCGAAGGTGGAGTAGTCGCCGTTGGAGCCGTCGATGTAGCTGTAATCACCGCCGATCTCGAAACCGTCCAGATCCGTACGGGTGACAAAATCGACCACACCGGCCACGGCATCGGACCCATAGGTGGCGGCAGCGCCTTCTTTCAGGATCTCGATGGATCCGATGGCGGAGACCGGGATCTGGTTCGTGTCGATGAAGAGCTGAGCCTGTTCCGCGAGGGCGAATGGCTGGGCCACCTGGCGCCGGCCATTGATCAGCACCAGTGTCCGCGCCGGGCCAAGGCCGCGCAGGTTCACGTTGGAGCTGCCTTCCAGGCCGTTGGCGGCAAACTGGTTCGTCTCACCGTCGATGCCGGAACTGGCGCCCAGATTACGGATGAATTCCGTCAGGCTTGGGGAGCCGATATCGAGCAGATCGCCCCGTGTGGTGACGCTCACGGGCAGAGCCGAATCTTCCGGGCGGCCCTTGATCAGCGAGCCCGTGACGAGCACCCGTTCATCGGTTTCCGGGTTTTGAGCAGCTTCGGCAACGGCTTGCCCAGCCGTGTCTTCCTCGTCCGCAGTGACTTCTTGAGCCTGGGCAGTGCCATAGGCCACCAAGGGCAACAGGGCGCCAACAGCGGCGCCGCGCAACAACCAGTTCATTTTTTTCCCTCCCCAACGTCCGGCCCCAACGTCCGGCGAACCAAACCCCAAATCACCGGACCGAACGCGTTACAAAAGCAGCCCTGCACCCGGTGATTTCATCCGTGGCATCGCAAGGCTACGCGCAGGCACGAACCCCAACGCTAAGGCCGTCTCATGATGCGCAGCAACATTTTTTAACGATCCCGCGATCTGGTCTTTTGCACTGCAAGGTAGATTGTTCTGAGGAAAAATCAGCTCGGGTTTGTGCCTCTGGGCTTGCTGCACTGCAACGGCCGAGACAAGAATTGAGACAAAATAATACCGCCTAATAGGGTGCCCCCGCCCTAGCTGCTGAAACAGGTCGCAAAAAGATTTGCGGCAGCGCAAAAAACAGGCACGCGACGGCACAGCTTGAGGCAGTGGCGTCCCCACCCTCGAGCGGTCTGGGAGGAGCGTTGCAGGAATGCCATAGGCAATGAACTTTTTAGACAGCACAGGCTCAGGATGTGCAAACCATCGCCCACACTACACGGTTTACTGGGTCCGGCACTCGGACCGGTGCCGGGGATACAAGAAAGGCCGCCCCTCTTGGAGAGGGCCGGCCTGTCTCTTGTAGCGTTGTTCAGGCGGGGATCAGAAGCGCTGAACCAACCCGAACTTGATCAGCCGTCCGAGAGGATTGTGGACAAACGGATCGTATGAGGTCTCCCGCGTGGCGAAGGGCGGTTCCTCGTCGGTGAGGTTGAAAACCGAGAAGGATACCGTCGTCCGGCCATCGAACAGGTTGTAGTTGTAGTTGATGTCGTGGGTGATGAAGCTGTCGATCTCCGATGCGCCCAGGGACGCGGCCAGAGCCAGTGTGTCTTCATAGTCATCAACGTAGCGCAGCGTGTAGCGCAGATTGTGGTTCTTCCAATTGCCGTTCAGGAAGAAATTGCCCTTCAGCGCAAGGATGGTCTGGAACGGCGTACCCTGGTTCCGGAAGCCCACGAAGTCGCCGCCCGGTGCCACCACAAGACCATTGTCCAGGGTGAAGTCCGCTGACTCGTAGCTCAGGGTATAGGTGCCATCGATCCCGGCGGTGAAATCCACAGGACCCCAGGGGAACTCGACCTGGGCGAAGAAGTCGATACCGTCGGTCACGATATCGGCGCCGTTGGTGATGGTCCGCTCAATCCGTTCAAGCAGGTTGACCGGAACACCTGTCGGGAAGATCCGGTCCCGCAGGGTATCGCAGATCTCCGTGCCGACACCCGCACCGCCGTCCTGACAGCCATTGGCGGCATAGGCCGACGCGATCTGGTTGCCGTCTTCGAGCTGGAAGGGATCCTCGAAGTCGAACCGCCAGTAGTCGATAGAGGCGGAGAACGGACCGTAATCGATCAGAACACCGATATTGGAGGCCAGGGCCTTCTCCGGATCCAGATCCGGGTTGCCGACGGTGTCCCAGGCCTTGAACGCGGTCGTGGCATTGGTGAAGGCCAGAGCCGTCGCCCGTCCCTGGAGGGCACTGAGTGCGGGCGCCCGGAAGGTGGTGCCGATGGAGCCGCGCAGGGCGAGCCAGTCCATGGCTTGCCAGCGCACGGCCAGCTTGGGATCGAGGGTCGAACCGGTCAGTCCGCCATAGTCCTCCATCCGGATGGCGAACTGCACGTTCAAGGTGTCCGTGACCGGAAGGGCCAGTTCCCCGAAGAAGGCGTAAACATTACGCTCCAACTGCTGGGGGATGGCCGGTGCGAGGAACGCGCTCAGGCCAGGTGTTGAGCCCAGGGATGCGCAGTCCAGGGTCGGCGTGAAACCCAGATCGACGGAAATCTGCTGGGTATAAGGGCACGGATTCTTTTCGAGATTGAAGTTATCCGTGATCTCCGTTTCGAAGTATTCCTTGCGGAGTTGACCGCCCACGGCAAAACCGATGTCACCGCCGGGCAGGGTGACGGGCAGTTCCCCACTGAAGACGGCATCCACCGTAGCCAGACGGTTGACTTCTCTGCTCGAGCCCCGATCCACGAGCCAGTTCAGCAGATCTTCCGAGTTGGCGACGGAGGGATCGAACTGGGGATTGACCACGCCGTTGATGGCGGACTTTTCAACGGTATTGGAGAAGGGGTTGAAGTATTCGCAGGGGCCAACGCCGGGGGTGCCGATATTCGGGTCGCAGTCCGGACCGCCGAGCCCTCTCATGGACAGGGCAAACCGCTCCACCCGCATATCCGCGAAGCTGTTGAGCTGACGGTCGCGCACGGAGTAGGTCCCGCCGATGTCGTAGTTCAGGCGGCCTTCGAACAAGGTCCCCTTGAAGGTGATGCCACCGCGATACTGCTTGGTCAGACGCTGGGACACTTCCGGCAGGCCCTGCTGACCGCCATTGGGGCCGTTGTCCCCGCTCACACCCTGATAGCGGCCCCAGAAGATAAAGGGGGCTTGCGGATTGAACTGGGCGGCAAATTCCGGGTTCTGCTCAAAGAACCGGATCCGGCCCGGGTGATCTGGCAGCACCAGGTTGGCCGGACCGAGCAGGGTCTGGGGCGGGTAGGCCGGTGAGGTTTTCCACTCGGGAAGGTCCGTGCGGTGATAAAGGGCCTCGAGCTGCATTTCGTGCTCAGGCGCGAGTTGCACGGTGGTGCGCTGGAACAGGCGGATGGTCTCGGTCTCTTCCACCACATTGTCGAATTCGACGAAGGGGAAGCGGCAGAAACCGCCCTGATTGGAGCCGCCGAGCAGGTCACAATTGGGGTCCGGAATGAAACCGGTTGGGCTCAGGAACGTGCCCGGATTACCGATGGATGACGAGTTGTGGGGGCTGACAAAGGGGATCAGACCGGCATCGGCCAGGGTCACCTCGCCCCGGCGGGCATATTCCGCGGCGACGACGATATTGTATTCCCGGCCGAAAGCCTCGCCTTTGTAGCCGAACAGGCCGCCGACATCCCAGTCATTGCCGTCGCTTTCCTGGACGAGCTGGTAGTTGCCCCGCAGTTCCAGGCCTTCGAAATCGTTCCGGGTGATGAAGTTCACCACACCGGCGATGGCATCGGAACCGTAAAGGGCGGCGGCACCGTCCTTCAGGATTTCCACGCGCTCAACGGCGATCAGGGGGATCATCTGCACATCAACGCCGACGGCCTCGTCAGCCACGTGGCGGCGATCGTTCAGAAGCACCAAGGTACGTGCGGAGCCCAGGCCACGCAGGTTAATGGTGGTGATGCCCTCGTTGCCCTGGCCACCGCGGGTGTCGAACTGGTTGCTCTCACCGATCAGGCCCTGGGCTGCGCCCACGTTCCGGAGCAGTTCGTTCAGGGTCGGCGCGCCCAGCTCGTCGAGTTCAGCGCGACCGATCACGTCGACGGGCACGGAGGCATCTTCCGGCGACCCAGCAATGAAGGACCCGGTCACGGTCATCCGTTCGATTTCCTCCGCATCGGCGGGAATCTCGGTGGTCTCGCCCGGATCAACCACTTCCTGAGCCTGGGCGATCCCGGAAATCGCTATCGGTCCGAATGCCGCCATGGGCAGAAGAGCAACGCCAGCCGCGCTCCGCAATAACCAGTTCATATCTACCTCCCCATTCCTTGACCCATTACTTGGCCCAATCCTTGGCCCGAGTTTCGGGGGCCTGACTTTCCAGTGCCTGAGTTTCCAGTGACTAAGCCTCAAGTGCCTAAGCTTCCGGGGCCGTGTTTCCGGCCCGGTCTCCCGACGGTTTCCATGCCCCATGCAGCCGGGAATACAGATCAGTGCCGGCACGCGTCACTGAAGACGAGCGCCCCACTTCATAACCCCGACACTGAATTTCTACGATCCAAGGCGGAGTCCGAAACGTAATCAAGACGTTTGGTCAGGGTAAAACCGATGGAAATCCGGCACCACCATTTTTTTGGCGCAATCGAAACTTCGATCTATTGATAATTTGTCAGAGCATTCTGACTTTTTGTCATCACTGCATTTTAATGCAGTGCAGCAATACACAAGAGCACAAAATTTCAAGAATTTTCGTAGGTTTGACCGGAGTGGCGTGTCGGCGCCTTCGGCTCTGCACCATGAAATGCGCCCCGGGCCTGCCGCAGCGCATTCGGAGCTTCCCACCCAGACCGTTGTGCCAGGAGCACAATACTTCCGGTCGAACACGGAGGTTCAATGGCGGATGAATGGGGAAAAAGACCCCAATAGGTGGTAAGCGGATGAATTTTCTGGAAGTTGGCCCGAGTCGGATCATGCAGGGCATTGATCGCCGGGCGTGGACCTCCCGCAAGATCTGCTGAATGGCATTCCCGAGGCTGGCATTCAGGAGGCTGGCAACCGGGTTGAGCACCGCCAGGATGATCGGACTCAGGGTTCAGGGCCAGGATCCGTTTGCGTTGCAGCATGCCCGGCCACAAGGGACTGAAGGGCCAGCCCCTGAGGCCCCGGCGGGCCGGCCATGGCCTGTCGGACAAGGTGGTTTGGGCATTCAGGGGGGCTTCAATGCCCGGTTGCCCGGACGCCCCCCTTGTCTCAGCGCTGCGCTGACCCGGGCCTCAGAACGGTGACATGGGGAAAGGCCTGTTCCACTGCGCCGTCATTCAGAGGCATACGGATGTAGTCCCGCCTTGTCCAAAGGTCCATCTGGTCGCTGAAGGTCGAGGAGTTGAGCCAGCCGTCCTGGCCGCCGGCGAGGAGGAAATAGTTCGCGTCAGGATCGCTCATGTCGGAGATGTGGCGGGCCTGGGATCCGTAGGTGGCCCCATGCCGTTCCACCGTGGCGCCGTGGGCGGTTTTCATCAAGGACTCAGTCGTGCCGCCGGCGGGCAGATCCACCGTGGGGAAGCGGCCGCCGATGACCGGAGCCGCGGCCAGCGGATAGTTGACCTGGAGCCGGTGCATGCCCCCCCAGGTGCCGAATTCCGCGACCGATTTCTCACCAAGCTCAAATGCCCCGGTGGCAGCGGCCAGGAGCGCCTCGTCGCTCACGCTGGGCAGACGCTTCAACAGGGATTTCTTATAGGTGTTGGACTGGCCCGAGCCAACCACATCGCCATCCTCATCGGTGGGCAGAAGATCTTGGCCAAGCCCCACCGTGAAGGCCTCGAAGGCCAGTGGCGTGGCGCTGTCCGCCTCATAGGTCCCTTCCCACGCCTGGAACGCCTCCCACCGGGTCCGCTGGCCAGGGGTCAAGGTGAGACGGCCACTGTCCACAAGCGGGGTGAGCCTCGCCACCAGAGCCCGGTTGAGGTCATGGGCGGCCTGGGAAAAGACATCTGTCTGCAGATCACGCAGGTCCTCGAAGGTCACGCTGTCATCGGCCGCCAGAAGAGCCTGGGCCCGCTTCACCCGGTCCGGTGCCCCGAAAAAATATCCGATGGGGATATCCGCCGCAGCCGGACGGTTGTTGGAGGAGGCCAGGAAGCCGTCTGCAGGGTTGAAAGCGGCAGGCAGGTCTGTGGCATCGGACAGCACCGCCCAGGCCCGGTCCGACTGGTCCATTGTGAAGACAAGATCCTTAGGCGGATCGAGGGGGCGGCGCGGCAGGGTGATCGCCATCACCTGGCCGATATGGCCGTTGGCGTCGGCATAGAGCATGTTCTGTCCGGGCAGGCTGAACCCGCCGAAAGCGGCGCGGAATTCATCAAATGTTTCCGCCCGGATCACCTTGAGGAAACTGGTGATCTCATCGCTCGGGCGGTGACCCATCCAGCGCAGGGCCCAGACATCCCCCTCCCCGGCCCCGAAGGCCTCCTTGACGAAATCCACATCGGTGACGATCGGGCCGTAGGGGGAGACCCGGTTGGAGGCGGACCGGTCGGGCCAGGCCCGCACGCCGATGTCATGCTCCTCCAGGGTGAAGGTGGACGCATCGAGCCCGCTCACATCCACAAGGTCGCTGCTGGCCGCATGCATGTTGGTGCCGCCCCAGGCAATCGTCCGGGTCCGGCCCAGACCGAAAATCGGCAGGCCAGGACCCATCAGTCCGACCACATGCATATCCGGTGTCTTCAGCCCGGCGATGAGCCAGAGATTGGGCAGGAGGAGACCCAGATGGGGATCATTGGCGATCAATCCTGAGCCGGTGGCGCTGCGGGCCCCGGTGACCGCTACGCTGTTGCTGCCGGAGGCTCGGGCGCGAGTGATGAGCCGGTCGAGGCGGGCGGCGGCATGGCTGCGCTCTTCGTGATCATTTGCAGGCTGATGGCCGGGGAGAGGACGGAGGGGTGCGCGAACTTCTTCCTCTTCCCCGTCAGGCTCCCCGGCAGGCTCACCAGCAGGCTCACCAGCAGGCTCACCAGCAGCCTCCCCGGCATTGCCGGACAGCGGCGCCGTGTCATTCTCGAAGCTTACGGGACCTGTCTGTCCGGGCACCAAGGCTTCCGCCAGGACCGAGGCGTAATCCGCGTCGGAGCGGCGGGGCAACACGTCGATCCAGTCCCCCCAACTCACATCGATGGAGGCCAGCCGCCCGATGGCGACCACATCCTCCGGCGTCCATGGCTGGGGTTCGAGATTGAGGGCCTTGAACTCAAAGGGCAGAGCATCGGTGGTGGCCACATAATGATTGATCCCGGCCACATAGCGCCCCACCCATTCCCGGGTTTCCGGCGGCATCATGGCGACGGACTCGGTCACCGCCCGCCGGAAGCCCAGCGCCCGCAAGGCCGCGTCGATGTCCACCGTGGAGGGGCCCGCCACTTCCGAAATCCGGCCTTGCGTCACCAGACGGGCCAGTTCCATCTGCCCAAGCCGCAAATGGGCATGGATGATCCCAAGGGCGTAGGCCGCATCCCGTTGTGAGGCGGCGTAAACATACGGCACCTGGGCATCGTTCCAGCGCACCGTCACCGGAGCATCGAGATCCAGACCGCTCATGGGCACCATGGCCAGGCGGTCCTCCAGGGTGGTGGGCTCGGGCAGGGAGGAGAGGAGCGCGCAGCCTCCGAGGCCCGAGGCCAGAACGCATCCCAAAAAGCCTTTGACCAACGCCGATTTCGCCACCGCGGCCCTAAGTGAAACCGATTTTGCTGAAAAAGCTTGGGCAGCCGCCGGTCCGGTGGCGCGGGAAAGGACAGGACCAATCATGGGAAGAACCTTCCGTCTACAGTATAAATGATCATCTGACAGGAAGAGCCGGCGGATCCGGCCCGCAAGGGAAGATAGTCCTACCCTACACGAAAGCCCGCCTCCTGGAGCACGGGCCTGGCAAGGGTTTCCAGATCCTCCCAGAAGGCCGCGGCCCTGGCGGTGTCGGCCGCCGGATCCCCCTCGGGCAGATCGATCAGCCCATGGATATTATGGAAATAAGCGCCGTTGGGCAGATCCTGGGTGGCGGCAATCAGGCTGGCCTGGGCACCCAGATCCGGCGGCAGGAACATCAGTGCTTTCACCGCGCCGGTCAGACCGCCCGCACCGCCGATCAGGCCCGTGGCGACCACGCCCGGGTGAATGCTTATGGTGCGGTATTCCGGATGGCGCCAGGCCAGTTCCCCGAACTGCCAGAGATTGCCCAGCTTGCTGCGGGCATAGGCCTGGACGCTCCCACCCCACTGGACATAATCCTTCGTGCAGGTCTGCGCGGTGAAATAGATGTCACCGGTGGTCCCGACGATCCGGGCACCAGAGGCAAGCTGTTGCGCAGCCATCAGGGCACGAACCAGAATGTGATGGCCGAGACAGTTGACGGCAAAGGCGATCTCATAGCCGTCCGCAGACATCCGATGGCCCACCGGCGACAAACCCGCATTGGCGCACAGAATATCCACGGGCCGTCCCGGCCAGCGGGCCTGAACGCTTTGGACCGCCGCGGCCACCGACGCCATTTCGCCGAGATCCATGGGCAGAAAGTGAATGGCGGCCCCGGTCTCTTCGCTCCACCGGGCGCATTGCGCGTCCGGCTCACCCCATCCCGATCCGGACTGGCCCCGGGCGGCCACGATCACCTCGGCGCCCCTGGCGCCAAGCCCTTTCACAATCTCCGCGCCGATCCCCCCGGTCCCGCCGGTGACCAAAGCAAGACGGCCGTCGAGCCGGGGGGTGTCCGGACAAATCTGGGTGCCCCTGCCCTGGCCGAGCATGGAAAACATCATTCGGGGCACAAACCCCCTGGGGGCTGTGCGGCGCAGACCGGGATCATAGGGACGGGGCATGGGACCTCCTCACGCTCTGACAATTTTCAAAATTTGTCAGTTGTTACGATGCGCGATAAGGTCCGGATCAGGCAAGGCAAAAGAATGGGCACCGGTATGGCTGGCGGTATTGATGACGACAGAACCGGCGACGGCAGGACCGGGGACGACCCGATTGGGGACGACCCGATTGGAGATGATCCTGGGCGGGCCGAAGGCGTTGGTGAAAATGCGGCAGGGGCTATGGCGGAACGCATCCTGGATGAAGCGGAACGCCAGATCCTGCGCCGGGGCAACGGCAAGCTGCGGGTGGTGGATATTGCGGCAGCCCTCGGCATGTCCCATGGCAACATCTACCGGTATTTTCCCAAGCGAGAGGCCCTCCTTGATGCCCTGGTGGACCGATGGCTCCAGCACAGCATCGACCGGGCGCAAATGGTGATTGCCAAAGGGGGAAGCGCCGCCGAGATCCTCACCGGTGTCGTGATCAATCTCCATGAGGCCACCCGGGACAAGCTGGCGGCGGGCCAAGGGGTGTTTGAAATCTACACCCAGGCGCTCACCAAACGGGCCGGCGCCGTGGAGACGAAACGGGGCCAACTGCTCGCCATCGCCTCGGGGATCATGGAGGAGGGCTGCCGACGCGGAGAGTTCGCCATTCCGGTTTCGGCCATTCCCCGGGCCCTGGCCATTCTGGATGCCATGACGACCCGGTTCACCCATCCGCTCCTGATCAAGGAGGGTCTTGTCCAACGGGAGCGGGAACGCCGGGGCGATACGGTGCCTGCCGCTCAGGTGGATGCGCGGGCGGTCATGACGCTTTTCGTGACCGCATTGAAGACAACACCGGATGTGTTCTGCGGACATCCCCCCCCTCCGGCCACCCCTATGGCCGCCCCTCCTCCCGCCCACTTGCCCGGGCAGGAGTGACCGAAGTCCCCGGCGGAAAACCTTCCCCAGTGCGCTGGCGTTGCGGCGGCGGGGGACTGTTGATAGGGTCGCGCGTCTTTTCGAGAGCACCACGTTTTCGAAAGCCTCAATAATCGAAACCCCAAGTCTTTAGAATGCGCGGAGCCGGTGGCTCACGCGGCGCGTTTTGCGTGAGGACCCATCGACATGGCGAAAATCAACGGCAATGAAATCCGCCCCGGCAACGTGATCGAGCATCAGGGCGGCCTTTGGGTGGCGGTCAAGACCATGGCCGTGAAGCCTGGCAAGGGCGGTGCGTTCAATCAGGTGGAACTCAAGAACCTGATCAACGGCTCCAAGCTCAATGAACGCTTCCGGGCCTCGGAAACCGTGGAGCGGGTGCGCCTGGAGCAGAAAGACCACCAGTTCCTGTTCGAGAACGGCGACATGCTCACTTTCATGGATATGGAAAGCTACGAGCAGATTGAACTGCAAAAGGATTTCGTCGGCGAACGAGCCGCCTTCCTCCAGGAAGGCATGAAGGTCACCCTGGAATTCCACGAGGAAAAGCCCCTGGGCATTTCCCTGCCGGACCAGGTGACCCTCGAAGTCACCGAAACCGAGCCCACCGTGAAGGGCCAGACGGCGACCGCCTCCTATAAGCCTGCCGTGCTCGAAAACGGTCTGCGGATCATGGTCCCGCCCTTTCTGGAAGCCGGCACCAAGATCGTGGTGGACACGAACGAAGTCACCTATATCCGGCGCGCGGACTGACGGGAGCCGTTTCAACGGCATGCCCGCCAGGATCCGGTGGCCGGACCCCGGTCACTGAAACAGGTTCGGCCCCTGCCAGCTCGCGGGGGCCATTTTTCTTCTGATGTCATTTTAGGAACAGCAGATGCGTTCAGCGCTCTTGAATGTGATGGTCGGCGCGGCCCGCAAAGCCGCCCGTGGTCTGACCCGGGATTTCGGTGAAATCGAAAACCTCCAGGTCTCCCGCAAAGGGCCGGCGGATTTTGTCTCCGCCGCCGATGTCAAGACGGAACGTCTGCTCAAGGAGGAGCTGGCCAAGGCACGCCCGGGCTATGGGTTCCTCATGGAAGAAGGCGGCACCGAGGAAGGCACCGACAAGACCCACCGCTGGATTGTCGACCCCATTGACGGGACCACGAACTTCCTCCACGGACTGCCCCATTTCGCCATTTCCATCGGCCTGGAGCGGGACGGTCAGATGGTGGCCGGTGTCATATTCAATCCGATTACGAATGAACTGTTCACCAGTGAACGGGGATACGGGGCCTATCTGAATGACCGCCGTCTGAGAGTCTCCACCCGGACGAGACTGGACGACTGTCTGCTGGCAACCGGCATTCCCTTCAAGGGCAAGCCCGGCTTCGGGCAGTTCGAACGGGAACTGTCGGCGGTGATGCCGCAGGTTGCAGGGATCCGCCGGTTCGGCTCCGCCGCCCTGGACCTCGCTTATGTGGCCGCCGGACGGTATGACGGCTTCTGGGAGCGCGATCTCAAGCCCTGGGACATGGCGGCGGGTATCCTGCTGGTGCGCGAAGCCGGCGGGTTCGTCTCGGACCTGGACGGGGGCACGGAGATTTTCGCGAAAGGCACCATCATGGCCACCAACGGGTCAATCGGGACCACACTCTCGCCATTGCTGAAAACTGGCCCAAAATAAGACAGTGGGGAGATCATTCCGGTTTCACACTGCCCCGCCCCTGCCCAAATTTCAGTGAAAACTAAGAATTACGAATATTGTTCATTGACTTGCCGGCACCATTCTGTGCACTCCCCATCGGGTGCTCCAAACCATCGGCGTGGCCAGTGGACGGAGCACTCCGTGGGCGGTGTTTCAGTCTGGGTCACATTTTCCCTGAAGGAAAAGACCGGCTGTCAGGTTGTCCCGTATGCGGACCGGTGACCAAAGCTTCATTTGAAGCGGTCTGTCGGTGAACGTATTAATAGGACGATGTCAAGAGGCGAATCGGATTAGTCTTGATTTGCACAGGCAATGGTCAATCCCGCCTTCCGGACGCAAAAGGCCTTGAAACCATGGCTTTACGGAAGTGTCCGGTCGAGGGAGCCGCCCAGTGCAGGGGACTGCCTCTGACATCGCAGTAAACCGTAGGTGCCGGCGCGACAAGGGGGTGCAACCGGCACAACGGGTTGAGTAGAGGTGAAACAGGATGCCGGGTCTTTTGTCTTGGGGCGATCGGCGTCACCCCCGGGGTGTCCCCCAACGCACCCCTCGAAACGCCCGGAGACCAAGACGGTCTCCACGCACGGCCTATCTCGTCCACAGACCAGCGGGGCTGCTCCTGGCCGTGACCCTTGGCGGGGCCTGTATCGGCCTTGGCAGTCAGGTCTGGGCCATTGCCGCGCGGTTTTCGGCCTCACCGAGTGCCGATCCGGTGCCGGTCTCCCAGGCCTCTGTTTTCGGACAGGTGTCCAGCAATCGGCTGGCCGATCACCGGTCCGCCGATGAGGTTCAGAATTTCATTGCCTCCCGCATGGCGGCCCTGCCCGCCGGGGATCACATTTCTCCTGTGGTCGCCACCACCGGCGCCCGGCCCGATGTCAGCCTCGATCGCGTCGAGATCGACAGCGCCCTGCCCCAGTATTTTCACCTGATCCTCGAACACTACAGCTATGCCCGCCTCAATGCCGGTGCTCTGTCCTTTCCCGATGGGGCCATCGCCACGGCCTGGGCAGGATCCTTGTGGGAAACTGCGGCCATGCCGGTCATGGCCCCAGAAGGCCCCGCCATCCGTGATCCCGGTGCCAGCAGCCAGAGACAGTACGGCATGGGCCGCAGTGCCATGCTCCCCAGCCGACGGACTCTGCCTCCCTCAATGAACAAACAGCGTCCCGAAGCACTGATGGCCCGGACCAGTCCTGCGCACTTCCGCGCCGGGAGCACCGAAAAAAGCGCAACCGGGTTGAATGACGCCATGCCCGCGGTGATCCGGGCCGGTCTTGCGGGGCCGGGTGCCGCCATTGCCGCAGGCCCGGAAGCCTTTCCGGATCTCCATGCGGAGTCTGGGCCGGAAATCAAAGATACCGATCCCTTGCTCACGGATGCCGGGACCGCCCCTGCCTCCGATCCCCGGCGCAGCCGCACGATTCTCTATGTCTCGAGTGAGGGATCACCGGGGGGCAGTGCTCTGGATGCCGGCACCTGCCACACCCTCGACCGGATTGCCGAGAGTGCCCGGCACAGCCTCCGGCCGGTCATCATCCAGGCCTATTACGGGGAAAAGGATAGTGTCCGCACAGCCCGTCGCAGGGCCCAGAGTGTGCGCGCCTATTTGGCACGCCGGGGGGTGGCCCAGGACCGGGTGCGCATTCCCCTGGTGACCCCTTACGAGACAGCGCGCACCGCGATTGGGGCGGTGACCCGCACAGGGCGGGTCGACATCATCTATACATCAAGCTGAAATTACCCCATCTTGCGCAAAACGGCACGTTCGCTGCATCCTGCCCCCCTGAGTGGGGCGGATTGCGTGCACTTGCGGTCCGTTTCCTGTGCCATATTAAATCTGCAATAGGCTGCTGTAGTGGTGGTCCGCTTGCGCCAGACGCACCGGGTTCTGCTTTTGCCCCCGGGCTGGTTGGGTTTTACCCAGGTCGGGCTGGCGGCGCTGCAAAATGACAATGCTCCGCTCAGCGGAAAATTGCGGTATTGTGAACCTGCGAAGACCTCGCTGTCGTTGGGCACAGAAAGCCCGAGGTCCGGTGAGGCCGTTCATGGAATTGGTTAACCTGTTGATTCTGCAGCCGGTCCAGATGGCACCGGGGGAAATGCGGAACACGGTTTTGGGGTTTGCCGCGGCAATGTCTGCCCCGGCGGGGTTTGTCACGAGAGAAGAGCGAGTGGGGCGGAGATGGCCACGAGCGATCAAAATCTGAACGAACACACAATGACGATGAGCACACCCCGGGTCTTTATCTTCCGGATGGTGTTGTTCCTCCTCCTTGTCGGACTGGTCGCTGTTCTGGTGTCGGAGCCGTTGATCCGGGCCTTCCAGGGCAATCTGGTGATCAACAGCCTGATCCTGGGCGTCCTGGTGCTGGGCTGTTTCTACTGCATCGCCCGGGTCGCGTCCCTTTGGCAGGAAGTCAAATGGGTCAACACCTTCCGGAAAGGCGAACCGGATGTGGACACGCCGGGCCGGACGGCCCTGCTGGCGCCCATGGCCGCCATGCTCAAGGATCGCAGCGGCCCTGTGGCCCTGTCGGCAACCTCCACCCGAGTTATTCTCGACTCCATTGGCGCTCGGTTGGATGAAGGCCGGGAAACAACCCGCTATGTGGCCAATCTCCTGATTTTCCTCGGCATTCTGGGCACGTTCTGGGGTTTGTTGCAGTCCACCGGCGCGATCCAGGGGGCTTTGAACAGCCTTTCTGCCGGGGCCTCCTCTCCGGAAGCGGCCCTTGAGGATCTTCAGGCAGGCCTCGCCGGTCCCCTGGCCGGGATGGATACGGCCTTTTCCTCCTCTTTGTTCGGGATCGCCGGCTCCCTGATCCTCGGCTTTCTCGGCCTCCAGGCCTCCCAGGCCCAGAACCGCTTCTACAATGAGTTCGAGGAGTGGCTCAGCACCATCACCTACATTTCTTCCGGGTCGCCCATCGCGTCTGAAGGCGGTGCTGGTGTGTCTCCTGACATGATGCATGCCCTGGATGCCACGATCCGGCAGGTGGATGCCCTGCGTCAGGCCATCGAAAAATCTGAAGAAGCCCGGGCCAGCACCGAGCAGTGGCTGGTGCAGACCACCCAAAACCTCTCGACCCTGGATGAGGTGGTCCGGTCTCAACGGGATGCCATGGGCTCCATGACGACCCTCGCCAAGGAACAGGCGGTCAGCGCCGACGAGCGTCACCGCGAAATGAGCCAATTGTTCCAGGCCATCGCTGCGAACACCCATCACCTGGCCGAGCACGGCACCGGTTCCGCTCCGGCTGCGCCTGCGGCCGGTCAGGAGGGCGCGCCGGTTGCCAATACCGCCGGCCTCCAGGCGGACATCCGGGAACTGCTCGCCCACAGCCAGCAGTCCGACGAGCGGATTTCCAAAACCCTGCTCAGCCTGCGGGAAATTGCTGCACGCATCCTGCAATATGCCGAGCGGGGCACGGCGGATCAGACCCTCCAGTCGGTCCAGCAACTCAACGAGACCACCACCCGGCTGCTCGCGGCCGCGAGCCAGGCGGCCTCCGGAACGCCTCAACAGCCCATGCCTGCTGGCACCGCTCCGGCTCCTGCCAGCGCACCGGCGGACTCGGCTCTGCTCCAGCAGCTCAACGACCGGATCGGTCAACTGGTCCAGCGGGCCGATCAGGCCAAGGAAGAGGGGATCGACAAGGCGAGCCTTGCGACCCTGCGCAGTCTGGACAAGACCGCCGCCAAACTGCTCCAGGCCGCCGAAGACCTGTCCAAGCAGGGTCCGGCCGGAGACACCAAGGACCTCCAGGCCTATCTCCAGGAACTGGTCACCCATGCGCGGGGCTCCGTTGACCGGGAAATGCTGGAAGCGCTCAAGAGCATCAACGCCATTGCCCACTCCATGCGGGAGACCGCTGAAGAGGGCCGGACGGAGTTGATGAAGGAACTGCGCGCGGAGATGAAGGTTCTCACCAAGACCATCGCCGCCCTGATCATCGAAAGCCGCCGCAATGACGGACCGGTCTCCGGCGGCCGGAGGTAAGATCCATGGCTGGACGGTATAGCCGCGCCCGGGACACATCCGGGGACTACTGGCCAGGATTTGTCGATGCCCTGGCCACCCTGGTTCTGGTGATCACGCTGCTCATGACCCTGTTCATGATGGCCAAGTTCTTCCAGGACCAGTTCGTCAACCAGCTCGACACGGCCAATCAGCGCCTCCAGGAGCAGATCGCCGAATTGACGGCGGCCCTGAACCTGGAACAGCGGGAAAACGAGGAACTGTCCCTTCAGGTGACGGAGCTTCAGTCTTCCCTGGACGAGGCACAGGCCGAAGCCGCCGCCTTTGTCGGACCGCTCCCGCCCACCCCCGTGGCGGACGAGGACGGCGAAACACCGGGTCTGATCGCCCTTCAGGAAGAGCTTGAGGAAGAGCGCCGGGTCTCCGCCGCAGCCCAGAATCAGCTTCAGCTCCTGAACCGGCAGATCGCCGCCCTGAACCGGCAGATCCAAAGCCTCCAGGCAGCCCTGGACGCGGCTGAGGAGCGGGACCGGGAAAACCGGGTGACCATTGCCGATCTCGGCAAGCGCCTGAACACGGCTCTCGCCCGGAAGGTTCAGGAACTGGCCCGGTACCGGTCTGAATTCTTCGGACGGCTGCGGGAAATCATGGCTGACCGGGAGGACATCAAGGTCGTGGGCGACCGGTTCGTCTTCCAGTCGGAGGTGTTGTTCGGGTCCGGTACGGCGGAAATCAATGCGGAAGGCCAGCGGCAGTTGCGCAAGCTTGCGGCTGCCATGCGCCAGCTTGTGACCGAGATCCCCTCGGATGTGAACTGGGTTCTCCGGGTTGACGGCCACACGGACTCCCGTCCGATCCGCACCGCCCAGTATCCGAGCAACTGGCATCTGTCCTCTGCCCGGGCGATTTCGGTGGTGGAGTTCCTGCGCAATCAGGGCGTTCCGGCCAACCGGCTGCTGGCCGCAGGCTTTGGCGAATATCAGCCCATCGACGATGGCCAGACGGAAGAAGCCTTCCGCAACAATCGCCGCATCGAACTCAAGCTCACCGAACGCTGAAAAATCGAGATCCCTTCCCCGGCATCCCACCCGATGCCGGGGAGAGCCCCTTGAGCGCCACGGTCAATTGCTACCGTTAGTACCCCGTAGGCGCGCCACGTCCCCAAGCCGGGCCGATACCGCAGCACTCCTCTTCCCATGCCCATTCCTGACGCCCGCCACGGTCAATTCCTGCCGTAACCACCCCGCACACGCGCCATGTCTCCAAGCTGGGCCGGGCCAATACCGCAGCACTCCTCTTTCCCCCTGCCCATTCCCGACGGCAGCACGGACAATTCCTGCCGTAAGCACCCCACACTCGCGCCATGTCCCCAGGCGGGCCAATGCCGCAGCACTCCTCTTCCCATACCCATTCCGGACGGCGCCCCGGTCAAATCCACGGTAAGCACCCTGCTTTCGCGCCACGTCCTCAAACCGGGCCAATGCCACAACACTCCCATTCCCAACGAGGCAGCACCAAACACCCTCCGTCGTCACACTTCTACCTTCACTTTAAAGCAGATCCTGCTACGCGCTCAGTGATATATATTTTAGTGAATGGTCAGTATGCTATCTCTTATATGCCCGCGTTGGCCAGGGTGTCTCTCAGCGCAGTGCCCAGGGTTTCTGAAGGAACCGGCAGGCATCAGCATGCAATTTCAAGGGCAAGCCAAAAAATTTCACCCTGTGCTCCGGGTCACATCGGTCCTTGAGGGGCCGGGGCATAGTGAGGGTGTGGACGGGGCGCGGACACGAAAGACCAAAGCCCACGCCCCGCAAGACCTGAACCCTGAAACTCTGACCCCTGATCACTGAAATCTGATCCCTGATCTCTGAAAGGACCAACCCGATGAAAACTCTTCTGCGTGCTGTCGTTGTTGCTGGTGT
>CAZLPU010000041.1:0-43897 GCA_964561475.1 uncultured Alphaproteobacteria bacterium
CGCATCGGGCGACCACTGAATAATGTCGATCTTTTCGCCCTGAAGCTCGTTGACCACCGCCTGTACCCGGCTGCCGCGCATACCCACGCAGGCCCCCACGGGATCAATGGCATTGTCCTTGGACATGACGGCGATCTTGGCCCGGCTGCCCGGATCCCGGGCCACGGCCTTAACCTCTATGATGCCGTCATAGATTTCCGGCACTTCCTGTCCGAACAGTTTGGCCATGAACTGGGGATGGGACCGGGACAGGAAAATCTGAGGACCCCGCTGCTCCCGGCGCACGTCGTAGACATAGGCGCGCACCCGGTCATTGTTGCGGAATGTTTCCCGGGGGAGCAGTTCATCCCGGCGGATGATCGCCTCGCCACGGCCCAGATCGATGATGACATTGCCGTACTCGACCCGCTTGACCGTACCGTGAACGATCTGGCCGATCCGGTCCTTATATTCCTCGTACTGACGCTCCCGTTCCGCGTCCCGCACTTTCTGGACAATCACCTGCTTGGCGGTCTGGGCGGCGATCCGGCCGAAATCCACCGGGGGCAGAGTTTCCGCAATGAAGTCGCCAAGCTCCGCGTCCGGATTGCGCACCTTGGCATCGTCAAGGGCGATCTGGGTGGCGTCGCTTTCCACTTCTTCCACCACCTCAAGAAGGCGGTGGAGGCGGATATCACCGGACCGGGGGTCGATTTCCGCGCGGATTTCATTTTCCACGCCGTAGCGGGAACGGGCGGCCTTCTGGATCGCCTCTTCCATCGCGGCGATCACCACACCCTTGTCGATGGTCTTTTCCCGGGCCACCGCGTCGGCGATCTGCAGCAGTTCCAGCCGGTTTGCACTCACAGCCATGACGGCTTCTCCATGTTGATACGCTTTGGCGCCATCCCCACCGGATCTCAGGCCGGGTCAACGGGCGCGGCGGTTCATGATCACCACCGGTCAACGTGCCGGAAGCGCAAAAAAATCCCTATTTCGGATCCGCATCATCCGGGTCCGACTCGTCCAGTTCCCAATCGTCGCCGGGCTCGATATCCATGCCCTCGGCGATGCCGCCCGCCCCAAGGCCGTGGGGCGCCACGTGGCGGGGGCGTGTCATTCCGTCCACGGTGGGATCGTCCCTGCGGCCCGCCTCGCTGCGGGCGGCGCGGCTTTGGGCATCCTTCAACAGGGCATCGGTAATCACGAGCCGCGCCTCGGCCAGATCGTCGAAGGGCAGGCGGACACTTGCGGTCTCCCCGCCATCGGCCTGCACATCCATCAGCACATGACTGCCCTCCAGACCGGTGAGCAGTCCCTTGAACCGGCGGCGCCCATCGATGCCATGGATCAATTCCAGCTTTGCTTCGTGCCCCGACCAATTGA
Organism: uncultured Alphaproteobacteria bacterium; assembly: GCA_964561475.1. Lineage (GTDB taxonomy): Bacteria > Pseudomonadota > Alphaproteobacteria > JAJFIK01 > JAJFIK01 > CAYUYV01. The sequence goes on from CAZLPU010000041.1 coordinate 1,366, forward strand.
CGAAATCCTTGAGACGGGTCAGCGGGCGATCGATGCCCGGGGAGGAGACCTGGAGGTCATACTCACCGGAAATGGGATCTTCCACATCCAGAAGGGCGGACAGGGCACGGCTTAAATCCGCACAATCATCAACACCCATCGTGCCGTCCGGACGCTCCGCCATGATCTGCAGGGTGCGCCGGTTCTGACCGGACAACCGGACACGGACCATCTCATAGCCCATGGCGGTTACTGTAGGGCTCAGCATTTCCTCAAGCCGTTTGTCCAGGGGCGTCGCCTGTCCCATGCGTTCAAGCTCTCCAGAAACAAAAAAAGCGGGCGCGAGGCCCACTTCCCGGTCTTCCGGCCACCGGGCCGAGCCGGTGGATGACACCAACCCGGCGCCACGCACAAAGATATAAAACCTGCCGCCGGAAACGCCAAGTGATTTCTCACGGGCGACACTCCGACAGGCTGCATTTCTTTCAGGACTTCTTGCGCCGGAACGTCAGATAAACCGGCACCCGGCCTTCCCGGAACGCTTTTGCTTCATACCGTGTGCCGGGCCAGTCGGGACCTCTGTCAGCCCAGTCGGAGGGGCCTTCATCAAGCCAGTCAAATTCAGCCCACGGCTTGTTGCCGCGGCCGCGCAGATGGCGAAGGCTCCAGGCGATGTAGGACGGAATATCACTGGCCAGACGGAACTCACCGCCCGGGCGCAGCACCCGGGCGAGAGACGCCACGGTCTCCGGCTGAATGAACCGGCGCTTGAAATGCTTGGTTTTCGGCCAGGGATCGGGAAACAGCAGAAACAGGCGGCCGACGGATGCGTCCGGCAGGGCGGTCAACACATCCCGGGCGTCATGATCGTAAAGGCGGATATGGTGCAGCCCCTCGTCATTGATGCGCCGTAACAGTTTCGCGATGCCGTTGGAAAAGAACTCGCAGCCTATGAATCCGATGTCCCGGTTGGCTGCGGCCTGGGCAGCGAGATGCTCGCCGCCGCCGTAACCGATCTCAAGCCAGATGTCCCGAACCGGTGCATCAAAGAGGGTGTGCGGATCAAGCTGTCCGGGGTGGACTGGCCCATTGCGTTGAAGGGGCAGACGCAGACGGGGCAGAAGGGTGTCCATCAGGGTCTGCTGGATCCCCCGCAGAGGCTTGCCCTTGTGCCGCCCGAAAAGACGCTGGGCGCCGGGATTGCCGGCGCCCTCGCTTTGATGGGTGTCTTGTCTTTTGTTACCCTGGCCACTCGTATTTTGGCCACTCGGGCCGTGGCTGGCGGGACCGTCCGGATGCACCGGATCGTCCCGGATTTCATTGCGTCCGGACAAAAGCCGCCCTCTATCAGGAACCGAGTTCCGCCTTCAGCTTTTCCGCCAGTTCGTCGGTGCGCTCCCAGGAGAACCCACCTTCCGGATCCGGCTGACGGCCAAAGTGACCGTAAGCAGCAGTGCGGGCATAGATCGGCTTGTTCATGCCGAGGGTTTCGCGGATGCCCCTTGGGGTGAGATCCACGAGGCGCGGCAGGGCTTCCTCCAGCCGCTCTTCCATCTTATCGCCATTTCCTTTAGCCGTGCCGTGGGTATCCACATAGACCGCCAGAGGCTTGGCCACGCCGATGGCATAGGCAAGCTGAATGGTGCAGCGGGCAGCAAGCCCTGCGGCCACCACGTTTTTCGCCAGATAGCGGGCGGCATAGGCCGCGGAGCGGTCCACCTTGGTGGGATCCTTGCCTGAGAATGCACCACCGCCATGGGGCGCCGCACCGCCATAGGTATCCACGATGATCTTCCGTCCGGTCAGGCCCGCATCCCCGTCGGGACCGCCGATCACGAACAGACCGGTCGGATTGACGTAAAACTCGTCCTCAGGGCACATCCAGCCTTCCGGCAGGGCCTTTTCCACGTAGGGGCGGACGATTTCACGGACATCATCCTGGGTCAGCCCTTCCGTGTGCTGAGTGGAGACCACAATGGAGGTCGCGCCGACCGGGCGCCCGTCCTTGTATTTCAGGGTCACCTGGCTCTTGGCATCGGGCTGGAGTTCCGGGCGCTCGTTGGAATGGCGGGCATCGGCCAGGGACTTGAGGATCTTGTGGGCGTAGAAAATCGGAGCCGGCATCAGTTCCGGGGTCTCGTCGCAGGCGAAACCGAACATGATGCCCTGGTCACCGGCGCCTTCATCCTTGTTGCCGCTCTGGTCAACGCCCATGGCAATGTGGGCGGACTGCTGGTGCACAAAGCAGCTGAATTCGGCGTCCTTCCAGTGGAAGCCTTCCTGTTCGTACCCGATCTCACGAACCGCGTTACGGGCCACTTCTTCCAGGTGCGGATGGGTGACGCTGTCGGGGCCGCGCACTTCGCCGGCCAGCACGATCCGGTTGGTGGTCACGAGGGTTTCGACGGCAACGCGAGCGTCGGGCTGGTGGCCCAAATAGGTGTCCACCACGGCGTCGGAAATACGGTCGCAGATTTTATCGGGATGGCCTTCGGACACACTTTCACTTGTGAAGAGAAAATCTTTCCTGTTCATCGCTATGTTCCTTCTTGTTTGCGTATCGCGGATATGCCGAGCCACGCGGCGCGGGCGAAATCGCCACGCACCCGGATACAGTTTTCACGTTATGCGCTTGGCCCCCGAAGTGCCTCCGGCCAAACACCCATTCCCACACCCGGCGACCGGTGATCGGTCTGCCGTTTCGATAAAACCGGACTGGTTCGCCATTTTCATGACAGGCGAGACCAATCCGTCGCCCCCAGATCTTCTCAACCACCAGGATCTTTCCGGCTCCAGCATCGCGCCGGCGCGAAGTCCAATCCCGGTTCCCACGGTGAGGCCCCGCAGCCCGCTCCACAGAGACGAACGTCAGGCCTAAAGACTTCGCTGCATCCTTACGGCGTTCTCATCCAGAGATGAGTCCGTTGGCACAAATACACCATACGGCTGCAGCTTAGCCGATTACGTTACCGGCACCGGGCGCCCCCCATCGTTGGGAAGTCCCGGAAATCCGGATGGTTGGTCTCGATGCCGTCTTCTCAGCCGGCGATCATTCCATGGCAGAGGACCAAAAAACAACCACAGTTTGACAATTTCGACCGGAAATTCATCCCAGACTGTCTGCCACACCGTTTTTATCCACAGACTTGCGGATGGTTCTGGAGAGACTTCGCCATGCCGGCATACAGGCACCGGAACGCGTCACTCCGCAGCATTGGGCAGAGGTTTTGACAAGTCTGGGAGGGCTGGTCAAGGCACGGAACCGGTTCCCGGTTAGTTTTCTTTCCCCAACCGAAAGAAAAACTACCCAAGCGCCCCGATTCCTGTGGATAACTTTTGTTCTGGCCGTCCGCGGCGGTCAAACGCAACATTGTTGCCCATGACTCTATCTGGGCGAACCATGTGCAACGGATGGAGCGCACAACCCGCATTGACCGAACACTTGCCCGATTGCTTTCGGGCGGATTGTTTCCGGTGACCAAGCACGAGACCGGTCATGGGGACCAGCCACGTGCACGAGCCATGAAGCCATCCTGAGAAGGATACGACCGTAAATCAGGAAACGGGTGCGTCTGCATCGGCGACGGGCGCGGGCTGTTGAACCGCAACCTCACCGCTCAGGGACTTCACCAGTTCGAGAAGACGTTTGCGAACCTGGGCATCGCAAATCTTCGTATAGGATCGATTGAGCTGGAGCCCTTCCGCGCTGCTGACGAAGTCCATCACGAACGGTGCCGGATCGTCTTCGGACATGCCGTCGGCATGGTCAATGGCATGTTCCTGGGGCATATCGTCGAAAAAGAACTGGACGGAGACGCCAAGGATCTGAGCGATTTGATAGAGGCGGCTTGCCCCGATCCGGTTCGCCCCTTTTTCGTATTTCTGAATTTGTTGAAATGTTAGGCCGAGCATCTCACCCAGCTTTTCCTGGCTCATGCCCACCAGCATTCGGCGCAGACGGACCCGGCTGCCCACATGAACATCGATCGGATTTGGTACTTTCTTCGTCACCCTGCTAATCCCTTCAATCTGGCCTCAGTCAGCCTGCCTGAGGGCCCAAGATCCGTGGGAACGGCGCTCCCTGTGCCCAGCTCCGGATCAGAACCGCACCGGTTCGGAACCGCAGATGGGCCGTCGCGAGACTGCCCGGACCCTTACGACAACACCCCACCCGCACCGGGCTGTTCACCATGACGGCGGACAACCGGATTTATCAGCGGATCCACGCCGCGGATAGACCAGAAGGGTGCTCTACTCCTCGGCGATCGTGGCCATCATAACCGCGACCAACAAATACAGGATGAACGAATTATCCCGCGCACGCAAGGCGCGTATGGCCGGACGGTCATGCTTCCTGCTCGCCAAGGTTGGAGTTTACGTGATTGCAGACGGCCTGTCGTGCATCAATTACGTATATCAAGCTATTACAATTATTGGGCAACAACTTATTTGCGAAAGCGGTTGGTCATGGAAGTTTGTGTAAGTATATAGCCGATAGTCACCGCCATAACAACAATAAGGATAGCAGTCAGTACAGCAATATCGCCTATTTGGCTATAAATCGTCGGTTTCATCGCCTTGGGCAGTCGCCCGTCCAGGACGCCGCGAGTCTTCAAAGCAAGCGACGCTTCCACACGGCCGAATGGATCTATAATGGCAGAGATCCCGCCATTGGCAGCGCGCACGACGGGAAGGCCTTCCTCGACCGCCCTGATACGGGCAAGAGCCAAGTGCTGACGCGGCCCCGTGCTGTTCCCGAACCAGTCATCGTCGGTGACATTCACGATCCAACCTGGCCGATCGGACCGGTCGGCCACCGCACCGGAAAAGATGATTTCGTAGCAGATCACCGGTGAAAAGGCGGGGCCAGCGCCCGCGGCCAGGGTCCTTGGTCCGGCACCGGCGCTGAGGCCGCTGATTTCCCGGGCGATCTTGCCGATCCCCACCAGCTCAAACAGCTGTTTGAAGGGCATGTATTCGCCGAAAGGCACCAGGTGATGCTTGTCATAGGTGGCGCTGACCCGGCCGCTCTCATCCACCGCAAGAAAACCGTTGTAGAATGTATATCCGCCCTCCTGGCGGTCCTCGGCGCGCAGGGACCCGGTCAGCAGAACCATTTCCGGTCCCAGAACCGAGGAGCCCAACTGCTTCAGCCGCTCCGGATTGCGGGCCAGAAACCCCATGGGCGCGGACTCCGGCCAGATGATGTGAGTCACCCCTGCGAACCGCGCGTCCTGGGACAGGCCCACCAGCCGGTCCCAGACCATCGGATCATTGGCCCGGTCCAGCCGCTCGGTCTGGGCGGTGTTGGGCTGCACCAGACGCAGGGTCACGCTGGGGACGGATTCAACCGGATGCGCGGCAATGCGTTGGGCGCCCCATGACCCGATGCCCGCCACCAGCACCGTTAATGCCAGGGGCATCGCCAAGGGTGCCCTGAGCCAGCGGCCCGCCCCCCGGGGCTCGCCGGGATCGTCCCCCCGGTCCGTCATCCCATCTCCGAGACGGGCAAAACCGCCACAGAACAGGGCGGTCAAAAGGCTCAGCCCGTAAATGCCGACCACGGACGCACCCTGGGCCATGGCCGGAACACCCAGCCAGGTCAGACCGATCAGGTTCCAGGGAAAGCCGGTGAACATGTGCCCCCGGAGCCATTCCGAAAGGGTCCAGAGGGCCGCGAACAGGACAATCCGGGACACGGTGCCCGGGCGCCAGACGGCCATGGCCAGCCCCAGCAACAGCGCCGGAAACAACGCAAGGCCCGCGGGCAGGAGGCTGATGGCCAGGGGCATCAAGGCGGCGAAAGTCTCCGCCTCGACCATGAATGCATGACCGATCCAGAACAGACCGGCAAAAAAGTATCCGAAGGCAAAGCACCAGGCCGTGAGGGCGCCTCGGCGGATGCGCATGGGCAACGGACCCGCCGCCGCCCCATCCAGGAGCCAGATCAGGCTCACCAGAGACACCAGCAAAGCAGGAACGAAGAAGAACGGCGCCATGCCCAGAACGCCGAAGGCACCGGCCCCGATGGCAAAGAGAGCCCGGCGCAACCCCGAAAGGCCCGCGATGCTACGGCGCGACCCTTGGGCGCCGGACCAGAGACCAGCCAGGAATCCGGAAGACACAGCCGCGGGCACAGGCGTTGCGGGCAGTCCCGCCATGGGCCTGTCCGGCGCTGCATCGGCGGCGGACCGGTTCGATCTCGCCGCCCCGGATTTCTCCACGCGTTCCATTGCCTCGCGTCTCTCCCTGTTCCGCCCGCCGGTCCGACCCCTGCTCCGGCAGCGATTTGCCGCCCCACCCCCAGCCTAGAGCGGGACGGGACTCAGCGCACCCTGTCTATCAGGACGTGGAGGCCGGTTCCCGTCCGCCTTCCCCGATTTTGTCGGAGGGGTTTGCCTGGTCGCTGTCGGTGCCGGTGCGGGTCCCGGCACCCGCCCCTTTGGACGGAGCCTGAGGCGAGAGCGCGCCGGATGGCGCCACCTCCGCCCCCCGTTTGGCCCGGGGGATCACCCGCATACGCCGAATCCGGCGGGCATCCGCTTCCACGATTTCCAGATCGAACCCGCGGGGATGGCGCAGGATCTCCCCCCGCTTGGGCACCCGTCCCGCCAGGGTGAACGCGAGGCCGCCCAGGGTATCCACCTCTTCGTCCTCATCGGCGCCCAGACGCAGATCAAGGGTCGTTTCCGTCTGGAATTCTTCGATTTCCATGCGGGCACTGACGAGATAACCGCCATTCTCCATAGCGGTGCACTCGGGCTCACTGTCCACATCATGTTCGTCTTCGATATCGCCGACGATCTTTTCCACCAGATCCTCGATGGTCACCAGACCGTCGGTCCCGCCATATTCATCGATCACCAGGGCCATGTGGACCCGGCCGCTCTGCATTTGCACCAGAAGATCCGCCGCGGGCATGGAAGGCGGCACGAACAGAACATCCTTGCGCAGACGGCTCAAAGGCAGTGACGGCGCACGGACCTCATCGGGGAACGCTCCGTCCTCTGCGGGTTCCGGGACCAGGGCCGCCAGAAGATCCTTGATGTGGATCATGCCGATGGGGTGATCGAGGGTCTCGGAATAAAGGGGCAGGCGGGAATGGCCCGCTTCCTTGAACAGGGCCATGGCCTCCCAGAAGCAGGTTTCCTTTTCCAGGGCGATAATGTCAGCCCGGGGCACCATCACGTCGTCCACCCGCAGGGACGGGAATTTGAGCACGTTGAGAAGCATGCCCCGCTCTGAATCACTCAGGGGCCGGGAGCCTTCCTCATGGTTCTGCAAAAGCTCGCGCATGGAATCCGCGGTGCCGTCTCCGGACCACTCACCGGATCGCCGGCCCGTCAGGCCCATCCGGCTGAACCATGCGGTCAGAACGCCGAGAAGTCCCGCCTTCGCGGAACCGCCCGGCTTCATACTCTCACCGTCGTCCTCCAGGTCATTCATGGCGATGGTCGTATCAACCATGGATCGCTACTCCTTGGTCGGCCCCGTAAGGATCGGGAATGCCGAGGGTTGCCAAAATCCTCACCTCGAGAGCCTCCATCTCGTCCGCGTCCTCATCCGTGCCGTGATCATAACCGGCCAGATGCAGCAGTCCGTGGACGACAAGGTGGCTCACATGGTGATCGAAAGTCTTGCCCTGGGCGGCGGCCTCAGCGGCCACCGTCTCATAGGCCAGAATGATATCGCCCAGGGGCGCGGCACGGTCAGACCCGATGGTGTCGTCCGCGGGTCCCGCCTTCACCGGCATTTCCAGGGGATGCATGTCGAGCGCCGGGGCGGCCGGAAAGGCCAGCACATTGGTGGGCTTGTCCTGCCCCCGGAACGTTTTGTTCAGAGTGCGGATATCCGCGTCATCGCTCAGGCGCAGGGCGGCTTCCCGGCCGTGCAGCACCGCCACCAGACCGGCGGCCGCATCACCGGCGGCCCTTGCGGCAGAAATGCTTGCCTCGGGCCAGTCCCCCAGGGCGATGTCCACCTCAAGATGCATCAGACGCATCTCCCTCCTGTGGCGGAGGCACCACACCGGCCTGCGTCGCCAGGGCCTCATCGTCTCTGGTCGGATCAGTATCCTGGGGGCCAGATTCAGCAGCGGTCTGAGCGGTATCCCGATCCCTGAACCGCGCTTTCTGGCGTCCCTTGGCCTGGGCATGGGCCCGGTCATAGGCCCGGACAATCCGGGCCACCAGAGGATGGCGGACCACATCCGCCTCGGTGAAGCGGATGAAATCGATCCCGGGCACACCTTTAAGGATGTTCAGGGCTTCATCGAGTCCGGACCGGTGACCGTCGGGCAGGTCCACCTGGCTGGGATCGCCGGTGATCACCATGCGCGCGCCTTCCCCGAGCCGGGTCAGGACCATTTTCATCTGCATGGGTGTGGTGTTCTGGGCCTCGTCCAGGATGATGAACGAATGGGCCAAGGTCCGCCCACGCATGAAGGCCAGGGGGGCCACCTCGATCTCCCCGGCATCCATCCGGCGCTGGACCTGATCCCCGATCATGGTGTCCTGAAGCGCATCGAACAGGGGCCTGAGATAGGGATCCACTTTCTCCCGCATGTCTCCGGGCAGGAAGCCCAGCCGCTCACCCGCCTCCACCGCCGGGCGGGACAGGATCAGCCGGTCCACTTCCCGGTTGATCAGCAGGGACACACCATAAGCCACCGCCAGATAGGTCTTGCCCGTCCCCGCCGGACCCAGGGCGAACACCAGCTCGGAGCGCATGAGCGCCTTGATATAATCCGCCTGGAGAGGGGTGCGCGGTTCGATCGCGCGCTTCTGGGTGCGGATGGAAATGTGCTCAAGGCCCGCCGCCTTCTGACCGCCGCCCATGACCATGCGGATGGCACCGTCCACGGCGCCCTGATCGAGATCCCGGCCTTCCGCGGCCAGACGGGCGAGGCGGGTCAGCACACCATGGGCCAGATCCGGAGCGCCGGACTTGCCCTTGATCTCGATCCTGTCTCCCCGGGGGAACAGGGTCACGTTCAGCTTCTGTTCGATGGCGGCGAGGTTGCGGTCGTTTTCACCGCACAAGTCAGCCTGCAAACGGATGTTCTCGCAGTCGAAGACCCTGTCGCCGGGGCCGTCGCCTTTGCCCGCCGGTCCGGTGCTCTGGGTGCCGTCCTCGGGCGGTGTGGCGGGAAGGCCGCCCTGAAAGCGCGCGCCAGTCATGGGGTCACCGTCTGGATCAGCGGGCGGGCTTCTGCCGTTACCGGACCGGTGTGAGGTTCAGCAACTGGTTCAACCAAGGTACCGGCGAGGGAATTGGACCGGGCTTCCTCAATACGGACATTCAGGATGCGGCCCATCGCGTCTGCGGGGGCCTCGGCGTGGACGGGCTGGAGATAGGGGCTGCGGCCCACAAGCTGGCCCTCATGGCGACCGGGCTTTTCAAACAGGACCGGCAGAACCCGTCCGGCCAGGGATGCATTGAAGGCGCTGGCCTGGGCATTGAGCAGATCCTGGAGGGCGGCCAGACGCTCCGCTTTCACATGCTCTTCCACCTGAAGCCCCTCGGCAGCCGCCGGCGTGCCCGGGCGGGGCGAGTATTTGAACGAGAAGGCCTGAGCGTAGGTCACCTGGCGCACCAGGGCCATGGTTGCCTCGAAATCCCGGTCGCTTTCACCGGGGAACCCCACGATAAAGTCGCCGGACAGGGCAAGGTCCGGACGGGCCGCCCGGATCCGGTCCACCAGCCGGAGATAATCCTCCGCCGTGTGCTGACGGTTCATTGCCTTGAGGATCCGGTCGGACCCGGCCTGCACCGGCAGATGGAGGTAGGGCATAAGCTGGGGCAGATCCCGGTGGGCGGCGATCAACGCGTCATCCATGTCCCGGGGGTGGCTGGTGGTATAGCGGATGCGCTCCAGACCGAGATCATCGGCAAGCGCCCGGCAAAGCCGCCCCAGGGACCAGGCCGCGCCATCGGGTCCTTCGCCATGATAGGCATTCACATTCTGGCCCAGCAGGGTGATTTCCCGCACGCCCCGGTCCATGAGTGCCCGGGCTTCCGCCAGCACCTGGGCCACGGGCCGGGAGAACTCCGCGCCCCGGGTATAGGGGACGACACAGAAGGTGCAGAACTTATCACAACCTTCCTGGACGGTCAGAAACGCCGCCGGGCCCTTGGCCACGCGAGCCTTGGGGAGTTCGTCGAATTTGTCTTCCACGGGAAAATCAGTGTCGATCACCTGCCCCGCACCGCGGGCGGCACGGGCCACCAGTTCCGGCAGCCGGTGGTAGGCCTGGGGGCCCACCACCATGTCCACAACCGGCGCCCGGCGCATGATCTCAGCCCCTTCCGCCTGGGCCACACAGCCGGCGACGGCGATGATCATGTCTTCAGGGCGCTCCCGGCTTTCCTTGATTTTGCGGATCCGCCCCAATTCCGAATAGACCTTCTCGGCGGCCTTTTCCCGAATATGACAGGTGTTGAGGACGACCATGTCCGCGTCATCGGGCGCGTCGGTGGCGGCATAGCCCAGGGGTGTCAGCAATTCCGTCATCCGTTCGGAATCGTAGACATTCATCTGGCAGCCATAGGTCTTAATGAACAGGCGCTTGGTCACTGGCCTTCCGCAAATCCCAAAAAATGATCCAAACCAGCCCGCCCGCAATGGGGCACGGCCGCGTTAACACATAGTCCGATCCCCGCGTCAGGCCCGCCGGGCCAGTGGGTCTCCGATTGAGAGCATCACTGGCTTGAGCCGTCCAACTCAAGATCCCCCTACTGTATGGGTAAGGGCAGGGTCGCAGACAAGAGAGCCCCGTCCGGCAAATCCATGGGAGCCGTTGCGGGCGCGCCTCGCCCGCTTGGTTTCATAGACCGGACCGGCCAGGCCGTCGCGCCCGGACAGGGCATGACCCACACCCGCCGCCACCATGGCTTCGCAGGCGGCGGTCAGGTCCTTGCGGGACTCGAACTGGCTGAACTCCACAGGCGGATAGAAGTGAACATCCACATCCACGGGCCCCAGGCGGAAGGCTTCCCAGAGATGGGGCACCAGTTCCATGTCTCCGTACCAGGCAAAGAACGGCCGGTATTGGCGGCCCATGGGCACACCGTGAAGCCGGGTATAGGCCACGGCCACGGGCTGGACTTCCGCTGCGGCAACACCCCGGGCCAGATCATCCTTTGAGGGCTGAGCGGCACCCATAAGGGCACTTTTGAACGGCAGAACCCCGTTGCCGTCGCTCGTGGTGCCTTCGGGAAACAGAACGAGGGTGTCCCCGGCGCGCAGACGGCCCTGAATCATGTCCCGGTGCTGGCCGGTGCGCGCCCGCCGGTCCCGTTCCACGAAAACCGTGCCCGAGATTTTGGCCAGGGGACCGAACAGGGGCCATTCCGCCACTTCACTTTTGGCGATGAACGACACGGGAGCCACGGATCCGAGAATGACAATATCCAGATAGGATGTGTGATTTGCGGCGATGAGCACAGGGCGGTCCCGCACCATGGTGCCCTGAACCCGCACACGGATGCCCAGAAACCGGCAGATCAGCTTGTAATACACCTGGGGGAAGGTCCGCCGCCAGGGAGCACCCGTCCGCTTCAAGATCCATTGGATCACGCCGCAGGTCGCGGTGATCAGGAGAAACCCGATGAAAAGAAGGGCGGCCCGCAACTGGGGCATTGCAGTGTCCTTGAAGCTGGTTGGTGCGCTGGCTGGTCAAGGAATGCTGGCACCTGCGCCGTTTTGATAGTCTTTCAGACTAGGCCAGCGGCCCATAACCCGCAAGAAAATACCAAACAGCCCCGGGGGCGGCTTGCCGGGTCAGGACAGCTTCACCCGGCGCAGGGTGCGGGTGCGGGTATTGGAGTCTCGGGACAAGGGCACCCCATAAAGCTCCAGGCGGTGATCGATCAGGCGGAACCCAAGCTCCTCGGCGATCCGTTCCTTCAGCCGCTCCAGCTCTTCGTTCTGAAATTCCACCACTTCGCCGGTCTCGATATCGATCAGGTGATGGTGGTGCTCTTCACGGGCTTCTTCATAGCGGGCCCGGCCATCCCGGAAGTCGAGACGCTCGACAATGCCGGCCTCTTCGAAGAGACGCACCGTCCGGTAGACCGTGGCAAGGCTGATCTTGGGATCCACCCGGGACGCCCGGCGATAGACCTCTTCCACATCCGGGTGATCATCGGAGGAGGACAGAACCCGCGCGATGACCCGCCGCTGCTCCGTCATGCGCATACCGCGTTCGACGCAGAGTTTCTCCAGACGGTCACCCGATCCTGTATCCTCAACCAAGGCCATTCCACAGGCTCCTTATAATGTCTTATTGGCGACGGGCGTGGACGCGTCATCCGGCAAGATCCGGTCCGTGGCGCCTGCCAGCGTGCCGGGGCGTTGTCGCGGACAGCACTCTTTAGAATGACTCTAAACTAAAACCCGCCTCATGAGAATGGCGTCCACGCGCACCATTGGTGATTTGTGCCGATCCGCTCCGGTGGCCAGGACCGCCGGGCGCCGGTAATAGCCCTTGCGGCGGCCGGAGGCTTCAAAACCCATGGCTCTATAGGCGGCCAGGGCTTCAAGATTGTCCTCCGCCACTTCAAGAAACAATGAATTGCAGCCCTGATTCCCGATCCGGGCAATGGCCAGATCCAGAAGATCCCGAGCAACGCCCTGGCGGCGGGCCTGGGGGAGCACGGCAATCAGGATCAGTTCCGCCTGATCCGCCGCCGCCTGCACAAGCACGAACCCCATGGGCATGGTCTCGCGGACCGCCACCAGGCCCAGACTGCCGGGCATGGCCAGCAGGGATTGGAAACTCCCGGCGCTCCAGACCGGGCCTTCGGGGAAACACGCCTCGTGGATCCCCGCCAGAACCTCTCCGTGGGCGGGACCCGCCGCGACCACCTCCATCAGACCCGGTCCCGGTCTTGCGGCGGGAGCGCGCCGGCGGCCTGTGTGCCGTCCTTTTTCAGCCAGGGCGGGGGCTTGGCCGGTGTCGCATCGGGGGGGCGCAAATAAAGCGGGCGGGGCGGCCGGGCGCCGGGATCATCCAGGGCAAAGGAAAACAGGGCGTGGGGATCGATGGCGGCCACCGGATGGAGGACGGGATTACTCCGCGCCCCTAGAACCGGGTCCAGAAGCCCCACCCCGGGACCGGTGACGCGCACTGGTCCAGTCCCAGCCGCTTGGGCGATGGCCCGGGCGGCGCTTTCCAGGCCGCAGATCTCCGGCACCTGCCCCCGGGTCAGAAGAAACACCATCCCCCGGCGGGCATCGATGATCGAAAAATCGGTTGCCGGACCCTCGGAGGTCGGCAGACCTGCGATCAGGGCCTCCAGGGACGTAATACCCAGGCAGGGACAATCCAGGGCCAACGCCATGCCCCGGGCCGCAGCAATCCCGGCGCGCACGCCGGAAAATCCGCCTGGACCCGTCGTCACCAGGATCCGGTCCAGTTCAGCGGGCTTGATGGACGCCTCTTTGATGGTCGCATCGATAAGAGGCACCACCCGGTCTCCCTGCCCCCGCTCCAGAGGCACGCTGGAGACCGCAAGGCTCGCGACATCGGCGGGGCCCGCAGCGAGAGAGCCCACGGCTACGGAACAATGGGCAAGTGAGGTGTCGATGGCCAAGATCAGCATGGGAGGCCGGGTCTAGAGCACCTGGCAAGCATCATCGAACGCCAGCCTCGGTCCCCGCTCGAACAGCTGGGACCGGTCGCCATAGCCGATATTGCAGAGGAAATTGGATTTCCACTTGCCGCCGGGGAAGAACGCCGTGTCGACCCCGTCATTGTCGAAACCGGACATGGGTCCGCAATCCAGGCCGAGGGCCCGGGCGGCGATCATGAAATAGGCACCCTGGAGCGAGCCATTACGGAAAGCGGTCGCCTGGATGGCCGCGTCATTGCCTTCAAACCAGCCCTTGGCATCCGGGTTGTGGGGGAAGAGATCCGGAATGCGCTCATAGAATTCGAGGTCATGGGCCACGATCACCGTGACCGGCGCACTCATGGTCTTATCCACATTGCTGCCGATGAGATGGGGCTTCAGGCGCTCCTTGGCCTCGGCCGTGGTCAGAAACACAAGCCGTGCCGGAGAGCAGTTGGCGCTGGTCGGACCCCATTTCATCAGATCGTAAACCGCCTGGAGCAGCGCCTTGGGCACGGGCCGGTCCTGCCAGGCAAAATGGGTGCGCGCTTCCCGGAAGATCAGATCCATGCCCTCGTCACTGAGGATGGATTTCGGTGCCTTGGGCGTTGCGTCTGCGGCGTGAGCATCAGTCATGGTCGGGTCCTGTTAACGGCGGCGAGGCGCGGATTTGGAGGGGCGCAAGATTTGCGGGGCTTCGGCAGGCCGGGCAGCCCACGGATCAATCACACTTATGGGCGTGGGCCCCGGATGGTCCGGCGCATCGGCGGCCCCGTGGGAGCCAGGGACCGGGTCCCTGGTCCCTGGTCCCATTGGTGTGATGCCGGTCTTACATCTCGACCGGCTGGACTTCCTCCACCTCGGGAATGTAATGGCGCAGCATGTTCTCGATGCCCATTTTCAGGGTCATCGTGGAAGAGGGACAACCGGCGCAGGCAGCGCGCATTTGGAGGAACTCTGTCCCTTCCTTGTAGCTGTGGTAGACGATGTCGCGGCCGTCCTGTGCCACTGCCGGGCGCACCCGTGTATCCAGCAGCTCCTTGATCTGCGCCACGATCTCCTCGTCATCCCCTTCATAAGCGGAGTGGGAATCCTCGACCGCCGCGCCTTCGTCGAACAAGGGCAGTCCCGTGGAGAAATGGTCCATGATCGCGCCCAGCACCGCAGGCTTCAGGTGGGCCCATTCCCCTTCGGTCTTGGTGACCGTGATGAAATCAGCGCCGAAAAACACACCGGATACGGATCCGATCTGAAACAGGGACCGGGCCAGGGGGGACACGGAGGCTTCCTCCAGGGAGGTGAATTCCCGGGTGCCCTGCTCCATGACCGTGCGGCCGGGCAGAAACTTCATGGTCGCGGGATTGGGGGTGGATTCGGTCTGGATGAACATGGCCTTGATCTCCGGTGCTGGCTCGTGCGTGGCGGCAAGCCCTTCAATGGGCGCTTACTCGCGACACATATAAGGTGTTGCCAGCAAGATCCAAAGAGCGGGCATGAATCCGGTGAGGCCGCCAGGCCGCTGCC
Source organism: uncultured Alphaproteobacteria bacterium (assembly GCA_964561475.1). Taxonomy (GTDB): domain Bacteria; phylum Pseudomonadota; class Alphaproteobacteria; order JAJFIK01; family JAJFIK01; genus CAYUYV01. The sequence continues at coordinate 16,483 of CAZLPU010000041.1, forward strand.
GCCTCACCTGGAATGGTCTGCCCGGAACGGCTGAGCGCGTTGGAAGGGTGAGGACAGGGCCGTGCCGCACATTGAAAACAATCCATCTGAAAACAAGTCATCTGCAACCGGGTCATCCGAAACCAGGGCCGACGCCGTGGCGGCCCGGACATCGGAAACGACGGAAGCACCGGGGTCCGGGGAAAGCGAACCCCTGTCCGCGCTTTCGGTCCTGCGCAATCCGGCGGTGTCCTGGCTTGCCGACCATAGCGGTGTGAGTCTGGACCCCCAGGAAATCCTGGGAGGGGCCTGTGAGCGCCTCGTGGACGCCGGCGTGCCGTTGCAGCGGGTGACCTGCATCCTGGATGATGCCCACCCCCAGATTGACATTATCGGTATCGGCTGGCGGCCGGAGCAGGGTCCGGGCCGGGTGGTGTTTGAGTACACGGGCAATCCGGACTCAGAGGGTTATCTGGCCAGCCCGATCAAGGTCATCGATGACGGGGGCGGACCCATCCGCCGGCCACTCCACCGCGCGGACTGTCCCATCGACTTCCCGGTCCTTGAGGACCGGCGCCAGGAAGGCGCCACGGACTATCTCGCGGCACCGCTCATTTTCTCCGACGGATCCCCGTATTTCATTTCCTTCACCACCGAAAACCCCGGCGGCTTCACCGACCATCACCTCGCCCTGCTCCAGGAAACCCTGCCCCTGTTGAGCATGCGTCTGGAGATCGAACGGCGGCGCAATATCACCACCACTCTGCTGCGGACCTATCTGGGCAAGGCGGCGGCGGAGCGGATCGAACAGGGACGCATCCGCCGTTTTCAGTGCGAGGCCATGTACGCGATCATCGTGTGCACGGATCTGCGGGATTTCACCACCAACGCCGACCGCCTGCCGCCCCATGAAACCATCCGCCTGCTGGGCATCTACCACGAGACCGTGGCCAAGCATTTTCAGGATTTCGGCGGGGACATCGTGAAGATCATCGCCGACAGTGTCCTGGCGATTTTCCCCATCGAGCAGAACGCGGATCAACGCCGGATCGACCACGTGGCCTGCGGCGCCAACACAGCCGTGCGCAAGGCCAGGGAGTCCCTTGAGGCCATCACCGCGCAGGATCTGCCTGCGGGAGTTCACCGACTGCGGGCCGGTTTCGCGCTCCATGCCGGAGAGGTGGCCTTCGGGAATGTGGGGGCGCCGGACCGTCTGGACTTCACCGTGATCGGCGCGGCGGTCAATGAAGTTGTCCGGGTGGAGGCGCTCACCAAGCAGCTTGGCGAACCGGTACTGGCCACGGCCACATTCGCCGGGCTCGATTGTTCCGTACAGCTCAAGTCGATCGGCTTTCACCGGCTGCGGGGTGTCCGGGAGCTGAAGGAATTGTTCCGCCCCGTTTCCTGATGCGCCCGTGTCCTGATGGTCCCGTGCCTGACACGTCGCCCGCACCCGGTCGAAACACCGCACACGGACCCCGTGGTCGTCCACCCTGGCGCCAGCCCGGGTGACCGGTCCCGGGGAAAATCCGGTCAGCGTCCGTCCGCGTCCTGGCGGCGTTCCATGTCCGCGAGGCGCTCGTCCCAGATCCGGCTGCGGGCTTCGATCTGGGTCATCCGCCAGAAGAGGATCAGGGCAATGACAAGGGCCGTGAGGCTGAGCCCCAGGATCACGCTGGCCAGATAGGCGGTATCGGTGAAGGCGTGGGCAATGCCCATGGGAAACAGGAAGCTGATCCGGGTATTGGTCACCCAGCTGACGAACTCGGCAGTGAGCTGCATGATCAGGGCGAAGGCGAACACCAGAACGAACCCGAGGCCCACAGCCGCCGCCACCCGGCGTCCCAGGGAACTTTTCTCGCGGCCCGTGCCTTTGGTCTCGGTCATGGTCTGGTCCTTCCCCTGTCCTCGCGGTCGCCACAGTGTCTGGTTCACGGATTGCCCGGCGCTCACGCTATCTGGTCGGCGCCCAGGTTGCCAGGAACCAGGGTCACCGGGACAGGAAAACTGCCGCTGTCCGCGGCGATCTTGGAAATCAGCGGGCCCGGCCCATCGGATCCCGCCGCTGCCCCGAGCACCAGGAGCCGGATCGACGGGTCATCGGCGATCACGTCATGGACCCGCTCCAGCATGTCGCCCTTTTTCAGGATGAACTCCGCCGGGCGCCCCGTCACTTTCGACACCTGCCCCGCAAGCTCATAGAGTTGCACCCGGGCCATATCGAACGCTTCTTCCTGCATCACTTCTTGAACGGCGGCCCATTGCTGAAAGTCCTTTGGCCCGATTACAGCCAGAAGGGCAATATGCGCGCCCGTGACAGCCGCCCGGTTGCAGGCATACGTCAAAGCGTTCTGGGCCTCCGGTGTGTCATCAACAATGACCAGAAGCTTGCGGACCGGTGCAGGATCGATCGCCGCCCCGGATCCCTTCGCATCTGCGTGGGTGCGGGCAATTGCCGAGGGTACGGTGAAAGGAGATTTGTCTGTCATGGGCCGGATGCTGCCATCACTCCCGTCTCCCCGCAATCCGCTTCAAGAGCGTCTTTGGAGCAGCCCGAAAGGAGGAGTTGAAGGCGGGGCCGAACCGGAAGTGATTTCCGGCTTGGGCCAGGGTCTGCTAAGACCCGCGCTGGAACTCTGCGGGTGGCTCATGCCATGGCTGCCGGCCGGTGATGGGATTCGGTGGGGGATCCCGGGGGAGAATGCCTTTGACGCTGACGAATCCGGCAGAGACCGTGGAGCCCTACGTGCCTGAAGTCCAGAAAGCCAGCAGGGGCTGGTCCATCGGCTTCGGCCTTGAAAACCTTGGGCTTGTGTCCGTCGCGCGCCCCCGACTGATGCTGGTGTTGAGCCTTGCCTTCATCATCCTTTCGGTGATGGGCGCCGTGCAACTGCGCTTTGCCGACGACCCGGTCTCCCTGTTTCGGGCCGACAGCCCCGCCTTTCGCACCTATGACGCCTTTGCCTCCCGGTTCGCCGACGGCTCAGCCACGGTCGCGGTGATCGTGGATGGAAATTTTTCCGATCCGGAACACTGGTCCCAGTTCCAGGCCCTGGCGGGGGGCATGGGCACCCTTGACCCTGTCCAGGGGAGCCTGTCAGCCCTGGACCTGAACCGGCTGGAAGCGGCGGCAGGCCCGGCGGTGGACATGGACGCCCTCTTCGATATGGAGGATGAACCGACCGCCCCCCTGACCGATCTCCTGGACCAGCCGCCGCAACCGGCAAGCCCCCAGACCCTGGCGGATCATCCCCTCAATGGCGGCAGGCTTCTGGCGCGGGACCTCTCGGCGGCCCTCATTATGGTGGACTTGGCCTTCACCTCCGACAATGGCGACTCCTTGGGCGGCGAGGACAGGCTGGCCCTCACCCAGGCCTTCGAAACGGGGCTGGGGGATCTCCAGGCCGCCGAGGCCCCGGATCTGACGGTGCAGCTCAGCGGGCTTCCAGTGGTCCGGGGCGAAGTGATCAAGCGGATTTTCAGTGAGCAGCCGCTTTTGCTCTCCGCGGGACTGGCCATCGGATTTTTTCTGGGTGTGCTGCTGCTGGGGGTGCTGGCCGATGCGGTGGTGGTCGCGGTGATGCCCGTGCTTGCCATTCTCGGCATCTACGGCGCTTTCGGCTGGCTCGGTATTCCCATGACCGTGCTGCTCAACGATCTGCCCCTGCTGGTGCTCGCCCTGGCCTTTGCCTCCAGCATGCACCTTGTCTATGCCGCCCGGCGGGATCTCCATGCGGCCAACTATGACTTTGCCGCCCTCAAGGGTCCGATCTGCTTTTGCGGCCCCGCCTGCGCGCTCTCCGCCCTGACCACCATGGCCGCCTTTCTCACCTTCACCCTGTCCGGGTCCGAGGCCATTGCCGAGTTCGGCGTGATCGGGGCCTGCGCCGTGGGCGCGGTTTTCCTGGCGAGCATGGTGCTCCATCCGGTGAGCGTGTGGGTGGCCCTGAAACTGGGCTGGCGGCCCAAACCGCCCATGCAGGCCAGAAAGGGTGCTGAATTGCGGGGCTGGACCTGGATTGCCCAGGCCATGGAAGGGATCTCCCTCCACACCGCCTCATATCTGGACGCCCGGCGACGGGTCGTGACCGGTCTGGCGGCGGTCACGGTCGTGACTTTGGGGATCGCCCATTTGCAAGTGGCCCCGGACTACTCGCCCTTTGAAGACATCCCCCAGGACTCCCAAGTGTATGAGGCCATCAGCCGTCTGAACACGGAGTTCGGCGGTGCCCAGACCATCCACCTGCCGCTCCCTCTTACCCAAGCGGACGCGTCCGATGCGGATCCCATGACGGGCGCCCTGGAGCTTGCGCGGATCCATCGGGCCGTCGAGGCCGCTCTCCCGGGGGCGACGGTGTTCTCCGCCTGGAGCGTGGTGGAGTGGCTCCAGGATACGGGCCGCCCGGTCTCCCGGCCCCGTCTGGAATCCGTGTTCGAGGCGGCACCGGAGGGCTTGAGCGGGCTCATCCTTTCACGGGACGGACGCCAGCCTGCCCTGGCGATTACCCTGGCGGCGGACACGAATGCGGAACTCGTTGACGCAGCGGCCAAGGCGGAAGCGGCGGCGGGCGCGGCGCTCGGTCAGGATCTCACCGGCGCGGCGACGGGGCTCGCGGTCCTGGCGGCCCGGTCGAGCATCGACATCATCACCAGGCTGAGCCTTGGGCTGCTTCTGGCAGCCGTGGCGGCGGCCGGGCTGGTGGGTCTGGCGTTCCGGTCCGCCCGGGTGATCGTCATTACCCTGATCCCCAATCTGCTGCCGGTGGTGGCCATCGGCGCCACCTTGTATCTGCTGGGCCTGCCCCTGCGGATCACCAGTGCCCTCGCCATGACCGTGGCCCTGGGTATTGCCGTGGACGATACGGTCCATCTCATCAACGGCTACTGGCACTTGCGGCCCTTCCGCACACCCCGGGCCGCCCTGTGCCGGGCCCTGCGCCTGGTCGGTCCGGTCCTGGTGGTGACGAGTCTGGTGCTCATTCTGGGGCTGTCCCCGGCCTATTGGAGCTGGTCGCCGGGGATTTCCACCTTCGCTGCCTTTGCGGTCATGACCATTGGCATCGCCCTTTTGACATGCCTTTTTGCCTTGCCGGCTCTGCTGGCAACCCTTGCGCGGAACAGGCCCCGTTGAGAACCCGCAAACCGGGCTATCACTGGCGGTCCCGTCCCGGACAGGACACGCTGCGTTCCCCGCTCATTTTCACCACAGGATCAACTGCCCATGGTTTCCGAGTTTCCGAATGCGCCCGTTCCCGTCCGCCTCGCAGGAATGGGCACCGCCGTGCCGCCCCACCCGCTTCCCCAATCCGTTGTGGCGGTGACGGCAAAACGGATCCTGGGCCCGCGCTTTCCCGACTTTGACCGTCTGTCCAAGACCTTTGCCACCGCCGGTGTGGAAACCCGTTACTCCGTGTGCCCCTTCGAATGGTTCGAGAACGCCAAGGACTGGCCCGAACGCACGGCCCGGTATCTGGAAGGGGCAACGGGCATGTTCATCGGCTCGGCCCGGCAGGCGCTGACGGAAGCGGGCTGGAACGCCTCGGAAATCGATACGGTGGTGACCGTCTCCTCCACGGGCATCGCCACGCCGAGCCTGGAGGCCCAGGCCTTCACGGCCATGGGGTTCCGCGAGGATGTGCACCGGGTGCCGGTGTTCGGCCTGGGCTGCGCGGGCGGGGTGACCGGGCTTTCCATCGCCCGGCGCATGGCCGCCTCTGCCCCGGGTTCCAAGGTGCTGCTGGTCTGCGTGGAAGCCTGCACCCTGTCGTTCCGGGATGACCGGCTGCGCAAGGCGGACATCATCGCCACGGTCCTGTTCGGTGACGGTGCGGCGGCCCTGTGCCTGGCCAGCGGTCCGGCGGCGGAGGGAATCGACGGCCCCCTGGTTGGTGCGGGTGCGGAGCATACCTGGCCGGATACTCTGGAGATCATGGGCTGGGATGTGGAAGAGACCGGCTTTGGCGTCATTTTCGACCGTTCCATCCCCCCCTTCGTCGAGACCAATTTTGCCGGTGCCGTGGAGGCCTGCCTTGGCAAAATGGGACTGCCCCTGACGGACGTGAGCCGTTTTGTCTGTCACCCGGGCGGGGTCAAGGTGCTTGAGGCCATCGAGAAGACCATGAACCTGGAGGACGGCAGCCTGGATGTGGAGCGGGAGATCCTGAAGGGCTACGGGAACATGTCCGCGCCCACGGTGCATTTCATCCTGCAGCAGGTGCTGGCCCGCAAACCCCGGGGCACCCAGGTGCTGGCGGCCCTCGGTCCGGGCTTTACAGCGAGCATGCTGCCGCTTTACTTCGACGCCTGAAGCGCCTCCCGGGGAGGTGTGCGCGATTTTCCACCCGGAAAGCCCGTAAATCTGGACTATTGCGCCGCTCACTGACGTTGTGACTCGTGGGCGCGCTCCGACCAAGATGCATCATGCGCCGCCCGCGCGGCAGTGCTGCGTGCTTTTGGCGACAAGACGGCAGAGCCGCGTCCGCTTGAACGGATCCGGCTGAGTGGCGCGGCTGAACGGCGGGGAAGACCGGTCTCGGATTGGGGGGCCGGCTTCGATTGGGGAGACGGACAAATGGTGGACGGATTTTCTCTGAGTGCGGTGGGCGGCGGTGCGGCCCTGCTTGGTGTGGTCACCTTCCAGCGGCTGGTGGAACTGCGCATCGCCAAGCAAAACACGGACAAGCTGCTCGCACGGGGCGCCAAGGAATTTGGTGCCGGGCACTATCCGCTCATGGTGGGGTTCCATGCGTCCTGGCTTGTGGCCATGTGGGTCTTCGGATGGAACGCGGCCCTGGTCTGGCCTTTTGTGGCGGCCTACGCCCTGCTCCAGGTCTTCCGGGTCTGGATCCTCGCCTCTCTCGGCCCACGCTGGACCACGCGGATCATCATTCTCAACGAACCCCTGGTGGCGCGGGGGCCCTACAAGTTTATCAAGCATCCGAATTATTGGCTGGTGATCGCGGAGATCGCGGTGGTGCCGCTGGCCCTTGGCGAACCGCTGCTGGCCCTCGTGGTCTCCCTCCTCCATGCCCCGGTCCTGTGGATCAGGATCAAGGCGGAGAACGCGGCCCTGGCGGAAATCACCGCTTAGAGCGGCGGGCGCAAAATCACGATCACCTTTAAACAGGGTGGCTGCCGCTCTAGTTTTTTCGCTCACGGCGCGAGGCGCCTCCGCGAGGGCGGCGCAGTGGCGCCGGACCGCAGTCGCGGCCTTGAGCATGATGCGGATTAAACGCCTCATGCTCAAGGTCCCCCCTCAGGCGACGGGCGACGGGCGGCGACGCGAATGAGCGGGTTTCAGAGTTCGAAGATTTCATCAGGGCCAAGAGCGTGTTGCGGGATGCCCTCGAGCCTGACTTCGAGCACAGCGTCGCTTTGATCCCCGGTCTGAAAGAAGGACTCCCAGAAGCCCGGAGCCAGATCCCTGGAGATCAGGGCAGCCATGACGACCGCAATGCTGAGCGCACGCAGAACCGTGCGGGTGCGGTCGGTGAACCCGCGCCAGAACACGATCGCCACCCCGGCCAGAATGAAAAAGCCCAACAGGCTCGTCACCCGCACCACAGCCCCGGCGATCGGCGCGGCCGGTTCCAGGGACGCCCCGGCCATCAGGGTCAGGAATGAGATTGCCAGCAAAGTGGGTATGACAAAGACAATGTAGTCGACGCCCATCACCAGCCCCGGCAAGGGATAATTGCTCCAGGGACCGCTCATCACCCCTTTCGAGGTCCGGCGCACCCGATCCGACAGGACACCGAGCAAGGCGGCAAACCCCGCCAGCCCCAAACCGATCTGCACCGCAAGAAACGTGAACATCCCCAATTCCCCGTAGCCCGGATCACGACCCGGGATGCCCTCTGCCAGTTTCAGGCTTGGCCAGTCTCATTTTTCCCGACCCAGTTTTTTATGACCGGGTCCCGCCGCACCGCCCTGCCGCGCCGGGCTTGGGCGACAGGTCTGCCTCAAAGCCGGGCCGCGAGGTCCCGCAGGGCTGCTTCCGCTTGCAGCAGGTAGAACCCCTGGGTCGTCAGGTGGTTGGGCAGCAGCTGACTGTCCGGGCGAGCATTCACCACGATCCAGGGCTTCATCGCCACCACCTGATCCAACAAGGCAACAGCGTTTTGCAGGTCCGATTCAATAGCTTTTTCAGACAGGATTGCCTTGAAGTCCCGGGCCAGGGCCCTGAGCACCATGGCATGGCCGTAGGCCTGACCCTTGGTCCGGTAGAACAGATCATCAGACCGCCAATCGAACAGAAGGCCGCCCCTGGTGTCCCGGATCGCCGTGGACAAGCTTGTGATGGCGGCCGACAGATCGTCGGCACTGGCGTTGACCAGACGGAAAAGCCCCGTCGGCCCCCGGTCAAAGACGGCGCTCCCTTCGCTGAGCCGGGTGTTGTACCGGCCGAGGGCAGCGGCAGCGTTGAGATAAAGCGCCTCGGAACTGGCTTGGGGCCAGGGGCTGCGGCTTGGTTCCCACACCCAAAGGTCCGGAGGCTCGGTCAAGGAGGCTGCCTGGCTCAAATCCTCATCGGCGCCCCCACCATTGAGGGTCTCCACCGCCTGGGTGAACCGGGCCAGGGCCGCAACCATGCCGCTTTGATAGTTCGCCATATTGTCGCAAAAGGTGCAGGGACGGAACCAGGGGTCGTTGGCGACCCAGCCATTCCCCTCAATTTCCCGGCGCACCAACGCTTCCGCGACGGCCACACCATGGCTGCCACCCGCCGGCACAACCACCGCGTCCACCGGCTCAAGACTGTCATCAATGGTGTGGGTGAGGGCGATGCCGATGGCGTAATAGAACGGCAAGGCACTCACGAGGACGAGGGTCAGCCACATGAGAATGGCGGGCAGCGGCCCCCGATCACCATAGGCCAGCCGGTCACGCAGCCACAGGATCAACCAGCGAAGCCAGCGGAATGGGGCAAGGAGCCAGCGCAAAACGCTCATGGATCGTTCCTTCCGGAGCACAGTCCGGGCGTAGTCATCCTGGAATAGCCCGATGTTATCGGGACATTGAGGATTGGAACGGTATCATCGACGCGGAGTAGGACACGTCGGAACGGCTGACGCCGGACTGTTGGGTCTCGCCGGGTATTTCGCAACGATCCTGGGCGACGCAGCCGCCATTCATACCGGCGCAGGTTCCATGATCGGTCACGGTGACCTGATCACCCTGGTCGCAGCAGCAAGACTCTTTCGCCCAGGCCGTGGAAATCATCAGGTCGAGGCCCGGACGCTTGAGGACAACAGGAGCGGTTTCCGCGCCAACCCCTTCAAGGTCTGCAGCGGGTCCGAACCCTGTTCCCAAAAGCCCCGTTCCCAGGACCTGCACGGCCAACACCCCAAAGCCAGCAATGGCTCCAGTGGCCAACCATTTCTTCCGCATCCAAATTCCTTCCCGGACGCATGCCTCCCCAACACTGCGAACCCTGGCCCATTTCCACACAAGTCTCTTAGCCGTTAAGGCTTGGTTAATTCGTGGAAGAGTCATGGTCCTTTCGCGGAGAAACCGTTAACGCCTCGTTCCGATCCTCCGCCAAATAGGCTCTCTTGACGGGCTTTACCAGACGGACCAATGGGAATCGGGTGGAACTGTTGCACTGAAGGCACAGGCTCTTGAGAGCCATAACCCCCTGAAATCAGGGCAGACTTAAAGGTCAGGGTCGACTTAAAGGGAGGAGGCCGGGCTCTGCACCGAGGGTGCGCCTGCCGCTTGAGCTTTCGTCTGCCTGGACCCGACCAGACCGACAATGCCCTTCACGTCGTCCATGACCGGGGTCGCGATCGCCCGCGCCCGCTCAGCGTTGCGGGCCAGGATCCGGTCGATTTCCGCCGGGTCGCTGCCAAGACGCCTGATTTCCTCACCGATGGGATTGAGGACCGAGACCGCCAGATCCGCCAGCATGGGCTTGAACTCGGAAAAAGGCTTGCCCGCCAGGTCGGGCATAACGTCCGCCACGGTTTTCCCCGCGAGGGCGGCATAAATCCCCACGAGATTGCGCGCCTCGGGCCGCTCCTCAAGACCGTCGACGGCCTCGGGCAAAGGTTCCGGGTCGGTCTTGGCCTTGCGGATCTTCTGGGCGATGGCGTCCGCGTCATCCACCAGATTGATGCGGGAGGCGTCGGAAGGGTCGGATTTGGACATTTTCTTCGACCCGTCCCGCAGCGACATGACCCGGGTCGCAGGCCCCTGGATCAGGGGCTCAGGCTGGGGGAAAAAGGCCGGGGCATTGAAATCGTTGTTGAATTTCTGGGCGATGTCCCGGGCCAGTTCCACATGCTGTTTCTGGTCCTCACCCACGGGCACGTGGGTCGCCTTGTAGGCCAGAATGTCGGCGGCCATCAGCGCCGGATAGGCAAAAAGGCCCAGGGAGACGTTTTCCTTGTTCTTGCCGGACTTCTCCTTGAACTGGGTCATCCGGCTCATCCAGCCCATGCGCGCCACGCAATTGAAGATCCAGGCGAGTTCCGCGTGTTCAGGCACCTGGGACTGGTTGAAAATGATGGAGCGCTCCGCATCCAGGCCGCAGGCGATATAGGCGGCGGTCAGCTCCCGGGTATTGCGGGCAAGTTGTGCCGGGTCCTGGAATACGGTGATCGCGTGGAGATCCACCACGCAGTACAGGCACTTCATCTCTCCATCCTGCATTTCCACGAAACGCTTGATGGCCCCGAGATAGTTGCCGAGATGGAGATTGCCCGTGGGTTGGACCCCGGAAAAGACCAGGGACGGGCCGGCATACTGCGGAGCAGCGTCGTCGGAGGTCTTCTCCGGGGACACTCTTTCCGGGGATTGGGGTTCGGTCATCGGGTGGTTTCCGTCGATTTAATCAGCCGCTTCAGGATGCGCGGGGGATCCCTTCAGACCGGCCTTCAATTCTCTGAGGCGCATGGCCCCAAGGGCCTGCGCGAGGGCCCCATAAAGCACAATGCCGCCGATTACCAAAATGCCCAGGGCCACCACCTGCTCCCAATAGGCGCCGTTGAGCCATGGCATGAGCGGCCCGGTGGCGGCCCAAAGGCCCAGACCCATGCCTGCGCTGGCCAGTGCGATGCGGGGCAGACGGGCAATCAGACGGGAATCCGCCTGGAAATCCCCCTCCCGGCGCAGGGTGCGCCAGAGCAGGAGGGTATTCACCCAGGCCGCAAACGAGGTGGCGGCGGCGAGGCCGACGAGGCCCAGCCACTGGAACAGGGCAATCCCCAGGACAATGTTCACGGCCGTGTTCACACCGGCATAGACCATGGGGGTCATGGTGTTTTCCCGGGCGAAATAGGCGGGCTGGAACACCTTGATCAGCACAAAGGCGGGCAGGCCGAAGGCGAAGGCGGTGAGGGCCGCCGCAGTGGCCAGGCTGTCTTGCGCGGTGAAGGCGCTGTCTCCGAAGACCGCCTCGGAGGTGCCCTGGAAGAGGACCGAAATGATGGGCCAGGCGATCACCCCGCTTGCCACGGCCGCGGGCAGGGTCAGCAGCATGGACATTTCCACGGCCCGGTTCTGGCTGGTGGCGGCACCGGTCTCATCCCCCGCCCGCAGACGCCGGGAGATATCCGGCAGCAGCACCACCCCCATGGCCACACCGATCAGCCCCAAAGGCATTTGGTAGATCCGGTCGGCGTAGTAGAGGATCGAGACCGCGCCGTCCTGGAAGCTGGCGATGAACTGACCCACGATCAGGTTGATCTGGGTGATGCCTCCGGCAATCACGCCCGGGATGCCCAGAACCACGAGCTGACGCATGCCGCTGGTCATCCGGGGCAGACGCAGGCGCAGGACGAACCCCTGTCGGGCCGCTGCCCACACCACCAGAACCAGTTGCGCCACACCGCCCGCGAGCACCCCCCATACCAGGGCATGGCCCACTGTGGGCATGAAGGGCGCCAGACCCAGGATCGCGGCAATCAGGATGATGTTGAGGAGCACCGGCGCGAAGGCCGCCGCCGAAAACCGCCCGAGGGAGTTCAACACGCCCGCGAACAGGGCCGTGAGAGACATGCACAGAAGGTAGGGAAACGCGATCCGGGTGAACAGCACCGACAGGTCGAACCGCTCCGGATCGTCAATGAACCCAGGCGCCATGGCCATCACGAACCAGGGCATGGCGATCTGGGCCACCGCCGTGAGGATGAGCAGCACGGTAAGAAGCCCCGCCAGGGCTTCTTCCGCGAAAGCCTTGGCCGCGTCCCGGCCATCCCCTTCCAGGCGTTTGGCGAACAGGGGAACGAAAGCCGCGTTGAAGGCCCCCTCCGCCAGGAAGCGCCGGAACAGATTGGGAAACCGGAACGCCACCACAAACGCATCGGCCACGGGCCCGGAGCCCAGGGCACCGCCAATCAGCACGTCCCGCACAAACCCCAGCACCCGGCTCATCATGGTGAACCCGCCAACGGTCGCCAGGGAACGCAACATGGACATGGGATCAAGATCCTCTGTAAACGGCGGAACGGAACAGCGGGGTGACCGGCCTGCGCTGACCCGGGGTCATAGTGAACCACAGTAGAGACCACTCACGGACACGAAACCACGGGTGCGCTTGCCACCACCTGCCCTATTTCCTACAAGGATTTTCCGCTCCACGTCGAGGCCCGGCTGAGGCCAGGGCATGGACCGAAGGATGGAAAGGGATCCCCCGCCGTTATGCGATTAATCGATCTAGGCAGTGCCGGACTTCGCTCCTCCCGGCTGGCGTTCGGTACGGCCCGGCTCCATCACATGGCGTCCAGGGAGCGGCTACCCATTCTCCATGCGGCCTTCGACCTTGGTTTCCGGCATTTCGACACGGCACCCCTTTACGGCGACGGCATGGCCGAGCGTACCCTAGCCGCCTTCCTTCAAGGCCGGCGGGACAAGGTGGTCGTTGCCACCAAATACGGTCTGCCGCCGGATCCGGTGCTGGAAACGGTCCCGGCCCTGGGCTTTCCCTGGCGAGTGGGCCGGACCCTGGCCCGGCGGGCGGGTTTGAGCCGGCAGCCCCGGCCTATGCTGAGCCCGGCGGGGCTGCGCCACAGTGTTGAACAATCCCTGAAACGATTGCAGACGGACTATCTGGATCTTGTGTTGCTCCATGAACCCGAGGCACGGCGCATTAAGGACCCTGACGCAATGGTGGGGGCCTTCGAGGATCTGTGTACCCAGGGCCTGGTGCGGGCCTGGGGCCTTGCCGGGGCCTGGACAGGGATCCGCACCGTGAGCGATCTGGCGCCGCGGGAAAGGATGATTGTTCAGACGGCTGAGCAGGACTGGGACGAAACCCTGACGCCGGACATCACCTATGGCGCCATCGCCGCAAGCCCCCAGGCTTACGGCGCCCCCTCCGTTGATGGATCGGCGGCGGAGACCCGGCTGCGGAAGGCCCTGGCGCGACGGCCGAACGGCGTGGTCTTGCTGTCCTCCACACGGGAGGCCAACCTGGCCCGGGCGGCGGCCATCGAGAGTGACCAGCCATGATCCGTGATTTGAACGATCCGGCCCACGATCGACCGGGCAAGGACAACGGAGAGCCTGACGCGCGCGCGGATGTGGTGGTGATCGGCGCCGGCATTGCGGGCCTGATTCTCGCTGACGCGCTGGTCAAAAAGGGCCTTCGGGTTCTGGTACTGGAAAGCGGGGGCCGGGAGCAAACGGAAGAAGTGCATCCCCTCAACCATGTGGTTCTGCGCGGGGCCGGGTACAAAGGGGCGAGCCATGGGCGGTTCCGCTGTCTGGGGGGGACCTCCACGCGATGGGGCGGCGCGCTTCTTCCGTTCATGGATGAAGATCTCGCGCCCCGCCCAAACCTGGTCCCGGACCGGGGCCAAAACCCGGGCATAGGCCTGCCGGCATGGCCGGTGTCCATGGATGTGCTGAAGCCCTACACCGGTGCGATCGAGACCCTGTTCGGTTTATGCGGCGGCGGATACGGAGCGGATTTTCTGAAAACAGGCAATGCCGTTCTGTCCACAAATGATCCTGACATCCCGCCCCGTTTTGCCAAATGGCCCGTCTTCCGCCGGCGGAATGTTGCGGCACTCCTGGGCGAAACGCTGGAAAACAACGACGCCCTGACCGTCTGGCTCAATGCCACGGCCAGCACGTTCCACGTGAACCGCGAGACCGGACGGCTCGACGCGGTCACAGCCCGCACGACCGGCGGGCGCAGCCTTAAAGTGCAGGCTCATGATTTCGCGATATGCAGCGGAGCCATCGAATCAACCCGGCTTCTGTTGCTGATGGATCATCAGCATGAAAACCGGATTTTCGCGGGAACCTCCGCCCTCGGCCGATATTTCCACGACCATATCTCAGCGCCGCTGGCCCGGATCCAGGTCAGGGACCGCACCGGGCTCAACCGGCTGGCGGGATTCCGCTTTGTCGGTAACACCATGCGCAATCTGCGCTTTGAATATGCCCCCGCTGCCCAGCACCAGGACGGGGCCCTGGCGGGTTTTGCCCATATCGCCTGCGTGGCCCAGGGACCGTCGGGCTTTGACGCGGTTCGGGATCTGTTGCGGGGCATCCAGCAGGATGGACGCCTGAGGCTGAGCCTATTGCCCAGGATCGCGGCGGACCTGCCCTATCTGATCAACGCAGCCTACTGGCGGTACGGGAACAAACAACTCTACTGGCCCCGTAATGCGGTCCATGACCTGCATATGGTGGCCGAACAGGCCCCCCGTGCGGAAAACCGCATGACCCTGACCAATGAGCATGACAGGCTGGGCCAGCCAGTCGCCGCCCTGGACTGGCGGATCACCAGTGAGGACTGTGCCACCTTTGCCGCCTTCATGGGGCGGTTCGACAGCTATTGGAAGCGCAACGGCCTGGATCGTCTCGGTACCCTGGAATGGGTCGCAACGCCGGATAGTCTGGATCTGGATCATATCAGCCCGGACGGATCAGGGGGCATCTATCATCCCGGCGGCTCGACCCGCATGGGCACGGATCCCTCGGACAGCGTGCTGGATGGAAACCTGGCCTGCCATGGGTTGAGCAATGTGTTCGTGGCGGCCACATCGGCCTTTCCAACCGGCGCCAGCGCCAACCCAACCATGACTTTAATGATGTTCACCTTGCGCCTCGCGGACCATCTGGCCCGGCGCCATTCCTGATCTTGTTCCCCGGACCCCAGACCTCAGCCGCGCAGTTGCACGCCGCTTTTCTTCAACAGGCGGACCATGGGCTGAAGGAAGGTCAAGTGGGAATAGGGCAGCTGCTTGAGAGCGTAGAGCCGCGTCCAGCGGCCGTAATCCGTACTCGTCGCATCTGGATGGGAGAGGGAGAACAGCATCAGGCTGCCGATGCGCTCGAACCGGTATCCCCTGGCCTTGAACAGGGACAGGACATGGGTCGGGAACTTGCGAATGTCCGTGTCCCCCCAGGCATGAAGCTCGACGAAGAAATCCACATGGGGTGAGCCCAGAAGGGCCCCGGCGCCGTTGACGACCCGGTATTCCGCCCCTTCCACATCGATCTTGATCAGGGTGCGGAGATCCCCCTGCGCCCCCAGATGGGCCTTGTAGAGGTCAGCAAGGGTGCGCGCCTCCACCGTTACGGCCCGGGAAGCCCCTGCGGTCGGGGCAATGGAACTGAGGGTATCACTGGCGGCAATGTTGAATTGGATGGTTCCGCGCCCGTCGGAAGCCGCACATTGGGCCAGGGTGAACCTGTTGGCGTTTTCCGCCCCGCCTTCAGCCTCGACCGTGGCCTTGATCCGCTCACCGAGATCAGGGTTGGCCTCCACGGCGATGATATGCCCGCCCCGCATGGCCGCATTGGCTTTGGCGCTGTAAACCCCGTGATTGGCCCCCACATCGATAAAAGCCTGGTAGGTGCCAACATTCCGGTCAAACCACTTGGACTCAGCTTGCTCGGTCGACAATTTGTTGCCCAAAGCGGCTTCAGCAGTGGTCACCAGGCGTTCTCCGTGGGAAAGGGAGCGGGGGCGGGCGTCCGGGTCTTGGCAACCAGGACGAGGTTGAGGGAAAATAGGCAGGGGCCCGGAAACTGCGCAACTAAAAAACAGGAACACCCCCACCATCGCCGCACCACATCCGCGAGGGAGGCCGGTGCCGGGTCCATGGGTTCGGACTGTTGTTTTGAGGGTGAACAAGGTGGTGGATCTTCCTCCGGTGGCTCTGGCTGAGGTGACCTGTGTTGTGCGTGATGGAGGGGATGAGGGTGGTGTGCTGGATGGGATCGGCGGGCCGGGGTTTGGCGGGTGGGTTCTGTCGACGGATCGGGCGATTGCGCGGATCGAGAATGGGGAAACCACATTCGTGGTCGGCCAGGGCGAGCGGCGCGTGTCCGTGACGGTGCAAATCCACGAGGCGACGGGCAGGCGCTTCCTGAAAACCCAGCCTGATCGGTACAAGCCCAATAATCTCTCTTCTCTACCCCCATGCCCCATTTCGTCGCCACCCCGGATTGACGCGACTGGGCACGGCGCGATTGGAGCCCATCCTACTGTTGTTTCAGGTCCTCCTGGATCGTGTTCCCTCTGCCTTCGTATTGGATGATGACCACCATGCAGGGACGGTCGACCGGCTCGCCATCGCGGGTGGCCGGACGGTAACGCCAGCGGCGCACCGCATCCACCGCGGCAGCCTCGAGGGTGCGCAGCAATGGCCGGGACCGGTACTCTCTGCCCATGGATGAGTGAAAGACGTACACGTCTTCGACCCGGCCGTCGGCTGTGACCGTGTGTTGAAGAACGACCTCGCCCTCGATTTCCCGCCGCAAGACCCTGAACCGGGGCGGTACGCGCACCAGGATCCGAGCATCCTCGCCGTCAAACTGGTGACCTTGGGGGCATTGGGCGGAAACAAAGCCGCTATCCCCGAGATCCCGGATCGCGCCGGACCGCCGGAAATCCACCCGCCATTGCATGCATGCCCGCTCTCCAGCCGTTGCGCCGGGCCGGAAGCGCAGGGCATCGACCACCCGCCGTGCCGGGCGGTCGAAAACTGGATCCGTTGAGTCCACCAGGGAAACAGTCCGGGTCCGCCCATCCCGGGTGATCGTGAACGAGAATGTGGCGGACCCGTCAAGCAACTCTTCCCAGGCGTGTTTTGGGTACACCGGGCGCAGGAGCAGGACCGGTGCCGGGGTTTGCCGCAGGGGTTTGAGGGCGTCGCACCTTCGGTCCGGAAGGCCAGCGGGATCACTCTCAGCCGCCTGGGCCTTGGGCACCAGGGCGAGGACCGACAGGACCAGGACGGCCGCCAGTTTCACACTCATGGAAAACTCCTCTCTCTCCACCCCGCGCGTGCCGATATACCCGAATGCCGGCATCCCCAGTGCCTCTAAGGATGCAGATCCCCTGGACTCCATTTGGATGCCGCTGCGCGAGAATGGCGCTACCGTATGGTGTCCGAATGCCCGGGACCCATGCCATCCCAAAGTGCATGGTCCGCCAGGGCTCATCCTCCATGGCCTGAAAGGGACCGTCCAATGAACTATGTGGATCTTGATACCGCCCGGGGCATGGGTGGCATGCGGCTGGTGGTTGTGCGGGGCATCCCCAGCCCCTGGAGCATGGCGGCCAAGGCGTTTTTCGATCTGAAGGGCATTCCCTATGTCATGGTCGGTCAGAGGGGGAATGAGGCCAATGAGGATCTGGTGGGTTGGACCCGCCACCGGAATGCACCCGTGGCCGTCTACGAGGACGAGTGTCCCAGGGCCCATTGGCTGGAGATCCTCCAGCTTGCGGAACGCCTCGTCCCGGAGCCCGCGCTGCTGCCGGAGGCGATTGAGGATCGGATGGCGGTGGTCAGCCTGTCCCATGAAATCTGCGGGGAACGGGGCCTCGGCTGGTGGGGCCGGCAACTGATGATGGCCTTCATGGTGGAGGCCCTGGGCGAAGACATCGCCCGGACGCCCATGTTTCCCCAATATGGCTACAGCGGTGAAAATGCCGCCGCCGCGCCGGGCAGGGTCCGCGAGATTCTCGGGGTTTTGAGTGCCCGGCTTGCCGCGCGCCCGGCGGGATCAGCCCCCTATTTCGTGGGCGGCCGGTTGACGGCCCTTGATTTCTACTGGGCCTATTTCTCCCTGCTGGTCTCGAACCTGCCCGCCGAAGACAACCCCATGCCCGACTTGGTCCGCCAGATGTGGGCCGCAGGCGGCCCCGCCATCGGCGCGGTGGATCCGGCCCTTATCGCCCACCGGGACATGATGTTCGAGCACCACCTGCCCCTGCCGCTCTCTTTCTGAACGGGAGCCTTCCGAGCGGCGCTATCTGATCGTGGTGATTGCAGCAGGCAGGCGGTGCACGCGCGCCGCCTGTTTCCCGTGAAACACCAACCAATCCGATCAGCCCTGACCGGTCAGCCGGTCCCGGAGCATGGTGTGCCAGGCTTCGGCGACGTCGCGCCAGTCCTCCGGGTTGGTGTCGTAGGTGAGGATGCCGGGCAGGAGGGCGAAGGGGCGGGCGTCGGCGGCGTAAATCTGGGCGGCGGGGAAGAGCCAGGAGCGGTCGTCCAGGGTTCCGGGGCGGATGTTCATCAGATCCGGGCTGCCGCCATTGTAGGTGTGTGTGCGGATGAAACAGTCCGGACAATGATAAGTGATACTGACATTGCCCGAGGGCGCGGTCTTTTCCACCACCAGGGGCACACCGGCGATCACGGAAAAATGGTCCCTGAAGACGGGCATGCCCATGGAATAGGCCGACCCGGTGCGGTTCTGGCACAGACCGCAATGGCAGGCATAGGCGAACAGGGGCAGGCCGGTCGTCTGATAGCGGATCGTACCGCACTGGCAGCCGCCGGTGATGGGCAGGGGAATGGGACTGTCGGTCATCGGACCACCCTCCAGTTGAGAGGCACGCCGCAATGAAAGACGCTCATGTCAGCCCGCCATTGCCCGTGGCACTCGCTTCGGCATCGGCCAGGATGATGCGCAGATGGGTTTCAATCCGCTCCAGGACGGATTCGTGGGTGATCTTCAGCCCGCCCTGATCCTTGACGTAATAGACCTCAACGCCCAGGGCACCGTAATTCGTACAGTGGGCCGATGAAATGGACAGTTTCAGATCCCGCAAGGCCGCGGCGATGCGGTAGTTCAGATCCGGACGGTGGCGGTGTTCCACCTCCACCACGGTCGCCGTGTCCGAGGCATCCCGGTCGATGAAGACCTGGGGCGTGATGGAGAAGGCCTGCTCCCGGCTGTCCATGCGTGGGGCCTGGACGAGCGTATCCGGATCCGCCCTGCCTTCCAGAACATCCAGAACCCGACGGCGCAGACGCTGGAGGCGTTCAGGATCGGCGAATGCCGTACCATCCGCGTCCTGAAGCTCGAACACATCGAGAGCGATCCCGTTGGCGGCAGTGAAGGCCTGGGCACCGGCCAGATAGGCCCCGGTCGCCGCGACAGCCGCGAGGAGCGCCGCGAACAGGCCCGTGCGGTCCGCCGTGACCACGGTGACCGCCGTGGCACCCCGCCCCTCCGGACCCGGATCGGAGGAGGGCGCCACGGGCATGCCGGTCTCCGCAGGCACCACATCCACGAGCAGGAACGGCCGGTTCCGGTCCCGGCGGTGCTGGGCCACGGCCATGAGACGGGCATGGCGGACATAGGCAGACCGGGGAAAGCTCAGCCAGTAGCGGGGCTCGAACCGGTCCACCATGGCCGGACCGTCCAGCGTGCTGATCATCCGGGCTCCATGGGCGCCCTGGCCGGCAAGATCCGTCAGCAGACGGGCCTTGACACCGGCAACCCGCTGCCCCCGGCCATAGCCGCTTTCGCCGCCGCCGAGCGCCAGTTCCGCTTCCACGAACAACTGTTCCAGAAGCTGGGCCTTCCAGCTGTTCCAGGTGTTGGGGCCCACACCGCGAATGTCGGCCACCGTCAGGGTAAAGAGAAGCCGCAAACGCTCCCGGGTGAGCACCACCCCGAGAAAATCCTGGAGGGTCTTGGGATCGAATATGTCCCGGCGCAGGGCGGTCTCGCTCATGAGCAGATGGTGGCGCACCAGCCAGACCACGGTCTCGGTCTCGACCGGGCGCAGACCGAGGCGGGGGCAGACCTCCCGGGCCACCCGCTCCCCGGCGATGGAATGGTCTTCCTGGCGGCCCTTGGCGATATCGTGAAACAGCATGGCCACATAAAGCAGGGTCCTGGACTGCACCCGCTGGCCGACCCGGTGCACCAGGGGGAATTCGTGGCGCAGGGCGCCGTTCAGGATGCCGTGGAGCTGGCCCACGGTCCGCAGGATATGCTCATCCACCGTGTAGTGATGATACATGTTGAACTGCATCATCGCGACGATCCGGCCGAAATCCGGGATGAACACGCCGAGCACGCCGGCCTCGTTCATCCGCCTCAAGGCAAGCTCCGGGTTGGAGGACTGGGTGAGGATGCGCAGAAAGGAAATATTCGCATCCGGATCTTCGCGCATGGGCCGGTCGATCTGCTGGAGCTGCCCGCTGATCCGGCGCAGGGCGTCCGGGTGCACGGGCACCCGGGCCTGGTCGGCGGCCTCGAAGATCGTCACCATGGTCACCGGCTCCCGCTCGAACAGGCCCGGTTCCCGGTGGGTGACGTGACCGCTTTCCACGATGAAATCGGGCCAGCCGCTGAGGGCGCGGGCGTCCCCGTCATCGAACCACGGGCGGCGAATGCTGGGGTCCCTGATGGCAAGGGCGGACAGGACCACGGCGGTGAGGCTGCCCACTTCCCTGGTGACCAGGAAATAGTCCTTCATGAAGGCTTCGACGGCGCGCAGGCCCGCCCGGTTCTCATAGCGCAGGCGCGCGGCCAGGTCCGGCTGGACCTCGAAGCCCAGACGCTCTTCAGGCCGACCCTTCAGAATGTGGAGATTGCAGCGGACATTCCACAGAAAGGCGAGACAGCGGGAATAGGCCTGAAACTCCGGCGGGGTCAGAACGCCCGCGTCCACCAGATCCCCGGCCCGCTCGAAGCGGAACACATATTTGGCGATCCAGGTGAGGGTGTGGAGATCCCGCAGACCGCCTTTACCGTCTTTCACATTGGGTTCGACCCGGTACTGGGCATTGTCCGACCGGTCGTGGCGGCGATAGCGTTCCGCCAGCTTGGCCTCGACGAAATCGGCGGTGGTTGGGGCCACAGCGTCCCAATAGCGTTCCCGCATTTCATTGAACAGGTGTTCATCACCGCACAGAAAACGGGCATCCAGGAGATTGGTCCGCACGGTCATGTCCGCCTGGGCCAGGGCCACGCACTGGTCCAGGGAGCGGCTCGCATGGCCCACGGTGATGTCCAGATCCCAGAGGGTATAAAGAACAATCTGGATCATCCGCTCGACCCAGGGATCCGGATCGCCCTGGCTCAGGAACAGAAGATCCAGATCGGAATAGGGGGCCAGCGCACCCCGTCCGTACCCCCCCACGGCAGCGATACAAAAGCCGGACCCTGTGCCCACGGGCTGACCGGTGCGGATCGCACCAAGGGCCACAATGGCGCTGATCATCGTATCCCGGCACCGGGCCATGGCCCGGGCGATCTGGAGGCCGGGCATCCCGTCATCAAGACGCCGGGCGGTGGCCGACCGGGCCTCCGCCTCCATCGCCTTGAAGGTTTCCCACATCTGGTGGCGGGCCTGGTTTTCGGTCAGATCCGGATCGTGGGCCAGTTCCAGTACCCGGTTGCGCACCCGCTCCAGGTCCACAAGATAAGGCTGGACCGGTGCCCTGCCTGCGGGAGGGGACGGCTCGAAGGTTCCGTCAGCCAGAGAAGGGCCAGCGGAATCGGAAGGGGTTATGGGATCTTTCGGGTCCATACCAAAGGATTGCGCCATCACTCCGGAGCCGCAAGGGGTTAAAATAGAGAAATGCAGGTCGACGGACTGTCAAACCCGCCGTGACCCTCAGTCCCGCCCTAGGGTTAAGACCCATAAATCGTCGCTGTCAGTAATCTGATTATGCGCGTCCTCTCCAGGCAAGTGCCAGAAAGCCTAAGCCTAGCGCCAAACAAAGCGGCGAATAGAGTGACAGATCAAGGGTAGCGAAGGGTTCGGTTTGGTCAGTGCCAACATAGGCCCACCAATAACCTGCAACGCCCCGACCTAAAAAAACAACTGAAACCCCTCCGCTACCAAGACGCGAAAGCCACTCCCATCCGACGGGGACAACACCACTTGCCGACAGGCCGATCACTGCCGCCAGAGTCAGAAGCGCGGCAACACTGTATGACATCCAAGGCGGTGGCATCTTCTCGAATGATGGAGCACCGATCACCGTTTTGATCAACTCGTCCTCGGTGCTGCCAGGCCAGAGCCCTCCCATCCCCCAATAAACGTGAAGCCCAGCTATAGCGACCAGAACCAAGAACAAAATGAGAGATAGAGCGCGCATTGCGAAGTTCCTCAGCTTAAGACCCTTAAAGTGTGTTTCCATCCAAAGCGAGTAGTGATCCAAGCTTCTGAGAAGGAGCTTGTCCATGTCAAAGGCGCATTTTTGACTCTCTGAGGAGCAGTTTTCTAAGCTTGAACCGCACTTGCCCACCGATACACGGGGCAAGCCGCGTGTTGATGACTGGCGCGTGATCAGCGGGATCGTCCACGGTCTCAAGACCGGTGGCCGCTGAGTGGATGCTCCGGACGCCTATGATAGGTTTGCAAAAGACTTCCTGGCTGCTGTAGCCCTCGCGCCAACCGTCAGTTACTGGTTATAAGCCCGGAGCCTAACCCTCAGTCCCGGATGGGCCGGCGCAGAAGGCGCCAGGTCAGGAGAGCGTGGGCGCACACAGCGGCGACAAAACCGCAGGCCAGGAGCCACACCGCCAGGGTCTCGCCGAAAAGCCCCCAGATCCGTCCGGCGGACCCGAACATCACCGCACCCAGACCGGCGAGCAGGAGACCGTAGGACCCGGCAAGATAAAGACCCTCCGGAGACGGACGGTAAGGGAAGGGGTCTTCCTTGGGCGGATGATCGAGATCTGCCGTGTCTTCCTCGATTAGCCCTGCCTCGCCCGCCTGCTCCTCCTCCGGATCGTCCTGATCAGGGTGAAGGGCGGACCAGTCCACCAGATTCTGCATGGCGGTCAGGGGCACACCGTAAATAATCAGCAGCGAGATTGCCAGGTTCTGGAAACTGCCGAGAGGCCCGCGCATGTCCCCCTGGGGCGCGCCGCAATCCGTGGCCAGACCACACCGCAACTGGGCGCTGATCATCAGAATGGCAACAGGCGCCAGGACGAAGAGCGCGATCGTGGGATAAAAGCCCGGACCAAGGGCGCGGCGGATCACCAGGAAGCGCACGGACCAGGGCGCGGTCTGCTGACGGGGATGAGCCAGCAGATAGCCGAACACCTGGGCCAGAACGAGCACCGTCACCGTCCCGGACAGGACAATGTCCATCCAGGGGGGAATGAGACCCGGCATGGCTGACAGCCCGACGGCGCCCAGGACGGCGACGCTCACGGCAATCCAGAACCACTTCATGAAGTCCTCAAATCACACGCCGCACCGGATACGCCGCCAGAACCGCGACGCCCTGAAGCGACCCATAAGGCTACGCCCGATCACCGTTGTGGGTCCGGAATTACCAAAGTGTTAAGGGCAACTCCGGCGGCCAGGGAGGCCGGATCCGGCAGGCAAACGACTCACCGTTGAGTCCCATTTTAGCACAAAGCACCGCCAGTCCACGCCCCGGCCGGATTGCTTTTCCGTTGGCCAAAACGAACAGCCTGACCCCCGGCCCCGGTGTTTCTCTGACACGGGACGCGAATGATGGGTTCAGACCCTCAAAGGGATTTCAGGCGGTACAGGGCCTCCAGTGCTTCCCTTGGGGTGAGATCGTCCGGATTGATCTCATCAAGGGCGCTTTCCACCGGGGACGGCTCGGACAGGCCTTCAGGAGCACCCATGGCGGAGAAAAGAGGCAGATCATCCAGGGCCATGCTCTTTTCCTGGCCCGCCCGGCCTTCTTCCAGGGTCTCCAGCACCGTGCCGGCCCGGGCGATGACCGCCGGGGGCAGACCCGCGAGCTTGGCCACCTGGATGCCGTAGGACCGGTCGGCCGCCCCCTCGATGACCTCATGCAGAAAGACGACCTCGCCGTTCCATTCCTTGGCCTTCATGGTGAGATTGCCCAGGCCCGGAAGCTTTTTCGCCATGGCCGTCAGCTCATGGTAGTGGGTGGCAAAGAGGCCCCGGCAGCCATTGACATCATGAAGGTGTTCAAGGGCCGCCCATGCGATGGACAGCCCGTCAAAGGTGGCTGTGCCCCGCCCGATCTCATCCAGGATCACCAGGGACCGGGCCCCGGCCTGATTGAGGATTGCGGCGGTCTCCACCATTTCAACCATGAAGGTGGAACGGCCCCGGGCCAGATCATCCGCGGCACCCACCCGGCTGAACAGCCGGTCCACCACACCGATATGGGCCGAGGCCGCAGGCACGAAGGCGCCCATTTGGGCCAGAATGGCGATCAGCGCGTTCTGGCGCAGGAAGGTGGATTTACCGGCCATGTTGGGGCCGGTGACAAGCCAGAGGCGACGGCCCGCCGCCTTGCCCTTGTCTCCGTCAGCGGACAGATCACAGTCATTGGCCACGAAGGGGGCTTCGGAGCCTTTCGCAAGGGCCGCTTCGACCACCGGATGGCGTCCGGCGTTGATCTCGAAGGCCCGGCTCGTATCCACCTGGGGGCGGACGTAATGGGCCTCGTCCGCCAGGGCGCCGAGGGCGACCGCCACATCCAGGGCCGCCAGGGCCGAGGCCACCGCACCGATCCGCCCCGCCGAGCCGCAGACCTCTTCGAGCAGGGCCCGGAAGATTTCAGATTCGATGGACAGGGCTTCCTCTCCCGCCTGCCGGATGCGGGTCTCCAGGTCCGACAACTCCACAGTGGTGAAGCGCAGGGCATTGGCCGTGGTCTGACGGTGGATGAACCGGGCGTTCAGCGGCTCCTTCAGGAGGGCAGCCCCGGCCTTCTCCGGCACCTCGATGAAGAAGCCCAGCACATTGTTCTGCTTGACCTTCAGGGTACGGATATCCGTATCGGCGGCGTATTTCTCCTGAAGCCCAGCAATCACCTTGCGGCTTTCATCGCGCAGGGTGCGCGCCTCCTCGAGACCGTCATGGTAGCCCCGGGCAATGAAACCGCCGTCCCGGACCTGCATGGGCAGATCGGAGGCAAGGGCCGCCTTCAGTGTACCGACAAGTTCCCGGTGCCAGGTGCCGAGGGCGCTCACATGGTCGGCGATTTCCTCGGCCAGTCCGGAGAAGGGGACCGGGGTGGACTCAAGCGCCCGGTGGATTTCCCCGGCGCCCTGGAGCCCGTCCCGGATCGCCGCCAGATCCCGGGGGCCGCCACGGCCCAGGGTGAGCCGGGCCAGGGCCCGGGCCAGATCCGGGGTGCGCCGCAGGGTGTCGCGCAAACCGCCGCGCAGATCCCGGCTTTCGGCGAAAAAGCCCACCGTGTCCAGACGCCGGTTGATCAGATCGGGATCGGTCAGGGGGCTCGCAAGACGCCGGTGCAGTTCCCGGGCGCCGGGGCCGGTCACGGTCCGGTCAATAACGGACAGAAGGCTGCCTTCCCGGCTCCCGCTCAAGGTGCGGGTGAGTTCCAGGTTGGTCCGGGTGGCCGCGTCCAGGGCCATGGTGCCGTCGGCGGCTTCCCGGCGCGGGGCCTTCAGGGCGGGCAGCCTGCCTTTCTGGGTCAGGGCCACATAATCGATCAGGGCACCGGCCGCCGCGAGTTCGGCCCGGGTGAAATCGCCAAAGCCTTCCAGGGCCGCCACCTCGAAGGCTTCCTTCAGGCGACGGGCGCCGCTGTCGGCGTTGAAGCGGGAAACGGGCAGGGGCGTCGCGCGGGCGCCCACCAGCTCGGTCACCGGCACAAGCCGTTCATCGGTGTACAAACGATCCGGCAGCAGCACTTCCCGGGGATCGAGGCGGGCCAGCTCCGCGCCGATCTGGGAGGCCGCCGTCTCCGTCACGAAAAAATCCCCGGTGGACATGTCGAGCCAGGCCAGACCCCAGCCCCCGTCCCCATTGCCAACGGCCCCGGCAGCAGTAGCGCCAGCCTGCCTGCCGCCGCGGGACCCGGCCACGGCAAGGGCGCAGAGATAGTTGTTGGCCCGGGCATCGAGGAGCGTGTCCTCGGTCAGGGTGCCTGCGGTCACAAGGCGCACCACGCCCCGCTTCACCACGGATTTCGCGCCGCGTTTCTTGGCTTCGGCGGGGTCTTCCATCTGTTCACAGACGGCCACCTTGAACCCCTTGCGGATCAGGCTTTCCAGATAGGCCTCGGCCGAGTGGACGGGCACGCCGCACATGGGCACCTCTTCGCCCAGATGCTTGCCCCGTTTGGTAAGGGTGATCGCCAGGGCATCGGCGGCGGCTTCGGCATCGGTGAAGAACAGCTCGTAGAAATCTCCCATGCGGAAGAACAGGAGATAGTCCGGGTGCGCCTCTTTGATCTCCCAGTACTGGGCCATCATGGGCGTCATGGTCTCGGTCTTCGGGTCGGCTTTTGTCAAAGCCTGGGCCAAAGCGGGGGCCGCTGCCCCCGCCGATCCTCCGGCTTGGGCGGAGGCGTCTTTACACTTCAGTGAGAAGTCATCCGACATGACTGAAAAACCCCCTCGCGCCAGTCCCCTTCGCGGGACGGGCCTGTTTGTCGGTTGGGGCGGTCGGCGAGCCATGCTTGACAGCTGCCGCGAAAGAAATCGGCCGCTCGATCCTCAGGAAATAAACGAGTCGCGTGAACCCGGCCAAGGCCGGCTCATCCTTCCAAACTGACCCGTCCATCCACGCCCGCAAATCCTGCAAGACCGGCCGGCCACCGGAGGGGCGAGCCCGCAGGCAGCCTCCCGTTCAGCCTTTTGATCCCGGGCAATCGTGGGATGGGCCGTTGGCCTGGCAAGACCGTTGGCCGGAGCGTTGGCCAGAGGATTGGGAACCCGCAGAACCGATTTTAACCGATAAGCGCTTTCACACCGGCCCGAGTTGCCGCAAACTAAAGAGATTGATCCATGCATGCCACTGCTTTCGTCAATTCCGACACTCCTTTGGCCGAATCCGACACGTCCTGGGGCGCGCCGGATACGCCCAATCAAGCTGGAACGCCGGATAGGGGGAACCAAACGGACGCGGGGCAGCACCCGACACAGAGCCCAGCAATGACCCGTGACCGCGTAGCCTTCACCGACGACGAAGCCCTGGCCTTCCACAATTCCGGCCGCCCTGGAAAACTGGAAATTCTCGCCACCAAGCCGATGGCGACCCAGAGGGACCTGTCGCTCGCCTATTCCCCCGGCGTGGCCGTGCCCGTGCGCTCCATCGCGGAAGATCCGGACAAGGCCTTCGACTACACCTCCAAGGGCAATCTGGTGGCGGTGATCTCCAACGGCACGGCCATCCTGGGTCTGGGCAATCTCGGCGCCCTCGCCTCCAAGCCGGTGATGGAAGGCAAGGCGGTGCTGTTCAAGCGCTTCGCCGACATCGATTCCATCGACCTGGAGGTGGATA
>CAZLPU010000042.1:0-42983 GCA_964561475.1 uncultured Alphaproteobacteria bacterium
TCGCGCCGTGAGCGAAAAAAACGAGAGCGGCGGCCACCCTGTTTAAAGGTGATCGGGATTTTGCGCCCGTCGCTCTAGTGCGTGACCTCGAGCTCCCCTTGACATTATTCATCAGTACACAGTCAAATCGACGACCACCTGTCTGCGCCGGAGAGAGATTTTTGATCCCTGTGGGCATTGAGTGATGCCGTCATGATGCGCCCGAGAATAGTTCGTAATCGGGCCCGCAACACTTCCGGCTGTACAGAGAACACATCACACAGGATGTCGATCCGGCCATGGCTTGCATAGACGGCCACCAGCATGGTGCGGTCCGCGGGACTGAGACAGTCCAGGAGATCCTCCTGGTTCAATGGAAGATCAGTATGCCCAGTAATTGTCGGGTGGGCTTGCGTTGTCAGATCCTGGCCGGTCACCCTGTCGACCTGCCCATCCCTTTGATGGGTGAGGCTCGCGAATGCCTGGCGCTGGGCCAGCGCAACCATCCATGCCTCATGCCGGATACCGCGGGTCACCTGTTCAGCCGCCCCGGACCAGATCGCTGAATACACCGCACAAAGAGCGGTATCCGCCAGTGACCGATCCTGCACAATGCGCATGATGATGGCGAAAAGCATGCCGCTGGTCATGTCATAGAGATGCCGGAAGGCGTCCGAATGCCCCTCGGCGGTTCTCTGCAACAAGCTATTGATGAGACCAGCCCGTGTTGTGGCGGTGTCTGTTTGGCCCGCCAAAGCGGTCTTGAAAGTCATTTCCGTGACTCCTCCTCTCGAACGCCGCCATGGCAGGCGGAGTGCGGTTCCAAAAGAGAAGACGGGGCTGGTTGGATGAGAGATGCAGTGCAGAAGATAACTTTTTGTTAACCTCAAACAACCCTTGCGCCTTTTGGGCCGATCAAGCACCCATAAGCTGCAAGATGTCTTGTCGAGTTCGAAAGCACACTCGACCAGTCCGCTTAGAGCATGAGGCGTTTAATCCGCATCATGCTCAAGGCCGCGACTGCGGTCCGGCGCCCCTGCGCCGCCCTCGCGGAGGCGCCTCGCGCCGTGAGCGAAAAAACGGAAGCGGCGGCCACCCTGTCTAAAGGTGATCGTGATTTTGCGCCTGCCGCTCTAAGAAAAAAAGCCGGCACCGGTTTGAACCGGTGCCGGCTTGCGCAAATCCGTGTCTGACAAGGCGTGGGATCAGAAGTTGATCCGGCCCTGAATGGTCACAGTGCGGGGGGTGTCGAGGGCACAGCCGAAACTGCCCCCGGCCGCAACCGCCGCCTCCTGGCAGAAATTGGCGGTCACCTCGTCATTAAGGTTTCGGCCAATCACAGCCAGTTCCCACTGACCGGACTCAGGTGAAACCCCCAGACGGAGATTGGCCTTGACGAAGCTTTCCTGCTCGATCGCCGGATTGAACGTGTCCAGGAAGAAGTAGCTGTCGGAAAAGAACACGCTGGGCTGCACGGTAACGACATAGCCGCCGAAGGGCTGCTCATAGATGGCCGCAAAGTTACCGGAATATTTCGGAGCAAAGGTGGTCTCTTCACCACTCAAGTCCTGCGTCCCGCCGTTACATCCAGAGATCTGGCCGGTAAAGCAGGGAGCATCCTCATATTCTGTGAACTTGGAGTTCAGGAGCGTGACATCACCAAGAATAGTGAGCTTATCGGTGACTTCCATGCTGGCGTCGAATTCGATTCCGTACGCCCTCGAGCGTGCCGCGTTGTCCACAGGCTGCGTCAAGCCACCACCGCCGGGAGGAATGTTAGCAAGGCTGGCCACCTGACGATCCTGATAGAGAGCAAGGAATGCCGCAACATTGGCCCGAAGTCTGCCATCCAGATATTCGCCTTTGGCACCGAACTCGATGGCATTCACCGTTTCAGGCTCATAGGTGGATGCGAACCCGGAAGTGGCGCCCACTTGGCTGCTTTGCAGGTCGGCGCCGCCGGCCTTAAAGCCGCGCCGGAACGATCCGTAGACCTGGGTATTGGTATCGACGTCATACTGGACCGTCAGAGCCGGTGTGACGGCGTCATCAGTGGTTTCGAGATCGGCGAAGGTGATCCCGCCAGCGGGCCGGAAGCCCCGGGCGTCCGGGATCCCATTCGCGGGCACTACGCCAAGGGTGTTGGACGAGACGGCGATGTCCTTGGTCACCCGGATGTAGCGCAGGCCCAGGATGGCCCGCAGATCAGTCGCGAAATTGTAGGTCACGGAGCCGAATGCGGAATAGGTCTTGGCTTCCTGTTCCCTCAGGACACCAATGTTTTGGGCACCCGGCGCCGGCGGGGAGAAGGCCTGAAGCGAGATGCTTGCGAAATCGGTATCTTCATCGGACAGATAAATACCGGCGAGCCATTCAAAAGTACCACCGCGGGGGCTCTCAATCCGCAATTCCTGGCTGATCTGCTTTGCGTCGTCAAACTGAGCGGTAGCAAGGCGGGACTGTGCCGAAGTGCTGGGCACGGAAGTCCCGTCAAGATCCGCCAACCCATCCGTCTCGAAGTCATAATAGCCGGTCACCGAGGTCAGCGTGTAACCATTGAACTCGTATGCCACATTCAAGGCACCGATGTAGAAGTCCAGGGAACGGAATTCGTCGATATCTGTGCTGGTGACATAATCGAGGCGATCATTGACCGGCTGCCCATTGGCATTGGTACAAGTGGACTGGACGGGACCACCGACACAGTTTTCCAGTTCCAAATCCAGAAAGCTGTTGGCATCAAGTTCACCATAGGTGAACACGGCTTCTGCGGTCAGATCGCTGGTCGGCGCCCAGATAGCGGAGCCACGGAACACAAGATCTTCGTTTGCAGGCTGTTCTTCACCCCGGCCGGTATTCTCGATGAAGCCCTCGGAGTCCGTCCATTTCGCTGCAAGACGGAAGGCAAATGTCTCCGACACCGGAACATTGGCCGCCGCCTCGACAATGATTTCTTCCTGCTCGAATTCGTAGGAAGACAGCAGATACCCGGTGAAGCCCGCGTCCAGGCTGGCCTTACGGGAGACGATGTTCAGGGCGCCAGCGATTGTGTTGGCACCGAAGAAGGTGGTCTGCGGACCTTTCAGCACCTCAACCCGCTCCAGGTCGAGCAGACCGGCCCGGGTGATACGAGAGCGGCCGACGGCAACACCGTCGATAATCGTTCCCACGGACTGTTCGAACGTCGTGCTCAGCCCGGAGCCAACACCGCGGATGTTGATGAAGTCTGTCGTGCCCGCTCTTGAGATGTTGACCGCAGGCAGGGTGGCCGCCAGTTCCTGGAGGTCCCGGTAAGCCTGACGCTGAATTTCAGCACCCTGGGTCACGTCGATGGAGATCGGCACGTCCTGGGCCAATTCCTCACGCTTACGCGCGGTCACCACGATGCGCTGCACCCAGGGACGGTCCTGGGGGCTGGAAACCGTTGTGAACAGAGCTTCGGTGTCGTCAGTGGCCTCACCGACGGCTTCGGTGACTTCGCTGGCAGGTTCATTCTCGACCCGGACAGCATTGGTCGGGGTTTCCGATGACGGAGGGGTTGCCGTCTGGTTTTGGACCCAGCGCTGAATTTGCCCAGCCTGCTGTGCCAGGGCGGCGGTGGACACCGAGCACATGAGCAGCGCAACTGCGGTACCCGTGACGAAATTCCGTGAACTCATTGTTTGCCCCTCTGGGTATGCCCCTCTGGACGCGCCCCGCCCCATCGCGGATTGACGCCTGCCAACGAATGATCTGAACGGCGGACAGAACGGCCCCACGTTCGTCAGCCCGACTTTACGCCGGACAGTGATGATGGAAAGGATCGGCTATGAGGCCCCTGCCCGAATCACACTGAGCCGGTGGGGTAAGCCTTCGCCAACCTGCCATCCGGCTTTGCACTTCAGGACACGCAGTCAAGGATATTGAACGATCAGAGCGAAGACCTTCGACCCCGCAAGGCCGATTGATTAGTAAACCGGCCTGATCCTCTCGGAACGAACTAACGGGTCGGAGGGCCCTGACGCAACAAATCTGGCTGCGCGATGATCCCCTTTTTGCCGAATGCCTGGAATCAGCACAGGACTCGGACGAAGATGCTATAAAGCTGATTTGGTTGCATGTCCATATTCTTGTTTTGCTCTTGGCGTGCCTTGCAATTAACAATCTGTAACGCAACAAATGGGGTGTCGACGGCATGCCGGGAAGGGCCGATCGAATATCTGCAATGGCCTACTGAATATCCAGTTCGATCGTCGTCCAATGCTGCACCGTGTCGCCGTTTATGGTGCGTGCATCATATCTTTCGCATTCAAGCACACGGACCATTTGCCGGGCGAATCGATCTTGATTGAAGCCCCGAGGCACCTCGCCCCGGA
Organism: uncultured Alphaproteobacteria bacterium; assembly: GCA_964561475.1. GTDB lineage: Bacteria > Pseudomonadota > Alphaproteobacteria > JAJFIK01 > JAJFIK01 > CAYUYV01. The sequence goes on from CAZLPU010000042.1 coordinate 4,335, forward strand.
CCTCGATCAATTGCGGCGACCCGTTTTCCTTGACCTGAACATCAAAAACGACCCGACCCGTATCCTGAAACTCGATCTCCCGGGTCATCCCGCACCCGATCCGGTTGCCCCGCTCGGCAATGGCGATCGGCTCATTGTTCAAGACCCGGCGCAATTGATTGGCATCCCGGCGGATATCGGCGGCCAGGGCCGGCAGGGTCTGCACAAACCCCAATTGGGCGGCGTGCCAGTTCAATTGTGCAGTTCGCACGGACACGAAGAGATTGATCGCGAGGACAGCCTCAACCATCTGAACCGGCAGAGAAATGTCGATCTCGGTGAGGTCACCCGCACCATAACACCGCTGATCATGCTTGCTTTCCAGCCGGGCCTGGGAGCGTCCTGGATTGAAACTCACTCCGTAGACGCCATTCAGCGGGCGGGCCGTAAGATCTGCATCCAGATAGGCGGTGAATTTCCGGGTCGCGTCCGTGAGGCAGAGCACCGGCCGGCGTCTCTGACTGGCGCCGGGGTCACTCAGGTCGAGCCCCCGGCGGAGGGATCGCGCTCCATGGAACTCGATGATCGTGTCGAGGGAGTTGGCCAGCGCCCTGTGAGTTTCGCTGATCGCGGCCATTTGGCCGTCCCAGTCCGCGCGTTGTTCAATGCGGGTCAGGACGGCGCCGAGACGCCCAAGCTGGCGCAAACCATCCGACTGGGGCAGGTTCTCGTCGAGAAGGGCAAAGCGCTCCAGTTCGACCCCGTACAGAATCTGGTGGGCTGCAAGAAGCTTTCGGATGCCGAGCAACAGGGCATAGTCGGCCGTATAGCTCCGCCGATCCCAATCCAGGGTTCCCGCGAGATCAAACAATCCATCCAGGACCGTGTCCATCCGAGACCGCAAGTCGGTGAGCGTCCGTCCCATCCGCCGTCCGTCGACATTCGAAGGCAGCTCCCCCGCCTCCTCCAGGATTTCGTCGATCTGCCGGATCTGGGCAACCGCATCCGCATCCAGGAATTGCCGGTTCGACAGGGCAGCCAGGGTCGGGCGCGCTCGGGCTTGAGAGCCCAATGCCCTGGCATTCATATCGGCAATAACGCCCGCACTACCTCGCAGACGCTGACCGAGATTGGACAGGATGCCGTCGAGGGCATCACCGGTCTCCGTGAGCCGTGCGGAGACATCCCGCCAACGCGTCGTCTCCTGCAGGGCATCACGCTGGAGCCGGTCCAGCCGGCGCCGGATGACCGCTTCGGGTTCATCGGCAGTCTGGAACGACTGTTCTGTAAGAGGATCAACCGTGACACTGTCGGTGCGGGCGATGACCCGGGCGGTTGCTGCGACCCAGTCCGTGAGGGCCTGGGAAGCGCTTTCGGTCCGCTCAGCCAGAAATGCGCAGTCCGTGCGGCCGGCGGCGCAATGTGCCGTGGAGAGGGTCCAGGCATCGGCAATGGTCTCGCCCTGCTGGGCCAGGGCTGGTTTGGCGGACGACAGGGCACTCAAACTCAGCCCAAGGACCAACCCCATGAAAGACACGGATGTCAGAAAAGGAAATGGACGAGACGGGCGGCCCCGTTTCCGAGGCATCGGCGCGCCGCGGGGAACACCCGCACTCGTGACTTTCGCGATCACCTGATGTCTCCGTTTCTTCTCTTGGGCCGAAACCTGACCCACGACCCGCCCTCCATTACCTTGGCGGCACCTTGGCGGCGCGGATCCCGCGCTTGACTGATTATCAGTTCAATGCCCGGTTCCAGCTCTCTTCTCTATGACACGCACCATACCGATTGTCCGTTGTCAACGGTCTCGGCAATAAAGTCTCTCACGAGAGGGCCTGTATATAATAGAACAGCAATTTTTCGGGCGGCATTTCTTTGCGGGCAGTAATTCTGCGGGCTGAATGACTTCAAAAATGGAACTGATTGGCCTGGAAACAGATCTCGACCAAGAGTGTCCGTTTCCCGAATGTGTCCCGCCAGGCCAGACCCGGACCTGGGATGTGGGTCTGGGTTTGGGCCGGGGTTTGGGTTTGCGCCGGGGTTTGGGTTTGCGCCGGGGTTTGGATCACTCAAGCTCCCGGCGCAGAAGCGTGACGGTGCCGCCTTATTCCCCGTTCAGCTCGGCGAAAACCTCTTCGAAGCGCCGCCGGAACTCGGACTCCCGCATGATATCGACGCGGCGATTGCCCGCCTCGGTCGGCTCCTTGCCCTCCAGGATCGGCGAGAAATTCCCATGGCCGGAGATGGTCAGATACTGTTCCTCGATGCCGATCAACTGCATGATACAGGCTTTGACGTTGTAAGCCCGCTGGAGGGACAGAATGATGTTTGAGGATGAATTACCGATCCCATCCGCAGTACCAATAATCACAAGGCGGTCACCGTCCTCCAGAATGGACTGAAGTGCCTTTGCTTCCTGGGCCAGGACGCCGATGCCTGACTGTTCAAGAGCGAATTCTGCGGACGCAAAGTAAAGACTGAGCTTGCCAGCTTCCTCATCGAACCCAGTGGATGCCTTGGCGCCGGGGCTTGTGGAAATCTTGCAGACCCAGTTTTCCGGATCGGAGACATAGGCCGGTTCGACCGGCTGCGGAGAGGCCACCGTACTGACCGGCGCAGGCTCGGGCACCAAAGTTGCCACCTCGATTGATGGGGACTCAGACGATGTCGCCGCTTCCCCGCCATCCTGAGCGCCGGTCCCGGATCCGGCATTCCCTGCCGCAACGGAACGCTCTTCGCCCGCCGGTGAGTCAGAAGTCTCCGCAACGTCTACCGCGCCGGTAGCTTCCGTTGCCGGACCGTCAGAGTCCGTCGGTATTTCTTCAGTATCGCCCCCGGTCGTGTCGTCATCGACCGCGGCCACGGCGCTGTCCGTATCCGCCCCATTGTCTGCGGCCACATCGGCCGGAGAGGCGTCTGTGCCCTCAGGGTCAGCGCCGGCCGTCTCGGTTTCGGCAGGCTGGTTTTGGGAGGTCCCATCCCCGCTCCGCTCGCCGGTCAAGGCCTGGCGCAGGTCTTCCAGGGTGATGATCTGCCCCGAACCGTCTGCTCCGTCCTCGGCGGCGACTTCGTCTTCAACCACCTGGGTTTCGCCGGAGGCTGGTGCCGTCTCACCCTGCTCGAGGGCCTTACGCAGGTCTTCCAGAGTCACGAGACCGCCGGAAGATCCGGCTGCCGCCTCGTCCTGCTCCTTGTCCTCGGTCTTTTCATCGTCTTCCGCCGCTGCAGAGTGCACTGACAGGGCCGCCGCCAGTCCTATTGCAGTGAGAGCCGCGAACCGGCGGCGCCCCCCCGGTCGCCGCTCCTTTCCGTGCCTCAGTTCCATGCGCGGAATCCTCCCGATTGGTTCGCCCCCGGAATGCCTGCCCCTCAGGCATTGTCATAGATGTTGTAGGCGTCCCGCCCATGGAGGTGCAAGTCCAAGCCTTCCAATTCGTATTCCGGCTCCACGCGCAGCAGATTGTGGCCGTGACCGGGCACCAGGGTCTGAAGGAGCCCGACCCAATGCATCAGCCGCAGCACAAACTTGCTGGTCGAGAAAATCAGATAGGCGGAGGCGATGGCAAAAGCGATGATCAGTCCACCAATGATGATTTGCATCAGCATGGTCTGGACCATCGATTCATCACCCAAGGGATAGAACCCGGCGGAGATCACGCCGATGATACCGGCCACGCCGTGGGCGGCAAACGCTCCCACCGGATCGTCGATCCGCAGACGCTCAAGCAGGGACAGGGTGCCCAGGAGCGCAACACCGGAACAAGCACCAATGATCATGGCACCGATTGGGCTTGCAATGTCCGCCGCCGCCGTGATCGCCACCAGACCAGCAATCGCCGCGTTCAGGATCGTGAGCATGTCGAGCTCTTCCTTGCGGATGGTGAGCAAGAACATCACCACGCAGACTGAAGCACAGGGCGAGAGGAACGTGTTTGCGATGATCTGTCCGAACTTCTCAAAAATCGGCTGGAGCCCGGAGAGAATGTTCGTGCCTTCCACGGAAGTGAACTCAGGCACACCAGCGGAGAAAAGGGTGCCGGCATTATAACCGAACCATCCGATCCACAGCAGGAACACGCCGAGAGCCGCGAGAGGAATGTTGTGGGGCTGGTGGCTGTCCGCCAGTCCGTCCACGACTTCCGCACCATAATCTTCCGCACCGTGCCGGAAATATCCCAGACGTGGACGCAGCATCATGGCACCGGTCAGCCCCGCGAAACCGCCGAGGGCGTGCACCACGGCGGCACCAGCAAAGTCCCGGAAATAGCCGTAGAAGAGCCCTTCGGGATTCCAGACCAGGAAAGCCGCGATGGGATAGACCAGGGCGGAGAAACAAACGGAATAAAACAGATAGTGGAACGGGCGGACACGGCCGGTAACGCAGCCGCTGGTGATGGTCACTGCGGTACAGGCAAACACCAGCTGGAAGAAAAACCGCACAGGCTCCGTCGGTTGGATAGCTTCGGGAATTTCTGCCACTTCGTGGGTCAGACCGATAAAGCGAAGGAAATCAACGACGAAGCTCTCGCCCTGGATGATGTCAAATCCGATCACCCAGAAGACCAGACCGCACAGGCACATGTCGATGAAGTTCTTGAAAACGTTGTTGATCGCGTTCTTGCGCGACACGGATCCGGCTTCCAGCAGCATGAATCCCGGCTGCATGATCAGCACCAGGATACCGCAGATGAACATGGTGATATTGATGGTCAGATAGACAGAGGGGTGCAGCAGAGCCTGTACGAGTGACGGATCCATTGTTTCCTTACTCCTGGAAAAAGCGGACAGCGATGGTTAGCGCTTTGCCCAGTCTGGTTTCTTGAAGGTTTGAACGAGGGTCTGGCCTTCTTCAAACGAAAGCTGATTACCATTGGTCTCGAACGAAACCAGATCACGCACGGAAGCAGGGAGTTCTTTCACAAGCTCCTTGTCGACGACCAGGTAGGTACGCTCGGGAAATTTACTCAGCGCCATGCCCAACTCAATAAGAACATTCTGAGTAAGGCGGGCGAGTTCTTCGTCTTCCGGCTTTTCTTCCTTTTTCTCTTCCACCGCCTTGTGGTCGAATTTCACTACGGCAAGGTTGGATTCCGTCGATCCCGCCCGCTGCAACCGGCCGCCGGTGGGCTTGGCAGGCGTGGTTTTCGCTGAGTCCGCGCTGGCGGCCAGGGAACCAGCCCCCTGGGATTTGTTCTCGGCGCCTTTTGCAGCCGCGAGGGCCGGACCGCTGCCATTGGAGACCTGGCTCAAGGCCGGACCGGATTTGGGTGCAGCCGGCTCGGGTGCTTTCGGCGCCCGCACAAAGCAGATCACCGCGCCCTGGCACAGCTTCACCTGGGCGGCGGCCTTGGCTGCCCGGTAGTCCTTGGATGCTGTGTTCGGCCCGTCAGCCTCCACGAGTTTGCAGTCCGCCGTGGTCAAGCAGCGCTTGAGATCCCCGATCACCGGAAGATCCGCGGGCGTGGAGACATAAATGCGGGGGTTTTTGACCTGGGCGGCGAGGGCGGCTTCATCTTCGGCCGCCACCTTCCCTGCGGCAGCCTTGGTCTGCTCCGGGGACAGGCGCGCCATCAGGTCAACGAGCTTTTCACCAACCCGGACCACCTGCCGACGCTCCTTGTTGAAGGTGGCATTCGGAATCATGCCGGTGAAGGTAATCGGCTCAATATCTTTGAACTCATCTTCAAGATCAATGTCGTAGAGATTGCGAGCAATCCCGATCATCGACCTCAAGGACTCTTTAAGTTCAAGATACTTTTGAGAATACCCTTTTACTCTGCCGAACTTTGCCACATGCTTCATGTCTGCAGCGGTGAGTTCGTTGATTTGATTGACAACCTTTTGAACGCGAGTGCCGTCGATCATACTATTGACCCCTACCCGTTTGCGGACACGTTTATCGCCCCGATTTCATTATCGCCGAGCCGAATCATCGTGCAGATTACTCATTCACTCGTGGCGTGGAGCATGTTGTGTATTTTGGCAACACCAGCCACCAAACTTGCTGTGGCCGACCGGCACGAGCGATCCACTGAAGGCCCAGGGATGTATGGGCCATGCGGGATCAATCTCCGATGGTCACGGTCTTGTGCGCTGAGCGACCAGGATTGTGGAAGCGTAGCCCCTCCCCCTGCAGTCACCGCTGACGCTGATTTCCGAACCCGGCCAAGAACTTATGGCCGTACAAAACATGTAATGGTTTGGAGAGGGACTGCCTCAAGCGTCTTCGCGCCCCAATTGTGCATATTCCATTATGGGATTCCAACAGGAATTCCATAATCCGAACATGAATTCTGCACCGTTTGGGCCCCTTCTGGCGTAATCCCAACCACCCTCAGCCCTACCTCTCCAGGGCGTCGACTGGCGCCATGGGCAAGCCAAAGACAGCTTTCCCAAGGCTTTTCAAGACGCGGAACGCCACGCAGTCCGAATGGATTACGTCCACCGCAGAATTGCGCGGAGAAAGGTCCAGGGCCGGAATGCGCGCGCCATGGGCCCGGTCGGTCCAATATGACGCCCCGACAAGGTCCACCATGACCCGCCCCTCACGACATGCCGACCCTCATGGGCGCCAGGCCCTTGGTTGAGGTGTCCTTTCCACCAACGCCTCAGGCCCGGCGGTAAGAATCGGTTAAGCATAAAAAGCAGCATTGTGCCCTGGTCCGGATGGCCCTCTGCGGTTCCCCGGAGCAGTCCAAAGCAGGGTGTATACTTCACGTGATTCGCTTTTCCCGAATTCTGCCCGAATTCTGGTCGCAAACGGGTTCAGGTCGCACGCCATGGCAGGTGCCACAATACAATCCATCATAACAGCAGGCGCGGTGATGTTCGCCTTTGGCTGCGCCCTCTGGGCGGTGCAGGAGGGGTTGCGCCGGCGGGTGATCGCCCGCAACTGGCTCGAGGCCCGGCGCACCATGGAAACGACCATGGCCCGGTTCGACACCCTGTTCCGGTCCGACCCGGACCTGACCCTGATCTGGGATGCAGGCGCCGGTCAGGCGGTGTCCGGTGTCGTCCCCCGGGGCAGCATTCCCCTCCTGGTGCCGGATCAGGTGCTGGGACGCGCCACCGCCCTTGGCGGGCTGGAGGATCGGGACGGTGATGAAGCCAGCCAGGGCCGCGCCAGGCTCAATCATCGCTTTGAGCTGTTCATGGCCGCCCTCACCGACCGGGCCAGGGGCCAATTCGCCAATGCAGTGGCCCAGCTGCGCGCGGAAGGACAGCCCTTTTCCCTTACCCTGGAACGGGTCGACGGGGGCATGGTCGATGCCCATGGCCGCCCTGCCGCCGCCCAGTCCGTGGTCAAACTGCGGGACGTGTCCGCCGAACGGCGGGAAATCGACCGGTTGACGGATCTTCTCCAGGAAGCGGAAAGCGACCGGGCCGCCTTCGCGGAACTTTTGAACCGGGCCCCTATCCCCATGTGGCGGCGCCGGGGCCACAATCTGGTCTGGGCCAATCAGGCCTATGCGGATGCGGTGGATGCGGATGGTCCCGAGCAGGCCATCGAGGACCGGCGGGAACTGGACAGCGCCGAGCGCACCATTGCCGCCCTGGCCAGCCGTAACAGCCAGGTCCAGGTCAAGCGGCGCTACGTCGTCACCGGCGGGGAACGCCGGGCCATGGACCTGATCGCCATTCCCGTGGCCGACGGCACCGGCGGCATGGCGGTGGATGTGTCCGCCGTGGACGAGGCCGAACAGCAGCTTGAGCGCCATATCGAGGCCCACCGGGAAACCCTGGATCAGTTACGCACGGCGGTGGCCATTTTCGGCGGCGACACCAAGCTTGTCTTCTATAACGATGCTTTCACCGCCCTTTGGGATCTGGACCGGCGCTGGCTTGATCAGATGCCGGAAGACGGTGAGATCCTGGAGCATCTGCGCGAACAGCGCCGCCTGCCCGAACAGGCCAATTTCCAGGAATGGAAAGCCGAACGCCTCGCTCTTTACCAGCGCATCGATGAATCCGACGATCTGTGGCACCTGCCGGACGGGCGGACACTGCGGGTCCTGTGCCGGGCCCATCCTTTCGGCGGCATGATCTATCTTTATGACGACGTGACCGACCAGGTCACCCTGGAGCGTTCCTACAACACCTTGATCAGTGTTCAGCGCACCACCCTTGACCATCTCCACGAGGCCGTGGTGGTCTTCGGCAGTGACGGCAAGCTCAAATTCTGGAACGCCGCCTTCGCCACCATGTGGTCCCTCTCCCAGCGCGCGCTCAAGGGCGAGCCTCATTTCAACGAAGTCACCCGGGCCTGCGCCCCCCAACTTGAAGACCTCCATCTCTCCGAGGACGGAGAGTGGACGCGGATCGCCGCCGCCGTCACATCCGTGGACAGCCGGGACACTCTGGAACCCGGGCGTCTGATCCGCACCGACGGACGCATTCTGGATTTTGCCGCCGAACCCCTGCCTGACGGGCGCCTGCTGCTGACCTTCCTGGATGTGACGGACACGGCCCATATCGAACATGCCCTGCGGGAGCGCAACGAGGCCCTGGAAACCGCCGACCGTCTGAAGTCGGAATTCATCTCCAATGTCTCCTACCAGCTTCGCACACCGCTCAATTCCATCATTGGCTTCGGCGAGATGATGAGCACGGGCATGGTTGGCAAGCTGACGAGAAAACAGCGGGAATATGTGGACCATATCCTCCTCGCCTCGGGCCAGTTGCGGGATCTCGTCAATGACATTCTGGACCTCGCCATGATCGAGGCTGGCACCCTCTCTCTGGATCTGGACCAGGTAAACATCCAAGATCTGCTGGAGAATGCCCGTCAGGTGGCGATCAGCCGGGCGGCGGACGCGGAAATTTCGCTGGCGGTGGAGAGCCCCGACGGTATCGGCACTCTCATCGCCGACGAACGGCGTCTGCGCCAGATCCTCTTCAATCTGACATCGAACGCCCTGCGGTTTACTGACCCTGGTGGCACCGTGACCCTGGGGGCGGACCGTAAGGGCGGCGAAGTGACCCTGTGGGTCGCGGATACGGGCAGCGGAATTCCTCCGGAATATCAAGCGTCTGTCTTTGACAGCTTCTCCACCCATGACTCAGGTCGCCGGGGTGCCGGTCTTGGCCTCTCCCTGGTGAAGAGTTTCGTGGAACTGCACGGTGGCTGGGTGACTCTCGAGTCTGAACCGGCTAAGGGTACCCGCGTGATATGCCACCTGCCTGCAAAGCCCCAAATCGCTGACCAGGCAGCCGAGTAACACGGCCCTGATTTCCGCCACCTCCTGATCCTCCCGACGGACCGGTCCGCGCTGGCTGCCCCAGCGCGGGTTCCCTGCGCGGGATACTGCCTGACCCTGAACCGGGCTTGGGACCAGAGGCTGCATGAAACCCGGGCCGCGCCGGGCCTGGAGCGTCCGGCAGCCGCAAGACCGACGGGAGAGATGGGGTATGACCCTGACAGGGTTCGAGTCCGCCCATGCGCTGAGCGAGGCCCTCGCGCAGGGGAACACATCCGCCAGCGACATTCTGGAAACCATGATCACACGCGTGGACCGCTTCAACGGCGGCATCAACGCGGTGGTCTCCCGGGTCAGTGACCGGGCCCGGATTCAGGCCGGTGACAGCGACCGGCGCCATGTTCAGAACCACGCGCTCGGACCCCTCGACGGCATCCCGTTTCTCGTCAAGGACAGTATCGAGGTCGCAGGCTTGCCCACCACAGGCGGCAGTCTGAAACTCATGGGCTACCGGCCTGAAAGCCACGCTCCCGCCGTGGCCAACCTGATCGGCGCCGGTGCGGTGTTCATGGGCAAGACCAATCTGCCCGTACACGCGGGGGATTATCAGTCCGACAACAAGGTCTTCGGCTCCACCCGCAATCCCTGGAACCAGGCCCACACACCGGGCGGATCATCCGGCGGTGCGGCGGCCGCGGTCGCCGCCGGCCTGACCCCCTTTGACATCGGCAGCGACCTTGCGGGCTCCATCCGTATCCCCGCCCATTTCTGCGGTGTCTACGGCCATAAGCCGTCCTTCGATATTGTCCCCCAGGAAGGCCAGGTGCCCCCCGGCCCAGCCTCCCGTCCCAAAGTGGACATGGTCTGTCTGGGCCCCATCGCGCGGGATGCCAGGGATCTGGATCTGGTGCTGGACGCTCTGGGCGGCCCCCTGGACGGGTCCCGGAGAGAGCGGCTGAATGCGCTTCCCCCACCCCGGGCCGGGTCGGTGCATGGGTTGCGGGTTGCCTTCTGGCTGGAGGATGAGGCCCTGCCCGTGGACAAGACCATTCTCAAGGTCCTTGACGATGCCGTGGCCTCCGTCGCCCTCGCCGGACCCGGGGCCTTGCGCCGGGCGAAACCGGATATCTCCCTGGCCCGGGTCCGCGACATCGGCCGGTCCCTGATCCAGTCGGTTGTCGGCGCCAACCTGCCTAATAACACCTATCGGGCCTTGAGGGTCCTCGCGAGCCGGGTCGGCCCCCTCGCACCGGTGGATGCCACCCTACGGCGCACGGCGAAAAATCTCACCCTGTCCCACCGGGACTGGATCGCCGCCGACGCGGAACGCCAGGAAATCCGCCAGGAATGCGCGCGGTTTTTCGAAGAGTTTGACGTTCTGCTGCTCCCGGTCGCCCCAATTGCCGCCCCGCTGCGCGCCGATGGGCTGACCATCGACAAGCGGACCATCCGGATCAACGGCAAGCGCCATCCCGCCATGCAGATGGGCGACTGGTGTTCCCTCGCGAGCCTTGCCTATCTGCCCGCAACTGTGGCTCCCGTGGGCTTCACCGACGATGGCCTGCCCGTGGGAATCCAGATCGTCGGACCGTTCCTCGGTGACCGGACCACGATTGCCGCGGCACGGATGATCGGGGAGGCCACCTGCGGTTATCAGCGCCCCCCCGGGTTCGCTTGAGCCACGACACACCGGACCGAACGTCAAAGGCCCCGTGATTGCAACTGGGGCCTCTTCCTGGAACACTTTATTCAGTCACCACTCGATGGGTGCCCCCGGCCTGAGAATGCTGCGGGGCACCCGACCGGAATCCGTACGCTCCAACGTGTGCGGAATAAAGAAACCTGTTTCAGGAGGCGCGCCATGGCGGCAGAGGGCAACAAATCACACCACGTCATCGATATGACCGGCAAGGTGGTCCTGATCACCGGCGGCAGCCGGGGTCTCGGGCGGGAAATGGCCTTGGGCTTTGCCCGGGCCGGCGCGGATGTGGCCGTGGCCAGCCGCAAGCTCGACTCGTGCATTGAGACCGCCAAGGAAATCCAGGCTCTGGGCCGCAATGCCATGGCCCATGCCTGCCATGTGGGGCGCTGGCAGGATGTGGACGATCTGGCCGATGCGGTCTACGGACAATTCGGCAAGATTGATGTGCTGATCAACAATGCCGGCATGTCTCCCCTTTATGGCCAGCCTACGGATATCACCGAGGCCCTCTGGGACAAGGTGATGGATGTCAACCTGAAGGGAACATTCCGTCTGTGTGCCACGGTCGGTGAGAAGATGATGGCGGGCGATGGCGGGTCGATCATCAATATCTCCAGTGTCGCGGCGATCCGCCCCCGGAAAGACATCATTCCCTATGCTGCCGCCAAGGCTGGCGTGAACGCCATAACCGAAGCCTTCGCGGATGCCTTCGGGCCGAAGGTCCGGGTGAACTGCATCATGCCGGGCCCCTTCCTGACCGACATTTCCAAGGCCTGGGATATGGAGATGTTCAACCAGCGCGCCCGGGAGACCATCGCCATGGAGCGGGGCGGCGCACCGGATGAGGTCACGGCGGCCGCCTTGTATCTGGCCAGCGATTACGCGGGCTACACTACGGGCGCGATCCTGAAAATCGACGGCGGATCCCGGTAGGGCTCACAGTGCGTCCAGAGGGCAGCCCAGCTTGACCCAGTCGTCATAGAACTGACGTTCCGCCTCGGTCATGTGGCTTGCGACCCGGCCGATCTGGGCCTGGGCATGGGGATTGCCCAGACGGGCCGCGTACAGGAACCAGCAGGCCGCCCGGCCGAAATCCACCGGAATACCATGACCGCCGGCATAGGCCATGCCGAGATTGTAGGCAGCCGGAGCATAATCAAGTGCGGCGGCCCGGCGCCACAACACCCTCGCGGTCTCGAAATCCTGGTCTCCGCCCAGCCCCTGACCGATCAGCACACCGAGATTGCTGATAGCACCGGGCTCGCCCGCTCCAGCCGCCTGCTCATAGAGCGTGCGGGCGCGGTCGTGGTCCTGGGGAACGCCCCGGCCCTGGTGGTAAAGAACACCGAGATTGAACTGTGCCACGGGCAGACCGGCGCTGGCGGCGATTTCATAGAGCCGTGCGGCAAGCCCTTCATCCAGAGGCACACCGTCGCCATTCTCGGCCATGGCGCCAAGCTGATTGGCCGCCACCGGATGACCCAGCGCGGTTGCGACCCGGAAACACTCAGCCGCCTTGGTCCGATCCCTCGGCCGGCCGATCCCGCCATAAAATGCCATGCCCTCACGGGCCATGGCTTCTGCCTGTGCACCCGGATCATCCATGGCGCCGGTCAGGTGAGTTCGCCCCGGGCGGGATACCGGTTGGGGATCACGAAATCCAAGGCCTGGATGATTTCCTGGAAGGCGGGACGGGCAAAGGGCATCGAACTGATCGACGCCCAGTAAAGGGTGGTGTCCGGCATCACCAGAAACACGCCGGGTTCGCAAAACTGCTCTGGTTCGCCCTCGGTGATCCCAGAGGAGAGATAAAGGCCCCAGTCCCGGGCGGTATCCACGCTGAGCTGGTAGCCGATGGTGAGATTGCCCAAGCCCCAGTCGGACTTGGCGGACCGGGCCCGGAATTCCGTGTCGCAGGACAGGGCGATCACGTTGACACCGCGGCCATGAAAATCCGGCAGGCGGCGGCTTAGATCCCGCAGGTAGGGCTTGCAGATGGAGCAGTGCAGGCCCCTGTAGGCCACCAGCATGGTGAAGTTTTCGGGACGCTGGTGGGTTGCCGACCACAGGCCGCCATTCACCGTCGGCACTTCCAGTGGTGGAACCGGCTGGCGGGGCATGAGTCTGTTCATGGGATCGCCTCGACTTGCAGCAAGGCCTCCGGTGCCGGTGTTTGCCACCGGTATCCGGAGCCTATGGGGCTCAGTGCTGGCTTTTCGGCAACCGGACCACGAGGCCGTCCAGGGCATCGCTCACGGTAATCTGGCAAGAAAGACGGCTGGTCTCACGCACATCCTCGGCGAAGTCGAGCATGCTTTCTTCCATGCTTTCCCGGGTGCCGGTCTTCCCGTACCAGGCAGGATCCACATACACATGGCAGGTCGCGCAGGCGCAGGCGCCGCCGCAGTCGGCATCAATACCGGGGACGGAATTTTTCACGGCCCCTTCCATCACGGTTAAGCCGTTCTGGACGTCGATTTCATGGGCGGTACCGTCATGTTCGATGTAGGTGATCTTCGCCATTTCTCATTCTCACTTGCTGACGTGCCTCAAGGCCCGAAATGCCGGCCAGCGGCCTTTCGACTGACATGTTATCAGATTGGGGCCGATGCCCTCTTATGCCAACTCTTTCCCCAAATCCTTCATGGAAATTTCCATGTTCGCGAGCCGGACGGGATCCGGCCTTACCCCCTGGGCGATCAATTTCCGACCGACCATGAACTCCGGAACCGCATTGATAGCGTCCACGGCGATCAATCTGCCACCCTTGAGATAAAAGACCGCAAAAGTCTTGCTGTCAGGGGTCCCGCGCACAACCGTCTGATCGTATCCTTCCGAGAGACCGGCGATCTGGAGTTTCAAATCATACTGATCCGACCAGAACCAGGGGATCTCTTTATAGGGCTTCAGGGTGCCGCACATGGCAGCCGCCGCCACCTTGGCCTGATCAATGGCATTCTGGACCGACTCCAGACGGATCCGCCGCCCCACCAGATCATTGGGATGGTTGGTGCAGTCGCCTGCTGAGAAAATATCCGGATCCGAGGTTTGGCCATGTTCGTCCACCACGATGCCGTTATCGCAAACAAGCCCGGCGTCCTGGGCCAGTTCCACATTGGGCAGAATGCCGATGCCGACAATGGCGACATCCACATCCAGGCGTGAGCCGTCGGCGCACTGAACCCCGGTCAGCGCGCCGTCCCGGCCCTCGAACCCGCTGACCCGGGTCTGGAGGCGGATGTCCACACCGGCGGCCCCGTGAACCTTTTCAAAGAAATCAGAGACCTGGGGTGCGGTAACCCGGGCCATCACCCGCTCTTCCATTTCCAGCACGGTCACGGCCACACCGGATTTCACCGCCACCGCCGCGACCTCAAGGCCGATATAGCCGCCGCCCACGATCACGAGCCGTTTGCCCGATCCGAAATGCTCCCGGATATGGAGCACGTCGTCGATGGTCCGCAGATAGAACACGCCCGCAAGGTCTTCACCGGGCACAGGTAGCCTGCGCACCCGGGAGCCCGTCGCAATCATCAGCTTGTCGTAGGAAATGGTCTCACTGCTCTCCAGGGTGACCGTCTTGAGCGTCCGGTTCAGGCCGGTGGCGCGGGCGCCCAGTTTCAGGTCCACGCCCTGTTTGGTGAAAAAATCCTCAGGTTTGATATAGACCCGCTCCAGGCCCAATTCGCCGGACAGGAATTTCTTCGACAGCGGCGGGCGCTGATAGGGGACGTAATCCTCATCCCCCACGAGGACGATGCGGCCCGTGAAGCCTTCGCTGCGCAGGCTGGCCACAGCCTGTCCGGCGGCCTGGCCCGCCCCGATGATGACGAATGTCTCGCTCATGCTCTGTCTCTCGTGATGGTGTTTGGCTCCAGTCCTGGCGTGCACCCAAGGCTTACCGTGTGCTTCTGATCGGACGCTTTCTAAAATGCCATGAACCTTGCCCTATTTCCGCGCGGAGCAGGTGTTGAATGCAAGATGGAAACATGAACCGCGCGGTTGGACGCCACGCCGAATGACCACAGGATCCATGACACACCGTCAAGCCGACACCGATTGTTCCGCTCCCGACCTGCGCCTGGACACGCCGATCCGCCTGGAGGGAGAGCCGGCGACCCAGGCTTTTGGGGCGCGGCTGGCCGCCTGTCTGCGGCCCGGCGATGTGGTGGCTTTGCAGGGTGATCTGGGCAGCGGCAAGACGACACTGGCACGGGCCGTGATACAAGCCCTGACGACGCCAGACCAGGAGGTCCCCAGTCCGACCTTTACCTTGGTCCAAACCTATGCCACCCACCCGGACAAGATCCCGGACGGGGAGATCTGGCATTTCGACCTCTACAGGATCACCGATCCCGTGGAGGTGGAGGAACTGAGCTGGGACGAGGCGGTGCAATCGGGCATTGTCCTCGTCGAATGGGCCGACCGTCTGGCCCCGGCTTCTTCCGGAAACCATCCGGAGGCGGGGCGGGCGCGGGGAGACCATCTGCCGGACACGGCACTCGAGATCCGCCTGGAGGGGACAGGCGCAATCCGCACGGCAACAGTGTCGGCGGTGTCGCACCCGGGCGCAGTTCAATGGGAGGGACGCTTCCACAATGGGTAACGGTTTGAGTGATGACGCAGAGCGCGCCCGCGCCTCTGCCCGGGAGCGTTTTGTAACCGATGCAGGCTGGCCCCTCAGCGCCATGACCCCGCTGGATGGGGATGCCTCCACCCGCCGCTATTTCCGGCTGTTGGATGGCGGGCGCAAGGCCATCCTTATGGACGCCCCGCCCGGTGCAGAAGGCGCGCCCTGCCCGCCCGATGCCACGCCGGACCTGCGGGAGACGCTGGGCTACAATGCCGTCGCCCGGCTGGCGGGCCCCGATTGCCGTCCCTTCGGCGCCCTTTCCGCCTGGTTGCGGACCCAAAACCTCAATGCGCCGGAAATCCTCGATGCGGATTACGATCAGGGCTTTCTGCTCCTTGAGGATCTAGGCGATGACCTGTTCGCCACGGTCATCGCCGGTGGCGGGCCGGAATGGCCCCTTTACGAGGCCGCCATCGAAGTCCTGACGGTCCTGCACCGGTCGAAACCGCCCCGGACCCTGCCGGTCACCGGCGGACGGGCGCTGCCCCTGCTGGACTACGATCCGGTGGCGCTTCTGGCGGAAATCGACCTTTTCTCCGACTGGTATCTACCCGCCATTCTCGGCAAGACCGACAAGGCCTTGAAACAGGAATTCCGGGACGTCTGGAGCCGTATTCTGGCCCGTGAGACACCAGACACTTCCGTGCTTGTCCTGCGGGACTATCACGCGGAAAACCTGCTCTGGATGCCGGACCGGGAAGGGGTCATGCGGGTCGGCCTCCTGGACTTCCAGGACGGTCTGCGGGGGGCCCCGGCCTATGATGTGGCTTCCCTTATCACCGATGCCCGCCGGGATGTGGCCCCGGCCCTGGCCAAGGATCTGCTTGCCCATTACATCGACCGGCGCACAAGCGGCGGCGGCGCCTTCGATCCCGTCTCCTTCCAGGCCCAGGTGGCGCTTTTGGGTGTTCAGCGGACCATCAAGATCCTGGGTATTTTCGCCAGGCTGTGCTTCCGCGACGGCAAGCCCCGGTATCTGGGCTATGTCCCCCGGCTTTGGGGCTATCTGGACGAGGGGCTGAGCCATCCGCTGCTCGAACCGGTGGCCCAATGGCTCGACACCCATGTGCCCCGGGAAAACCGCAACAGCATCTCAGACGGGGCGGGCTTCGGGGGCCACGTCCCTGCCGCCGCGGCCGGGACCTGAAAGGCCGCCCCCATGACCGCCTCCTCCTCAAGTCCGAAAGTCCATGGTCTGACGGTCACCCGCGCCATGGTCATGGCGGCGGGTTTCGGCAAGCGCATGGGTGCCCTCACCCAGGACAAACCCAAACCGCTCGTCCCCGTTTTAGGCCGCACCCTGATCGACCGGGTCCTGGATCGTCTGGACGCTGTGGGTGTGATAGAGGCGGTGGTGAACATTCACTACAAGGGCGAGATGCTGCGGTCCCATCTGGAGGAGCGGCAAGCCCGTGGCCATGGTCCGGCCATCCGGATTTCCGATGAAACCGACCGGATCCTCGATACCGGCGGCGGTGTGACCCGGGCCCTGCCCCATCTCGGAGACACCCCCTTCTTCCTCCACAATTCCGATTCGATCTGGCAGGAAGACGCCGATCCCAACCTGGACCGGCTCAAAGAGGCCTGGAACGGCGAGACCATGGATGCGCTGCTGCTCCTGGTGCCCCTCGTGAATTGCTCAGGCTTTGACGGCAAGGGTGATTTCCTCATGGACCGGGACGGCCGCCTGACCCGTCCCGGGCGAGGCGAATGGGCGCCTTATGCCTGGATCGGCGTGCTGCTGGCCCATCCCCGCTTTTTCCAGGATGGTCCCGAAGGCCCCTTCTCAACCAATCTCTTTTTCGACCGGGCCATTGCGTCGGGCCGCCTCCATGGTCTCCAATTGGATGGTTTCTGGATGCATGTTGGCACTCCGGAGGGTCTGGGTGAGGCGGAGGACATCCTGAGCCGCCACGACGGCCCGCCCAAAACGCGATCTTGAATGTCTTCCGGCGGGCCGCCCTGGGTGGTTCCGCCGCCTGTTGCCTGATTGGTGCCCCCTCCCGATGCGGCGCCGCTTTCCCTTTTCCTTAGTCCGGAGGCCCCCATGGCCCCCTCCCCTTTATCCGTATACACCATCCCCCCTGGCCAGTCCTTCGTGGATGCCCTCGTACGGGGCATGACGGACCGCTGGCATGACCGGGATGACCCGTTTTCCCTGGCGCGGATTACCCTGCTGCTGCCCACACGCCGGGCCGTACGCGCTGCCCGCTCCGCTTTCCGGCGCTGGTCCGAAGGCACCCTGGGCACTCCGGTTCTTCTGCCCACTATCCGCACCATCGGCGATGTGGAAGAAGAAGACGTGGCCCTGACCCCCGGTCCCGGATCCCTGAGCGAAGCGGCCCTGCCCCCGGCCATTCCCGAGCTGCGCCGACGCCTCCTCCTGGCACGGCTTATCGCCCGCTGGCATGACAACCGACGGACCGAGGGCAACGCCCCCATGGGTGCGGCCCATGCCGCGGGCATGGCCCGGGATCTGGCCGGTTTCCTGGATGGGGTGCAGACGGAAGAAGGCGATCTTTCCGGTCTCGGCGGACTGGTGCCGGAAGAGTTCGCCGCCCATTGGCAGCATACGGTGGAATTCCTCGAAATCCTCACGACCGCCTGGCCGGCCATTCTCGAGGAGCAGGGCACCATGGATCCGGCCCTGCGGCGCAACCGGCTGATTGATGCGGTCAGCACAGCCTGGCAAGCCTCGCCTCCCGCCGATCCGATCATCGCCGCCGGGTCCACCGGGAGCATCCCCGCCACCGCACGGCTCCTGAAGACCGTGGCGGGTCTGCCCCAGGGAGCGGTGGTGCTGCCGGGTCTCGATACCGGCCTTGAGGATGAAGCCTGGAAGGGGCTGGAGGACAGCCACCCCCAGGCCGGTCTTGCCCGTCTCCTCCACCGGCTTGAGGTGCCCCATGGCTCGGTCCCCCTCTGGCCCGGTGCAGGGCCGGAGCACCCCCAGGCGGCTCGTGTCCGCCTGCTGAATGCTGCCCTGCGCCCGGCCCAGACCACGGATCAATGGCGGGATCTGCTCAATGACAATCTGGTGTCCGTGGAGGCGGTACGCGGCCTGAGCCGGATCGATGCTCCGACCCCGGCCCTTGAAGCCCGGGCCATCGCCTTCATCATGCGCGAAACCCTGGAAGAGCCGGGCAAAACCGCCGCCCTGGTGACCCCTGATCGGGACCTTGCCGGGCGGGTGCGCCGGGAATTGCGCCGCTGGAAGATCAGTGTCGATGACTCCGCGGGGCTTCCCCTGAAAGATACGGTTCCGGCCCGATTCATGCGCCTTGCGGCCAGGACGGCGGCGGAGGGTTTTGCCCCGGTCAGCCTGCTCAGTCTCCTGAAACATCCCCTGACCCGGATCGGCGCGACCCGGGAAGACCACAACACGCGCACGACCCTGCTTGAAACCTGCCTTCTGCGCGGTCCCCGCCCTCCCAGGTCCCTGAACGGCCTGATGGCCAGGGCTCAGGACCCGGACAGAGCCCTGTCCGACGGGATCCGCAAATCCCTGTGCACCTTTCTCCAGGCGATCGAGGATGCCTTCATTCCCCTGACGAAATTGGCCGAGGCGGAAACCAGCCCTCTCAATACCTGGGCCCAGGCCCATGTCACCGTGGCGGAAGAGCTGGCGAGGCCGGAACGGGACGCAGGCGAGACCGGCCAGGAACGCCTCTGGGCGGGGGACGAGGGCAACGCCCTTGCCGGATTTCTCGCTGATCTGGTCGCGGAAGGCAGCCACGGCGATCCGGTGTCCCTTACGGACTATCCCCCCCTGTTCGATGCCCTGATCGAGGGCACGGTGGTGCGTCCGGTCATCGGGCGGCATCCCCGCCTGTTCATCTGGGGACCGATGGAAGCACGCCTTCAGCAGGCGGATGTCATGATCCTGGGCGGACTTAACGAGGGTACCTGGCCCGCCAATCCCGGGATCGATCCCTGGCTCTCCCGGCCCATGCGGGCTGAACTGAACCTGGCCCTGCCGGAGCGACGGATCGGCCTCGCCGCCCACGACTTCGCTCAACTGGCCGCCGGTCCCACGGTCTTCCTGACCCGGTCGGAGAAATCCGGCGGCACCCCCCAGGTGCCCTCCCGCTGGCTGCTACGCCTTTCCAATCTTCTGAGCGGGGCTGGTGAGACCCTGCCCGCCGGTGCCGCCGCACTGCGATCGTCCACGGATTATGTCGCCTGGGCCCTGGCCCTGGATGAACCCGATGGGGTGCGCCGGTGCGATGAACCCAAACCGCGCCCCCCGGCGGAGGCCCGTCCCCGCCGCCTCTCGGTCACCCAGATCGAAACGCTCATCCGGGACCCTTACGCGATCTATGCCAGACATGTCCTGGAGCTGAAGGTTCTGGATCCCATCGACCGGCCCTATGATCAGCGGGAACGGGGCACCGCCGTCCACGACGCCATCGAAGCCTTCCTGAAGACGTGGCAAGGCCCTCTGTCCCCGCAGGCCCAGTCCGCGCTGACAGCGGAAGGCGAAAAAACCTTTGCTCCGCTCCGGGATGACCCGGTCTCCGGCACATTCTGGTGGCGCCGGTTCCTGGAAGCGGCCCAATGGTTCCTGGAAGAAGAGCGGGCCTGGCGGAACGAGGCCAATCCGGCAGCCCAGGAAATCAAGGGCGAACTCATGCTCGAAGGCGGCTTCACCCTCAGTGCCAGGGCCGACCGGATTGACCGGCTCAAGGACGGAAGCTACGCGATCATCGACTACAAGACCGGCACCGTCCCCACACTGAAACAGGTGGAAACGGGCCTCAGCCCCCAACTGCCCCTGGAAGCCATTATGGTGGAGGCGGGCGGCTTTGAGGATCTCCCCCCAGGGCGGGTTGGCCACATGCGTTATGTGGGTCTGAGCGGCGGCACGGAGCCGGGCAAGGTGCGAACGGTGCCGGCCGACCCCGCCCACACCGCTGACCTCATCGCCCACACAAAAGAGAGCCTTGCGGGTCTGATCCGCCAGTACGGTGATTCCCGCACCCCCTATCTCTCCCGCCCCCGGCCCCAGTTCGTCACCTATCAAGGGGACTACGATCATCTGGCCCGGGTCAAGGAATGGTCCGTATCCGACGCGCAAGGAGACGGCGATGCGTCATGAAATCCCCCAGGAGACCCTTGAGGCCCAGCGCAAGGCGGCCTCCCCCGCCACCTCCGCCTGGGCCAGCGCCAATGCCGGTGCGGGCAAGACCTTCGTGCTTACCGCCCGGGTGGCGCGCCTTCTGCTCGCAGGTCAGGATCCGGCGCGTATTCTGTGTCTGACCTACACACGGGCGGCGGCGGCGGAAATGACCAACCGCCTGTTCGCGCTTCTGGGCCGCTGGTCCACCATGCCCGATACGGACCTCACCCAAGCCCTTTCCGGCCTGATCGGCGATGATATTCCGCCAACGGATCTCAACGCAGCCCGGCGGCTGTTCGCCCGCGCCCTGGAGACCCCCGGCGGCCTGAAAATCCAGACCATTCACGCCTTTTCCCAAAGCCTGCTCGGCCGCTTCCCCCTGGAGGCAGGTCTCGCCCCCGCCTTCGATCTGATGGCGGATCAGGAAACCGAAGACGCGATCAAGGATATTCTCGGCACTCTTCTACAGTATGCGGACGACAAGGGCCTGACGGAAGCCCTGGATATTCTTCTGGCTGAGGGCTCCGAAACAGGCTTTGAGGATCTGGTCCGCACCCTGCTCGGTCTACGCCTCACCCTGCAATCCCTCACCCTGACCGACGAGAACCTGTCCCGGGCCATCGCGGACATTCACAAGGCCCTTGGATGTGCTCCCGGAGCAACGGAACACTCCCTCATCACCGAGGCCATGACCCCTCCCGCCCTCGACCTTGAGGCCCTGGAGGCCACCGCGAGTGCACTTCTGTCCGGCTCCAAGACCGACGTCGAACGGGGGGAGAGCGTGCTCGCGATCCTCAAGGAAAGCGATCCGCACAAGGCCTATGAACAGTACCGCCAGATTTTCCTCACCGGCAAAGGGGAAGCCCGCAAAAGGGGATTGATGACCAAGGGACTGGCCGCCCGCCATGGGGGTCTGATGCAGTTCCTCGAGAAAGAAATGATCCGCGTACTGCACTTGGAGGACCGGATAAAAGCGGCCAAATGCGCGATGCGCAGCGGGGCCATGCTCACCCTTGCTGCCCGCCTCTATCGCCGCTACGGGGCCCTCAAGCTACGCAAAGGCCTGCTCGACTACGACGATCTTCTGGACCGCACCCTGACCCTGCTCCAGGGCGACGGCGCCGGAGCCTGGGTGCTCTACAAGCTCGATGCGGGCATCGACCATATTCTGATCGACGAAGCCCAGGACACCAGCCCCACCCAGTGGGAGATCATCCGCAGGCTGGCAGATGAATTCTTCACCGGGAACAGTGCGGCGGAGGCCCGGGACCGGGCGCGGACAATCTTCGCCGTGGGGGACGAGAAGCAGTCCATCTACAGTTTCCAGGGTGCCGAACCAGCGGCCTTCGCCCGTATGCGGCGCCATTTTGAAAATCAGACCGGGGCCACCGGCAGCCCCTTCGCCCCCGTGCCGCTCACTCTTTCCTTCCGCTCCGCCCCGGCCATCCTCCAGGCCGTGGATTTTGTCTTTGCCGAGGAACGCTCCGCACGGATGGTCAGTGTGGGGGGGGAAACCGTCCGCCATGAGCCCTTGCGCAAGAACGACACCGGCGTTGTGGAACTCTGGCCCCTCGCCGTCTCCGACGAGGTCGCGGACTCGAATGCCTGGGATGCGCCCCTCGACCGGGTCAGGGTGGGCAGCGGCATGGCCAAACTGGCGGCCCGGATCGCCACCACCATCGCCGGCTGGCTGAAAGACGGTGAGTGGCTTGCCGCCAAAAGCCGACCGATACGGCCCGGCGATGTCCTGATCCTGGTGCGCCGCCGCAACGCCTTCGCTGACCATTTGATCCGGGATTTGAAACGCCAGGGCATTCCCGTTGCCGGTGCGGACCGCCTGAAGCTGACGGATCATATTGCCGTCATGGATCTTATCGCAGCGGGCCGCTTCGCTCTTCTGCCCCGGGACGATCTGACACTCGCCTGCCTCCTCAAAAGTCCCTTTATCGGTCTGGATGAAGACGATCTGTTCACCCTCGCCCATGACCGGGAAGCAAGCCTCTGGCAGGCCCTGAAGGATCGCGGCGGGGAACACCCCCACTGGACCCGCGCCCGGGAGACCCTCGAAAGAATTCTCGCCCGTGGCCGGGTTCTGCCGGCAGCGGAGTTTTACGGCTGGCTTCTGGGAGAGAACGGCGGACGGCGGGATCTCCTCACCCGGCTCGGCGCCGATGCCGCCGACCCCATCGACGAATTCATGGCCCTGGCGGAAACCGAGGACGGGGAGGCGGCCCTCCATCTGGAAGCGTTCCTGGATCAGGTGGAGCGCAAGGCCCCGGAAATCAAACGGGACATGGACACGGGCAAGGATCATGGGGCCCAGGGAGAAGTCCGTGTCATGACCGTTCACGGAGCCAAGGGTCTCGAGGCCCCGGTGGTGATCCTTCCGGACACCTGCTCCATGCCAGACGGCAAACACGACCCGAAAGTCCTGACCAGCGATCAGGACCCAGAAGACAAGAACCCTCCCCTGGCCCTGTGGCGGGGGCGTCAGACGGAAGACCCTGAGGAGGCCACGAGGCTGCGGGCAGCCCTGGCGGAAAAGCGGGAGGCGGAATATCGCCGTCTGCTTTACGTCGCCATGACCCGTGCGGAAGACCGTCTTTACATTTGCGGCTACCAGGGCAAGGACGCCACCCTGCCGGAGGGATGCTGGTACGCCCTCTGCCAGACCGCCCTGGAGGATGTGGCGCACACCATCCCCAGCCCCTGGCGCACGACCGGTGACGAGGAGATCTTGCGCCTGGGCGCCCCGGACTCGGCCCCCGCCTCCTCTCAGTCCTCCGAAGCCACTGAGACGCCATCGTCCCCGGCGTCGGCCCCTTTCACAGCGGCCCCTTCCACTCCCGCCTTACCCGATTGGGCCCGGGCATCGGCGCCCGCCGAACCGGACCCGGCCCGCACTCTGGCGCCCTCCCACATCGCTGCTGACACGGTGCCGTCAGAGACACCGCTGCCCGTAATGCCGCCTTTGGCCCGCCAGCGCGGGGACCGATTCCAGCGGGGCCGCCTGGTGCACAAGCTCCTGCAAATGCTCCCCGACGCCCCCAGGGATGACCGGGAGGCCATGGCGCTGCGCTTTCTCACCCATCCGGTCCATGGGCTGGCGGAAGAGACGGCCCAAGCCCTTTACGCAGAAGTGAAAGCGGTCATGGAGGACCCGGATCTGGCGCTCTTGTTCGGCCCCGGCAGCCGGGCGGAAGTCCCCATTGCCGGTCATGCGACGGCCCTTGGGCAAGGCATTGTCATCGACGGACAGGTGGACCGGCTGGTGGTGACACCGGATCTGGCGGCGGTGGTGGATTTCAAGACCGACCGGCCCGCCCCGGAGGACAGCAGCGCGGTGGCCGATCCCTATATCACCCAGATGGCCCTCTACCGGGCCCTGCTTCAGGACGCGTTTCCCGGACGGCCCATCGCATGCGTTCTGTTGTGGACCGCGGGTCCCCACGCCATGACCCTGCCCGCCGCCCGGCTCGACGCGGCCCTGGACAGCGTTGTCCGCCGCCATGGGGTCAAAGGGCCAGTTGAACCCCACTCGACCGGCTCACCCCGTTCCTAAGGATGGATCCGGTGTGGGGAGCCGTCCAAGTTGAAGAGCGGGCCACCTTGAAGAGCCGGCCAACTTGAAGAGATTGGCCCCAGGTCCTACGTTGCATTGGATGATTGGCGGCTCACCCCAAACGCAAAGGCGCTGCGCCAGCACCGCCCTGGAGGAAGACCCATGACCACAGCCAAGGTCACCGACACATCCTTCGATGATGATGTTCTGAATTCCGAAACCCCCGTCCTTGTGGATTTCTGGGCGGAATGGTGCGGCCCCTGCAAGCAGATCGGTCCGGCTCTCGAGGAGATCGCCACGGAAATGGACGGCAAGCTGACCGTCGCCAAGCTGAACATCGACGAAAACCCGATGACGCCGGGCAAGTTCGGCGTGCGGGGTATTCCCACCCTGATGATCTTCAAGGACGGCCAGGTCGCCGCCACCAAGGTCGGCGCCCTGCCAAAGGGCAAGATCGTCGAATGGATTGAAGAGTCCATCTGACTGTCAGCATACCTCTCGCGGGCGGCGTCCGCCCGGTCGCAGCCGTTCAGCGATGGTCGGCCAGGACATGGCCCGCGAGATACAGGGATCCGCAGATGAGGATCCGGGGGGCAGGGTCTCCGTCCTCATGGGCCATCTGGAGCACCCTGTCCATCCCCGCCTTCAGGCTATCCGCGCTGCTCGCCGGTAATCCGCTTTTTCCCGCCGCCTGGGCCACATCATCCGGCACCGCCCCATTGTCCTGACCGGGAATGGGAATGCCGACCACATGGCGCGCAAGACCGTCAAAGGCCGCGAAAAAGCCCGCCTGATCCTTGTTCTTCATCATGCCAGTGATGAGATAAAGCCGCCGGGGGACCCGCTGGTCCAGATCGGCCATGGTCTGGGCTATTGCCCGCCCCGCATGGGGATTGTGGCCGCCATCGAGCCAGATCTCCCCCCGGTTCGCCGGTTCAGCCGCCGCCGAGGTCACGAGGGCACAAAGCGGCCCCTTGGTGAGCCTTTGAAGGCGTCCCGGCCAGTGCATTTCGGTCATGCCCCCCGCCCAGGCATTTTCAGGCAGGGTCACGTCCTTTTGAACCCGGGTGGCTGCGATGGCAGCACCGGCATTTTCAATCTGGTGGCGCCCCAGAAGCCGGGGCAGGGGCAGATCCAGCAGGCCGTTTTCGTCTTCATAGATCAGTCGGCCATGCTCTTCCCGGGTCATGAAATCCTGACCGAAAATCAGCAATGGCGCCCCCACATCCTCCGCCCGCTGCCGGATCACCTCCAGGGCCTCGTCCTGCTGGCGGGCAATAATTCCGGGTACGCCGGGTTTCAGGATTCCGGCCTTTTCCCCGGCTATGGATTTGAGATCGGGACCGAGAAACTCCTGATGATCATAGTCCACCGGCATGATGACCGTGGCCGTGGGCCGGTCCACCACATTGGTGGCGTCCAGCCGTCCCCCAAGGCCCACCTCCAGGATCACCCCATCGGCGGGATGCTGGGAAAAGGCCAGAAGGGCGGCGCAGGTGGTGATCTCGAAATAGGTGATGGATTCGCCCCCGTTGGCCGCCTCACAGGCCTCCAGCACCCCCAGGAGCCTTTCCTCGCTGATGGGAACACCGTTGAGAACGATCCGCTCATGAAAGCGCACCAGATGGGGCGAGGTATAGACGTGCACGGAACGCCCGCCCGCTTCCAGAATGGCGCGGATCCCCGCAACGGCGGAGCCTTTGCCATTGGTGCCCGCCACATGGAACACGGGCGCCAGCCCCTTTTCCGGGTGCCCAAGGGCGGCGAGCAGCCGTTCCATCCGGCCCAGATGCAGGTCGATCAGCTTGGGGTGGAGGGCCAGCAGCCGTTCCAGAACGGCACCGGTCTCCGTCTTGGCCGAGGCTGTCATGGTACAAACCTTTCTCTGGCTTCATCCCACCCGTGATTGATGCTTGGCCCGGTGATCAGTCGTCATCCCCCGATTGGGTCCGGTCGTCGGTCTCGGTACGGATGGAGCGTTCCGGATCCCGGTGCCCCTCCATGACGGGTCCGCCGGCCGTTCCCTCCAGAAGCGGCATGCCCGGCGCGGGCAGGGCGTCGGGCTCCTTCACCGTCAC
Organism: uncultured Alphaproteobacteria bacterium; assembly: GCA_964561475.1. Lineage (GTDB taxonomy): Bacteria > Pseudomonadota > Alphaproteobacteria > JAJFIK01 > JAJFIK01 > CAYUYV01. The sequence goes on from CAZLPU010000042.1 coordinate 30,605, forward strand.
CATGAGCAGGTCGATCAGACGGCCCAGAGTGGCTTTGATGTCGTGGCGGTGCACGACCAGATCGACCATGCCGTGTTCGAGAAGATATTCCGACCGCTGAAACCCATCGGGCAGGCGTTCCCGGATCGTCTGTTCGATAACCCGGGGACCGGCAAACCCGATCAGGGCGCCCGGTTCAGCGATCTGCACGTCACCCAGCATGGCATAGGACGCGGTCACCCCACCGGTGGTGGGATCGGTCAGCACCACGATATAGGGCAGGCCCGCATCCCGGAGCATCTGTACACCGACGGTCGTACGGGGCAACTGCATCAGGGAAAAAATGCCCTCCTGCATCCGGGCGCCTCCGGCAGCGGCAAAGACGATCATGGGCACACTGAGGGATACGGCCTTCTGGGCCGCGAGGAGAAAGGCCTCCCCCGCCGCCATGCCCAGGGAGCCGCCCATGAAGGCGAAATTCTGGACCGCCACCACTGCGTGGTGTCCTTCGATCCGGCCCGTGGCCAGAACCATGGCATCCTTCTGGCCGGTCTTGGCACGGTTTTCCCGCAGGCGGTCCGTGTAGCGTTTCTGGTCCCGGAAAGTCAGGGGATCGTCGGTCACCTCCGGCGCCTCGATCTCTTCCCAGGTCGCCTCATCGAAAACCGCTTCCAGGCGCTCCCGGGGGCCGATGCGCATGTGATAGCCGCAATTGGTGCAGACATTCTGGTTGGCCGCCAGGTCCCGGTGAAAGATCATTTCGCCGCAATTGGTGCATTTGCGCCAGAGCCGTTCGGCCGTGTCGCGCTTGTTCCACCAGTCACTGATCTTCGGGCGGACCATATTGGTGATCCAGTTCATACCCGTCCTACCTTTCGCACCCGTCTACACGCTCGTCCGGTCTTTTATGCATTCACCCGGCCACACCCTCGTGGCAGGCCCTGGCCAGGGTTGCCGCAAACCCGGCAACGTCATCCACAATCTCCCGGCGCAGTCCCTCGCCGATCGCCCCCGCCCCATCATGATCCGCGAGCCGGGCCTTGATCCGGTTCACGATGGCCGAACCGACAATCACCGCATCGGCAAAACCGGCCGCAGCGGCGGCCTGTTCCGGTGTCCGGATGCCGAACCCCACCCCGACGGGCAAATCCGTCGCCGCTTTCAGCTTTGCCACCGCCTGTTCCAGGCTGTCCTGGGCCGCCGACGCGGTGCCCGTCACCCCGGTAATCGTTACATAATAGAGGAAACCACTGGCCTGGGTTAAAAGCCTGCGTAACCGCTCCGGCCCCGTGGTCGGTGTGGCCAAACGCACAAAGTCTATCCCGGCCTCCCGGGCGGGAATACACAAGGCCTCATCTTCCTCCGGCGGCAGATCCACCATGATCAGCCCGTCCACACCGGCGGTCTTTGCATCGCCCAGAAACCGGTCCCGGCCATAGGCGTGCACCGGGTTGAAATACCCCATTAGCACGATGGGGGTGTCCGGATCATGGCGGCGGAACTGCTCCACCAACTCCAGGGTGCCCGCAAGGCTGGCCCCGGCTTTCAGGGCCCGAAGGGAGGCTTCTTGGATGGCCGGGCCGTCCGCCATGGGATCGGTGAAAGGCACCCCGAGTTCGATCAGGTCCGCTCCCGCCCCGGGCAGGGCTTTCATCAGAGCCGCGCTCGTCGCCCCGTCGGGATCACCGGCGGTGATGAAGGGCACGAAACCGGTCCGGCCCTGCGCTTTCAATCGGGCGAAAGTCCGGGCGATCCGGCCCTCCTCCAGGGAGTGCTGCTCTGTGGAAGATTGTGCAGCGCTCACAGCTTGACCTCCAGGGCGTCCGCGATGGTGAAGATGTCCTTGTCCCCCCTGCCGCACAGATTGACCACCAGCAGATGATCCCGGGGCAGGTCCGGCGCAATCTTGCCCACATGGGCAAGGGCATGGGAGGGCTCCAGCGCCGGCAAGATGCCTTCAAGTTTCGCGCAAAGCTGGAAGGCATCCAGCGCCTCCCGGTCCGTGGCGCTCACATAGGTGACCCGGCCCAGATCCCGGAGCCAGGAATGTTCCGGCCCGATCCCCGGATAATCGAGACCGGCGGAGATGGAATGGGCGTCGATGATCTGACCGTCCCCATCCTGAAGAAGATAGGTGCGGTTGCCGTGGAGCACGCCGGGCGTGCCGCCTGTAAGGGAGGCCGCGTGGCGGGACGTTTCCACCCCTTCCCCTCCGGCTTCCACGCCGATGATGTCGATGTCCCGTTCATCCAGGAAGGGATGGAACAGGCCCATGGCGTTGGAGCCCCCGCCAATGCAGGCCACCAGGGTGTCCGGCAGGCGCCCTTCCCGGTCCATCATCTGCACCCGCGTCTCCCGTCCGATGACGGACTGAAAGTCCCGGACCATGGCGGGATAGGGATGGGGTCCGGCCACGGTGCCGATAATGTAGAACGTGTCCGCCACATTGGTGACCCAGTCCCGCAGGGCCTCGTTCATGGCATCCTTGAGCGTGGCGGTGCCGGAATGCACCGGGCGCACTTCCGCCCCCAAAAGACGCATGCGGAACACATTGGGTGCCTGCCGCTCAATGTCCTTGGCGCCCATATAAACCACACAGGGCAGGCCGAAGCGGGCCGCTACCGTAGCCGTGGCCACCCCATGCTGGCCCGCGCCGGTCTCGGCGATGATCCGGGTCTTGCCCATGCGCTTGGCCAGCAGGATCTGGCCGATGCAGTTGTTTATTTTGTGAGCGCCCGTGTGATTGAGCTCATCGCGCTTGAAATAGACCTTCGCGCCGCCCCAATGCTCCGTGAGCCGCTCGGCAAAATAGAGGGGGCTGGGTCTGCCCACATAGTGAGCCAGGAGATCGTCAAACTCGGCCTTGAACGCCTCGTCGTTCCGGGCCACGCCATAGGCGCGCTCCAGTTCGAGAATGAGCGGCATCAGGGTTTCGGCCACGAAACGTCCGCCATAGGCACCGAAATGGCCCCGGTCGTCGGGGCCGACGCGATAGGAATTCAACTCCGCCATGGATGCCTTTCGTTCATTTCGCTTATGCGCCGGGCGGGCCACGGGGCCTGTCGGCGGGTTCAGTCTCGGCGCGCTTGGGCAGGCCGGCAAAGTGCGGGCTCAAACCGCGATCAATCCGTCAGGCCTTTGCCGCTTCCACGAATGCCCGGATGAGCGCCGCAGATTTGATCCCCCGGGCGCTCTCCACACCGGAGGACACGTCGACGCCGGGTGCGTTTGTCTGATCCAAAGCCTCGCTGATCGCGTCCGGAGACAATCCGCCAGCCAGGAACCAGGGTTTCGTCCAGTTTTCTTTCCTGAGCAAGGCCCAATCAAAGCACAGGCCCTGACCGCCGGGCAACGCGGCGGAGGGCCCGGTCCCCGCAGGATCTTGATCCGGTCCCGGCCCAGGCTGGGGTTTCGCGTCGAGCAGAAGACGGTCTGCGACACCCTCGAAGGCATGGGCGGCCGCCACATCCTGGGGCCCGGCAATGCCCACCGCCTTGATCACCGGCAGGCCCGTATGCCGCGCAATGGCCCCGACCCGCTCCGGGCTCTCCTCACCATGGAGTTGCAGCCAGTCCGGCCCGAATTTTTCAACAATGGTGTCGAGGAGGGCATCGTCGGGATCGCAGACCAGGGCAACGCTTGCGGGACGGGAGGCCTGGTGGGCGGTTGGGCGGGCAGTTGGGCTGGGCTCGTCGCCGGTTTCCAAAGTTTCCATCAGCACCCGGGCCTGTTCCGGGGTCACGAACCGGGGGCTCTTGGGATGGAAAACGAACCCCAGGAAATCCGCGCCGGCCTGGGCGGCCGCCGCAACCGTTTCCGCCGTTGAGAGGCCGCAAATCTTCACCGCGACCGTCATCCGGCGGTGCCGTCTTCGGATTGGCCGGAGAGACCGGCGGCGGAACCCATAGAGGCGGCGATGGAATCCTCGATGGCGGCAGCGGCCCGGGCGGGGTCGTCGGCGGAAGTAATCGGGCGGCCTATGACCAGCACATCCGCCCCAGCCTTGGCTGCATCCGGCGGTGTGAGGACCCGTTTCTGATCTCCATGGTCGCTGCCTGAGGGGCGCAGCCCGGGCACCGCAAGCTGGAACGGGGCCGGATACCGCTCCCGGACGGTCCCGATCTCCAGGGGCGAACACACGATCCCGCCAAGGCCGCACTCATGGGCCAGATCCGCAAGGCGCAGGACCTGGGTCTGGGCCGGTGCCATCACGCCGAGGGACTGAAGATCCCCGTCGTCCAGGCTCGTGAGCACTGTCACACCCAGCAGCACCGGCGGGGTGACCCGATGGCGTGCGGCCCCTTCATTGGCGGCCTCAACAGCCCGGCACAGCATGTCCCGGCCGCCGGAAACATGGAGGGTCACATAACGAGGGGCAAGCCGGGCCAGGGAGGTCAGCGCGCCGGCGACGGTATTGGGAATGTCCTGAAGCTTGAGGTCGAGGAACAGGGGCAGCCCCCATTGGGCGATGGCTTCGACACCCGCCGGACCATGGGCGCAGAAGAACTCCAGCCCGAGCTTGATGCCACCCACATGGGGCGACACTTGTTCAACGATCTGGTCGGCTTTGCCCAGATTGGACGTGTCCAGGGCGCAGTAGACGGGATTGACAAAACCGGGGATCGGCTCGCGTGCCGGTGCTTCACTGGGCCGTTCCATGGACTATCCCGCCTTTGATTTTATGCCGCGATGTGCGGTTCCGGCTGGGCCCCCTGTCGCTCAGTGCGCAAAGCGGACGCGCCAAGGTGCCGATTTATGAGACTTGAGGCGACTCTTCTTCCTGGCGCTTGGCCAGCTCACGCTCCAGTTCCCGGGCATGGCGGTACTCTTTCCAGGCCCGGCTGCGATGGCGGCCCTGGTTGATCCACATGGTGAACCCGCCCACGAGCAGACCGATCAGAACACAGGCGAACATGACCAGGAAAAGGGGCGCTTCAACCTGAAACGCAGGATCGGTTTCGGAAAAAGGATCAAGACGAACGGTCACGGCACCGCGGTTGGCGATGGCGACACCAATCGCAAAAAGAGCCAGGGGCAATAGAAACAGCCAACTCAACAGGCGCACGTGATCCTCCGGTCCGTATTACCCGCGCTCGACGCGCGGCCCGTACCTTTCATGATCATCACGTAACGCCGGAAGGCCCGACAGGGCAAGAGCCCTGGCGCCGAACACAAGCTTGAATTTGCGCGCCTCGGTTGAAAGGATCACCGAGCTTTAAGCGGAAAGGGAAGTCAACCAACACGCACGCGCATGAGCCGAATGACCCGACAGACGCCAGAAAAGCGCCCGCCATACACCCGGAGCAGGCCCCCGGGCGGGCTCACACGCCGTGGCGTTCGAACCGCCGGACCGACTGACCGCCCATAGCGGGGACGGACGGGTCAAGCATCGGATCGTCCTCGTCATTCAGACGTTCCCGCAGGTCCTTGCCGCATTTGAAAAACGGCACGACCTTGGCGTCCACCTGGACCGGTTCGCCGGTGCGGGGATTGCGGCCGAGGCGAGCGTCCCGGTGCTTGACCGAGAATGCGCCGAAGCCGCGCAGCTCGACCCGGTCACCCCGGGCCAGCGCACCGCTGATCTCAGCAAAAATACGGGAAACAATCCGCTCAATGTCGCGGTGATACAGATGTGGGTAGGCTCGTGAAAGCCTTTCGACCAGTTCCGATTTGATCATCGTTCCATACGATGCTCGTGACAGGTGCATGGTCATCCACGCCCTCTGCCATCGTTGGTCATCCCCCGAAGCCAGACACAATCGTGCCAAAGGCTTCGTGGGCGGTCAACTATTTACAGAGATTTATTGGCGGATCCGCCAGCACAAATTGCAAAATAGAAGCCGCGCATATTCCAAAAAAAGCGGGCGGCCCCTGGAGACCGCCCGCACCATACATCTAGAACCTTGGCAAGGCCGAGTGGTGATCAACCCTCGGGCTTGTCCTTCTCGTCGTTATCGTCATCCTCGTCTTTCTCATCGCCAGCACCCTTCAGGGCTGCACCGAGAATATCGCCGAGGGACGCACCGGAGTCCGTGGAGCCATACTGGGCCACAGCCTGCTTCTCTTCCGCAACTTCCAGGGCCTTGATCGAGAGCTGGATCGAACGGGAGCCCTTGTCCACCCGGGTGACCATGGCATCGACCTTGTCGCCCACGGCAAAGCGTTCCGGGTTCTGTTCGCCCCGGTCCCGGGAAAGATCGTTGCGGCGGATGAAGGCCTTCATGCCCTCCTCGCCGATTTCCACTTCAAGGCCGCTGTCCTGAACATCGGTGACCGTGCAGGTCACGGTCACACCCTTGCGGATCTCGCCCAGGGATTCCATCGGGTCGCCGCCAAGCTGCTTGATACCAAGGCTGATGCGTTCCTTTTCGGAATCCACATCCAGAACCACGGCGCCGACCACGTCGCCCTTGTTGTATTCCTTGATGACGTCCTCGCCGGGCCGGTTCCAGTCCAGGTCCGACAGGTGCACCACGCCGTCCACGTCGCCGTCGAGGCCGATGAACAGACCGAATTCGGTGATGTTCTTGATCTCGCCTTCGATGCGGGTGCCCACCGGGAACCGCTCGGAGAACGCGGACCAGGGGTTCTGCATGCACTGCTTCAGGCCCAGGCTGATCCGGCGCTTGTTCGGGTCGACTTCCAGGACCATAACGTCCACTTCCTGGGAGGTGGAATCGATCTTGCCCGGATGGACGTTCTTCTTGACCCAGGACATCTCCGAGACGTGGACCAGACCCTCGACACCGGGCTCCAGTTCCACGAACGCACCGTAATCGGTGATGTTGGTGACCCGGCCGGTGAACTTGGTGGAAACCGGGTATTTCTGCACCACGCCTTCCCAGGGATCCGCCTCAAGCTGCTTCATACCGAGGCTGATCCGCTGGGTATCCGGATTGACCTTGATGACCTGGATTTTCACGGTCTGGCCGATCTGGAGCACTTCGCTCGGATGGTTGACCCGGCGCCAGGCGATATCGGTGACGTGCAAAAGCCCGTCCACGCCGCCCAGATCCACGAACGCACCGTAATCGGTGATGTTCTTGACCACCCCGTCGCGGACATCCCCTTCCTTGAGGTTTTCCACGATTTCCTGGCGCTGTTCCGCCCGGGTTTCCTCCAGAACGGCCCGGCGGGACACCACGATGTTGCCCCGGCGCTTGTCCATTTTCAGCACCTGGAAGGGCTGGGGAATGTTCAGCAGGGGGGTGATGTCGCGTACCGGGCGGATGTCTACCTGGGAACCCGGCAGGAAGGCCACGGCGCCGTCAAGATCCACGGTGAACCCACCCTTGACCCGGCCGAAAATGACACCCTGAACCCGCTCATTGGCCTCGTAGGACTTGGCGAGCCGGTCCCAGCTTTCTTCGCGCTTGGCCTTGTCACGGGAGAGCATGGCCTCGCCAAGGGCGTTCTCCACCCGCTCCAGATAGACCTCGACCTCATCCCCGGCCTTGAGTTCGTTGTCCTGGCCGGGAACGGCGAATTCTTTGAGCGGCACCCGTCCTTCGGTCTTGAGACCCACATCGATTACCGCCAGATCGTTTTCGATGGCGATAACCCGGCCGCGCACAACACTGCCTTCTTCAAGGCTGTGCTCCCGGAGGTCATCCTCCAGCATGGCGGCAAAATCATCGGTTGACGGACCATTCGCGAAGATATCCGGTTCCGCGGGAATGTTGTCCTGGTCGTCATAGGTCTCGTAGTCTTCGAGGGTTGCAGTATCGCTCATTGGTGCTCCATGGGGCCCGGTCCAAGCACAGCCGTCAGACTGCGCAGGGTCCCGGACACGGGTTCGATCCCCAAAACCGGCGTGGAAAGTCGGGCAAGGGGAAAGCGCGAAAAAGCCGGAACGCCCAGCGGGACGGCTCCCGATCCAGGCCGGCTTGAAAACGCTCTGCTAATGACTGATCAGGCCAGTGCACGGGACCGCCCGGTCCCTGTCATGCCTATGACACCGAGTATTCTGGAACCCCGGCATGGTCCAAAGTTGAATCCAACTCTGAAATCCGGGATTGGATGTGAGGCCTTTGGGGTCGTCCGCGTCATACTCCGGTCCAAACGCGGATTTGGATTGCCCCTGCCCAAAACGGGGTCTTGAAACCGCTTGGGTTTCAGACCCGACGCTTCAACGCAACATCCTGTCAATAATGCCGCACGCAGCCTTGAACGCTGCTTCTATACTCAAATCGGTGGTATCGAGCAAGTGTGCGTCGGACGCGGGACGCAGGGGCGCAAGGTCCCGTTTCATGTCCCGGTCGTCCCGGGCCTTCAGATCCTTGAGCACCTGTTCCAGGCTTGTCTTGGTGCCGGATCCGGCAAACTGGTCGAACCGGCGTTTGGCCCGGACGGCCTGATCGGCTGTGACAAACAGCTTCACCAGAGCATCGGGGCAGACGACCGTGCCGATGTCCCGGCCATCGAGCACCGCGCCGCGGACCTCCCGCCTTGGCTTGTCCTTGCCTGGGTCCGCACCCCCGCCACAGTCCTCGCTGCCGTCTTCGTCCGACGCCGAGTTCCCCGGCGGATTGGCGGCGAACTGGCGCTGGTACTCCAGGAGGGCCGAGCGCACCGCCGGAATGGCCGCCACTTTGGATGCCGCGGCCCCGACCCGATCGGTCCGGATCAAATAATCGGCAATCGTGCTTGAGGAGAGGGCCTGGGCGGCTTTTACCGCCGCCTGTTCCTCGGACGGATCCTCACCGGCCTCCAGGGCCAGATAGCCGACTTTCCTGTAGAGCGACCCGGTATCCAGATAGGCAAGGCCGTAATGATCGGCGATGCGCCGGGCCAGGGTGCCCTTTCCGGCTGCCGTCGGCCCGTCCACGGCCACGGTCAGGGGGCCCTCGAAGCCTTCCCCGGTGATGGCGCTGGTGCCCGTCATCGCACTGGTCCCGCTCATGGCGCTGATCCTTCTTCCACTTCGCGCATGGATGCACCGAGATCCCGGAACATGGCCGCAAATCCGGGGAAACTCGTCGCGATCATGGAGGCCTGGGTCACCGTCACCGGCGCCTTGGATCCCAGACCCAGCACGGCGAAGGCCATGGCGATCCGGTGATCGCCCCGGCTGTCCACCACGGCCCCGCCGGGAACGCCTCCGCTGCCAAGACCCTCGACGGTCAGCCGGTCGCCCTCCACCTCCAAGGACACACCGCAGGCGCTCAACCCTTCGGCAACCGCCGCCAGCCGGTCGCTTTCCTTGACCCGCAATTCATGGAGGCCCTCAAACACGCTGGTGCCCGTGGCGCAGGCCGCCGCCATCGCAAGGGCCGGGTATTCGTCGATCATGGAGGGGGCCCGCTCCGCCGGGACATGGATCCCCTTCAGGCCGTCCGCCCGAATATGCAAATCCCCCATGGGCTCACCGCCCTCGCCCCCATCCCGCGCATGGATGGTCAGATCCGCGCCCATCTCCTGGAGACAGGTGATGAGCCCCGTGCGCCGGTCATTGAGCATGACATGGCTCAAGGTCAGATCGGACCCGGGCACGATGGCCCCCGCCACCAGGGCGAAGGCCGCGGAGGATGGATCACCCGGGACCCGCACCGCCCGGCCCGTCAGTTCAGGCTGGCCCTGGAGGGTGATCACACTGGCGCCATCCTCCCGCACCGACACGGACACCTCAGCACCGAATGACCGCAGCAGCCGTTCCGTGTGATCCCGGGTCGGGACCGCCTCGATCACGGTGGTCTCCCCCGGGGCATGGAGGCCGGCCAGCAGCACCGCCGATTTCACCTGGGCACTGGGGACCGGCACGTCATAGGCAATAGGCACCAGGGGCTCACCACCCCGCAACCGGGCCGGCAGACGCCCGCCTTCCGCCAGATCCGCCTCCAGCCCCATCAGCCGCAGCGGCGCGATCACCCGTTCCATGGGCCGGGAGCGCAGACTGGCGTCGCCGGTCACGTGAACCGGGAAAGGATGACCCGCGAGCACACCCATCATCAGCCGCACGCCGGTGCCCGAATTGCCGAAATCCAGCACATCGCCAGGGGCGCGCAGACCCTGAACCCCGAGCCCCCGCACGGTCCAGGCGCCGGGACCACGCCGCTCCACACCAGCGCCCATGGCCTCGAGGGCCCGGCCCGTGCGCACCACGTCATCCCCTTCCAGCAGGCCCTCGATTGTGGTCTCGCCGGTGGAGAGCGCGGCAAAAATCAGCGCCCGGTGGGACACGGATTTGTCCCCCGGCGTGGCGAACACGCCGGTCAACGGGCCGGACGGTTCGGCCACCAGAAGCCCGGATCCGTGGGGGTGAGAAGTCTCTTTCTGGTCCGCTGTGGCCCCGGCCATGCCCGGTCGCTCCCTTCTCGTGTCGTCGTGAGGTTTACGGGGTGGCGTGAACCGACCGGCCCCTCTCCCGGAGGCACAAAGCGCCTGTTTCAGCCAACCTGCATTGTGATTAGTCTTTGACAGCTTCCCGGGATCATGGCAATCGACGCGCCCGATACATCCCGGTTTGGTTCGTGGGTGCCCTCAGGCCTGCCCGCAAGTCTCATGTTGGGTCACGTGATGGGCCATTTCCTTTCGCCCGAGATCTGGTATTGCGCAACCTGATTGCTGCGAATCGGAGCACGCGGCGTTAAGGCTTTGGGCGCCTCCATACTCCCAGGCCCAACCTCAAGGCCCGACCCCCGGCCCGACCCAAGGCCCAAACCCCAAGGCCCAACCTCAAGGTCCGACCCCACGCCCGGTGCGGCCCACAACGCCGCGCCATGATTTCAAAAGCGCCCCGGCGCACCGGTCCTCCCCCTCCCGCTGCACCGCATCCGGAGGCGGTTGCGGGAGACCGGCAGACCAAGGAAGAAACAGAGCCGTGCCGAAGCCAGAGCTTGGAACCAAACGCACCTGCATTAATTGCGGCGGCCGCTTTTACGATCTGGACAAGCGCCCCATCGAGTGTCCCTTGTGCGGCCACAGCTTCGATCCGGAAGCGATCGTGAAGCCCCGCCGGACCCGCACCGCCAAGGCCGCCGCCGAGACCGTCGCCGCCGAAACCCCCAAGGCCAAGGCCGCCGTCAAGGACGAGGAGGAGACCGAGGAAGAGGACGTGGAGGACGAGGATCTCGACACCGATGACACGGATACCGACGAGGATGCGGACACCGATGACATCGACGATGACGATGATGACCTCGATGACGATGATGAAGAAGACGACGATGAAGACGGGGACGGCAAAACCGGCAAGAAGAAGCGCAAAAAGAAGAAAAAGAAGCCGGAACTTGTGGCCGATGACGTCATTCCCGATCTCGACGACGACGATGACGACGACTCCGGCGATGACGATGGGGACGCGCCCGTGGGCACCATCATCGAGGACATGGACGACCTGGACGATGACGATGACGACGTGACCGGCATTGTCGAAAAAGACGACGACGACGATAAGGACACCTGATCGGGGACACCCGATCGGGCGATGGGTCTGGTCGGGAGGCAGGCTCCATGGGGCCTCGCCTCTCTGGCGTTGGTGGGAGTTTGCTGGCGGGTCCTCACCGCCCGTAGGACAGCAGGGCGGCGGGGTTTGCGCCCGGAAAGGGCGGTTCGCCGTCGGGAGGACGGAGGCCTTCATTTTTGGCTTGAACCCGCCGGACACCCGCACTAGGTTCCCGTCTCCGCACCGCACTGATCCCCATCACAGCGGTGCCGACCTCTAATGTGGGGCCATAGCTCAGTTGGGAGAGCGCTACAATGGCATTGTAGAGGTCGCCGGTTCGATTCCGGCTGGCTCCACCATTTTTAGCCTCACGGCGCGTGGCGCCTCCGGCGGGGCGGGCTGACCGCCCGGCGGCCGGTCGGCCGCTTGGTTGCGCAGGTGCGCGGTTTCTCCCTCCGGCTTAACCAATTTTAGCCTCGCGGCGCGCGGCGCCTCCGGCGGGGCGGGCTGAACGCCCGGCGGCCGCTTGGTTGCGCAGGTTCTAGGTTTCTCCCTCCGGCTTAACCATTTTTGGCCTCACGGCGCGGGGCGCTTCCGGCGGGGCGGGCTGACCGCCCGGCGGTCGCTTGGTTGCGCAGGTGCGCGCCGCCTCCCGCTCAAGCGCCGGTCTCTTGATCCAGTTCGAGGGCTTTGGTGATCCGTTCGAGAAGCGCCTCGTCCGGGTTCTGGCCCGCTTTCTTGCATTGCTCGCGATAGGTGCGGGCGAGGCCCAGGCTTGTGTTGCGGTGGGCGGCGGGCAGGGCTTCGGCGAAGGGGGCGATGAGGGTCAGGCCCTCATGGGCTGCCTCAACAGCTTCCCGATGACGCTCCAATGGACCCAAGGCGTAGCCTGAGAGGATCCACAAGCTTCGGGCCAGGTCCGGCAGGAAGGCCTGGGGTTGGGCCTTGGCCAGGGTGCGGTAGATCTCCACCGCCTCTTGTGTGGCGGCCAGGGCCCCCTCCCGGTCCCCGAGATTG
>CAZLPU010000043.1:0-42373 GCA_964561475.1 uncultured Alphaproteobacteria bacterium
CGGATTCCTGTCTCCGGCGCATACCCAGGCTACCCGCGATTTTCTAGCCCCCCTGCCCGGCATGAGCGAGGAGACCGCTCCCTCCGCCCTGGCTGGTGATCTGGGAGCGGACGGCTTTGGCGACGATGCCACAGAACAATTTGGGCCATCTGGGCCGCCTGCCCAGCCTGGTCATCCGCAAAGAGAGTATCCTCTGGGTGCGGCCCGGGCCCAGCTTCACCGCAACTACATCGTGGCCCAGACCGAGGACGGCCTCGTGATCGTCGATCAGCATGCGGCCCATGAACGGCTGGTCTATGAGCGGATGAAGCAATCCCTCATCGAAGGCGGGGTGGCGGGACAGGGCCTTCTCATTCCCGATGTGGTCGAGCTTGGCGCGGACGGGGCCCACAGGCTCACGGCCAGGGCCGAGGAACTGGCCCGACTGGGTCTAGTGGTGGAGCCTTTCGGTGAAGGGGCCGTGCTTGTGCGGGAAACCCCCGCCCTTCTTGGGGAGGTGGACAGCACGGGCCTTCTGAATGATCTCGCGGATCTGCTGGAGGATGTCGAAGAGGCCGTGGCCCTGAAGGAGCGTCTGGAAGCGGTCTGCGCCACCATGGCCTGCCATGGCAGTGTCCGCTCCGGCCGGGTCCTGCGGCCCGAGGAAATGAACGCCCTTTTGCGGGAAATGGAACGCACGCCCCATTCCGGCCAATGCAATCACGGCCGCCCCACCTATGTGAAACTGAAACTCACGGACATTGAACGCCTGTTTGGCCGGAACTGACATCAGGCCTCGCTCTTGGTCTCGCTCCCGGCCTCGTTGTTGGCGTCGTTATGGGCCTCGAGCAGGGTGAGCACCGTGTCCCCATAACGCCGCTCATCCATCACGGTGAACCCCGCCGGAGGGGCCGCATCCTCCATCCCGGAGCGTTCCAGTACCGCGATGGCCCCCGGGGCCAACCACCGGCCCTCGGCAGCTCGGGCCAGGGCAATCTCTCCGAGGCCGGAGCGGTAAGGGGGATCACAGAAGATCAGGTCAAAGGGCTGGATGCCGGCCGGGCGCTCCCCCAGTTTTGTGGCGTCCCGGCGGAACACCTTGGTCGATCCGGTCAGGCCCAGGGTCTCGATGTTTTGGCGAATGGCCCCCCGGGCCCCGGTGTTTTCATCGACGAACAGGGCCATGGCCGCCCCCCGGGACAGGGCCTCAAGCCCAAGGGCACCGGAGCCCGCGAACAGATCGAGCACCCGCGCCCCCGCCGGGGGGCTGGGTCCATGTTCCAAAATGTTGAACAGGGATTCCCGCACCCGGTCCGTGGTCGGCCTTGCGATGGTGCCCTGGGGGGCATGGATGGCCCGGCCCTTATGGGCACCGCCGATGATCCGCATAACGGTCCTGTCCCGAACAGTCACAAACAAGCTTTTCCTACCCGAATTCTCATATCATGGCGGCGCCCCTGGAAACCACGTCGGGAGGCCATCGCCGCCGGTTATCTCTCCAGGAAGGAACGGCCTCGGGGAAAGGGACTGGAAACGCCGGGCGCCGATCCAGGTGTTCTGGTCAAGCGGTCGTCCAGAATGCACCATGGCGGGACAGAACATCAAAAGATTCGGGAGGGCAGGCCAATGGAACAGATCCAGATCGAACGGGTGGACGCGGTGGCGAAAGTGACCATCACCAATCCGCCCCAAGGCTTCATGAACCGTGTCACCGTGCAGGAATTGGGGGCGGCCATGGACAGCCTGGAAGCCGATGACCATGTGCGGGCCATCGTGTTCACCGGCGGTCTCCCCGGTGTCTTCGTCCGCCATTACGACGTGACCGAAATCATCGCCGCGGCCCATGCCCTGAAATCGGCGCCCGCCGACATGACCGAGGGGCGGGAAACCCCTACCAATGCCCTGTTCAACCGCGTCGAGGCCTGCGCCAAGCCCACCATTGCCGCCATCAACGGCATGTGCATGGGAGGGGGGTATGAGTTTGCCCTGGCCTGCGACCTGCGCCTTGCCCAGGACGGGGATTACGCGATCGGCCTGCCGGAAATCCGGGTGGGAATCTTCCCCGGTGCCGGGGGCACCCAGCGCCTGGCCCGGACCCTGGGCCCCTCTGCTGCCTTGGACTGCATCCTGCGGGGACGGGTCTTCACGCCCCGGGAGGCCGCCGCCAGAGGGATGGTCCATGACATGATCCTTGGGGATGTGCTGGGCGAGGCCATGCGGGTGGCCTCCCGTCTGTCCGAACGCCCCGAGGGTGCGGTGCGCGCGGTCAAATCCCTGGTCCGCTCCGCCCCGATGACGCCGCTCCCGGAGGGTATCTCGGCGGAGTGGTCCGCCTTCCGTTCCCTGATCACCAGCGACCCCGATGTGGTGGAGATCATGCAGGCTTTTGTGGATGACGGGGCGGAACTGAACCGGACACACTAGGCACACCAGGATGAGTGGACTGGATCGCAGAATGATGCCCCCCAGGGGCAGAAAGAGGGAGGCAGACCGCCATGAGTGACGGTTTGGAACGGGAGGTGGCCGCGCATTACACGTCCGGCGGGCTTGTGGACCGGATCCTTCAGGGGCTCAGGCAAGCGGGGCTGTCCCTTGATGCTCTGAGCCCGGAAGATCTTGCCCCGGTGGACGAGTTTCATACCGCCGGGCGGATCACCACGCTCCAGGCCCTGTCCCTGGCCCCGGTGGAGGCGGGCATGCGCGTTCTCGATGCGGGGTGCGGGCTTGGGGGCACGTCCCGGCATCTTGCCCATGAGCGGAGCTGCCAGGTCACGGGAATTGATCTTACCCCGGAGTTTGTCGAGGCGGCCCAGGCCCTGACCGAATGGACCGGCCTTGGCCATGCCTGCTGGTTCGATGTGGGCAGTGTCCTCGCCATGCCCTATGACGATGGCGCGTTCGACGGTGCGGTCACCTTCCATGTGGCCATGAATATCGGTGACCGGGCGGGCTTCTACCGGGAATTGCACCGGGTCGTGCGGCCCGGCGGTTTCCTGTGTCTGTTCGATGTGATGAAAGGCCCCGCGCCGGGCATGGTCTATCCGGTGCCCTGGGCGGCCACCGATGCCACCAGTATCCTCAAGAGCCGGGACGAGACCGTCCAGCTTCTGGATCGGGCCGGTTTCCGGTTGCGCCGGGAAGCCAATCTGAGGGCGTTCGCCACGGATTTCTTCCGCAAGGCAATCGTCCGTGCCGCCCATGGGGAAGGTCCGCCTCCCCTTGGGCTCCATCTTCTTTTGGGGGAGAGCGCACCGGCCAAATTCGCCAACTATCTCCAGGCCCTTGAAGCCCATCAGATCGAACCGGTGATCCTGGTGGCCACCCGCCGGTAGAGGGGGCGGTCCTTCCGTCGGTCCGGGTCGCTCAGGCAGTGCCGACTCACATCAGGGGCTGTGCCGGCGGACTGGCTGGGTCTTATAGTGCATACGGACGATATCAGGGTCATTTCCATGCCGGATCAGCCTCCCGAACCTCCTTCCATTCTTGACCCTGACGATTGGGAGGCATTCCGCAAGGAGGCCCACCGGCTGCTCGACGGCTGCGTCACCCATCTGGCCCAGGCGCGCCAGCACCCCTGGCGGGCGCCGGATCAGGGTCTCAAAGCGCTTCTGGCCGGTGGCGTCCCTGAAGCCGGAACGACGGACAGCGATCTTGTGGACGCGCTTCTCGGGACAATGCTGCCCCATGGGACCGGCAATATTCACCCCAGGTTTTTCGGCTGGGTTCACGGGACCGGGCTTGCGGCCGGGCTCCTGGCGGAGATCACCGCCGCCACCATGAATAGCAATTGCGGCGGCCGGAACCATGGAGCCATCCATGTGGAAGAGACGGTGCTCGAATGGTGCCGCACGATTTTCGATTTCCCGCCGGGCTCATCCGGGATCCTCACCACCGGGACCTCCCAGGCGACGCTGCTCGCGTTGCTGGCGGCCAGGCACCGGCTGGGGGGAGAGAGGGTCAAGACCGAGGGCATCGGGGTGCTGCCGCCGCTGCGGGTCTATGGGGCGGAGGGAGTGCACGCCTGTATCGGCAAGGCGCTTGCGGCCATGGGGCACGGCAGCCGGTCCCTCTGTCCCGTCCCGGTGCAGGCAGAAACAGGCGCCATGGACCCGGAGGCTCTTGAGGCCACGATTGCCGCGGACCGTGACCGGGGGCTCATGCCCCTGGCGGTGGTGGCCACGGCGGGGTCGGTCAATACCGGGTCCTTTGATGACATCAATGCCCTTGCGGATTTGTGTGAGCGCCAGGGGATCTGGCTCCATGTGGACGGGGCATTCGGTGCGTGGATCCGCCTGGGTGCGCCGCCCTATGCAAACCTCGCCGACGGCATCGGCCGGGCGGATTCCCTGGCTTTCGATTTCCACAAATGGATGTATGTCCAATATGACTGCGGTGCGGTCATCATGCGGGACGGTGACAATCACCGGGCAACCTTTGAGGCGCGTCCGGATTATCTCGCGGGTCAGACCGAAGGGTTGGGTGCTTCGGGCACCTGGTATTGCGACTATGGGCTTGATCTGTCCCGAGGCTTTCGCGCGTTGAAGGTCTGGACCGCCATCACCAGCCATGGCCTTGCTCCTTTCCGCCAGGCCATTACGGACAACTGCCGCAGGGCCGCGCAGATGGGGGAGACCGTCGCCCGGTCGGCCTGTCTGGAACTGGCCGCCCCGGTTGTCTCCAATATCTGTGTTTTCCAGCCCATTGCGGAACGGTTTCCCGGCCTCGACCTGAACGAGGCCGTGAGACAGACCGCCATTGCCCTGCAATTGTCGGGCGATGCGGTGTTCTCCACCACGGTCATCGGCGGGCGGAGCGTATTGCGGGCAGCGATCGTCAATCACCGGACCACGGGGCAGGATGTGGAGCGCGCCGTTGC
This sequence comes from uncultured Alphaproteobacteria bacterium, assembly GCA_964561475.1. GTDB lineage: Bacteria > Pseudomonadota > Alphaproteobacteria > JAJFIK01 > JAJFIK01 > CAYUYV01. Next base: position 4,856 of record CAZLPU010000043.1, read on the forward strand.
CGCCGCCGAACGGGAAATGCTTCGCCTGGCGGACCGGGGGTCATGAGCTTGGCTGTATCTCTCGTGTCCCGTCTCGCCCGAGGGATTTTCTCCCGCACTTGGGGAGAGTAGGGCAGAGCGACGTGATGAGTGATCATGGCACATCGCCTTAACCCCTCCCGCGCAGTATTCCGGTGTTTTGCGGCATAGGCAGATCTGGGAGCAATCAGTGGCAGGACCGGGCACGGCGCTGGAGCGGACCTTTTCCCGCCATGGCTTCTACATGGCCATGGGCGGGGCGATCGTGGTGATCGTGTTTCTGGGGTTTGCGCCCACCTTCTATCTGCGGGCGGAAGACAAGGGGCCGCTGAACCCGCTGTTTCTCATCCACGGCCTGTTGTTCACGGCCTGGTTCAGCCTGTTCCTGGTGCAGACGGTCATGATCGCCCGCAGGCATGTGCTGACCCACAGGATCCTTGGGCTTATGTCCATCCCGCTTGCCATCGCCATGGTGCCCTCCGGCCTCCATGCGGGGCTCGATGCCCTGGACCGGGGCGTCTCCTTCCTGTGGTATCCGCCGGAGACGTTCTTTTTCATTTCCTTTACGGACATGATCGGCTTTGCGGTTCTTTACGGGGCAGGGCTGATCTTCCGCAGGCGCGCGGGTGTTCACAAGCGGCTGATGCTTTTGGCGACCATCAGCATTTCCCTGCCGGCGGCCGGGCGTATCGCCAACGAGTTCGGCATCGGTCCCGCCGGTGTCATCTCCCAGCTTGGCCTTCTGGCGGCCCTGGCGTTGTTTGACTGGCGCAGCCTCGGGCGGATCCACCCGGCCAGTCTGGCAGGTATCGGCCTCGTGCTCGCCAAACTCCTCGGCATCGTGACAATCGCCGCAAGCCCCCTGTGGGTGAACGGCGTCGGGCAGGTGCGGGCGATGCTGCCTTAAGGGGGAAGGCGATTGATGATCCGCCGACCTGATGCCTGGTAAACCAAGGCCTATTGGCCGGCCTCGGACCTGCTCCGGCTCTTGATCAGATCTGCGGGATAGCCGGCTTTACCTTGCACCTTCCGACGCGTTTTCACCGCATTCCTGTCAAAGCTGGCAAAGGTTGTGCCGCCCAGCCGCGCGCCCTGGTGCGCAATTACACCGTCCGCGAAATCGCCGCTCTGAAGAATGGTGTTCAGACCGGCCACCACCGCAGCCGTATCGGTGACCACACCTTCCGCGTCTACAATAGCCTTGATGGCGCCGATGATTTCCGTATCCGAACGATGATAGCTTTTCTTCAGGACCCACCAGAGTTCGCACAGGACAACGGCCGGAACGGCGATAAGCGTGGCCGCTTTGAACAACGCCTTGGCAGCATCGGCCTGTTCCTGATCATCTTCCATGAGAATGCGGACGAGAATGTTGGTATCCGCCGTAATCTTCACGATTTTCCTGCCCAGCCGTCTGCAATGACTTCGTTCATCTCCTCGACCGACACGGATTTGGTCTCTTCGCCGGCCAGTAAACCAAAGAGATGAGAAATCGGCTGACGCGCCTTGGGGCGGATCAGGATCTGCCCATCAGGGAGCAGGTCCAATTCCAGCTTATCGCCTGGTGCAGCGCCGAGGTGCTCGAGAACATCCTTGCGAAGGGTCACTTGTCCTTTGGCCGTAACAGTCAGATGTGCACCCATGCGGTCTCTCCAAAATTCGCTCCCGAGAGAGTAAGGGAGAAGTGCCTTATTTTCAATCGGTCAGCCCTCCCGGCGCCGCCGGGTTTTGGGGATGGTTTGTTCGCCAAGCTGTTCTCTGAGGATCTTGGCGGGGATTTCGGCCATGGCCCGGGGCTTCAGGTCGCCGAGCTGGAAGGGGCCGTAGGCGGTGCGGATCAGGCGGTTGACGGTCAACCCGATATATTCCATCAGTTTACGGACTTCCCGGTTCTTGCCTTCCCGCAGGGAGATTGCCAACCAGGCATTGCCCCCCTGCACCCGCTCAAGCTTGGCGCTTGAGGCCTTGTGGAGGATGCCGTCGATGGTAAAACCCGTCACCAGCGGGTCCAGGTCCTCCTGGCGCACCTTGCCGTAGACCCGCACCCGGTAGCGCCGGGTCCAGCCCGTAGAGGGCAGTTCGAGCTTGCGGGCCAGGGCGCCGTCATTGGTCAGGAGCAGAAGGCCCTCGGAATTGAGGTCGAGGCGGCCAATGGAGATCACCCGGGGCGTGCCCGGGGGCAGGGCATCGAAGACCGTGGGGCGTCCCTGGGGGTCCCGGTGGCTGGTCACCAGGCCCGTCGGTTTGTGGTAGCGCCACAGGCGGGTGGTTTCCTTTTCCGGGATGGGCTCGTTGTCCACGAGAATGACCGCGCCGGGCGGCACCTTCACCGCCGGGGTGTCCAGGGTCTGCCCGTCCACCTTGACCCGGCCGTCCGCGATCAGGCGTTCCGCGTCCCGCCGGGAACATACCCCCGCCCGTGCAAGGACTTTGGCAATGCGTTCGGGTTCTTCTGATCCTGACGACGGGGCAGGCGTTGGACGGTTGGGCGGGGTCATCGGGTCCCTTCTCCGGCGGGCTTGCCATGGCTGGCATCCCGGTACAGGCTTGATAAATGGACAGAATCACAACAGCCGCAACGGCAACCGATGTGATGCTCATGAGTTCGGCCATGGCCCAGGCCCGGGCCGCCGGTGAGCGGGGCGAGGTGCCCGTCGGGGCGGCCATCGCGGACTCCAATGGACGGTTTCTTGTGGCCGATGGCAACCGGATCATGGAACGGGCCGACCCGACCGCCCACGCAGAGCTTCTGGTGGTGCGCGAAGCCGCCCGGATCCTCGGGTCAGAGCGGCTGGTGGGAACGACCCTCGCTACGACCCTCGAGCCCTGTGCCATGTGTGCCGGGGCCCTGTCCCTGGCCCGGGTCGCCCGGGTCGTGTTCGCCGCCGAGGATCCCAAAGGCGGGGCGGTTCTCCATGGGCCGAAATTCTTCCAGCAACGAACCTGTCATCATCGCCCGGCCATTGTGCGGCTGGAGGACCAGGCCGATGCTGCCGGAGATCTGCTGCGGGCCTTCTTCAAAGCGCGGCGTGCTGGCAGGTGACGGCTGCCCGGCGAATGGGTAGAGTCCTTGCGACTTGACGCACCTTTTTCCGCCCCTAAGCCGGTCAAGCGGGGGGCGTATGACTGCGGGAGGAACAGACGATGATTTTCGATCATAGCGAGAAAACCAAACAATGGATTGAGCGGGTGCAGCAGTTCATGGCTGCCCATGTGGAACCCGCCGTCGAGACCTATGAGCGCCAGATGGAGGCCTTCGGCGACAACCGCTGGCAGGTCCCCGCCGTCCTCCAGGACCTGAAAGCCAAGGCCAAGGCCCAGGGCCTGTGGAACATGTTTCTGCCGGAGAGCGATCTGGGCGCCGGCCTGAACAATCTCGAATATGCGCCGCTGGCCGAAATCATGGGCCGGGTCGGCTTTGCCTCGGAAGTATTCAACTGCTCCGCGCCGGATACGGGCAACATGGAAGTGCTGCTGCGCTACGGCACGCCGGAACAGCAGGACCGCTGGCTCAAGCCTCTCCTCAACGGCGAGATCCGCTCCGCCTTCCTGATGACCGAGCCGGATGTGGCCTCCTCTGACGCCACGAACATCCAGACCCGGATCACCCGGGACGGGGACCACTATGTCCTGAACGGGCGCAAGTGGTGGTCCTCCGGTGTCGGCGATCCCCGCTGCGCCGTCTACATCGTCATGGGCAAGAGCGATCCTTCCGCGCCTGTGCACCAGCAGCAGTCCCAGATCCTGGTGCCCGCCGGCACGCCCGGTGTGAAAATCCAGCGCATGCTGCCCGTGTTCGGCTATGACGACGCGCCCCACGGCCACGCGGAAGTCCTCCTCGATAATGTCCGTGTACCCGTGGAAAACATGATCCTGGGCGAGGGCCGGGGCTTTGAAATCGCCCAGGGCCGCCTTGGCCCGGGCCGGATCCACCACTGCATGCGCACCATCGGCGCGGCGGAAGTGGCCCTTGAAAAGATGTGCGAGCGTCTGCTCACCCGGGAAGCCTTCGGCAAGAAGGTCTTTGAACATTCCGTGTGGGAACAGCGGGTCGGTGAAGCGCGGACCAATATCGAGATGTGCCGTCTGCTGACCTTGAAGGCCGCCTACATGATGGACACCGTGGGCAACAAGGTCGCCCGGGGCGAGATCGCCATGATCAAGGTGGCCGCACCGCGCATCGCCCTTCAGGTGATCGACGATGCTATCCAGGCCCATGGCGGTGGCGGCGTGACCTCCGATTTCGGTCTGGCGCGGCTTTACTCCAGTATCCGCACCCTGCGTCTGGCGGATGGCCCGGACGAAGTGCACAACCGCACCATCGCCCGGCTCGAGTTCAAGCGTCACATGGAGCGCATGCAGCAGATGGGCAAAGGCTGACCTCGGCCCTTGTTGCCATGACATTCAAATCATCAGGCATCGGCGCTCCCCGCGCCGGTGCTTTTTTGTGTCCCAGTTCTTTTTCACAGTAAGATCCAGACATAACAGCCAATCGAGGAAACCCCGACCATGAAACTCTACAATTCCAACCTGTCCCCCTTTACGGCCCGGGTGCGGATCGTCGCCTATGCCAAGACCCTGCCCCTGGAGCTGGTTTCTCCGCCGACAGATGGCTCTTACGGGTCGATCACGCCCACGGCAAAAGTGCCCTATCTGGTGGATGGGGACCTTGGCCTCGCGGAGTCCGAGGCGATCTGTGAGTATCTGGAGGAAGTCGGTCAGGGGCCATCCCTCCACGGAGCAACACCCCAGGAGCGGGCCCGGGTACGCATGGTGGCCCGGATCGGCGACATCTATGTCATGACCCCGCTGGGCCGCATGTTCGGTCAGCTCAATCCCAAGACCCGTGTGGAGGCTGTGGCCGAGAATGCCATGGAAGAAATTTCAACGGGGCTTGACTATCTGGACAAGGTTCTGGAAGGCACCGATTATGCCGCCCTCGGACGGCTGACCCTGGCCGATGCCAGCATCATGCCCGCCCTGTTCTTCCTCAAGGCCCTGGGACCCTTGATCGGCGATCCCCTGTCCAAGGCGCCGAAATCCGCCGCCTATTACGAGACCATCACCCAGCAACCGGTCATGGCCAAGGTTCAGGCGGAACTGGCCCAGGCCCTTCAGGCCTATCAGCAGGGACAGGGATAACCTGCGAAGATCAAAATTCCGCCGGTCGATGCCCTCACATCGGCCCAGTGCCGTTGTGTCACTCACGATGCGCAGCAATTCCGCGCGGGCCACGCAAGGGCGCCGGGCCGCAGTCGCGGCCTGGACCGGCGATCAGGCAGCGCTCCGGGCACGGATGTCCGCCGGGGATGACTTCTCCTCGTCAACCGGCTCCTGGCGTATGGCCCGTTTGGGCAGGCTGACGGTGACATTCGTGCCCACACCCACCTGGCTTTCGATGCCCAGGGTGCCCTGGTGCAGACCCACCAGGGCATTCACCAGCGCGAGTCCGATGCCGTTGGTGCCGCCGTTCGTGCTCGATTCCGCCACCACCTGTTCGAAGGGGCGGCCAAGCTGGGGCAGCACATCGCCGGGAATGCCCACACCGGAATCCATCACCACGAATTCCACCCGGTCGTCGAGTTCGTCGATGGCCAGAGTGACCCGGCCGCCTTCCCCGGTGAATTTCACCGCGTTGGACAACAGATTGGTCAGCACCTGGGACAGGGCCAGCCGGTCCGCCTCCAGGGACGGACGCCCCTGGGGCAGGGCGAGATCGATGAGGATATCCTTGGCCGCCGCACGGGCCCGCCACTTGTCCAGTTCCTCGACACCGAGGGCCGCCGCATCAATACGTTCCGGACGCAGCATGTAGCGCCCCGCATCGATCCGTGCCAGGTCCAGAATGTCGGTCACCAACTGCAAAAGCGCCGTGCCGCTGTCCTTGATCAGGCCCACATAATCCCTGTAGCGTTCATTGCCGAGGGGACCGAACAGCTCCTGGGACAGAATATCGGAAAAGCCGATGATGGCATTGAGGGGCGTGCGCAGTTCATGGCTCATGCCCGCCAGAAACCGGCTCTTGGTCTGGCCCGCCGCTTCCGCCGCCTTCAGGGCACTGTCCCGCTCCACCTCGAGGGCGCGCAGACCGGTCATGTCCCGCAGAAGGGCAATGGATTCCCCGGCCCGGTCGCCGGGCACAAGCTGGACATGGGTGCAGGTCTCGGTGCCCGTGTTCCAGGCCAGCCTGAAGATGCAGGCCTCGGGCATCGCGCCGGATGCGCTCGAGGCGAGGGCGTGCTGAAGGACCGGCTGGTCCGCCCCATCGCTCAGGCTCAGAAAGGGTTCCTCGATCAGCAGCGCCGGATCGGCGCCGAGGATCTTGGCGGTGGTCCGTGTCAGGGCCCGGATCCGGCCCTCCTGGTCCACAAGCGCCGCCCCGTCGCCCCCGTAGGTCACCAGAGCATGTTGCAGGGCCGGATGATCCCGGTGCAGAACAGCGAGCCAGCACGGAGAAACCGGCATGGGCTGGCAGCCGTCCAGGGGCACGCCGGCGGGCACGGGCCGGGCCTCGAACCACACAAGCGGCGCCTGGTGGTCCGGGCCTTCGGTCAGCCGGACCGCGAAGGACAGGGTCTGGGTGCTTTCAGTGGGTGAAGGGTCCAGAAGGCCAAGCCCCACCTGGAGCCTGGAGCGGTCCCCGGCGCTCAGCCGGGCGGTCAGGGCGTGGGGTTCGGGGAACGCACCCGATCCCGCCCAGTCGTTCCGGCCCAGCAGTGTACAGAAGAGCGGATTGGCGATGGCCACCTCGCCCCGGGCCCCGATAAGAGCCGCAGCTTCGCCAGTGGCCTCCAGAAGCAGAGCCATCAGCCCTGTCTGGCACGCCCACGCCCCCGCGGCCTTGCCGCTATCGTCCATGTCCCCTGCCATGGTGCAACCCTAGCCTCGAAGGCTTAAGGACGACTTATCGGCTGCCATGAACCGGCCCAATCGTCCTGTTGTCTGGTGGCGGCAGCGGCAGGGGCCTCTGTAGAGGGCGTGCCTGGGATCAGAATGCACATTCAGTGAACACGGGCTCAACGGAACCGCCCCACTCACCGTGGTAGCGGTCCAGGAGGTTCTGGGCGCGGGTGCGGCCGCTGATGGCAATGTCTTCCAAGGGTTCCAGGAAGCCCGCCTCGTTGGGGGAGATGTCCGCCCGGCCCCGCTCCACCAGACCCGCCCGGGCATAGCTGACCATCTCGGTGGCCACGTCCCGGACGCTCCGCCTCCGGATCGACGCATCGAGACCGAGGCGGGCCACGTCCCGGCGCAGGGCTTCGCGTTCTTGCGCTGTCCAGTCCTTCACCAGATCCCAGGCGGCATCCAGGGGACCCTGGGCATAGATCAGACCGACCCACAGGGCGGGCAGGGCGCAGATCTGGCCCCAGGGGCCGCCGTCGGCGCCGCGCATCTCGATGAATTTCTTGGTGCGGACTTCCGGAAAGATCGTCGTGAGATGGTCCGCCCAGTCGCTGATGGTCGGCAGTTGGCCGGGCAGTTCGGGCAACCTGCCCTCCAGGAAGTCGCGGAAGGATCGTCCGGCCACGTCAAGATAGGTTCCGTCGCGGTAGACGAAATACATGGGCACGTCGAGGGCGTAATCCACATAGCGTTCAAAGCCGAACCCGTCCTCGAATACGAAGGGCAGCATGCCCGTGCGGTCCGGGTCGGTGTCGGTCCAGACATAGGAGCGGTAGGATTGGAAGCCGTTGGGTTTGCCGTCCAGGAAGGGGGAGTTCGCGAAAAGGGCGGTGGCCACCGGCTGGAGCGCCAGCCCGACACGGAACTTCTTGACCATGTCCGCTTCGGAGGAAAAGTCCAGATTGACCTGGATGGTACAGGTACGGAACATCATGTCCCGGCCCATGGAGCCCTTTTCCCCCATGTAGCGGCGCATGATCTGATAGCGCCCCTTGGGCATGATCGGGGTTTCTTCCAGGGACCATTTGGGCGAGGCACCCAGGCCCAGAAACCCGATGCCCAGTTCCTCGGCCACGGTGCGGACCTGATGAAGATGGGTGTGCACCTCATCGCAGGTCTGGTGGAGGTTCTCCAGGGGGGCGCCGGACAGCTCGAATTGTCCGCCGGGTTCCAGGCTGATGGACGCGCCGTCCTGGGACAGGCCGATGATGTGGCCATCCTCCTGCACCGGGGTCCAGCCAAAGCGCACAAGCCCTTCCAGCATGGCCTTGATGCCGGAAGGCCCGTCATAGGGGAGGGGCGAGTTGTCGGTGGTCCGAAAGCCGAATTTCTCGTGTTCCGTGCCGATCAGCCAGTTCTCTTTTGGTTTGCAGCCCTTTTCCAGATAGGCCGCAAGCTGACGGTGATCTTCGATGGGACCGGCCCCGGAGGCGGACTGGGGTATGGACATGGATCAATTCTCCCGGGGCGAGGCGGCCCCTTCCGGCAGGGGGCAGGCGGATGTCGGCGGATGGCTCGGGCCTATCTTCAGCCGATCAGACATAGCGACTGGATAATGCCCTTACAATATGTGGGGAGTTGGAGGGAGCCGGGGACGGCTTCCGCTCCTGATACGTGCAATCAGGGATACCAGTCGCCCAGGGTGGCCTGCCAGAGGGTGAGTGCCGCGATCGCGGCGGTATCCGCCCGCATGATCCGGGGGCCCAGGCCGACCCGCAGCGCACCGGGACAGGCCCCCAGGGCGTTGCGTTCCGCCGGATCGAACCCTCCTTCCGGGCCGATGATGACATGCCAGGGCTTGCCCGCGGGGCACGCGTTCAAAGCCTCAAGGGCAGAGGTCGGGTCTTCTCCCGGGGCGGCCTCATCGCAAAAGAGAAGCCGTTCTTGTTCCGGCCCGTGGTCGCGGAAACCTGCGAGGAAAGCATCGAATTTCATCGGTTCTGCCACCTCCGGCACCGTCAGCCGGCCGCATTGTTCCGCGGCTTCCACCACGTTGGCGCGCAGGCGTTCCAGGTTTACCCGGCTGACCACCGTGCGGCGGGTGAAAACGGGCAGGAGCCGGGCCACCCCCAGTTCCGTGGCCTTCTGAGCGAGATAATCCAACGGCGCCCGTTTGACCGGCGCGAAGGCCAGAGTGAGCGGTGCCACCGTGTCCTGGGTCCGGCGCTGGTCCGAGAGGGTGAGGGAGACGGATTTTTTCGTGACCTGGGAAATCAGGGCAGACCATTCCCCGTCCCGGCCATTGAACAGCAAGACCGGGTCCCCGGGCTTGACCCGCATGACCGCCGCCAGATACCGGGCCTGGTCCGGGTTCACGGCCACGGTGCCCCCTTGGGTCAGGTCCTGTGGTACAAAGAGCCGGATCTTGCCGGTCGCGCAGGCCACCGGCATATCGTCATCATCTCGCGGCCCGCTCATATGCTGATCTGCGGTCATGTCTTCCCCGATCGGACAGCCCCCGGCCTACTGTTTCTGTTGATCCGCACGCCGCCAAGCCCTATTCGAAACCCATGAATGACCAGACCAGCCATAATGCCGGGTCATCCGGCACCGGATCCAGCACCGGCCAGGAGGCCGCCGGCATGGTGGCCGATGCCACCCGGGGCAACTGGGTAGACCGTCTCGCGTCTCCATTCTGGCGCCCGTTTTTCCGTCTGGCACGCCTGGACCGGCCCATCGGCATCTGGCTGCTCCTGTGGCCCTCCTGGTGGGGGATTGCGCTGGCGGCCGACAGTGAAGGTTGGCGCTGGCCGAGCCCGGCGCTTCTGGTTCTGTTCGGCATTGGTGCGGTGGTGATGCGCGGCGCAGGCTGCACATTCAACGACATTGTGGACCGGAAGATCGATGCCCGCGTGGAGCGCACCCGCTCGCGCCCCCTGCCCAGCGGTCAGGTGACCCTGGCCCAGGCATGGACCTTCCTGATTTTTCAGTCCCTTTTGGGCCTGCTGATCCTGCTGACCCTGAACCCCCTGACCATTTTCATGGGCATTCTGGCCCTGGCTCTGGTGGCCGCCTATCCCTTCATGAAGCGGGTCACCTACTGGCCGCAAACCTGGCTGGGCCTTACCATCAATTGGGGTATTCTCATGGGTTATACCGCCGCGACGGGTCATCTGACCCTTGCGCCGGTGCTCATGTATGCGGGGGCTGTGTTGTGGACCATCGGCTATGACACGATTTACGCCCACCAGGACCGGGAAGACGATGCCCTGATCGGTGTGAAAAGCACGGCCCTGAAACTGGGGTACCAGAGCCCGGTCTGGGTTGGGGTGTTCTATGGTCTGTCCCTGACACTGCTGGTGGTGGCGGGTTTGGTTGCGGGACTGGGGGCCTTCTATTATCTCGGTCTTCTGGTAGCTGCGTCCCATCTGGCCTGGCAGGTGTACAATTTCGATATTGACCGGGGCGCGGTCTGTCTGCGGCTGTTCCAGTCGAACCGGGATCTGGGGGCGCTGATCTTCATCGCCCTGGTTGTCGACACGCTCTTATAGGCCCCCTGACCGGCGCCGGAACGGGTTGGTTCCGAGCATCTCAGGCGCTGAGAGCCCAAGGCAATGGGCACGTCCAGGGAACTGGCAAGGCCTGGGAAGGGGTCAGACATGCTCGCGACGCTTTCGCTTCTGATCTACGCCATTCTGACGGTGGCGCTTGGGCTCCTGGTCGCGGTCTTCGGCATCCGCCATTTGGATGACCGGGACCTCGAAGACCTGGCCACCCACCCCTTCGAACCCAAAGCATCACCCTTTGTCGGGCGGCTCAACCAAGCCCATACCAATGCGATCCTCAATCTCCCCCTGTTCGCGGTCGTCGTCCTTCTGGAAATCCAGTTTCCGAGCCAGACCGGCCTTTTCGGGCTGATCGCGCTGGGCATGGTGCTGGCCCGGTTCGCGGGCGCGGTTCTTCATCTGGTGTCCTCGGCGCCATGGGCCGGGACGGCACGGCTTGCGTTCTACCTGGTGGAGCAGGTGGCCATTGCGGTCATGGTCGCAGATATCGTCCTGGGTCTGATGGAAGTTACACTTTGAGGTCCCTCAATGCAGGCCGGGCGCAGTCCGGACGGCGACCCGGGGGCAGGAGACCATCACCATGACCAGTCATCCGCAGGCGGAAAGCGCCGGCACACAAAGCCTGTTTCCTCCGGGGCGGCTGACACCGGAAACCGCCCAGGCGTTCATCAAGGAAACCACCCGGCCCGATCATCCGCCCCTGGTGCCGGAAGTGACCCTGCACCTGGCCAGCGAACTGGTGCCCCTCTGGCATATGACCGAGGACCAGCTTGAGGCGCGGGGTCTGCCGCCGCCCTTCTGGGCCTTCGCCTGGGCCGGAGGGCAGGCCCTGTCCCGGCACATTCTCGATCACCCGGATCTGGTGCGCGGGCGGCGTGTACTGGATTTCGCCTGCGGCTGCGGGATCGCAGCGATCGCCGCGATGAAGGCTGGGGCCGCATCGGTTCTTGCCAATGACATCGACCCGTTCGCCATCGCGGCCACGGACCTGAACGGCGCCCTGAACGGGGTCTCCCTCGAGACCACTGTCAGTGACCTCGTCGGCAACCAGGACATCGACGCGGACGTGATCCTGGCCGGTGACATCTGCTACGAGCAGCCCCTGGCGGACACGGTGACCCGCTGGCTTCAGGACTTGGCACGGTCAGGGAGAGACGGGGGCAAAGGGGGGCGTCTGGTTCTGATCGGCGATCCGGGCCGAAATTTTCTGCCCAGGGATGTGCTGGAGCGCCTGGAGACCTATCGCGTGGAAACGACCACGGAACTGGAAGACCATGCGGTGCGCCGGACCGATGTCTGGCGTGTGTCCTGAGACCATCGCCCCGAGACTTTGGCCCTTAGACCATGGCTGGGGACATTGCGGCGCCATGGGCCGGGGTGATTGGCCTCAAGGCCTTGTTGCGGGAAAAGTCCTGGTCCGGATAACGCGCGACTGGATGAATCAGTGCGGATCAGTCAGTCCCGGGAGGAGTGGGAGCCGTTGGGTTCTTCCTCGTCGCCAGGGCGGGTCGAGATGATAAGGTCTTGAATGAATTTCGGAAATTTCGGGAGCCAGCGTTCCAGTTGCCGGTCGAAGCTGGGGAAACGGCGGCGCACCCGGCGCAGGACATTGCGCATGCCCGGGCTCGTGGGGGCCACCAGGGCGATCCCCACCACGATCATGATGGCACCGAGGGGAATCGGCATAGGCAGGACGACGAGGCCGATGATAATGAACAGCCAGCCCACCAGTGCCTGAAACCGGCGATACATCATTTCCATTACGCCCGCACTCCTCCACCCGTTGGAATACACAGTCCGGCGCGGGCGGTCAAAATGCAACTCTTTCGCTTCAGCCTGGGGTTGATGCGCGGCGATCGGGCCCCCTGCCTCCCGCCCCCCTTGTCCGGTAGAATGGGGGTTGCCGAGAGACTGGGTTGTGCGCAGAGGATCAGAGCCACGCACAGCGTCCCCGCCAAGACCGGCGTTCGAAGGGCGAACGGGATCGATGGCAAGGGTTGATCGGAGCGTGGTGGTGAGGCCAGGGCTGTCAGTCTCGGAGGACGTCATGGAAACGGCTTTCCCGGGGAGCGGCAAGGTCTTTTAGATATAACGGACGGAAAAGCGGGCACAAGCATGGCGTATTCATCCCTTCGAGACTTTATTTCCATGCTGGAACGGGAGGGGGATCTCGTTCGCGTCAAAGAACCGGTTTCCACGGTTCTTGAAATGACCGAAATCCACACCCGCCTGCTGGCGCAAGACGGTCCGGCGGTCCTGTTCGAACAGCCCGTGCGCGAGGACGGCAGTATCTCTCCCGTCCCTGTGCTGATCAATCTCTTCGGATCCGTGCGCCGGGTTGCCAGGGCGGTGACCATGGGCGGCAAGATCCGCAACTCTCCCGGTGAATTGCGGGAGGTGGGCGAGACTTTGGCTTTCCTGCGCCAGCCCGAGCCGCCCCAGGGCCTGAAGGATGCCCTCGACCTGCTGCCACTGGCCAAGACGGTCATGTCCATGCGGCCCAAGGGACCGGGTCTGGGGACCGCGCCCTGCCAGGAAGTGGTGCTCACCGGGGACGACATCGATCTGACCAGCCTGCCGGTCCAGAGTTGCTGGCCCGGGGAGCCGGCGCCCCTGATCACCTGGCCTCTGGTAGTGACCAAGGGGCCCAGCGGATCCCGGGAGGACAGCTTCAATCTGGGCATCTACCGCATGCAGGTTCTGGGCAAGAACGAAACCCTGATGCGCTGGCTCAAGCACCGGGGCGGGGCGCAACACTACCGCCGCTGGGCCAAGGAAAAGCCCGAGCCACTGCCCGCCGCAGCCGTCATCGGCGCGGATCCGGGCACCATTCTGGCGGCGGTCACGCCGGTGCCCGATACCCTCTCGGAGTATCACTTCGCCGGCATCATGCGGGGCTCCCGGGTGGAGCTTGTGGAATGCAAGACCGTGCCCTTGAAAGTGCCCGCCCAGGCTGAAATCGTTATCGAGGGTCATGTCAGCCTGGAGGATTATCGGGACGAAGGTCCTTATGGGGATCATACCGGCTACTACAATTCCGTGGAGCCCTTTCCCGTGTTCAAGGTCTCCGCGGTGACCATGCGCAAGCAGCCCATCTATCTGTCCACTTTCACCGGGCGCCCCCCCGATGAGCCCAGCGTTTTGGGTGAGGCCCTGAACGAGGTGTTCATTCCCCTGCTGCGTCAGCAGTTCCCTGAAATCGTGGATTTCTGGCTGCCCCCGGAAGGGTGTTCCTACCGGATCGCGGTCATCAGCGTGAAGAAGGCCTATCCGGGCCACGCCAAACGGGTGATGATGGGGGCCTGGTCCTATCTGCGCCAGTTCATGTACACCAAATGGCTGATCGTGGTGGATGACGACATCAATGCCCGGGACTGGAAAGACGTCATGTGGGCCATCAGCACACGCATGGACCCGGGCCGGGACATCACCGTGATCGAGGACACCCCGATCGATTATCTGGACTTCGCCAGTCCCGAATCCGGTCTTGGGGGCAAGATCGGCCTGGATGCCACCAACAAGATCCCTCCGGAAACCAAACGGGAATGGGGCGAAAAGCTCTACATGGAGCGCGACATCGTCGAGCGGGTTACGGAAAAATGGGCCAGTCTCGGCCTCCCCGGCGACGGCAAGCCGATCTGGCGGGACGGGTCATGAGGGCTCAAGGATCGCCGTCACCATATCCGTCACGCGGGTGGTGACTGTATCCGGGACCCGGCCAACACGTTTCCCGTCGCGTCCCACCCAGTCGATAAACTTGAATTGTGCTGGAAGGACCCATCCACCCACGGTCTTATTGTCTTCAAAGGTCAAATCGGAAGGCAATGGAATGCTGAAACGGCGATAGGGCAACAGACCAGGTGTGGATGAAATGGGCGCAACGCCAACGAGCCTCGCCAGACTGTTGAATTTGTTGTTGGAAAGCACAAGACACGGCCTGCGCTTCTTCAGTTCTTGACCAACGCGCGGCTCCAAAGTGAGCCACCAAATTTCACCAAATTCAGGCTGCCGGACTTGTGCATGAACCGTTCCGCCAATGTGTCGCGGCTTTTTCAATGCTCATCACCGACTGGTTTCATGCGATCCCAGGCTTCTTCTTCCTCGCTCATTTCGTAGGGATCGATGCCAGCCGCTTTGGCATGCTCGATATCGGCATGTGCCGCTGCGACAAGTGCATCAATGTCCGGTTTGGCGTTCTTCGTCCCGTTCGACTCCGTTGGGATGATCCGCAGACTTCCGTCGGGCAACACTTCGAGCCGTACAGCCGTCCCCACCGCTAAACCGGCCGCGCTAACCACATCGGCGGGTAGTTTTATTGCTGCGTCAGAACCCCATGCGGTGATGGTGATATCCGGGACCGCATCAATTGGCTTGGTCATGTTCATCCTCGTACCGTCGGAGAATGGCCTGGGACAGCCCCACCTCTCCTCAAGGAATTTTCAGGCTGCCGTCCTCGTTGAAATCGAACGCGCCATAGGCGACTTCCCAGAGATAGCCGTCGGGATCGGCGAAGTAGCCGGCGTAACCGCCCCAGAACGTGTCATGGGCGGGAGATTCGATGGTGCCGCCGGCGGCTTGAGCCTGGGTCAGGGTGAGGTCCACCTCATCCCGGGTGCGCACATTGTGGGCAAAGGCAAAGCCGGGGAATTTTGACCGGGGCACATTGAAGGCCTCGGCAACATCCTTCGCCAGCTTTTCGTATGGATAGAGCGCCAGGGCCGTACCCGTGGTCTTGAAGAAAATGATCGGGTTTTCCGCCGTGCCCGACGTGGGCAGTCCAAGCCCGTCCCGGTAGAAAGCAAGGGACCGGGCCATGTCGGCCACGCCCAGAGTGATGATTGAAATGCGCGGTTCCATGGGTAAAGGCCTTTCCAAAGTTCTTTGTTTGTTCCAGAATAGGGTGGGCGCGAGGCATTGGCAACCGGTTTGAAGACCGGGCAAAAGATCTCCGCTGGTCAGCCCTGGCGGTCCCCCATCAAGGCTGGTTTGGTGTCTGGCGCAAACACATTGGGGCAAACACATTGGGAGAGGACCCGTGACCCGTGAGCCCACATTCGAAGCGCCACTGACAAACAGTGAGACGCCAACGGCGGCCCCTCCGGGCAGGCCCGAGAGCGGTTTCGGCAAAGATGCCATCGCTCTCCGTGCGGCCCTGCCCGCAGACTGCCCGGTCTTGAGCGATCTGGCCCTGCGCAGCAAGGCGTCCTGGGGTTATGACGACGCCTTCATCGAACGCTGCCGCCCGGTTCTGACCGTGGACCCGGATCACCTCAGGACCATGGTGATCCGCCTTGTGGAGCAGGATGACCGCATTCTGGGTTTCTATGGGCTGATCCCCGACAATCCGGCGGAGTGGGAAATCGAGTTTCTGTTCGTCGATCCCGCCGCCCAAGCCCTCGGGTTGGGCAAAATGCTGGTAAGCCATGCCATGACCCTGGCCGCGGCGCGGGGCGCCCAACGGCTCTCGGTCATTTCCGACCCCTATGCGGCGCCCTTTTACCGGCGTCAGGGGTTTGAGCCCCTGGATTTCGTGCCCTCGGACGTGGATCCGGACCGGCCCCTGCCGCGCCTTGTGGCATCTCTGGACCCCCATTTACGGCCCGGTTCGGCCCGAAGCCCGGGGGTGGATGGAAGCCAGGGTGGCGGCGACGCTCCAGTAAGGTAGGATCGGCGAAGATTGTGTGGGGCCTGTGCCGGACCGGCGTCAGGTCATCCGGCTGTGCCGATTCCCGTTCCGGCCGGTCCTCCGCCACAGGATGAATAATGAATAGAGCACCGCTCCCAGCGGTCCCGAAAGGACACCCGATGCCTCAGACTGCCGATCCCGCCCTTGATCTTCCCTCCCTTGCCAGTGACCTGATCGCCATGGCCCGTGCGAAAGGGGCCGATGCCGCCGATGTCATCCTGGTGGAAGGGACGTCCGTGGAGGCCGGATGCAGGCTCGGGGCCATGGAGGATGTGGGCCGGGCCGAAGGCCGGGATCTGGGGCTGCGGGTGATGATCGGCCAGCGTCAGGCCAATGTGTCGACGACGGATCTTTCGCCCGCCAGTTTCGGGGAACTGGTGGACCGGTGTGTGGCCATGGCCCGGTATGCGCCGGAAGATCCCTATTGCGGTCTTGCGCCGGAGGACCGGCTGGCCCGCAGCGTGCCGGATCTGGATCTGGAGGACAGCGCCGCGCCGGACACGGACAAACTGTTTGAAATGGCCCTGGAGGCGGAAGCCATTGCCCGTGAAGGTGACTTGATCATCAACTCCAACGGCGCTGGCGCAAGCTATACCCGCAGCCGGGTGGTGCTGGCCACGTCGGCGGGCTTTTCGCGAAGCTACGGCGTGACCCGGTATGCCCTGTCCTGTTCCGTGGTTGCCGGTGACGAGAACGGCATGGAAGTGGACGGCGAGTCCACCACCACCCGGCATTTCACCGATCTGGATACCCCCGCCGCCGTGGGCCGGGAAGCGGCGGAACGGGCGCGCAAGCGGTTGAGCCCGCGCAAGGTCTCGACCCGGTCCGTGCCGGTGATCTACGACCAGCGCATGGCGTCGGGCCTGCTGGGGCATCTGCTCGGCGCCATTTCCGGCGCCTCCGTCGCGCGGGGCACGTCCTTCCTGAAGAACGCCATGGAGACCCTCGTCTTTCCGGAGGGTGTCTTCATTTACGATGAACCCCATCTGCCCCGGGGCCGCCGTTCCGTGCCCTTCGACGGGGAAGGGGTGGCCAACACCGCCCACGCGCTCATCGACAATGGCCGTCTGACCACCTGGCTCCTGGACAGCGCCTCGGCCCGGCAACTGGGCTTGGAGACCACCGGCCACGCGGCCCGGGGGACCGGCGGCCCGCCTTCCCAAACCGCGAGCAATGTCCGCATGGCGCCCGGCGGGGTGAGCGCCGAGGCCATGATCGCCGGCGTGACGGAAGGTTTCTACGTCACCAAGCTGTTCGGCCACGGAGTGAACGGCGTGACCGGGGATTACAGCCGGGGAGCCGGCGGCTTCTGGATCGAAAACGGAGCCCTGGCCTATCCCGTCAGTGAAGTGACGGTCGCGGGCAACCTCAAGGACATGTTCGCTAATGTAACCCCTGCGGATGATCTCGTGATCCGCCGGGGTGTCGACGCGCCCACCGTGATGATCGAGGGGATGACGGTTGCCGGTTCCTGAGGGTGATTCCGGCCGGACATCGGACCGGGATCTGCTGATCGCCGCCGTGCGGGACGCGGGCGCCCTCGCCATGACCCTTTTCGGCAAGCCGGTGGAGACCTGGACCAAGCCGGACGAGACGCCGGTGACGGCGGCGGATCTTGCCGTGAATGACCTGATCAAGGCGCGCCTGGGCGAGGCCCGGCCAGGCTATGGCTGGCTGTCCGAGGAGACCGAGGACAACCGGGCACGGATGGGCAAGGACCGGGTGTGGGTGGTGGACCCGATTGACGGTACCAAGGCGTTCATCCGGGGGGAGCCGGGGTTCAGCATTGCGGTCGCCTTGCTGGAGCGGGATCGGCCGATCCACGCCGTGATTTTCAATCCGGCCACGGACGAGTTTTTCGAGGCCGGTGCGGGCGCGGGCGCCCGGCTGAACGGCCGCCCCATCCAGGTCAGCACGGCAGAGCGCATCGAAGGCTGCCGGATGCTCGGGGCCGAGGGTCTGTTCCGCCATCCCGCATGGCCGGAGCCCTGGCCGGAAATGACCCTGTTCAACCCCAACTCCATTGCCTACCGGCTTGCCCTGGTGGCCAGCGGCACCTGGGACGCAGCCCTGGCCCTCAACCGCAAGCATGACTGGGATCTGGCTGCGGCCGATCTCATCGTGACCGAGGCCGGGGGGCGCATCACCCTCCATTCCGGCGAAGCCTTGCACTATAACCGGGAAATCCCCATTCACCGGTCAGTGGTCGCGGCAGGCCCCGCGCTTTATGAGCGGATTTTCGACAAGGTCGGCCATCTGCGCCTGCCCTGAGCTTCACCTGCTGGAATCCGGGTGGGACAGGGGCAAACGGAACAGGCCGTGCTGGACCTGGGCGATGGCGCGGTGCACAACACCCCCGCATCACACTGTCTTGGAATAAGGGGAACACAGCGATGAGCAAGCAACTGCTTCACCTGGTCTTCGGCGGCGAGCTGACCGATCTGAGTGGCGAGATCGAATTCACCGATCTCAAGGGCCTGGATATCGTGGGCATTTATCCCAACTATGCCGAGGCTTACAAAGCCTGGAGAGGGGCTGCCCAGCGCACGGTGGACAACGCGAAGACCCGCTATTTCATTGTCCACATGCATCGTCTCCTCGACCCTGAGCCCCCCAGGGAACACAATCAGAACGGGATCGGCTGATACCGGCTGAACCGAGGGCCTCCGTGAGGGTCGGACTTGGCCCTCGACCAAGGTTCGGGCCATGCTTCGGGCCCTGCTTCGGGGCTGGGTTCGTTCCCTCTTTTCGCAAACAAAGCCTGTGTTAATGTCCCGGGCCGTCGATCGTGATGTAACGGTGCATTCTCCGGGCAGACAGAAGCTGCCACCCACGGAGATTTCCGACGATTGGGGGCGAGCTGGGGACATGCCGCGCGAGGTCTGACGGCGGGAGGCCGGATGGGTCCGACCCGCCGTTTCAGGGCAGGGTTAGCGAGTCTGGAACTCACGATCCGGAACCTGTCTTGCCGGGAACCGGCAAGTCGGAGACTGGCAAGTCTGGGTCTTGCAAGTCTGGGTCTTGCAAATCTGGGTCTTGCAGGTCTGGGTCTGGGGCAGGGATATCGCGGCCCGGCATGTGGGGATTGGGAAAGAGAAACGACCTTTGAGCCGCACGACATCACACAACCCGGAACCTGACGCCCCCTTTGAGGAGGACGCCGGTTCTGTTGCCCTGGCCGATGACAGGGGCGCCCCGAGCGGGGCGTCAGCCAAAGACGATCATCGCAAACGTGCGCGGCGCAAAGGCGACTGGGCGATTCTGAAGCGCCTCGCCAAGGACCACATGCGTCCGCATCTCCGGCGCTTCGGCATTGCCGTCGTGGCCATGATCGTGATCTCCCTCACCACAGTGGCGAGCATGTGGCTTCTGCAGCCCGCCATGGACGAAGTCCTCCTGAAGAAGAATGTCGGACTTCTCTGGATGATCGTCGGCGCCATCGTGGTGGTGTTCCTGGTCAAGGCCGTCGCCATGGTCATCTACGGCGCCACCATGGGCTATGTGACCCTTCGAATCGTGGCCGACCTCCAGCAGCGGATGTACAAGCGGCTGGTCTATTCAGACCTCAGCAGGCTGAACAGCACCCATTCCGGACGCTTTGCCGCCCATTTCCTCAATGACGTCCAGATGATCAAGCGGACCCTCGGTTCCGCCATGGGCACGGTGGCCAAGGATCTCGCCACCGCCATCGGCCTTGTGGTCTTCATCTATATCCAGGATTTCCGTCTGGCGTTCATGGCCACGGTGGTGCTGCCCCTCATTGCACTGACCGTCCGCATTCTAAGCAAACGCACCCGGAAGGCTGCCAAGCGCAGCATGAAGGAAACCGGCACCATGTCGGCCCTGATTTCCGATTCCCTCGACGGCATGCGCATCGTGAAGGCCTATGGGGGCGAAGAGCGGGAAATCGAGCGGATGAGCGCGAGCGTGGAGCGCCGCTTCATGCACCAGCTCAAGGCCATGTACTCCCAGGCCCTCGCGTCCCCCAGCACCGAAGCGATCACCGGCATTTCCTTGGCCGCCGCGATCCTCTACGGAGGCCTGGAGGCCATTGCCGGACGGCTGAGCGCCGGGGAATTCATCTCGATCCTCTTTGCCATCGGCTCCGCCTACCGGCCTTTGCGCACCCTGGCCAAGACCGCGACCACCATGTCCGAGGGTCTCGCCGCCGCGGAGCGGGTCTATGAGGTCATTGATGTCGATCCGGAAATCCGGGAGCAGGACGGCGCCAAACCACTGAAGGTTTCCGAGGGTTCCCTTACGTTCAGGGGGGTCCATTTCGCCTATGCCAGCGGCAAGACGGCCCTGGACGGCATTGATCTGGAGGCCGCACCGGGGAGCCGGATCGCCCTGGTCGGACCATCCGGCGCGGGCAAGAGCACGATCCTCAATCTCATTCCCCGGTTTTACGACGCGACGGGGGGCTCGGTCCTGATCGACGGGCAGAATGTGCGGGATGTCACCCTGGAGAGCCTGCGGGACCACATCGCCATCGTGACCCAGGACCCCTTCCTCTTCGATGACACGGTGCGGGCCAATATCGCCTATGCCCGCCCGGACGCCACCCTTGAAGAGATTGAGCAGGCGGCCCGGGATGCGGCGGCCCACGACTTCATCGCGGCCCTGTCCGAGGGCTACGACACGGTGGTGGGCGAACAGGGGGCAACCCTTTCCGGCGGCCAGCGCCAGCGCATCGCCATTGCCCGGGCCCTGCTCGCCGATGCCCCCATCCTGCTGCTGGATGAGGCCACCAGTGCCCTGGACACGGAGTCCGAGCGCCAGGTTCAGGCCGCCCTGCGCCGTCTGATGGCCGGACGCACCACGGTGATCGTGGCCCACCGCCTGTCCACGGTCATGGACGCGGACCGCATCTATGCCCTCGACCAGGGCAAGGTGGTTGAAGCTGGGACCCATACGGATCTTCTCGCCAAAGACGGGCTTTATGCCCACCTGTTCCGGGTCCAGCTCTCCGACGAGCCTGAGGTTGAACCCAAGACCGAGCCCAAGACGGGACCCAAGACCATCGGCACCCTGCCCGAAACGCGAACTGTACCCGATGGGACGGGCTCTGACGAAACTGTCTCCGAGGGGGCGCCCCGGGCGGCCTCCCTCCCGGCTGGTGCATCATGACCGGCGTGGCTCTGCCCGGCGACGGCGGTCTTCCGGACAGGGACGGCTTGCCGGGACCGGCGGCGGCGCCCGAGCCGGTGCGCGCCAGGACCTCTCAGACAGCCATGGGCGGATTGCTGCGGCTCTACCCTTTCGTGACCCGGCTGCTGGAGCCGGCTGTGCCCACACTGCTGCGCAAGCGGGTGAAAGCGGGCAAGGAAGATCCCGCCCGTCTGGGCGAGCGCCGGGGGGAGCCCGGTCTCCCACGGCCCGGCACCGGCCCCCTTGTGTGGGTGCACAGCGCAAGCGTGGGGGAAGCCCTTTCGGTGCTGCCCCTGATCGGGCGCCTCCTAGAAGACAATCCCGATCTCCATGTCCTGGCGACCACGGCGACGGTGACCTCCGCCGCCATCCTCAAGGAACGGTTGCCGGATCGGGCCATGCACCAGTTCGTGCCCCTGGATCATCCTCGCTATGTGGACCGGTTTCTGGAGGCTTGGCGCCCTGATCTGGCGCTGTGGGTGGAAAGTGAGTTCTGGCCCAACCTGCTTCACCGGACCGCCCGCCGGGGTGTGCCCGTGGTGCTGGTCAATGCTCGGGTGTCGGAACGGTCTTTCAAAAGCTGGAACCGGTTTCCCTCGAGCAGCAGGGGGCTTTTAAACCAATTCTCCGCCTGTCTCGCCCAGGATGACATCGTTGCGGGGCGCCTTGAGGCCCTCGGCGCCAAGCAGGTGCAGGTCACGGGCAATTTGAAATTCGCCAGCCCGCCGCTTCCCGCTGACGGCGATGATCTGGAGCACCTGGGTGCGGCCCTTGCCGGACGGCCGGTGCTTCTCGCTGCGAGCACACACGATGAAGAGCAAACAATTGCGCGAGCCCACACGCTTTTGGCGAAGAACCACCCGGACCTGATAACGATTATTGCGCCCCGCCAGCCGTCCAGAGGGGCGGAAATCGCCCGCGAGCTCCGTTTACTCGATCTTCACGTTGCACAACGGTCGGAATCGGAGAAAGTGGAGCGTGAAACAGGGATTTATCTGGCGGACACGATCGGAGAGATGGGCCTCTTTTTCAGGCTTGCGGATGTTGCCTTTCTCGGTCGATCTTTGGTTGAAATGGGAGGAAGTAATCCTCTTGAGGCGGCCCGCCTCGAATGCGCTATACTCCATGGGCCCTATATCGGGAATTTCAGCGCGGTCTATCAGGACCTGAGTGCGGCGGGAGCCGCCCGGTCCGTCACCGGCGCGGAAGACCTCGCCGAAACCGCCGGACAGATGTTCGCGGACAAAGACAGGCACAGGGCAATGATCGGGGCCGCACAAGGTGTGGTGGCGCAGGCGGATGCCGTCATTGAACGGGTTATGGATGCTCTGAGGCCCCATCTTTCCCGGGCATTGGGAAACGAAAGGGGGCTTTGATGGGCGTTGCGAATGGACAAGGCCCCGCCACGGCGGGAAAACGCTCGGACACGGCCTCTCTGGCTGATGGCGGATTGGTTGAGAGTGGTTTGGCCAATGATGGCCTGATTGAAACGCCATCAACCGATCGGCCCCTGGTGAACGGGTCATCGAATCGTAACCATGCAGACCTGGAAGCGGCTGGACCAAAGCCGTCAGGGCCGGCAGGTGTTGGAAAGACCGGTCGAAAATGGGGGAAACGGCTCGCCATGCAGGCGCCTGACTTCTGGTATCCCGAACTCGGAGAATCCGGACCCCGGGTGTCCCTGCGCAGCAGGACTCTGACCCCGCTGGGCTGGCTCTACGATTTCGCGGGCCAGGCCAAGCGGGTCCTGACGCGCAGTGCGGCCGTGGACATCCCGGTGGTTTGCGTCGGCAATCTGACCGTCGGCGGCACCGGCAAAACCCCCCTGACCCTTACCCTCGGGCGCCATCTGATCACCCTGGGCCACACCCCTGCCTTTCTGAGCCGGGGCTATGGCGGCACCAAGTCCGGTCCCCTTGTGGTGAATCAGGAACTGCACTCGGCGCGGGACGTGGGTGATGAACCGCTCCTGCTGTCCTCCACCGGCATGACAGTGGTCTCCCGGAACCGTCCCAGGGGCGCCAAGCTCGCGGTGGACGAGGGGGCCGATATCGTCATCATGGATGACGGGTTCCAGAACCCGAGCCTGCGCAAGACCATCAATCTTCTGGTCATCGACGGCGAGGCCCTGCTGGGCAATCAGCAGGTGATCCCGGCGGGGCCGCTGCGGGAAAAAGTCTCCCGGGGCTTCAAGCGGGCGGATGCCATCGTGGTCATGGGCGGTGCCGAGGCGGATCCGCTGGTGAAGTCCCATCTGGAACGCATTCTGGCCGGGTTCGACGGGCCGATCTTCCGCGCCCATCTGGCGCCGGATCCGGACCGGTTGCGCCATCTTCTCGGCAAGTGTTACGTGGCGTTTGCCGGTATCGGCCGCCCCGGCAAGTTCTTCGCCACCGCCCGGAACCTGGGCCTGGATATCGTGGCCCAGCGGGCCTTCCCGGACCACCATGTGTTCACGGAAGAGGACATGTCCTCCCTGGACAAGGATGCCCGGCGCCACAGCGCCCTTCTTCTGACCACGGAGAAAGACGCCATGCGTCTCGCGCCGGAGCGCCGGGCGCGGATTGCCGTGCTGCCCGTGCGGGTCGGGTTCGACGACCCCCACGCGTTCTGGGGCTTCATTGCGGATTCCCTGTCCAGGGCCGGCATGGATTACGGCGGTAACGTCAAGGGCCGCTGATGTCTGAGCAGAGTGTGGAAACCAGCGCCCCCGGCAGGCCGGAAGCCCCGGCGGACACTTTGAACCGGACCCGGATCAGACCGGAGCGCAAGAAGCCTCGAAAGCGCCGGCGCTTCCGCTGGCTGCGCCGCCTTCAAAAGCAGATGCGGTACCGGGCGGAATATCTCCTCTTCATGTCGCTGATCGGCACATTCGGTCTGATGGGCATCGACAGGGCCGGAGCGGCTGGCGGCTGGCTGGCCCGCACAATCGGTATGCGGATGACCCTCACCCGCCGGGCCAGGCGCAATATCACGCGGGCCATGCCGGACCTGACACCGGAGCAGGTCGACGCGATTGTGCGGGAGCTGTGGACCAGCGTCGGCAACACCATGGGTGAATACGCCCATCTCCACCGCTTCGATTTTCTCAAGGACGGCGCGCGGGTCACCATCGAAGGACTGGATATTGTCGCGCGGGAAGTGGAGAAGAACCGGGGCGGGATCTTCTTTTCCGGCCATTTCGCCAATTGGGAGCTGATGCCCATGGCGATGACCGCACGGGGCCTGCCCGGCGCCACGATCTACCGTGCAGTGAACAACCCCCATGTGGACCGGTGGCTGGTGGCCGCCCGCCAACGGGCCACGAAAGTGGAACAGATTTCCAAGAACGAGGGCGGGGCCATGGGTATTGTCCGGGCCCTGAAAGCCAAGAAATTCGTCGCCATACTGGTGGATCAGAAGATCATGGAAGGCGAGCCCTTGCCCTTTTTCGCGCGCCCGGCCATGACCACCCTTGCGCCTGCCCGGCTGGCCCAGAAGATGAAATGCCCCCTGATCCCGGCTTCCTTGGAACGTACCGGCCAGGGACGCTACACGCTGCGGGTTCATGAACCCATCGAGATCCCGGACACGGGCAATGCCCACGCGGACGTGGTGACGGCCACATCCCGCATGAACGCCTTCCTGGAAGAACGCATCAGGGCCCGGCCCGGCCAGTGGCTGTGGCTCCATAACCGCTGGGCCGGCGTGCCGAAAGATTTTTCCGCTTCCTGACGAGTGCGCAACGGGGCTGTTTCTGCTCCTGACCGTCCTTCCTCTGACAATCCCATTTCTGGATTTGTAATATGCCGGTTCCGGATTCGATCTACCGCATCACCCAGGTGGAAGCCCGGTGCTGCGATTACGACTGGCCGTTCGTCGCGGAACGGGCCGGGGAGATTGCCGCCCATTGGGACCACCTCCTGAAGACCAAACCCGGGGTGTGGAACGGCATGATCCTTATGATGAAGGTGGGCCGGCAGGACGGCGCCCGCTATGTGGGCGAGTTCTTCGAAACCCGGTTTGCAGCCATGATGGCCTGGCACCATCTGGGCCGTCCGGAGGGGGCGCGCCTCGGTTTTCCCGTGGGCGCTCTGACCTGCCGGGATGGGGCCTATCTTCTGGGGGTGATGGCCGGGCATACGGCCAATGCGGGCAAGGTCTACTTCCCCTCCGGCAATCTGGACCCGGGCGATGTTCAGCCCGACGGCCGGATCGACATGCGCGCGGCGTATCTCCGGGAACTGACGGAAGAGACCGGGCTGTCGGCCTCGGATGTCGCCTGTGGGGAGGGCTGGGTGGTGGCGGAGCGCGACGCCTGGGTGGCTTTTTTCCAGGATGTCTGGCTGGATCTGGATGCGGATGAGGCTGTGCGCCTGCTGCGGGGGGATCTGGCGGCGAAGACCGACCACGAACTCAGCGATATCCTCATCGTCCGCAACCGGAACGATGTGCCATGGGACAGGCTGATCCCGTCCCATGTCAGTTTTTTCAATCACGTCTTTGGGGCGTGACCGGCGGGCCTATTTGGCCCCGGCGGCCTGGGCGAAGGCCCAGGCGGTTTCGGCCAGGGGCCGCACGGCGTCCGCATTGCGGGCGGCATGGCTGGACGCGGCGGTGCCGTCGCGCACCCGGCCCACAATGCCCTGAAGAATCCCTGCCAGACGGAAGAAGTTGTAGGCAAAGTAGAAGTTCAGATCCTCGATGCCGTCCCGGCCCGTGCGGGCGCAATAGGCGGCGATGTAATCCTCTTCCGTCGGAATACCCAGGGCTTTGAGGTCGTTCTCCACCAGGGAGGCGCCGCTTCCGTCCGTGCTCGGCATGTGCCACTGGAGCAGGTGGTAGGTGAAATCCCCTAAAGGATGACCGGTGGTGGAAAGCTCCCAGTCCAGAACGGCGATCACCCGGGGTTCGGTCGGGTGCAGGATCATGTTGTCGAGCCGGTAGTCCCCGTGAACGATGCTTTCCGCCTCGTCGTGGGGCACGTTTTCCGGCAGCCATTCGATCAGCCGCTCCATCTCCGGAATGTGGTTGGTCTCGGAGCCCTTGTACTGCTTGGTCCAGCGGGAGATCTGGCGCAGGAAATAGTTTCCGGCCCGACCGTAGTCCTCCAGGCCGATGGCCCGGAAATCGGTGTTGTGGAGCTGGGCAATGGTGGTGTTCATGGCGTCATAGATGGCACCGCGCTCGGCGGGCTCCATGCCGGGCAGGGTGGCTTCCCAGAAGATCCGCCCCTCAACGAAATCCATGACATAGAACATGGTGCCGATGACGCTTTCGTCCTCGCACAGAGCATAAGTGCGGGGCACGGGGAAATCCGTCTTTCCGAGGGCGGTGATCACCTTGTATTCCCGGTCCACCGCATGGGCGGATTTGAGCAGCTTGCCCGGAGGCTTGCGGCGCAGCACATATTTCTTGCCCGGCGTGATGAGCTGATAGGTGGGGTTGGACTGGCCGCCCTTGAACTGGCGCACGGTCAGGGGGCCGCGATAGCCCTCCACATGGGCGCTCAGATACTCGTGCAGACGGCCTTCATCGAACCGGTGCTGGTCCGCCACGTCCTTGGTGCCGCTGAATGTTTCCTGCCGGGATTCCGTCATGTCGCCGTTTCTCCCCAAGTGTTTCCTTGGTCCCAAAAGGGGCCCTGATGCGGATCGGCATCCGCGCCTGATGTCCGGCCCAGTCTAGAGCGGCGGGCGCAAAATCACGATCACCTTTAATCAGGGTGGCCGCCGCTCTCGTCTTTTCGCTCACGGCGCAAGGCGCCTCCGCGAGGGCGGCGCAGGGGCGCCGGACCGCAGTCGCGGCCTTGAGCATGATGCGGATTAAACGCCTCATGCTCTACCCCACTCACGCGGATCGGGGAGCCCGGTCGAGGGCCCGCCATGCGATATCCTGGCGGCAGAAGCCTTCCGGCCAGTCAATGCGGGCGACGGCTTTATAGGCCCTGGCCTGGGCTTCGCGCACATCCGCTCCCCGGGCGCTCACATTCAGGACCCGTCCGCCATTGGCCAGCAGCCGACCCCGGTCGTCCCGCCTCGTGCCAGCATGGAAGATGGTCACCCCCTCCACAAGGCCCGCATGGTCCAGATTGCGGATCTCCGTGCCCTTGGCATAGCTGCCCGGATACCCATCGGCGGCCATCACCACCGTGAGGGCCGCGTCCGCGGACCAGGTCATGGAGGCGTCCTCGAGCCGGTGAGTGGCCACCTTATGGAAGACATCCGCCACATCCCCCTCCGCCCGGAGCATGAGCACCTGGCACTCCGGATCGCCGAAGCGGCAATTGTATTCGATCAGTTTCGGCCCGTTTTCGGTGATCATCAGCCCGGCATAAAGCACGCCCTCATAGGGAGACCCGATCCGGGCCATGGCTTCGATGGTGGGCTGGATGATGCGGGTGAGCGCCTCGTGCTCCATGGCCTTGTCCAGCACCGGCGCGGGGCTGTAGGCCCCCATGCCGCCGGTATTGGGACCCGTGTCCCCGTCACCCACCTTTTTGTGGTCCTGGCCGCCGCCGAAGGGCATCACCACCCGGCCATCGGTGAGGGCAAAGAAGCTCGCCTCTTCCCCGCGCAGAAATTCCTCGATCACGATGGTCCGGGCGGCGGCGCCGAACCGGCCCGTGTCCTGCGCGCCATCCCCGGCGGTGCCCAGCATGTCGTTGACCACAGCCCGGGCCTCCGCCCGGCTTTGGGCGATCACCACGCCCTTGCCGGCGGCCAGCCCATCGGCCTTGATCACCACGGGCAGGTCGCAGTTTTCTACGTAATCCCGTGCCTTCTGGACATCGGTGAACGTGGCATGGGCGGCGGTGGGAATGTTGAACCGGGCACACAGGGCCTTGGTGAAGGCTTTGGAGCCCTCAAGGCGTGCGGCCTGGGCGCTTGGTCCCAGAACTGGCACTCCGGCTGCGCGCAGGGGATCCGCAAGCCCCGCCACCAGGGGAATTTCCGGACCGACCACCACAAGCCCGATCCGTTCCTCCCGGCAGAGGTCCAGAACCGCGTGATGGTTGGCCACATCCACCGGGATCAAGCGGCCTTCACGGGACAGCCCGGCATTGGCCGCATCCGGTCCGCCCGGCGCGCACAGCACTTCATCAACGGACGGGCACCGTTTCAGGCGCCAAGCCAAGGCATGTTCGCGTCCACCCGCTCCAATCACCAGCACCTTCATGGGCTCAACTCATCCTTACTTCGGCTTACAGTGGTCCAGCAGAGGCTTACCAATAAGTCGGGCGCCCGCCTGATGCAGGGTGGGGCGGAATCCGGCTAAGATAGGCCTCAAGTTTGCCTGGGACCGGTCCGGAAGGCCATGGTCCGCGACGGGTGGGAGGCGGGTTTCCCGGACTACCTCCTGGCGTCATCCCAAGCCGCCATTTCCCGCCATCCCCGCAGCATTGCGCCTCAGGTACCAGGCCGCAGAGGCAGGCATCAGACCGGAGAGAAAGACATCCCCATGGCTCCACCCCCCGCCGGCACCCCAACGCCCGACCAACAGGGTCAAGACCCCCAGGGCCCGGACAACCAGGGCCAAGCCCCCCAGGGCCAGGGCGTTGGGCCTGCTGGAAACATGCCGGAATTCTCGGTCAGTGAACTGTCCAACGCCTTAAAGCGGGTGGTGGAGGACCGGTTTGCCCATGTCCGGGTGCGCGCGGAAGTGGGGCGGGTGACCTTCCACGGCAATGGCCATGTCTATCTGGATCTAAAGGATGAAAAGGCGGTCATTAACGGGGTGGTGTGGCGCTCCAGCGTGTCCCGGCTGAAGATCCGCCCCGAACAGGGCTTGGAAGTGATCGCCACGGGACGCCTGACCACCTATCCGGGCCGCTCCCAGTATCAGATCATCATCGAGCAGATCGAGGCTGCCGGGGTGGGTGCGCTCATGGCCCTTCTGGAGGAGCGCAAGAAGAAACTCGCGGCCGAGGGCCTGTTCGCGGAAGAGCGCAAGAAACCCCTGCCGTTTCTGCCGGAAGTGATCGGGGTCATCACATCCCCCACCGGCGCGGTGATCCGGGACATCATGCACCGGATCGCCGACCGGTTTCCCCGCCGGGTGCTGCTCTGGCCGGTCATTGTTCAGGGGGATCAGGCGGCGGGCCAGGTGTCCGATGCCATTGCCGGGTTCAATGCCCTTAAGCCCGGCGGCGCCGTGCCCCGTCCCGATGTGCTGATCGTGGCGCGGGGGGGCGGATCTATCGAGGATCTCTGGGCCTTCAACGAGGAGGCCGTGGTGCGGGCAGTGGCGGCGAGCACCATTCCGGTCATCTCCGCCGTGGGCCACGAGACTGACACCACCCTGATCGATTACGTCTCGGACCGGCGGGCGCCGACACCGACAGGGGCCGCGGAAATGGCAGTACCGGTGCAGGCGGATCTGGTGGCCGATGTGCTGGATCTGGCCCGGCGTCTGGTGCGGGGTCAGTCCCGGTTGATCGACGAGCGCCGCCAGCGGCTGGTGGCGGCCGCCCGCACCCTGCCCCGGGCCCAGGATATGGTGGCCCAGGCCCAGCAGCGGCTGGATTATGCGGGCGGGCGGCTGGCCACGGCCCTGACCCATGGGGCGCAGCGCTGGCGCACCAGGCTTGAGGGGGCAGGGGCGCGGCTGAGGGTAGAAACCCTGCGCCGGACCCTGGAGCGGCGCGACGGGGAGATCAGCCAGCTTGCCAGGCGTCTGGAGCGGGCCCAGACCCGGCGCACCGAACGGGCCCGGGACCGGCTGGAGACCGCGGGCAAGCTCCTCCGCACCCTGAGCTATCAGGGCACTCTTGCCAGGGGGTACGCCCTGGTGCGGGACGCGCAGGGTGGTCTTGTGCGCGCCGCTGGTGACCTGGAGCCAGGGCAGGCGGTGTCCATCGAATTTGCCGACGGCAAAGCGGGGGCCCGGATTGACGAAGGGGCTGGCGATGTTGCATCGGTGAGGGGAGACGCGGCCCAGCCTGCGCGCAAAAAGACAGCGCCGAAGGCCCAGGGCGGCAAGACCGAGCCGGACCCTACATCCCAGGGCTCCCTGTTTTGATTGTTGCGTATCCCCGTGGCGTCCGGTGCCACGGCTTCGGGCGCGGAAGATCCGAGAGGCAAAATGGACACCATGGCATCACCAAACCGGCCCCAATCCGGACGGCGGCAGGCCATCCTGGAGTATCTGAGCAGCGATTTCCAGGTGGTCGTGCCCGGAGACTATGTGCTGTGCGCCGTCACCAAGGCTCCCATCCCCCTGGACGACCTGCGTTACTGGCGGGCGGACACCCAGGAAGCGTTCGCCACGCCCCAGGCCATGCTCGACCGGCATAAGGAACTCGTGGCCGAGCGCGGGGAAAAATGACGCCCCAGTCGCGGGCGTGCGATCGTCACCGGATGGAACGGGAGAACACGATTATGGGTGCACGGATTTTTCTGCGCCGCATGGGTCTGCTTTTCGGCCTGGCAATTCTCACGGCAATGACTGCCCTGGTGGCACCGGTCCTGGCCGATGATACGGGCCTTGTGCTGGAAGACCCGGTGCGGGAAGGCGCCCTCATCCGGGGGCGGACGGAGCCGGGGGCCGTGGTCACCATTGATGGGGAGCGGATCCCGGTGACCGCGCAGGGGCGGTTCGTGTTCGGTCTTCACCGGGACCGGGACGAGCCGGTGCGGATCGCCGTGATGCTGCCGGGCCAGGACACCCGCTCCAGCACATACGAGGTGGGCCAACGGGACTACGACATCGAACGGATTGACGGCCTGCCGGACCGGATGGTCACCCCCCTTGGGGAGGAGACCCTGGCGCGCATCCGGGAGGAAGGCGCCCGCAAACGGGCCGCCCGCCCAGAAGCGACAGAGGTGGGGGCGACGGAGGCGGGGGAGACGGAAGCGGGGGATTACCGGTCCGGTTTCATCTGGCCTGTCCGTGGGCGGATTTCCGGGGAGTACGGATCCCAGCGAATCCTGAACGGCGAGCCCCGCAATCCCCATTACGGTGTGGACATCGCCGCTCCCACGGGCACTCCCATCAAGGCGCCCGCCGGCGGGGTGGTGACCCTGGCGGAACCGGATATGTATTTCGAAGGAGGCCTTGTGTTCATCGACCACGGACACGGGGTGATTGGTGTGCTGATGCATCTGGACCGGATCGATGTGAAAGTGGGCCAGCGGATCAAGCAGGGCGACATTGTCGGCACCGTCGGCGCCACTGGCCGGGCCACCGGCCCCCATCTGGACTGGCGCATGTATTGGCGCAAGGCCCGGGTCGATCCCTCTCTCCTCGTGCCGCCCATGTCTCAGTAACCGGCATGGTTTGCTGCTCATGGCAGGGGTCTCGGGGTGGTGAGCTTTTTGTCCCGGATCCGGCTTTGCCTTGATCCGGGCTACGGGCCAGATGTAGGCCCACCGACCTTCTCCCGTTACGAGGTCATGGGTCTGCGCGCTGGGCCCGTTCTTCCCGCACGAACAGCATGACCACGAAACCGGCGCCGAGGAGCAGGAGCACCGAGCCGAGGCCGATCCGCTGGCTGGAGAAGACGTAAGTCGCCACACCGACGGTCAGGGGGCCGAGGAACGCGGTGGCCTTGCCGGAGAGGGCATAGAGGCCGAAAAACTCGCTCATCATGTCCCGGGGCGCGAGGCGTGCAAGCATGGTGCGGCTGGAGGCGTAGGCCGCCGTCACGGACATCGCCAGGGTGGTGCCCACGCCGATATAGGCCAGTTCCGGAAGGGTCTGGAAGACCGGGCCGCCCCACACCGGTGTGCCAGGATCGGCAATCGGTATGAAGAAGATTTCCGTCTGGGTGATCGAAATGGCGCCCAGCAGGGCCACCATGGTCCAGCCGATGGTGAACAGGATGGCCCGTCTGGAGCCCGCCCGGTCATCGAGAATCCCCCCAAACAGGCCACCGAGAACGGCGAAAATGCTCAAGGTGATCCCGTAGGCCACCTGATCCACCAACTGCCAGCCGAAGGTGCCGCTGGCATACACCCCGCCGAAAATCAGGATTGCCGTCTTGCCGTCGGCATAGAGCATCCGGGCCACGAGATAGGTGATGATGTTGCGGTAATGGGTGGCCTTGGTCAGGGTGCCGATCAGGGATCTGAACCCCCGGCGCACGGCTTCTGCGGGCCCATAAGGGGCTTTGGGTGCATCGGGGGTGAAGAAAAACAGGGGGATGGTGAAAATCACCATCCAGATGGCCACGATGGGCCCCACGATCCGGTTGGGCTCGTAAAGCTCCCGGTCAAGACCCAGCAGGGGCGCTTCGGGCAGGAAAGACAGATCCATGGTGCCGGGAAGGGCGAAGGCATAGAGCATCACGAAGAGGAGGGTGACCGCGCCCGCATTGCCCAAGGCCAGACCGAGCCCGGACAGACCGCCGAGTTTGCGTTCCTGAACGATGCCCGGGAGCATCGCATTGTGGAACATGGAGGAAAACTCGAAGCACATGGTGATCAGAATGATCAGCCCGGTGATGGCCGCGATGGACAGGCCCAGATCCCCGGCCTGGTCCTGGGGCATGGCAAACCACAAGAGCGCAATGGCCGGCGCCTGGATCACGAGAAACACCAAAAGCCAGGGTTTTCGCGCCCCGCCCCGGTCGGCAATCGCGCCCAGGATCGGCGCGAGAATGGCGACACCAAAGCCCGCGACCCCGTTGATGAAGCCCCAGGCAGCCTGGCCCTCTTCCGGATTGCCGATCACCACATCGGAGAAGTATGGGCCGAAAATGTAGATGGTGATCAGGATCACGTAAGGGGTCAGGCCCCATTCGTAGAGGGCCCAACTGAAAGGTCCGAACCGCACCGGCGTGACATCGTGGATGGAGATATCCCCGGCGAGGGGCGCGGCCGGGATCGGCTGGGTGGGCACCGTCGCGGCTGCATCCGCCATGTGGACGGTTGCGGGTATATCCGCGTCATCCCGGTCCTGGCCGATCGGTTTCTCCTGCCCCGGACCGTCATTGCGGCCATCACCAGGCGTTCGGGTCATCGCGTATCCTCCGGGGCAGGATTTTTTTGATTGTTCCAGGCCTGTTTGTATCAGGCCTGTTCGTACTAGGCTTGAGTGCCGCCGACGGTCAGACCGCCGATCAGCAGAGCGGGCTGGCCGACGCCCACGGGCACGCCCTGTCCCTGTTTGCCGCACACACCCACGCCGGAGTCCAGTTCCATCCGGTCACCAATCATCCGTACCCGGGTCAGGGCATCGGGGCCGTTGCCGATCAGGGTGGCGCCTTTCAGGGGGGCGCCCAGCTTGCCGTCCTGGATCCGGTAGGCCTCGGTGCAGGCAAAGACGAACTTGCCGCTGGTGATGTCCACCTGGCCGCCGCCGAAGGAGACCGCGAAGATGCCGTCCTTCACATTGGCGATGATTTCCTCCTGGGGCGT
Source organism: uncultured Alphaproteobacteria bacterium (assembly GCA_964561475.1). Taxonomy (GTDB): domain Bacteria; phylum Pseudomonadota; class Alphaproteobacteria; order JAJFIK01; family JAJFIK01; genus CAYUYV01. The sequence continues at coordinate 38,458 of CAZLPU010000043.1, forward strand.
ATCACCGGCCAGCATGTAGGTGTTGGTCATCCGGGGCATGGGCATATGGGCGTGGGATTCCCGGCGCCCGTTGCCCGTGGGCGCAACCCCCATGAGGCGGGCATTGAGCCGGTCCTGCATGAAGCCCTTGAGGATGCCATCCTCGATCAGGACATTGTGGGAGGAGGGGGTGCCTTCATCGTCCACCGTGAGGGAGCCCCGGCGCTTGTCGATGGTGCCGTCATCGATGACCGTGACCCCGGGGGAGGCAACCCGCTGGCCCAGAAGATTGGCGAAGGCCGAGGTCCCCTTGCGATTGAAGTCTCCCTCAAGGCCATGGCCCACCGCCTCGTGGAGGAGAATGCCGGGCCAGCCCGGACCGAGCACCACGTCGAATTCACCGGCGGGTGCGGGCACGGCTTCCAGATTGACCAGAGCCTGGCGCAGGGCCTCGTCCGCCTGTGCCTGCCAATTGGCCGGATCGAGATAGGTGGCATAGCCCGTACGGCCCCCGCCGCCCATGTGGCCGGTTTCCTGGCGGTCGCCTTCGCCGACGACAACGGAGACATCCACCCGGACCAGGGGGCGGATATCCCGCACCGACTGTCCGCCAGCGCGCATGATTTCCACAAGCTGCCATTCCCCTGAAATGGCGCAGGTGACCTGGCGCACCCGGGGATCGGCGGCGCGCACATAGGCATCCATCGCCTGGAGGGTGCGCACCTTTTCCTCGAAGGACACTTCGCCCAGGGGATTCACATCTGAATACAGGGCGCGGTTGGTGCCGCCGGGCCCCGCCGCGAGGGTGCCGGCATGGCCCCGCTTGACTGCCTGCACCGATTGGGAGGCCCGCTCCAGGGCGCCTTCGCTCACCTCGCTGGCATGGGCATAGCCCGTGGCTTCGCCGGCCACGGCCCGCAGGCCGAACCCCTGGGAGGTGTCGAAGGTGGCCGTGCGCAGGCGTCCGTCGTCGAAAGCAAGCCGTTCGGACTGGGCATATTCCAGGAACAGTTCCCCGTCGTCCGCGCCGTGAAGGGCATCATCCAGGATGGCCTGGGCCTTGGAGCGTTCCAGGCCTGAGCCGGTGAAAAAGAAATCGGGGGAGGGGGCAGGGCTGGACATGGGTGTGTGATCGCATCCTATTGATTGGGGCCCGACAAGACGGGCCGAGAAGATAAGCGGGCCGGGACCGGTATCCCTGGCGGGTATCACCGGCAGGGATCACCGACGGGCCACTGGCCGGGACCCGTCATGCCCCTGGCAAAGGTGCCACGCAACTGGGCGTCTCCGGGTCCGGGCCTCTCGTGGTCAGGGCGGTCGTTCCGGAAGCCTCTGAGCCTTTCCGGCACAGGGCGCGAAGCCTGTCCCGTGGCGCCGCGCCAGTGCGGGCCGTGACTCCGCAGCAATCCCGGCGCGGTCCCATCGTCGCCCGAGCCGGGCGCGGCGGCAAGGCCACACAGCGTCCTCTTTGTAAAGGTGTTTCAATCGAAGAGCCGTTTACAACGCCGCCGGTTTTCGATGGGTATTTTCCGCCGGTGCCCTAAACGCCGCACCACCAGAGGATCCGTGGCGGCATAAACCATTGGCATAAAGCCCCTCACCGGATGTAAACCGCTTGGTGATGAGGTTTCGGGCGAGGGTCGCCGGAGAGAGTGCTGGGGCGGCCTTGGTGAACGGGAAAAGCGGGGCGTCGATACGTTGTGCGCTGCGGCGACGCGGTGTCTGGACCCGGCGCACCAACTCCAGTACGTTCCATCAGGATCCGGACCCTTTACGGGTATTTTGTGCGGTGTCTTACAGCTTATGAGTGTGGTGTGAAGGAGTTGCGGCAAAGATGTGCTGCGGCAGAATTCATGATTTTCGCACACACAGGTTGGATGGATGGTGACGAGAGGGGGCGGCCCTGTGGGTGGCGGCTCCAAACAGCGACGGGATTATCATGACAATGGGTGGCATTGGCCCTCGTGCCGTTGTGATGGCGGCAATCGGCTTCATTCTGGCTCTCGGGGCAGTCATTGATCCGGTTCTGGCCGGGCAACCCCAGCCCTGGCAGCTGACGTTCCAGGAACCGGCGACACCGGTGGCCCGGGAAATCATTTGGCTCCACGACATGATCCTCTGGATCATCGTGGCCATCTGCGTGTTCGTGCTGGCACTGCTTCTCTACGTGATGGTGCGGTTCAACAGCAAAGCGAACCCGGAACCCTCCCGCTTCTCCCACAACACCACCATCGAGATCGTGTGGACGACTGTCCCCATCCTGATCCTGCTGGCGATTGGGATCCCGTCCTTCCGCCTCCTCTATTTCCAGGACACGGTGCCGGAAGCGGACATGACCGTGAAGGTGACCGGCTACCAGTGGTACTGGGGATACGGGTATCCTGACCACGGCGATTTTGAATACGTGTCGAACCCGATCGCTGATGAGGATCTCGCGGCTGAAGCGGATTACTTCGGCAACCCGCGGGTCCGGAACCTCTCCGTCGATTACGACATGGTGGTGCCCGTCGGTCAGACGGTGAAGGTGATCGTGACGGCGGCTGACGTGCTGCACAATTTCGCGGTCCCGGCCTTCGGCCTGAAAATGGACGCGGTGCCTGGACGCCTGAACGAGACTTGGTTCCGGGTCGATGAGCCAGGCATGTATTACGGCCAGTGCTCGGAAATCTGCGGTCCCCGCCACGCCTTCATGCCGATTGCGATCCGGGCGGTTTCCCAAACCGAGTTCGAAAACTGGGCGCAGGAACAGGCGGAATTGCTTGCAGGCGTTGAATTCAAGCCGGAAACCCGGCTGGCAATGGCCGAGTAACGCGCGGCAGCACACCGAATTCCGGCAGCCGCTTGTTTCGCGGCTGCGGGGAAACGATGCGGGCGTCATGCCCTTGTGGATTACGAGGACCGGAATTCTGGAGACCGGCGGAACGGTCCAGGCGCTGAACGTGCCGGCTTTACGACCAATCCGGGTTTTACGATCAAGAGGTTTGAACGATGGCCACCACGAACGCCGCGGCTCATGAGGCGGACCACGATCACAAGCCAACATTTGTGCGTCGCTGGCTGTTCTCGACCAATCACAAGGATATCGGCATCCTCTACCTGTTCTTCGCGATTTTCGCGGGGATCATCGGTACGGCCATGTCGGTGCTGATGCGGATCGAGCTCGAACAGCCCGGTGTGACATTCCTCACCCAGTTCGTGGCCGACGGAAACCTGGAAGCGGCCTATCACTTCTACAACGTGCTGATCACCATGCACGGTCTCATCATGATCTTCTTCATGGTGATGCCCGCCATGATCGGGGGCTTTGCGAACTACTTCGTGCCCATCATGATCGGCGCGCCGGACATGGCGTTTCCGCGCCTGAACAACATCTCGTTCTGGCTGCTGCCGTTCTCGTTCCTGCTGCTGGTGTTGTCCATGTTCGCCCCCAGCGTGGCCCAGGGGCCGGGGGTCGGCGGCGGCTGGGTGCTTTACGCGCCTCTTTCGACCAGCGGACAGCCGGGACCGGCCATGGATCTGTTGATCCTGTCCCTGCACATCGCGGGTGTCTCCTCGATCCTGGGGGCCATCAACTTCATCACCACCATCTTCAACATGCGCGCACCGGGCATGACCCTGCACAAAATGCCTCTGTTCGTGTGGTCGGTGTTGGTGACTGCCTTCCTGCTGGTTTTGTCCCTGCCCGTGCTCGCCGGTGCCATCACCATGCTGCTGACGGACCGGAATTTCGGCACGGCGTTCTTTGACGCGGCCGGCGGCGGCGACCCGCTGCTGTACCAGCACCTGTTCTGGTTCTTCGGTCACCCGGAAGTGTACATTCTGATCCTGCCGGGCTTCGGCTTGATCAGCCACATCGTGGCGACCTTCTCGCGCAAGCCGGTGTTCGGCTATCTGGGCATGGCGTACGCCATGGTGGCCATTGGCTTTGTCGGCTTCA
>CAZLPU010000044.1:0-35798 GCA_964561475.1 uncultured Alphaproteobacteria bacterium
TGATGGAGCTTTCCCTTTCGATGTAGGTGTCCGTACGCGGAACATAGGCTTCCGGCTGATAGTAGTCGTAATAGCTGACGAAATACTCGACCGCGTTTTCCGGGAAAAAGCTTTTGAACTCGCCGTAGAGTTGTGCGGCCAGTGTCTTGTTGGGGGCAAGGATCAGGGCCGGGCGCTGGGTGCGGGCGATCACCTGGGCCATGGTGAAGGTCTTGCCCGAGCCGGTGACGCCGAGGAGCACCTGGTCCCGCTCGCCGCCTTTGGTGCCTTCCACCAGTTCAGCGATGGCCTTGGGCTGGTCGCCCTTGGGTTCGAATTCCGATTTCAGCTCGAACGCAATCCCGCCCTCGGATTTCTCCGGGCGTTCGGGACGGTGGGGGACCCAGAGGTCCTGGGTGAATTCGGCCTGGGGCGCTTCGCCCATGCCGGTGGCGTTGTTGTGCGGGCTCATGAGCGTAGATATGGCCCAGACCCGGCGCCGGTCCAAGGGTCATTCATGCCTGTTTTCCCGGTGCCGGTCCAAGGGTCATTCATGCCTGTTTTCCCGGTGCCGGTCTTCCCAAGGCCTGCTTTCCCGACACCTGTTGTCAAAGGGCCGGGCTTGCCAAATCCCCGACCGCGCAGGACCATTGGCCTGAAACAAACACAAGCACACTCTTCCGGGGAGGATTGACCATGTCACTGGATCTTGCGAGCACCGCGTTTCTGGCTCAGATGGCGTCCGGCGATGTCCCGCCGCTGACAGAGCTGAGCCCGGACGAGGCCCGGTTCGTGATGGCCCAACTTACCAATCTGTATGGCGAGGGTCCGGACATGGCCCGGACCGCTGAACAGACGGTTCCCTGCAAGGATGGCGGCACCATCCGCGTCCGGGTGCTCACCCCCAAGGGCACACCTCGTTCCGTGTTGGTTTATTATCACGGCGGCGGCTGGGTTCTCGGCAACATCGACGATTATGACGCCCTGGGCCGGATGCTGGCCGAGCGCACCCGCTCCATCGTTGTGCTGGTTGATTACCGTAAGGCGCCGGAACACCGGTTTCCCGCGGCGGTGAACGACGCCTGGGATGCCCTGGAATGGGCTGTTGCCCATGTGGCGCGCCAGGGGGGCGGATCCCTGCCGGTGATTGTCGGCGGCGACAGCGCCGGGGGCAATCTGGCGGCGGTGATGACCCAGCGGGCGAAAGCCCGGAACGGTCCGGAAATCTCGCTTCAGGTTCTGGTCTACCCGGTCACCGACGCGGCCATGGACACGCACAGCTACCGGGATCCGGCCAACCAGCTCCTGTTATCCGCCGAGCTGATGGACTGGTTCTGGAACCACTATGCCCCTGACCCCAAGGCGCGCAGCCACCCGGACGCCTCTCCCGCCCGGACACAAGATCTTTCCGGGCTGCCCCCCGCCGTGGTGATCACCGCCGAATACGATGTGTTGCGGGATGAAGGGGAGGCGTATGCGGTGCGCCTCCATGAGGCCGGTGTACCTGTGGTGCTCAAGCGCTTTGACCGGCAGATGCACAATTTCTTCGTCATGCATGCGATCCTGCCCGCCGCCGCGTCGGCGCTGGAGTTTGTTGGCGAGCAGATCGACCGGCATTTCGCCGCCCGCTCCCATGTGGACGCGGTGGTGGTGGGCGCCGGGTTTGCGGGCATGTACCAGCTCAAGCGTCTGCGCGACCAGGGCCTGTCCACCCGGGTGATCGAGGCCGGGGGGGATGTGGGCGGCACCTGGTACTGGAACCGCTATCCCGGGGCGCGCTGTGACATTGAAAGCATGGCCTATTCCTATTCCTTCTCGCCCGAACTGGAGCAGGACTGGCAGTGGTCGGAGAAATATGCCACCCAGCCCGAGATCCTGACCTATGCCAGCCACGTGGCCGACCGGTTCGATCTGCGCAAGGACATGACCTTCAACACCAGGGTGGAGCGGGCCGTCTTGGACGAGGATGCCGGGCGCTGGGTGATCCATACGGATACCGGAGAGGCGATCACCGCCCAGTTCCTGATCATGGCCACGGGCTGTCTGTCCGTGCCCAAGGTGCCGGACATTCCGGGGGCCGATCAGTTCGAGGGGCCGACCTATGTCACGGGCCGGTGGCCCCATGAGGGGGTGGATTTCACCGGCCTGAAAGTGGCGGTGATCGGCACCGGGTCTTCCGGGATCCAGTCCATTCCCCTGATCGCGGAACAGGCCCGCGAACTGGTGGTGTTCCAGCGCACGCCGGCCTATTCCATGCCCGCTTTCAACCGCCCCCTGAGCAATCGGGAAGTCTCGGAGATGAAAGGGAACTACCGCGACTACCGGGCGGAGCAGCGGGCTCATTTCGCCGGGATTCCCAATCCGCCCCGTCACCTGGATTCCGCCCTTGATGCGGATGCGGCAGAACGGGAGCGCCGGTATCAGGAGGCCTGGAACACCGGCCTTCTGACCGCGATTTCCGTGTCCTTCGGCGATATCGGCTCCGATGCGCAGGCCAACAAGACGGCGGCGGATTTCATCCGTGACAAGATCCGCCAGACCGTGACGGATCCGGAGACGGCGGAAGCCCTGGTGCCCAAGGCCTATCCCTTCGGGACGAAGCGCCCCTGTCTTGATACGAACTATTACGAGACCTTCAATCAGGATCACGTCCGGTTGAACGACCTGAAGAAGCGGCCCATCGAGGAAATCACCCCAAAAGGAATCCGCACAACGGAAGGGGAAGAACAGTTCGACGTCATCGTCTACGCCACAGGTTTTGATGCCATGACGGGGGCGATCCTGAATGTCGACATCAGGGGCAGGGAGGGGCAGGCCCTCCGGGACAAATGGGCGGATGGTCCGCGTACCTATCTTGGGCTCGCGGTGGCCGGGTTCCCGAACTTTTTCACCATCACCGGCCCCTCAAGCCCGTCGGTGCTCAGTAACATGATGGTATCCATCGAACAGCATGTGGACTGGGTCACCGACTGCATCACCTGGATGCGGGACCGGAATCTGGCGGTGATCGAGGCGGAGGACGAGGCGGAGAACGAATGGGCTTTGCACACGGAAGCCTCCGCGAACCTGACCCTCTTTCCGGAAGCGGACTCCTGGTATGTGGGGGCCAATGTGCCTGGCAAGCCCCGGGTCTTCATGGCCTATGTGGGTGGTGTCGGTGTCTACCGGGCCATCTGCGACAAGGTGGCCGCCGAAGGGTATGAAGGGTTCACGGTGCGAGGCCAGGATTGACCGCGGCGTCCGGGCATTGGCTTTCGAAGGGAGGCCAATGCCCGAGGGCCGTCGCCGGTCAGGTCTTGCCGTCAGCGCCACCGGGAAAAACATCGTAAAGTACAGGGCGCGCTGAAGATTGAATTGGCAGGAGCCTGTGCATGCGAATCGCCGGGCTCTTTGCTTGCAATGACCAGGCCCTAACAAAACGTGCAGTCAGGCTTCGCGTTTTTGTTGATGTGGCATTCTGGCCTCACCTTGACCACTTCCTATGAATTTTCCGTCATTTGGTGGATAGCCGTCCCCGATGCCGATGCCTAGGTTGGCGTCGTGCGCTTCGTGATGGAGCGCTCGACATTCAAATTTTGTCTGACGGGAGACACCTCATGTTCAAGACTGTACTCACCACTGCCGCTGCTGTGGCCCTCTTCGCTGGCGCCGCTTTCGCAGACGGCCCTAACGGCAGCAGCCAAGCTTACATCAGCCAAGTTGGTAATAACGCCAATGCCGATGTGACCCAGACCAGCGGCGGCGGTTCTTTCAACCGGGTCGACGGTGGCTTCAATGACTCTGCTGCTCAGCAGGGCTCCTGGGCCAATGCAACCATCGTCCAGAACGGTAACGGTCTGGGCCTTGCGTTCAACCAAGGTGATGCGACCGCAGATGCTAACAACACCCTCGACGCCAACATGCAGGGTGCCGGTCACCAGTGGAGAGTGACGCAGTCCGGTGGTGCGGGCAATAACGCGGAATTCGATGTCGATGGCTTCAACAGCCCGGGTAACTCCAACAACCCTTCGTTCATCGATCAGAACGGCACCAGCAACACCGCCGTGGCTGACGTGTTCGGCAACGGCAACCTGACCCAGATCACTCAGGATGGTCTTAACCAGGATGCCACTGTCAATCAGGGTGCCGGTGTTGCTGATCTTCGCGCGGGTAGCAGCACCGTCGTGGTCCGCCAGTTCATTGAAGGCAACACTGCCAACGTCGACATTGACGGCGGCACCAACAACGATGCGACTGTCATCCAGGATGGTGTCGAGAACACCGCCGACGTCGACATCGCTCTTGATACTACCGCCGACAACTTCGCTGACGTGAGCCAGACCGGTAACGACAACACCGCCATTGCCATGATCACTGGTGGCTCTAACAACCGCACCACGGTTCGTCAGACTGGCAACAACAACGTGTCTTCCACGTCTCAGAACGGCAGCAACAACGTCGCCACTGTCGTCCAGCAGTAATTTCTGCGGAATTGGCTCTGGCTCCCATGCCAAGCAAACCCAAAAGTCGAGGAGGGCGTATTCGCCCTCCTCTTTGCATATGGGTTACGCTATCCATGACACCTGATTTCCATTGATTGTTTTTGTTGTTAATTCCAAGAGTGCTTTCAGGGAAAGCGTGTCAGGTTTCCCACCCGGAAACGGCGTGTCCCGAACAAAGTTACTGACTTTGTGATTTATGAATGCGCTCTTGGCCTCGAACCAAAGATGCCCTGACGTTCATTTGCTGGAGGTCAAACTATGATCCGAACGCCCCTTCTTCATACTGCTCGCGCAGGACGAATTTCTGGATCTTGCCGGAGCCGGTGAGGGGGAAGGCGGTGAGGGCGATCCAGTGGGCGGGGGTCTTCTGGGGCGCGAGGCGACGGCGGCAATGGGCGATCAGGTCCGACGGGGCCAGAGGCTGTCCGCTGACAGAGCGGTAAAAGCACACGGCAATCTCCCCCCATTTTGGATCCGGGACGCCCACCACGGCCACTTCGGCAATATCCGGATGCTCCATCAGCACATTTTCGATCTCCGCCGGGAACAGGTTCTCCCCGCCGCGAATGATCATTTCCTTCACCCGGCCCGTGACCTTTACATACCCCCGGGCATCCATGGTGCCCAGGTCGCCGGTATGGAGCCAGCCATCGGCATCGACGGTCTCGGCCGTGGCCTTCGGATTGTCATTGTATTCACGCATCAACAGATAGCCCCGGGTGCAGATCTCTCCTACCGTGCCGAGAGGCACCACGTCATTGGTCCCGGTGCTGCGGATGGAGACCTCCGTACAGGGCAGGGCCTGCCCCACGGTCTCGCACAGATCGGTCTCTGAATCGGTGCTGCGGGTCTGGGTGATGACGGGCGAGGTCTCCGTCTGTCCGTAGACGGTCATGAAGGCGCACCGGTAGACACTCCGCACCCGGCGCACCAGTTCCGGCGGTACCATGGATCCACCGGACCCGGCCATGCGCACCGAGGCCGTGTTCACGGGCATGGCGTCGAAGGCCTCCAGCATGCCGATCAGCATGGTGGGCACGCCGAACAGATAGGTGACCTGTTCCTGCTCCACCAGCCGGTTCATGGCGGATGGGTCGAACAGCTTGGCGATCAGCACACGGCCCAGGGTCTGGCAGGGTCCCAGGGTCAGGATCACGCAGCCGGAGGTGTGGAACATGGGCATCATGTTGAGCCAGGTGTCGCCGGTGTCCGCATGCATGCGCTTGGCGATGAGGCGGGCATTGTTGGTGATGCCCCGGTGAGGCAGAACCGCGCCCTTGGGAAACCCCGTTGTGCCCGAAGTGTATTGGATCTGGGCCGGATCATCCGGGGTCACGTCAGGCAGGGCAGGATCCCCGGGGCCGTGGGCGGTGAGGGCGGACCAGTCATCCATATCGATCAGGGTGCGGATTTCGGGCAGGTCCGCGCACACCTCCGCGGCGATCCGCGCCATGGGATTGCCCCGGTATTCCTGAACGTGGAAGAGGGCGGTGGCCCTGGACTGGGTCAGCACATAGCGCAATTCGTCGGGCTGATAGGCGGGATTGACCGTGACCAGGGTGAGACCGGCCAGGGCGCAGGCATATTCCAGGATCACCCATTCCGGCGTGTTCGGAGACCAGACCGCGACCCGCTCTTGCGGTGCGAACCGGCTGGCCAGGGCATGGGCCACGGTTTGGGCGTCCTCCAGAAGATCCCCATAGGTCCAGGTGCGCGCGGTTTCACCGGCCATGGTCACTTCCACCAGGGCCTGGGCGTCGGGGGCCCGGGCTGCGGCGGCGCGCAAAACACCGCCGACGGTCGTCTCCAGGATCGTGTCATCGCCCTGGGCCGGGAAATAGGATTCCCTCAGGTGAACCGGATACATGGTGGCGTCCTCCCTGTGCCCGCCCGCCTTCAGGCGGGCTGATGTTGTGTCACCACACAGGATAGGGCCATTTTGCAGGATAAAGCCATGAGGGCGGGGACAGGCAAAGGCGCCGTGGCTTACACGGTGCCTTGCCGATGGGTGGAGTGCAGGGGCCATGACCGGGGCCCGTTGCCGTTCGGAGCGTGATCCGGCCAAATGGGATCACGCTCCGTCGGAGGTGCCGCGCACCATGAGGGACTAGTGGTTCGGCCCAGACATTTGCATCCCATTCGCGGCTCGTCCGTTTGCAAATGTCTGGGCCATAAGAACCACGAGCAAGGTTATGTTTCTCGTGGAGCTTTTGGCTCTGACGCTTGAGTGATGAGCGTGCCGCGCAGTGGGACCCAAGCGTTAGAGCCGCTCCACTAGAATGTGATCCCGAAACCGGCGCCGACGATGAACGGATTGATGTCGGTGTCGGAGGTGATCGCGCCGCCGGCAATCTCTACATCTGTATTGATCGACACCCGTTTCAGGTCGATGTTGAAATAGACATCCTCCCGGACCTGAACATCAACGCCTGCCTGAAGGACGTATCCCACGCTGTTGTCATACTCGATGGGCAGGGGGCCGTCCTCGCCGTAGAAAATAGTGTAGTTGAGGCCGACACCCACATAGGGCGACACCGGACCTTGGGGCATGAAGTGATATTGGGCGGTGAGGGTAGGGGGCAGCAGCCACACGGAGCCAAGTTCGATATCAGGAGCGCCCGATACGGAGGCCTGAACATTATGCTTGGCCGTCGCAAGGATCAGTTCCGCAGCGAGATTATCCGTGAAGAAATAGGTGAAATCCACCTCCGGCACATAGGCGGTGTCGATTTCAACGCCGGTGGCACCGGGTAGACCGCTCACATCGGCATCTTCGGCCGGGATGACCGCAAGGCCGCGTATACGCACCAGAAGGTCTCCGGCTTCCTTGGCCTGGGCGAGGCCTGCGGCCATCATGGGAATGGCAATGGCGGTGGTCAACAAAAGGAATTTGCGCATCGGTTTCTCCTCTCAAGAAGGGGCCTGCCACAACGCACTCCATGGGGAGCACGTTGACCTGGCCCGCCGGTCATCTGCCATCCGGGGAGTGTCATTGATGCAGATCATCAGCTTCCCCCATTTCCCTTCCGGCATGCGCCGGGGGAGAGTCGGGTCGCTGCCCGCGAGCGGGTCCCGGAAGGATGGACATGGGGGAGATCTACGCTGACTGAGCCAGCCGTCCTTGATCCGTATCAAATTCACGCAATTCCGCCCGGTCCGGATTGTCTCTTACGGGGAACGGCTCCAGACAGCCGGTGGCAGGATCCGTCATGGGCATGGGAGAGCGGTCCAGTTTCCGGGCCAATGTTCGGGCCGGATCTGCCGGAACACTTTGAAATACATGGAACAATTGGCAGCCTGCGGTTGCGTGGATCCGGGGGCTTGGCATCGGAGGGCCCGCATCGCGTGTGGGCAATAATCCCCACAGAGAGCAATGGTGCGGTGTCAAGACGGTCGCATAAAAAAGGGCGGGATCCGGAGAACCCGCCCTTGATCTGGTCCAAGGATGAAAACTGCTGATCCCGCAGTCAGGGTGCATGGGACGGCACGATCATCCTGTTGCGGAGGAGATTACCTCCTGAGACCCTATGCGCTTATTCGGAGTCCTTGTTGAACTCGACACCGATATTCAGGGTGACGATGTCGCCCACGAAGGGAGACCAGTTGGTCAGACCGAATTCGGAGCGCTCCAGTTCAGCAGTGGCCTGAAAGCCGATGGTGGGCTCTTCCATGCGCGGGTGCAGACCGCCGCCGACAAAATGCACATCCATGGTCACGGGCTTGGTGACGTCCTTGATGGTCAGGTCGCCGGTGACTTTAGCGTGGCGGGCATCCTCGGAATTGACTTCGATCTTGGTGCTTTCGAAGGTGATGTCCGGGAAATCAGTCGCGTTCAGCATTTCACCACGCAGTTCTTCATCCAGAGCTTCGCTCAGGGTGTCGATGCTGTTGGCCTTGATGGTGACGGACAGGGAGCCGTCCTGGGGGGCGGCGGGATCGATGGTCAGGCTGCCGTCGATGTCGTTGAAGCGGCCCTGATACAGAGAGAAACCCAGGTGGCTGACGGCCCAGGTGACGTTCACGTGGGTTTCGTCCATGTCGTAGGTGCCGGCGGGGACCGCGGAGGGGTCAGCCGTGACGCCAGGCACTTTCGCGTCATTCAGTCGGTCCAGAGTCTTGTGATCCGCATCATTGGCGGCGAAAGCAAAAGTTGTGCTGGCGGCAAGGGCAACAACGGGAAGTGCAAGTAGGCTGCGGCGCATGGGGATCTCCTTCCGAGTTTTGTGAAAAACGAATCGATTCCGTGACGACCGGCGGCGTGCCTCTTCGGCGCGAGCGGTGCTGCAAGCCTTTGAAACTCCAAGAGTTTCGCAGGGCACCCCATTTGCGCGAAACCGGCACAACCGGCCACCACATGGTCTATATAGGAACGGAGAACGAATTAGGGCACTGTGGAACCTGAATTTTCGTTGAGGTGCCGGACTTCCAGGCTTCGACGGGGGCAGCCGGGGACGGGTGACGACCAATGGTTAAAAAAATCAGCATAGCCGTGGCCTTGGTCCTTGCCGCCATCGCCGTTGCGGGCGTGTTCATGCTCCCCACACAGGCTTCCAAGGCGCGCAGTGTGATCATCTCCGCGCCCCAAACCGCCATTGTTAACGAAATCGTGAGCGCGGAACGGGCCTCCCAATGGCTTCCCTGGGCCATCGATCCGGCCGCCCGGCCCCTGGACGCCATCCAGAGCGGATCCGAGGGGGAACCGGCCATGACCTGGACCGGTCCATCAGGCGGGACCGGGACGGTCACCATGGAAGGACCCCGGGAGGATGGCCGGATCATCTTCCGCATCACCGAGACCAACGGGACCGAGCGGGAGTGGCGGGTGCACGTCAAAAGCATCGGCTATTACGGTTTCCGGGTCATCCTGGAAGAGCAGGCCACTCTCAGTGGTCTTGTGCCCCGGGCGCTGACCATGCTGGGGGTGGATCGCCATGGCCGGGATCTTGAGCGGGCCTTGAGCCTTTTGCGCGGTCAGGTGCTCACGGTGTTTGGCGCGGAGGGCGGAAGTTTCGTGCCGGCCGGGTTCCGGTCCTACGAGACCTGCCAGCCCAACGGTCCCTGCTGAGCTCCGTTCCATTTCCAGCCAGCATCCGGACCTGTAGTACTCGACAGAATCACCGCGACAAGGCAGACTCTTGTCTAAGCAGGCAGAGCCCCCATGCCGATTCCGGTTCCCCTTCGTCGGTACGGATCGCAGGTTATGGGGTCATCTGCCGACGGACCATTCCAACCCGTCCGATCCTCACCCGCGGGGTCCCCTGTCTCTGAGCCGCAAGGCTTGAAGTCCTTCAGAGCTTGGAGGTCTTAAGAACTGGGGGGCTTCAGAACCGGGGAGCATCGGGACCAGTGCCTTCTTATGGCGCGCGGGATGGGTGGCGGTTCGTCTTGAGACCTGGAGGTCTGCGCTCAGGGGGCAGGCCGCCTGCCGTGTCCGGGGGATAGTCGATGCGTATGGTGATTCGTTTTGCCGCCGGCCTTCTGATCTTGGCCGTTCTGGTGGCCTTGGCCGGGCTCTTCCTGCCCCGGCATTTGAAAGTCGAACGGTCGGTGGAGGTGGCTGCCGCTCCCGCCGAGATCTACCCTCATGTGGTGAGCCTGAAGGCTTTTAACATCTGGTCTCCCTGGTCGGAGATTGATCCGGAAACGGTCTATCAGTTCTCCGGGCCAGAGACCGGTGTGGGCGCGGTGATGGAATGGGAAAGCAGCCACATGGATGTGGGCAGCGGCCGCCAGGAAATCGTCGAGGCGGTCCCGGACCGACTGGTGCGCACGGCCCTTGATTTCGGTGCCCAGGGTATGGCGATGGCGTTCTGGCGCCTTGATCCTGTAGGCGCTGAAGAGGATGCAGGGATCACCACGGTGACCTGGGGACTGTCCACGGATCTGGGCTACAATCCCTTGATGCGTTACCTCGGTCTGCTGATCGAAACGGAAGTCGGGCGCAGTTACGAAACCGGTCTTGCCCGTCTCAAAACCCTGGTTGAGACCGGCCATAGTCAGACAGAACCGGGTCAGGCGGGCCCCGCGGCTACAGGGACAACAACCCGTTAAGCCGCCGCTGCTAGGGTCCTCACACGCCGGAAAGGGCGTGTTTCTCTGCGGTGAGTGCAGAGGATCGGTGAGGGTGACCGGGGACTGGCGCAGGGAGGCCCTGCCTGCCATTCCTGACGGATACGGCCTGACGGATCAGGCCCAGGCGGGATGGGCATGACGCAAGAGCGTTCGGTATCGAACACCCACTTCAATTTCGAGCACAAGGTGTTCGAAATTGAAGGGTGCTACTTCACCATGATGGCGGATGGTGTCCCTGCTCTCCATATGCGCCTTGGCGAAATGGATGTGTCGGTCACATTCCCCCAGATTGCCTCGGAATTTCAGATCCCAAAGAACAGCCCTGACGGGGAAATGCTGACCACGGTCAAGCAGGCCTTGCGGTTTGTGCACAAGGTGCGTCCCGGAGATTCGATCCCCTCGGAGATCGTTGACGGGACCGCGTCCTGGTCCGTGGAAGACCGGCATCTGGAAATCGCGCAAATGCGTCTGACCATGCTGCTGGCCAACTGGATCAACGGGGGCAAACAGGGGTCGTCGGATCCGGCAAGCCTGCGCAATGCGATGGAATCCGATGAGACCAAGGCTTTGATCCAGAAAGGGTTCGAGGAGGCGGCTGAAAAGCTGGGCTATGGCCGCCACCGTAAACAGGAAGTGGCCGATCAGATCGATCACATGGCCTGCGAGATGGCCTATATCGAAGCCCTCAAGGAACAGGTTCTGGGTATTGCGAAAATCCGGAGCACGGTGCAGCAGATCGCCCGGAGATGCCGCTCCGATCAGCCCCAGTTCGAGGAATTGATGCGGGTCGATGTCCTGATCGAGCGGCCGCTGACCCGGATGCGCTCTCAGATCGAGGGTGTGTATGATCAGACGTCGGAGATTTTGGGCCTGCTGAAGGCATTCAAGCGGATCGTGCCCTTCGTGCGGGACACCCGGGACAGTCTGCGGCAGGAATTGCTGGATTGGGGTCCCATTCTCCAGGAGTGGAAACACATCACCGCAGACCCCTCAGACGAAACCCAGGCCGCCGTGAAAAAAATGTACCAGTTCCTGGCCCGGAATTACCAGCAGGCCCAAAGCTGGGCCATGATGGGGTGAGGCGCCTCACCGCTCCGGGTTCTCTGTAAAACTGGCGCCGTTGACGGTCAGGCCTTGCGCTTGCAAATCGTTTCCGCCTCCGCTTCTTCCATTCTTCGGACGGTTCCATCGCCCTGTCCAATGGGCGGTCTGACATCGACGGGGCCGACCCGCCCAGGTCCCGATCTCATCGGACCAAATTTCACTGGCCCAACCCTGGCGGGGCCAGACATGCCGGGGACCATGTGCGCCGGCCAGGGCACTGCGCCTTTCAGGTCGCTGGTCCGGTGGCGGGGCATGTCCGTTTCGGGCTGCCTTTGGGGAGTCTTGCCGGCGAAGTGCCTCATGATCTGGGCACACCGACCGTCATCATCGGCGTTCAGGCAGACCCCTCCGATCATCATCATGGGGCTGCCGGCGGCGGGGCTGTCAGCGGCAGGGGGGCTGCCGGCGGCGGGCGTGGAAGGGAAGGCCTCGTTCCGGTTCGGACCGTTGGCTGTGCTGGTGGTGTTGCGCCGGGGACGACGCTGGCTGGAACGCCTGCGCAGGGCGGGGGCGGGCAGACCCGGACCGGTCGGGAACCCGGTGGCGGCCATGCGGCTCACCAGCCGTCCGCGCATGGCGGTTTGGGACGGGGAGGAGGTGCGGTTGTCCACGGCTTGGCCCCGCGCCCAGTGAAATCCGGCGAGGATCACAATCACCACGCCGCCGCAAATCAGAAGGCCCCAGACCAGGTGAACTCCGATGTCCGTGCCGGATCCCCCGTTCATGTCCCGGATCCGTCTGGTCACCACGCTGTTTGAGCGTGCCATGGCCTTCATGCCTCCCAATTTCGCTGCCGGTCCCCCAGCGGACCCGCCATTGTGGTTGTTCGGGGTCCGGTCAGGACGGACCTCCTGTGCGGCATGGATCACATGAGCCGATGCCTTTTGATCAAAATGCCGCGAAACGAGGGTCAGGGGCCATCAAAGCGTCCCGGCTGATTTGAAGACGGGCGCGCCGGCCCCCGTCCGGCCCCCCCCCGTCCGGCCCAAGCCATGGGCCCTGGTTCGGAGCAGCCGTGGAAGACCCTTCAGCTCCACTTGACCTTTTGAAGCCCCAGAAAAGCCCATGATCCCGCAGCGGGGCGTTCAAATCCGTGGAGCCTTGGGAGAACGCAGCCTCGGGCTTGCAACGGAGGCGAAAAACGCCTTAGGTCCCGGCCCATGACCGCCCTTCGACCGCCTTGTGATTGTCCTGGGGCATTCCCGCTGAGCGGGCCTCCCGGCGAGGCGACACCGGCGGTGACATGCACTGGCTTTTTTCGTCATGCGGGGGCGGCCCGCCCATGAAGTCGAGGAGCGCGCGGTGCCGGTGAGACCCGGCCCAAGCGCCCATAAGCCAAGGAGGCCCCCATGGCCGCACCACTGCCCGACCGTTTTCTGTCCGATGCCCTGAACCGGGTTCAGCCCTCCGCCACCATTGCCGTCACCCAGAAAGCCCGTGACCTCAAGGCCCAGGGCCGGGACGTGATCGGCCTGGGGGCCGGTGAGCCCGATTTCGACACCCCCGACAACATCAAACAGGCTGCTGTCGACGCCATCCAGCGGGGCGAGACCAAGTACACCGCCGTCGACGGGATCCCGGAGCTGAAACAGGCGATCGTGGACAAGTTCAAGCGGGACAACGGCCTGACCTACACCACGGCCCAGGCCACGGTGGCCCCCGGGGGCAAGCCGATCATTTTCAACGCCATGGTCGCCACCCTGAACGCAGGCGACGAGGTGATCATCCCCACGCCCTACTGGGTGTCCTATCCGGATATTGTCCAGATCGCAGGCGGCACGCCGGTGTTCGTTGACACCAATCTGGCGGACGGGTTCAAGCTGCGCGCCGAAGCCCTGGAAAAGGCCATCACGCCCAAGACCAAGTGGCTGATCCTGAACTCCCCCTCCAATCCCTCCGGTGCCGCCTACACCGCCGAAGAACTCAAGCCCATCACCGACGTGCTGATGCGCCATCCCCATGTGTGGATCCTCACGGACGATATGTACGAAAAGATCGTCTACGATAATTTCGTCTTCGCCACGCCGGCCCAGGTGGAACCGGGGCTTTATGACCGCACCCTGACCATGAACGGCGCCTCGAAGGCCTTTGCCATGACCGGCTGGCGGATCGGGTTTGCCGCAGGGCCCGAGCCCCTGATCAAGGCCATGGCCAAGCTCCAGAGCCAGTCCACCTCCAACCCCACCTCCATCAGCCAGTGGGCGGTGGTCGAGGCCCTGAACGGTCCCCAGGACTACCTGAAAGAGCGCAACGCGGTGTTCAAGGAGCGCCGCGACATGGTGGTCAGCATGCTGAATGCGGCGGACGGCATCACCTGTCCGACCCCGGAAGGCGCCTTTTATGTCTATCCCTCCTGCGAAGGCTGCATCGGCAAGACCGCGCCTTCGGGGCAGAAGATCGGGAATGACGAGGATTTCGCCGCCGCCCTGCTGGAAGCGGAAGGGGTGGCTGTGGTCCATGGGGCGGCTTTCGGCCTGTCGCCTTTCTTCCGGATTTCCTATGCCACCTCCACGGAAGCCCTGAAAGAAGCCTGCACCCGGCTTCAGCGGTTCACCGCATCCCTGTCCTGATCGGACAGTCGCGACAGGGCCGGTTGTGAACCGGCAGAACCAGTGTGATCAGCCCGGCTGGGACCCAATGTCCCGCCGGGCTTTTTTGGAACGGTTCTAAAGTAGCATTGTTCCTGATCTGCCAACGCCCATGTAGAGGGTCAGGCGGGGTCATCGCCCTTCGACCAGGGCGGTTTGATCCTTCGGCCAAGGCAGTCCGGCGCGCCTCACGGGCGCACGCCCGCTCCCATGCGGGCATGGAGCTGCCCGGGCGATGCAATTTGATTTGGCAGCAAGCAGAAAGGGATACGTCATGGTGAACAGCACCAATATCGGCCTTGAAGACAATCAGCGCAAAGAGATCGCCGACCATCTGAGCCGGGTTCTGGCCAACACTTTCGTTCTTTACGGCAAGACCCACGGCTATCACTGGAACGTCAAGGGCATCGAATTTCCAGGGCTCCACACGATGTTCGAAGAGCAGTACACCCAGCTTTTCGAAGCCCTGGATGAATTGGCAGAGCGGATCCGGGCGCTGGGTGTGGATGCCCCTCACAGCCCCACGGTGATGGCCACCCTTGCCACCGTGAGCAATGACAACGCCAATCCCGATGCCAAAGCCATGGTGGAAGCGTTGTTGAATGACCATGAGATTGTCATCCGCGATCTGCGCGTCGTCATAGCGAAGGCGGCGGAACTTGGCGACGAGGGCACGGCGGACATGCTGACGGCCCGCATGGAAGAACATGAGAAAACCGCCTGGATGCTGCGCGCCACTGCCGGATGATGAGCGTGGCGCCTGCTGATGGCCAGTGTTGATGGCCAGTGCTGTTGGCCAGTGCTGATGTGAAGTCAGCCTTGTCGGCAATGTGAAGAGCCTGTGACCGGTTTCCCCAGTCACGGGCTTTTTCATGCCGCATTCCGGGGCATTCTTGGCCCCATCGGATCTGCGGGCAGCCGGAGCGCCATCTCTGGCCGGTAAAGGATTGAAATCATGTGGATTAAGCGTCTCAAGGGATGGGAACTGCCGGAGCGGGAAGCAACGCCGGAGTCGGTCTATTTGAACCGGCGCGCGTTCATCGGTGCCGGAGCGGGGGCCGGTGCGGCCCTTCTGTCGAGCACGACCGGGGCACAGGCGGAGAGCGAAGATCCCACCACTGATCTTTATCCGGCGGAGCGCAACGAGATCTACACACTCGACCGGCCGCTTACGAATGAAAGCGTGGCGTCCACCTACAACAATTTCTACGAGTTCGGATCCCATAAGCGGATCCAACGGGCTGCTTCCCGGATGAAGACGAGGCCCTGGACGGTCACCCTCGACGGCATGGTCGAGGAGGAACAGACCGTCGATATCGACACCCTGATCCGCCAGATGTCCCTTGAGGAGCGGCTCTATCGCCTGCGCTGCGTGGAGGCGTGGTCGATGGCTGTGCCCTGGACCGGATTTCCGCTCAAGGATCTGGTTGCCCTGGCCCGTCCCCTCAGCTCCGCCAAATATGTTCGCATGGAAACTTTCGAGGACCAGCGGGTGGCGCCGGGCCAGCGGGCAAGCTGGTATCCCTGGCCCTATGTGGAAGGGTTGACCATGGCCGAGGCCACCAACGACCTGGCGTTCCTGGTGACCGGTGTCTATGGCAAGCCGGCGGCCAACCAGTTCGGCGCGCCTCTGCGCCTGGCGGTGCCCTGGAAATACGGCTTCAAGTCCATCAAGTCGCTGGTCCGGTTCACCTTCACTGACGAGCGTCCGAAAAGCTTCTGGGAAAAAGTTCAGGGTCAGGAATATGGCTTCTGGGCCAATGTGAACCCGGAAGTGCCCCACAAGCGCTGGTCCCAGGCCACGGAACGGGTGCTGGGGAGCGACGAACGCGTCCCTACGCTGCTCTACAATGGCTACGGTGAATTCGTCGCCGATCTTTACAAGGACATGACTGACGAAAAGATCTATTACTGACGCCTGTATTCAGCCCCCACTTCGTTCAGGTCAAATCCGGGTCGCCAAAGCCTGTCGGCCCGGGGGGACCATGCGGCAAAACAGGAGGGCAGGGCATGGCGGGCGGCGTGCCGGAACTGGTGATTTTCGATTGTGACGGTGTGCTGGTTGACAGTGAGCCCCTGGCCTTGCGGTCCCTGCGCGAAGGGCTGAGCGAACTCGGTCTTGCCATGAGTGAACGCGAAGCCCACGACCGGTTCGTGGGCCGATCCTGGAAATCCATTTCCGAGGATATTGAGGACCTGTTGGGCAGGCCGGTCCCTGAGGGCTGGAACGAGCGGCGCAAGGCCCGTGATACGGCGCTTTTCGAGGCGGAGTTGCAGCCCATTCCCGGAGTGGCGGATGTCCTGGCCCTTCTGCAAGGCGCGGGGATCCCTGTTTGCGTGGCATCCTCCGGGCGACCAGAGAAGATCCGCTCCTCCCTGGGGCTGACGGATCTGCGGTCCTGGTTCGGCGAGAACCTGTTCTCAGCCTCCATGGTCGAGCACGGCAAACCAGCGCCGGATCTGTTTCTGCTTGCCGCCCGGGAAATGGGCTTTGAGCCTGGAGTCTGTGCCGTCATCGAGGACAGTGTGCCAGGGGTGACCGGCGCCGTGGCCGCGGGCATGACCGTCTTTGCCTATGCTGCTGACCCCCTTGCCGATCGGGAGGCTCTCGCCGCCAAGGGCGCAACCCTGTTCTCGACCATGGCCGAGCTTCCGGGATTACTGGGCCTTACCGCCCACTGACGTGATTCATCCAGAGGACATTACGGGGCATTCAGGCGTGCTGCTTGTGTGTCAAGGCCTGGATCTGCATAGTGTGGGCCATTGTGCGGGCCACTGGCCCAGCGTCCGGGGGTTGATCAATGCGGATCTGGAACACGCAGGGTAAGGACCGGGGCATGGGGAGCGCCCGTGAGGACGGGCGGGGGCTGGCCCCGCGTTGTTTTCTCGCCTTTGCAGGCATGGCCGGTCTGGCGGTTTTCGTGCTGGTCATGACCTTGGCCGGCCCGCGAAGCGGTTGGGCGGAAAATGCTTTCCAGCCGCTCGGTTTCCCCCTGGAGCAGCTTGAAGACCGGCGGGTCGAGACCGAACGGGCGCTTGACGTGGTCGTTTCCGAATTCGAGGCCCGGGTGGCCAGCGAGCTTGAGGCCATTGTCCGCACCGAGATCGAATCCAACCTGCCTGAGGTTCGGGCGGCCTATACCCGCGCCAATGATGAAATCAACCGCACGGTCGGCGCCTGGGACGCCTTCAGCCGGGAACAGCGCAACCAGAAGATCGAGGCGGCGTTCGAGCAGGCGGGTCTTGAGGATGCGTTGATCGAGTTCCGCCGCAATCTCGAATCCGGTGTGGGATCGCGCACGGCAGCCTTTTACGCCGAACAGGTGAGGCGCCTGTTCGATGTCATCGACAACCAATATTCCGACCTGGTGCGCCCGGAGTTTCGGGAGTTTGTGCGGGAGACCCTTGCCGCCGCCGTGGCCCGGGATGCCCGGCAGCGCCTGGGCGACACCCCCACCTCCGCCGCCAATCCGGACGCGCCGGTGCCCCTTCTGCCCATTGCCATCGGCGTGACGATCATTTTGGTGCGGCGGATCGTGGTGACCAATCTGGGCAATGCCATCGTGCGCCGCCTCGGGGCCACCCTGGTCGGGCGGGCCCTGACCGGGGCAGGCAAGCTTTTCGGTCCGGTAGGTCTCCTGTTCGATTTCATTGTGGCCATCGGCGCCCTGGTGTTTGCCTGGCAGGATGCCAGCCGCCAGGTGCAGGAAGCCATCACCGAGGCCATCGACAATCACTATGAGACCGAAATCGCCGGTGAGCTTCTGGACCAGGATAATATCAAGGCGATCTCCTCCGATCTGGCCGGTGCGCTGCGTACGGAATTCCTGCGCACCCGGGATGTTCTGGTGGAGAACCTGAACGAGACCATCCGGTGTGTGGTGGTCCACGGTCAGACTGACGGTACCCTGGCTGAAATCGAGGGTCTGAGGCAGTCCGGGCAGAGCGATGAGGCGTTCATGGCCATGGTGGTCGAACGCCTTTCCGAGATCTGCCGGGTGTTCGGCGAGGATTTCGGGGATCTGTCCTTTGCCGAGAAACTGCAACTGATCGAGGATATCGGGGTCGGTCTTGCGGAAAATCTCGTGCGCCGGTTCGGCCGCTCCTTCATTGATTTCTACCGGGACAATCGGGACGAGGTGAACGAGGTGGCCCGGCGGAGCATGGGCGATCCGGCAATCCTGGCTCGGATCATGGAAACCCGGGACCGGCAGGCGGAACTGGCCTTCTTCTCCGGTCTGCTGTCGGACCTGCGGGATCTGCGCCCGAGCGACATTCAGGCCCTGGCGATCATCCGGACCGTCGCGCCGACCCTGCCCGCCCGGAACTACCGCAACGAATTGCAGCGCCGGCTGCTGGTGAACCGGTTGCAGGAGATCCTGGATCTGCGGGCGGATGACCCGGCCCTGGCCGGTGACGTGATCACCGGGATCATGGCCGACGGCATGTCCGAGCCGTCCCTCAATGCAATCCTGGAGGGGGACACGCCGGAGAACATCCGTCTCCTGTTCGATTTGTGGAAGGATGTGGGGCAGGCCGCGTTCGGGGATGTGATCGACCTGCTTCCACCGGCAGACATGCGCCGCTTCATCCGGGACATGGGACCGGAACGGGCAGCAGAGATGATGCGCAGCCGTATTCTGCTCGATGTCCTCCAGATCTACCGGGATCCGGAGCGGGGCGGGGCCCGGGGGGCCATCATCTTCTTCAATCTGTACCGGGAGAACCAGGGCGACCTGGACCGGGAAGCCCGTGAGATCGTCGAATGGCTGATCACGGACACCAACATTCCCGGGGATCGCATCAATCGGGAACTGGTGCAGAACCTGAAGACCCTGAATGTCATGGCCTATCCGGACTTCCTGGCAAGCCCCATGGCTTCGGCCCTGTCCTTCCTGGGCCTGATCCCCTTCCTGGCCGTGGTGGGGGCGCTGGCATTGCTGATCCTGCTGATGTTCATCCGGGCCCTGATTCCAGGCCGGAAGCGTACCAGGATCGTGGTTCACAAGGGCACCCGGCGGGGCGGCAAGAGCGAAGGGGAGAGCTGAGATGTCCGGCAAGACAGCATCAAGCGGCAAGGATCCGGTGGTCATGGTGGTGAGCACGGAAGATCTGCCCGGCCCCTATGAGGTGATCGGCATTTGCCACGGCGTGGCCATCCGCGCCAATGCGGTGACCACGGATGTCTGGCAGATGGTCAAGAACATCACCGGCGGCGAACTGGTTCAGTACGGCAAACTGATCAGCCGTACCGCTGAAGAAGCAGTGGAACGGATGATGGAAAACGCCGCCACCCAGGGGGCCAACGGCATCATCGGCGTGAAATTCTCCACGTCCAATGTGGTGATGGGCGGTGCGGAAATCATCGCCTATGGCACCGCCGTGCGCTTCCTCGACGGGGTTGATCCCGCCACGAGGCCGACCGGGTCCACCACCGCCAAGGCCCTGGTCGAGGGCACCACAACGAGCATCTACCGCTTCCGGTAGGCTCCGCTCCTGCTTGTTTCCGCATTCGGATGGTCGGCCGATCCGGCCTGCTCTCCTTCGCCTTGAGGAATGAAGGGTGACACCAGAGCCGGTTCCGTTGGAACGGAATCGGCCCTGCTGTTTGTCGCTCACGGTGCGCAGCACCTGTGCAGGGGCGGCGCGCGGGCGCCGGCCGCAGGCGCGGCCTGGGCGTGACCAAACTCGGTCGGATCACACTCTGTATTTCCAGGTAGCTCAACTTTGAGAGCAAGTACTGCTACGCATGTGGCAGTACTTGCTCTCAATTATGGGCGGTAGAGATGCGGCTGGTGGGTGGTTGGGAATTCAGAACAGGGATGGGTGGTCGGGAGGGCCGTGGGTCAATCGAAAGAGTGAGAGACGGGGCCGGGGGTCGTGGGTTTGACGGGGCTCGTGGATGTTGGCGCGCTGCCTCTTCGAGCACCACAGACGGATGGTGTGGGATTTTCTTCACCATCCGTCCTGAGGCATCACGAGGCATCACTGGGCGATCAAAAACCTTTGAGGTTGCTCAAGCGGTTTTTGAAGACCAGCAGGCCATGGGCCGGCGGGCAGCGGTCCGTCCGCTGTCACCGTGGCAAGGATCTCAGCCGAACTGAGGTGTCGGCAGGGAGCTGAGGATGTTCTGGAGGCTCGAGCTGTAGGCGGTCTGAAGCTCCTGGAAATAGGTGTCCTGATTGGTAAAGCTGGCCTGCATCTCGGAACTGAAACTGTTGGTCTGATAACAGAGCATATCGATGGGCGCGGCAACCGTCAGATTACTGCGGATCGTGGCATCGAAGGAGATCAGGGCGACCTTCGCGGCCTCGAGCAGCGGCATCTGATAATGCAGTGTCCTGTCGAGAATGGGCTTGCCGTACTTGGCCTCGCCAATCTGAAGGAACTGGCCCCGTGGACCGGCCTCGATGAAGTTGCCCGCCGAATAGATCTGGAAGACCCGGGGCATCTCTCCGTTGATCTGCCCGGCCACGAGAAAACTGGCATTGGGATCGCCGAACTGGGACACGAAATTGGCATCCCGGGCCAGGACATCCCGGAGGGTGGACCCGACCATGGTCGCGGCGTCGAAAAGGGTCTGGGTGGTGAAGATGTCCCGCTCCAGATTGCCGGACCCGCTGGCCTGACGGATTTGTGACACGACATTCTGGGTCGTCGCCAGGTTACCGGCGGACAGCACCGCGATCATCCGTTCCCCAGCGTTTTCAAAAATGTCGGTCTTGCTCACTGATGTGATATGGTCGACACCAGCATTGGAGCGGGAATCCGAGGCAAGCACGAGACCATCCTCGAGCAGAATTCCCAGACAATACGTCATCGGTCCGTTCTCCTGTTCACACGGGCTTGAAGGCGTTTCTTCCGCGGGAGCCTATCACATCATGGAACCGTCTGTACCGCATGCCGGCAAACCGGACATGGACCAGATCCTCAATCAAACACTGGAAGCGGTTTCTGGTTCCCTGGGGCAGGGCCGGGTGGCCGATTACATTCCGGCCCTGGCCACAATCGATCCGGGCCGCTTCGGCCTCGCGGTGGTCCTGGCGGATGGTGCGGAGTGGGTGATCGGCGAAAGTGATGCTGCCTTTTCCATACAGAGTATTTCGAAAGTCTTTACCCTGACCCTCGCCCTGGAGCGCCACGGGGACATGGTGTGGGAGCGGGTGGGGCGGGAACCCTCGGGCACCGCGTTCAATTCCATTGTTCAGTTGGAACGGGAATCAGGGCGCCCGCGCAATCCGTTCATCAATGCCGGAGCGATCGCGATCAGTGACCTGCTCCTGGATGCATTCGGCCCTGACGCGGCGGTGGGCCAACTGCTGACATTCCTCCAGGATGCAAGCGGCGATCCCGCGATCGAAATCGACGATGAGGTGGCGGTGTCCGAGCGGCTCACGGGCCACCGCAATGCCAGTCTCGCCTATTTCATGAAAGGGTTCGGTGTTCTGGGTTGCACCGTGGAGGACGCGCTCTCGGTCTATTTCCGTCAGTGTGCGATTGCCATGAGTTGCCGGCAATTGGCACGGGCTGGACGGTTTCTGGCCCTGGAAGGACGTCATCCGGCAACGGGCGCCATGGTGGTCGCGCCGGAGCGGGCCCGCCAGATCAAGGCCCTGATGATGACCTGCGGCCATTACGATGCGTCCGGCGATTTCGCCTGGCGGGTGGGGCTTCCAGGCAAAAGCGGCGTGGGCGGCGGAATCCTGGCCATTGTTCCCGGGATAGCTTCCATCGCTGTCTGGTCTCCCGGGCTGAACGACAAAGGCAATTCCCTGGCCGGGACCGTTGCGCTCGAACATCTTGCCCGTTTGACGGGCTGGTCCGTCTTTGCCGGGAGCACCGTTTCCTGACCGGACTGCCCTTGATTGGCTCAAGGACAGTCCGTGATGGGATGACCTTTATCGGACCGGTTTGAAGGTCCTGCAGTGGCTCACTCCGCCGCCAGTGCGATGGGTGTCACGTTTTGCGTTGGGGATGGAACAGTCTCGGTCTCCCCAGTGCCAGTCTCTTCCCCAGTCCCAGTCTCTTCCCCAGTGCCTTGGATTTCCTGGGGCTCTTGCGCCACATGGATCCCTCCCGTCACTTTGAGGGCGTCCAGACGCTCCAGCAGTTCCCCGGGCAGGGGTTTGTTCACGGCACCGACATTGTCCCGGATCTGTTCCGGGCGGGACGCACCGATCAGGGAGGAGGCCACCTGGCGCTTGCGCAGGGTCCAGGCCAGAGCGGCCTGGGAAAGGCTCCAGCCGGCCTCCCGGGCTGCTCCCAACATTTTGGAGGCGCGGATCAGGGACGGGCTGGAAAAAGCCTCCATGCCCTCACGCCAGGACGGATCGGCGGCCCGGCTCCCGGCAAAGGGCGGATGGTCGGGAAGATATTTCCCCGTGAGCACCCCCTGGGCCAGGGGAGAATAGGCGAGGATGCCCACCCCCAGGTCCGACGCGGCGGGGAAGTCTTCGTCCTCCGCATCCGCCATCAAAAGGTGATAGGGAAGCTGGTGGGCGATGGGCCGGTAGCCCAGACGCAGATCGGCGATGGCTGCCCCATGGGCCAGGTCGCCGGGGCGCCAGCAACTGACCCCCCAGTAGAGAATGGACCCCTCCGTCACCAGATCACTCAGGGCCCGTACGGTCTCCTCCAGGGGGCAGTGATCGTCGAAGCGGTGACAGATCAGCAGATCGATATGGTCTGTCCGAAGATGATCCAGGCTGGCACGCACCGAGGAAAAGATGTGTTTGCGGGACAGGCCCTGGCCATTGGGTCCGTCGAAACGGGGCATGAAACACTTTGTGGCCAGGACCAGCCGGTCCCGGTTTTCCCCCGCGAGACAGCGCCCGAGCAGACGTTCGGCCTCTCCGGCCCCATAGGTATTGGCGGTATCGAACAGGGTG
Source organism: uncultured Alphaproteobacteria bacterium (assembly GCA_964561475.1). Lineage (GTDB taxonomy): Bacteria > Pseudomonadota > Alphaproteobacteria > JAJFIK01 > JAJFIK01 > CAYUYV01. The sequence continues at coordinate 23,113 of CAZLPU010000044.1, forward strand.
ATGCCACTGTTCAGGGCCGTGGTGATGCAGGCCTCGGCCTGATCGAGCTTCACCGCGGGGGTGCCTTTGTGCCCCTTGGTGAAGAAGTTCCAGGTGCCAAGCCCCAATGCGCTTACGGCGCAGCCGCTGCGCCCAATCGTCCGGTACTCCATAACGCGATCCGCCTTCGTTGTCTGTGTTGATCAGGGATCAGCAAGGCGCAGGAGGCGTTAAAAACCGGCTATCAGCGGTATGGGAACAATCACCCGGGGCGCTCACTATTCTCTAACCTGAATGGGGCATAAAGCATCTTGTGGGCGGGGGAATGCCAGGACGGACCAGACCAAAAAAGCTCAACAGCCAAACCCAAAAAAAGGGCCGGGCACGAATGCCCGGCCAAGGTGGATTTGGGAGGTTGCCACGCAGGGGTTAGCGTGGCAGGTGCCAGCCGGTGGGGGAAACCGGTCGGCACCGGATGTGGAGCGTTCGTTGGGGGGATAACGACGCTCCGGTATCCACCTAACCCTCCAACTGTAAACAATCCATGAAGATCACCTGGAGATTTGGCGGCAATTTGTGTCGGATTTTCAAAGACTTTGCCTCGAATTGATCCGACGACCGTGTTTCTGCCACCTGCACCATCCAACCACCCGGCCCATATCCCGGATGACGGCTGCTCCATCCACCCTCTATACTCGCACCCGATCGCTCATCAGCCCGCCGGTCCATCGCGCGCGGGAACGGGCAGGCTGGGCCAGGCAGGGCGTGGCGGGGCCCTGTCCCGGAACCGGTGCCGGATGGTGTAGACTGGGAATCATGCCCGAGGACCACGGATAGGGGATAAGGGCAGGTACTCCAGATCCCGAGGGCGGGGCCTGGATACGGGTAGGCAGGAAATCGCACATGGGTCACATCAGCGCCAATGTCCTTTTGGACAAGCCGGCCTTCATTCACGAGACGGCGTTTCTCTATGGCCGGGTCTATATCGGGCCGGATGCCTCGGTCTGGCCCTATGCGGTGTTTCGCGCCGAAGTGGCGGAGATCCGGATCGGGGCGCGCACGAATATTCAGGATTTCGTGATGATCCATATCGGCTATGAAACGCCAACCATTGTGGGAGAAGACTGTTCCATCACCCACCACGTCACCCTCCATGGCTGCACCATCGGTGACCGGTGTCTGATCGGGATCAATGCCACGATCATGGACGGCGTGCGCATCGGCGACAATTCCATCGTGGCCGGTCATGCCATCGTGACCGAAAACAGCGAGTTTCCAGAAAACTCCATTATCGCGGGCGCACCGGCCAAAGTGATCCGCAGCCGCGACAATTCCGAAGCCAATCTGCAAAACGCCCGGTTCTACCTCCAGAATGCCCGCAATTACGCCATGGGCATCGACCGGATGGAGTGAGACCGCTGAAAGAGCCTGCGGTCCGGTCGGTTGTCTTGAACGGGCCTCACCCACCTGAGGGGCTGGCCCCGGCGCTCACGGCAGCGCGGTAGTCTTGGATGACCCTAAGGGCTGGATCCTCCCCATCCCGATAATCTGTAGACCTCCACAGTCTGCCGCCCATTCAAGGTCCTGACAAAGGGTAGCAGGCAGACAGGGGCAGGGCTGTCTAAATCCGGCTCTCTGATTTGATAACGGGAGAACCGGTTGCCGGTCGGACGGTTCTTGATAGGATGCCGGTGTCAATTGCTGTCGATCACACCGGTGACCTTGGTGACCGGATCCTGAAGAGAGGGAGAGGGATCATGAGAAACCTGGCGCGCGGCGCAACGCTTTTGTTTTCATGCCTCATGGGGGCCATGCCTGTCACGGCTGGCGAGGTGCCCGAGGCGGTGCGGGACAATTTCACGGCGGGGCAGACCACCTGCTACGGACGGGCCTATACCAGGGACCATCTTGCCCGCCATCCCGATCAGAAAATCACCGCCATGCTGGTGCGGCTGGTTTCCGGACGGACGGTTCTGGATCATACGGGCCAGAGCGTGACCATGGATGATTTCTCTGCTGATGGCACGTTTGCCCTTGATATCGAACTGCGCCTGCGGGGGCAGGGGACCCGCACCTGGAGCAATGTCTTCACCTGTCACGGGTCCGGCGCGGATGGGGGCAAGGTTCCCTGCGCCATCGACGGGGACGGCGGGACCATAAGGCTTTCCTCAGCCGGTGGCGATGCGGTGCTCGTGCACAATGGCGGTTTCAATGTGAATGATGTGAGCAACCCGGTGGACACACCGGATCCGGAAGGCGGCGGCGGCTTTTTCGAGTATGCGAGCCATCTTGTCGATCCGGGTAAGGACGACAAGGTGTTCAAGCTTTACCGGATGCGCGATGAGGTCTGCGCCGCGTTCCATCCGATCTGATTTCTATCCTGACGACCTCAGGGCGCATTGGAGTTTCGGGCCGGTGCGCCCTGGGCGGGTGTCCATGCCCTGGGCGAGCGTCCATGATCGACCGGCCTGGTCAGTAGGTCCACAAACGGGCCTGTTCGACCATGAAATCCCGGAAGACGGCGATCCGCTTGGACTGGCGCAGGGACTCGGCATAGACGAAATAGGTATCGAAACTGGGGGCTTCCGCCTCGGGCATGACGCGGACCAGACGGGAGCGGTCTGCGCACAGATAATCCGGCAAGGCGGCGATGCCCATGCTGGACTCCGCCGCCTGGGCCAGGGCGATGATGCTGTTCACGCTGAAGGCTGCGGACCGTGGGGGCTTGCCCTCCCGCCCCACGGTGCTGAGCCAGTTGATCTGCACGAAGGGTTTGGGAACCGGCGGTGCATAAAGCAGAATTTCGTGGCTGTCCAGATCCTGGAAACTAGCGGGCATCCCCTTGCGTTCCACATAGCGGCGCGAGGCATACAGATGATAGTGGACCTGGAACAGCCGCCGGGTCACCAGATCCGGCTGGGTGGGCGGATGAAGGCGGATGGCCACATCCGCCTCCCGGCGTCCCAGGTCCAGTTCCCGGTCATTGAGCACCAGTTCCAGTTCGATATCCGGGTAACGCTCCGTAAACGTCTTGAGACGGGGGGTGAGCCACATGGCACCAAACCCAAAGGTGGTCGTGACCCGGAAGGGGCCTTTGGGCTTTTCCCGGCTGTCCGTAAGCAGGGTGCGGGCGGTGTTGAGCCGTCCGTCCACGTCCCGGGTGGCCTGGAAGAGAATGTCCCCCGCCTCGGTCAGGGACAGGCCCCTGGCATGGCGGTGAAACAGGGACGTGCCCAGATGATCCTCAAGGGCGCTGATCTGGCGGCTGACCGCCGACTGGCTCAGGCCAAGGGCTTCTCCCGCATGGGTGAGGCTGCCCGCCGTGGCCACCGCGTGGAAGATCCGCAGCTTGTCCCAGTCCATGGCGGTCGTCCCTTCTTTGTTGGTGGCCAAGGGTCGGGCCTATAGCCAGGGGGATCCGCAGGTCAGATCCCGGTCTCGGTGGCGGATCTATTCCGCCGCCTGCACGCCCTGGGCTTCCCGGGTGCTGAGAAAACGTTCCGCCTCCAGAGCGGCCATGCAGCCCATGCCCGCCGCCGTCACAGCCTGACGGTAGGTCTCGTCGGTCACGTCGCCCGCGGCGTAAACCCCCGGAATGGATGTGGCCGTGGAGTCCGGCGCGGTTTCGATGTAGCCGCCGCCATTCATGGTGAGTTGCCCTTTGAACAGATCCGTCGCCGGAGCATGGCCGATGGCGATAAAGACACCGTGGACAGGGCGCTCGGAGGTCTCCTCGGTCTTGATGTTGCGCAGCCGCACACCAGTGACGCCCATGGGGTCCTGGTCACCAAGGATCTCTTCCAGCACGCTGTCCCAGACCACCTCCACCTTCGGATGATTGAGAAGCCGGTTCTGGAGGATTTTCTCAGCGCGCAGACTGTCTCTCCGGTGGACAAGGGTCACCTTGGAGGCAAAATTCGTCAGGAACAAAGCCTCCTCGACGGCGGTATTGCCGCCCCCCACCACAAGCACCTCCTTCTCCCGGTAGAAAAAGCCGTCGCAAGTGGCACAGGCGGAGACGCCGAACCCCTGAAAGGTCTGCTCGGAGGGCAGGCCCAGCCATTTCGCCTGGGCGCCGGTGGCGATAATCAGCGCGTCGGCGGTGTAGGTCCCGCCCGCATCCCCTTTCAGGCTGATCGGAGTGGTGGAGAGATCCGCCTCGACGATCACGTCGGAGATCATCTTTGTACCCACATGGGCTGCCTGGGCGCGCATCTGTTCCATGAGCCAGGGGCCCTGGATGACATCGGCAAAGCCCGGATAGTTTTCCACATCGGTGGTGATGGTCAGTTGCCCGCCGGGTTGGATTCCGTGCACCAGAACCGGCTCGAGCATGGCCCTGGCCGCGTAGATCGCGGCGGTATAGCCCGCCGGACCGGATCCGATAATCAGGACACGGGCATGGTGGTTCTCACCGGCCTTGGGGGCGGCGACTTCTGAGGCTTCGGTGGTCATGACTGTCTCTCCTTGCGCGCCGCTTCTTTGCGTTCCAGCAGCGCACCGGCGACGATCGCGCCGGCGCGGTCCGTTTCGCGCAAAGGGGCATATGTCCAGTGATCGAGGGTGCCGCTGAAGGGCCGGGCAATGCCCTGGTCCTTCAAGGCCCCGATCAACCGGTCGAATTTGGCCGAACCGCCATCCAGGGCCGCAATATGCACCGGCTTACCCGTCGCGGCGGCTTCCGTGAGCATATTGGTTGAATCGGCGGTGACGATCAGATGGTCCGCATGGGCCAGAAGGCCGAAATAGGGGTTCTCTCCCGTTCCATCCCAGATATAGGCGCTGGTGCCCTCCAGTTCACGGGCCAGAACCGCCTCGTTTTCCGCGCCGGTCCGTCGCGATGTCGTGATGACAAGACCGATGCCCCGGACGGCAAGGTCCTTGAGGTGGCGGGCAATCTCCCGGGTGCGCTCCGGGGTCAGGGTGTGGCTTTTGCTCGACCCACCGATCAGAACGCCCACAAGAGGGCGGTGCAGATCCGCGAACCGGGATGCGAAAAGGGCATGGCCTTCTTCCAGGGCTGCCGGGGTGATCCGATTCGGGGCCCCGAGAAGCGGGACCACATTGGGTCCGGTGAGCCCGTCATGGGCCGGGGGAAAGACAAGGTCGAACCGGTTTACCGGAACCCGTGGGTCCTGGGTCTGCGCCGTGAGGCAGGCCCCGCCGGGGCGGTTCCGGGTCCGGGTCCGAGCCGCGACAGCAAAGGCAACACTGAGCCGGCCGCAGCCGATAAGGAGATCGGGCCAGGCCTCCGGACGCCGTAGACGGGACGCCAACGCGCTTTCGGATGGGGGGAGGGCGCGCACCGGGTCCGCCCAGCCCTGGCCCAGCACACTGTAGGGAAGCCAGCGATAGGGCGCCTTGAGGGCAATGGTCAGGGGCTTGATATCAAGGGTCAGGCCGTTGGGGAGATGGCGGGCCACCGCCTCGGCCAGGCCCTGGACCTGATTGGCCATGCCCCGGCGCCCGTCGGACACGGCCCAGCAGGTGAGCGTGCCCGCGTCCCTTTGTCCAGCTGTCCGTGTTCTTTTGGGTACGCCCTGCTCAGCGGTCTTGTTCGAATCGTGCGCACCGGCGTAATCTTCTGCTACCATTCTGAGCGTGTCCCTGGCCTGCGTGCATCCAAAGCCCGTAACCTGGACACCGGTCCTGCGCGCGAAAAAGATCCCATCCTGGCGGTCGGAGCCCGGAAAACGGGACTGCATCCCGGATCGGGCTTTGTTCCCTTCGAGAGAGCCTTTTGCCATGCCCAAGGTCAAGTTGGACGCCATTGACCGGAAGATTCTTGCGGAACTCCAAGCCAATGGCCGCATCACCAATGTGGAATTGGCCAAGCGTGTGGATATCTCCGCGCCCCCCTGCCTGCGCCGGGTCCGGGCCCTGGAAGAAGCCGGGCTGATCCGGGGCTATCACGCGAAGTTGGATCCGAAGGCCTTGGGGTATCAGGTCACGGTTTTTGCCCAGGTCGGACTTGCCCACCACGCGGATGCGGATCTACGCGCCTTCGAGGCCATGGCCCGGGCGTGGGATATCGTGCGGGAATGCCACCTGCTCCAGGGGGATTACGATTTTCTGCTGAAATGCGTGGCGGAGGATCTGGACCACTTCCAGTCGTTCCTGACCGGCGACCTTACGGCTGCGCCCAACGTGGACCGGGTGAAAACCTCGATCGCTGTGCGGGCGGGCAAGGATGATCCCGGGGTTCCCATGACCGGTGTGCCGGTGACGCCAACGCCGCCGCTCGCGTCTCAATAGTTGGGCCAACAGTTGGACCAATAATCGGGCCAACAATCGGGCGTGGCCTGTAATCGGGCTCTGCCAGTGAATGGCTCCCGCGTCTTTGTCTGAAGGGTGGGTCTGAAGGGTGGGTCTGAAGGCTGGGTCTGAAGGGTGGGGCGAGGCGCGATGCCGGGCCGGGCCCGAGTCGGAAACCCGTGCCCGTTGAAAGAATTGGCTGACGAAAGAGGCCGTGCAACGGGGGATCACCACCGGTGCACGGCGTCCGATCAACGGGCGTTCAGCGCCATTCCACCTTGGCAATCTCGTAGGAACGCCCGCCGCCGGGGGTGGCGACTTCCACGCTGTCACCGACGGCCTTGCCGATCAGGGCGCGGGAAATGGGTGAGGAAATAGACACCCGGCCTTCCTTCACGTCGGCCTCGTGGTCGCCGACGATTTGGTAGACCTTCTCTTCATCGGTATCTTCGTCGATCACCGTCACGGTCGCGCCGAATTTCACCGTGTCTCCGGACAGGGTGGAGGCGTCGATCACCTGGGCGCGGGAGAGCTTGTCCTCGATCTCCATGACCCGGCCTTCGATCAGGCTCTGCTGTTCTTTGGCGGCGTGATACTCGGCATTCTCGGAGAGGTCGCCGTGTTCCCGGGCCTCTGCAATGGCCTCGATCACCGCCGGGCGCTGCACGCCCTTGAGATTTTTCAGTTCGCTTTCCAGTGTCCGGTATCCGGACACCGTCATTGGTATTTTTTCCATGGCCAAGCCACATCTGCCTTCATCTATGTTGGTCTTATAGCCGGGTGGATGGCTCCATCCGGTTCGTATCCCGCCCCACGGGTATGGCTGAACCCCATACCCGCCGCATTCCGTTTCGCGACAACCGACCCCTTCCCCTGTCCTGTGCCCGATCCAGTGGCTGGCGTGCCAATCACTGGTGCGGCTTGCAGGTTTTCAGGACCGGCTTTTGCGGAATGAACGCCCGCGGCGGTGTACCCGGCTGGCTGATGTCCCGTTCAAAAGACTCCCCGCGATGGCTGGGAGCCGGTCGGGCTCACAGCATAGCTTGGAGGATTCCGCTTCGGGAACACAAGTGGCTCAAGGCCGGTCTCAACCGGCCAAAGCCAAGTTTGAAGTGTAGGATTGCAATGGGGCGACTTCAAGAGATCCGCTTTTCAAGGAGCGGATGGCCTGGATGGCCGCTCGCCCACCCGCAAAAGTAGTATAATATGGGATCTGCTGGGTCAAGGAGGTCCTGCGGATGGATTTGGAATCCGACAGGGCCTGGATCCCTTCGGTCGTATTGATGACCAGGTGCACCTCGCCGTTTTTGAGCGCATCCACAATATGAGGCCGTCCCTCCAGCACCTTGTTGACCACTTCCACTTCCAGACCGGCCTTGCGCAGGACCGCCGCCGTGCCCCTGGTGGCGATGACCTTGAAATCCATGTCGAGCAGTGTGCGGACCTGTTCGGCGACATGGGGCTTGTCGCTGTCTTTCACGGAAATGAAGGCCGTCCCTTCAAGGGGCAGATGCACCCCGCAGGCAATCTGGCTCTTGGCGAAGGCCCGTCCGAAATCCGTATCGAGACCCATGGCCTCGCCGGTCGAGCGCATCTCCGGGCCGAGCACCGTGTCCACGCCCGGAAACTTCATGAACGGAAAGCTCGATTCCTTGACGGCGATATGGGGTATGCCGATGGGATCAAGACCGATATCGAGTGACTTGAGGGTCGCCCCGGCCATGACCTTGGCCGCGAGCCGGGCCACGGGCAGGCCGATGGCCTTGGCCACAAAGGGCACGGTGCGGCTTGCACGCGGGTTGACCTCCAGAACGAACAGGGTCTCGCCTTTGACCGCGAACTGAACATTCATCAGTCCTACCACGCCCAGTTCAAGGGCCAGGGCCCGGGTCTGTTTCTTGATTTCCTCAATCACCGGAGCGGGGAGGGAGTAGGGGGGCAGGGAACAGGCACTGTCTCCGGAATGAACGCCCGCTTCCTCGATATGCTCCAGGATCCCGGCCACGAACACGTCCTCTCCGTCACACAGGGCATCCGCGTCCACTTCGATCGCCCCCTGAAGATAGGCATCCACCAGCACCGGGCCTTCCGTCTTGAAACTGAAGTCCTTCGACATGATCCGGGTACGGTCCAGATGGGCCTCGTCATGGACGATCTCCATGGCCCGCCCGCCGAGCACGTTGGAGGGGCGCACCACGAGCGGATAGCCCACTTGCGCGGCAAGGCCGGGCATATCCTCGGCCACCTGGGCGGTGCGGTTGTTGGGCTGGCGCAGGCCGAGATGCTCGATCATCGCTTTGAACCGTTCCCGGTCCTCCGCCCTGGCCAGGGCATCGGCGGAGGTTCCAAGAATGGGCACTTGGGCATCGTCCAAAGCCTTGGAGAGCTTGAGGGGTGTCTGGCCGCCGAACTGGACAATGACCCCTTTCAGTGTGCCCCGTTTCTGCTCGACATCGATGATTTCCAGAACATCTTCGTCCGTGAGCGGCTCGAAATAGAGCCTGTCGGATGTATCGTAGTCGGTGGAAACGGTCTCCGGATTGCAATTCACCATGATGCTTTCGATGCCCAGGTCCCCCAAGGCGAAAGCGGCATGACAACAACAGTAGTCAAATTCGATCCCTTGGCCGATCCGGTTCGGGCCACCGCCCAGAATGACGACCTTTTCCCGGTCCGACGGTTCGGCCTCGCATTCCGGTTGGTCTGCGAACGCGGGAAACTCGTAGGTGCTGTACATATAGGATGTCTGCGCGGCGAATTCGGCGGCGCAGGTATCGATGCGCTTGAAGACCGGCCGCACGCCCAGGTCCCGGCGCAAGCCCGCCACCTCCATGGCGCTCTGGCCCGTGAGGGCGCCGAGCCTGGCGTCGGCAAAGCCCATGGCCTTCAGGGTGCGGAAGGAGTGGGCATCCTGGGGCAGTCCGTCTTTCCGGATGTCTTCTTCCTTGCGCACGATCTCCTCGATCTGGCGCAGGAACCAGGGATCAATATGGGTGATCGCCTGGATGTCCTCCATGGTCAGGCCACTGCGCAAACCCTGTGCCAGGACAAGCAGTCGCTCCGGAGTGGGGGTGGCCAGTGCGGCCCGCAGGACATTGTGCTCGTCCCCTTCGTCCATGCCCGGCAGGGAAAGGTCATCGAAACCGGACAGGCCCGTTTCCAGGGAGCGCAAGGCCTTCTGGAGGGATTCCTGGAAGGTCCGTCCAATGGCCATTGCTTCGCCTACGGATTTCATGGCCGTGCCCAGGGTCCGGGTGGAGCCGGGGAATTTGTCGAAGGCGAACCGGGGGATCTTGGTCACCACATAGTCGATGGCGGGCTCAAAGGAGGCGGGGGTGACACCGGTGATGTCATTGTCCAGTTCATCCAGGGTGTAGCCCACCGCAAGCCGGGCGGCCACCTTGGCAATGGGAAAGCCTGTGGCTTTCGAAGCCAGGGCGGAGGACCGGGACACCCTCGGGTTCATCTCGATCACCACCAGTCGGCCGTTTTCCGGATTGACAGCAAACTGAACATTGGAGCCGCCGGTTTCGACACCGATCTCCCGCAACACGGCAATCGCCGCATCGCGCATACGCTGATATTCCTTGTCCGTCAGGGTGAGGGCGGGAGCCACCGTGATGGAATCTCCAGTGTGGACCCCCATGGGATCCACATTCTCGATCGAGCAGACAATGATGGCATTGTCCGCCTTGTCCCGGACCACTTCCATTTCGAACTCTTTCCAGCCGAGAACGGATTCCTCGATCAGGATCTGGCTCATGGGGCTTTCATCAAGACCCCTTTCGGCAATCTCTCCGAATTCCTCGTAGTTGAACGCGAGGCCCCCGCCGCTGCCGCCCAGGGTGAAGGACGGGCGGATCACGCAGGGCAGGCCGATCACATTGTCCAGAACGTCGAAAGCCTCATCGATGGTGTGGGCGACCCGGGAGCGGGGAACCGCAAGGCCGATATCCTCCATGGCTTCCCGGAACTTGGCCCGGTCCTCGGCCTTCTCGATCGCATCCCTCCGGGCACCGATCATCTCGACGCCGTATTCCTTGAGAACCCCCTGGGCGTCCAGGTCGAGGGCGGTGTTCAGGGCCGTCTGGCCGCCCATGGTGGGCAACAGGGCGTCTGGGCGTTCCTTGGCGATGATCTTGGCGACAAATTCCGGAGTGATCGGCTCGATATAGGTCCGGTCGGCAACGTCCGGATCCGTCATGATCGTGGCCGGGTTGGAGTTGACCAGGATGATGCGGTAGCCCTCGGCCTTCAAGGCCTTGCAGGCCTGCACTCCAGAGTAATCGAACTCGCAGGCCTGGCCGATCACGATGGGACCGGCGCCAATGATCAGGATGGTTTCGATGTCGGTGCGCTTGGGCATGGGGCGGTCTCGTTATGTTTTGGTGATCGGGATCGTCGCGTGATCGGGATCTTTTGGTGAACAGTGCCGGTCAGGCGGCATGGGGGACCGCCGAGGGAGCGGGCCTGTCATTCTGGTGCGGACAAAATGTCCGGATCGCCGGTGGTCTGGTCTTGAGCGGCCAGGGTCAGCTTGCCTCGCGGGAGGCTGTTTTTGCACTGACGATCGCATCCGTGAACCGCTTGAAGATGCCCAGACTGTCGTGGGGGCCGGGGCTTGCTTCCGGGTGATACTGGACCGAGAAAACCGGACGGGTCGTCATTTCGAGGCCGCAATTGGTGCCATCGAACAGGGAGACATGGGTCTGGCGCACACCTTCGGGCAGACTGTCCCCGTCCACGACAAAGCCATGGTTCATGCTGGTGATTTCAACCCGTCCGGTGGTGAGATCCTTCACCGGATGATTGGCGCCGTGGTGGCCCTGGTGCATCTTCTTGGTTTTGGCGCCAAGGGCCAGGGCCATGAGCTGGTGACCCAGGCAGATGCCCATCACCGGCTTGCCCGAGTCGATCAGGGTACGGATTGGCTCCAGGGCATAGTCTCCGGTGGCCGCCGGATCGCCGGGACCGTTGGTGAGCAGAATGCCGTCGGGTTTCAGGGCAAGCACATCCTGCGCCGGGGTTGTCGCCGAGACGACGGTCACCCGGCAGTCCAGTGCGGCAAGGGCGCGGAGCATGTTGTGTTTCACCCCGTAATCCAGGGCGACAATGTGATGGGTGCCCGCCTTTTGAACACCATAGGCCTCGCCGCCAGCTTCCCGGTCCGCCGCTTCTTCCGGCACTGGGCCCCAGGGCGTCTGGGTCCAGGGGGAGGCGGCGTCACCGGTGACCGACTTGGCCAGATCCATGCCCTGGAGGCCCGGCCATTCCCGGGCCTGACGGCTCAGGTCCGTCAGATCGAACACACCGTCCGGGGCGTGAGCGATGACCCCATTCGCAAAGCCCTTGACCCTCAGGCGCCGGGTGAGGGCACGGGTATCGATGCCGGTCAGGGCCACGATGCCATGGCGGTCCAGCCAATCCCCCAGATCGCCGCCTGACCTGTAGCTCGAGGCCTGAGGAATCGGCGCCCGGAAGATGCAGCCCTGGGCCGCAGGGGTGAGCGATTCCATGTCCAGGCCGTTGATGCCCGTGTTGCCGATATGGGGGAACGTGAACACGATGATCTGCCGGGCGTAGGACAGATCGGTGAGGATTTCCTGATAGCCGGTCATTGCGGTGTTGAAGCACAATTCCCCGACCCGGACCCCTTGTGCTCCAGCACCGTGTCCCCAAACTATGCTTCCATCGTCAAGGAGCAGGACCCCTGTGGGAGACTGTTGGCCGGTACGCGTCATGTCCTTGGTCCTGTTGCGCTGGCTCCGCCGGTCGCCTTTCCAGGGACGGGCGGATGGATGGCACGGTCTGGTTGGCCTTTCGCCCCATCTCGGGTTTCAGGCAGGGTGCAGGGCAGCGCCTGTAAGGCAACATCCCTGCCTGAATGACAGCGCCCTTTGGGCAGCCCCTGTACAGGCCTGAAAAACGGGTCCCGGACAATGCCAGGAGGCGGCGGGTCAGCCGGATTGGTGCGGTTGTTGCGGTCGATCAAAGGGACAGCCGCGAGGGCTGGCGGTGAACGATTTTCCTTGCCCGGTGTTTCTCCAAAAAGACGAGCGGATGGTCACCTTTACGTGTCTGGTTGCCGCCTCGACCTCAGGATCCGCGCAAATTGACCGGAAAATAGGGAAAAGGTGACACCGCGTCAATTCTCGCGCGAGGCTCATTTTCCGGTTAGGTTCCCGGACAGGATTCGCATCGGCGCGCACATTCGTTGCGCATTGATGAGCACCTCTTGCATTTCCATGCGTCTGCTGGGAATGGTTTGGTGCAGCCCTTGCGAAGGTGGGAGATCCGCCCGGGGGGCCGCCCCGCCGGCAGTGCCGGTGCAGCGGGCCTGGGCGGTGGGGAAAAATGCATTGTTGCCGGTCAGAGGTCCTGGGAGAGGCGCCTTTGGGGGACACGCCCCAGGGACACGCCCCAGGGACACGCCCCAGGGACACGCCCCAGGG
>CAZLPU010000044.1:35898-41025 GCA_964561475.1 uncultured Alphaproteobacteria bacterium
GGGACACGCCCCAGGGACACGCCCCAGGGACACGCCCCAGGGACACGCCCCAGGGTCACGAGGGACTGAGCTGAGGGGCTTGAGCCCGGCAGATGCCGCGACCCGATCACGAAACTGAAAGCCGGAACCGCTAAGGGAACCGGAGAACACTGCGGCCATTGCACAATGCGCCATAGAGGGATTGAAACCATGCGTGCAGCCCTTGCGGAGGCACTACAGTTCGCGGTCGAGGAGGGCAATGCCCGCCGCGAGTCGACCATCCGTCTGATCCTTGCCGCCATCAAGGACCGGGACATTGCCGCCCATGCCGAAGACCGGTGCGAGGGGGCCACGGATAGCGAAATTGCCGAAATCCTCACGACGATCCTGAGCCAGCGTGAGTCGGCCGCCCAGAAATATGAGGACAGTGGGCGTCTGGATCTGGCCGAACAGGAGCGGGACGTGGCCGCAACGATCCAGTCCTTCCTTCCCGCCCAATTAGGTGAGGCAGAAATCGAGGGGGCCTGCACCCAGGTCATGCAGGAACTGGGCGCCCAGGGTCTACGCGACATGGGACGGTGCATGGGGACCCTGAAGGCCCGCTATATGGGGCGGATGGATTTCGTGAAGGCCAGCGGCTACATGAAAAATGCCCTGTGCCGCGCCGCCGCCGATAAGGCCAGTGCCTTGTGCCGGGGCCAGCATGTGTCCCGCAACGCTCTCTCAAGGGCGGGTGTCTGACGGCCCTTCCGGCAACGCTCTTGGACCAGTGCCAGGGTACCGGTTTCATTGTACCGGTTTCGGGCCTGGAGCCCGCACTGTCTGTGCGGGCCGGAATGACGGATGACCCTTGATGGCCCGGCGGGCTATAGTGCGCGGCCATGAGCATCACCCCGGAATTTCTCGATGAATTGCGCTCGCGTCTTGTCCTGTCCGGCATCGTCGGACAGCAGGTGACGTTTGACCGGCGCAAATCCAATCCCCGCAAACGGGATTTCTGGGCCTGCTGCCCGTTTCACTCCGAAAAATCCCCCTCCTTCCACGTGGATGACGACAAGGGCCGCTATTATTGCTTTGGCTGCGGGGCCAAGGGGGACGCGATCACGTTCCTGATGGAGACGCGCTCCCTGGCTTTCCGGGAGGCAGTGGAAGAATTGGCCCAGGATGCGGGCCTGCCCGTGCCGGCCCCGACACCCCAGGCCCGCAAGCAGGAACAGGCTCGCGCCAGTCTGGGGGAGGCTCTGGCCTTCGCTCGCCGGTTTTTCCGTGATGCCCTGGAGGGACCTGCCGGACAAAGAGCGCGAACCTATCTGGAGGAGCGGGGCCTGGATCCGGCGGTCCGGGAGCGGTTCGGTCTCGGTTATGCCCCCGCCGGCGGTGTCCTGATCAAGGCGCTTGAGGGGGCGGGGATTGGCCTCGATCTTGCGTTCGGGGCGGGGCTTGCAGGCAGGAAGGACCCGGACCGTCCGCCCTATGATTATTTCCGCGACCGGGTGATCTTTCCCATATCCGATAATCGGGGACGGACCATCGGCTTCGGCGGGCGGGTTCTCGACCGGAATGTGGAACCCAAATATCTCAATTCTCCGGAGACGGAAGTTTTCCACAAAGGCCGTGTGCTCTACAATCTCGACCGGGCCCGGGAAGCCTCGCGCCAAGCGGACAAGGTGATCCTGGCCGAGGGCTACATGGATGTGATTGCCTTCGACCGGGCAGGGCTCCACGCGGCGATGGCGCCCCTGGGCACGGCGGTGACCGCTGAGCAGCTTGATCTGGCGTGGCGCCTGTCCCAGGAACCGGTTCTGTGTTTCGACGGGGACGAGGCCGGGCTTCGGGCCGCCCATCGGACCCTTGATCTCGCGTTGCCCCTGATCAGCCCGGAACGCACGCTGCGTTTTGCCCTTTTGCCCTCCGGCCAGGATCCCGATGACATTTTGCGCGATGAAGGGGCGGGCGGGCTCCGGTCCGCCCTGGAGAAAACTCTCGGCGTCGCGGACCTTTTGTGGCGCCGGGAACTGGCGGGCGGTCCCCTGGACACGCCGGAGCGCCGGGCAGGGTTTGAAAAGCGGCTCAATGACGCAGTGGGTCAGGTCGCCGATGTTTCTCTGCGCTATCACTTCGAGCGGGACATCCGGGCCCGCACTCGGGACCTGTTCCGCCCGGCCTTCGGCGGCAGTCAGAAGCCCTACCGTTCAGCCGGTCCCGCAGGTCGGCCAGGGGGCGGTCAAGGCCGCTTCAACAGCGGTAAGCGGGGCGGGGCGGGGCGAAGTGCTCCCTGGCAGGTCCCCTCGTGGCACGGGCCGTTGGCCTATAGCGGAGAGGGACCTTCGCCGGGATTACGGGCAAGCCGGCTTGCGGGCCCCCAAACCAGTACCGGTCAGGGGACCATGTCGGCGGATCGCCGGGCGGATTTTGCCCGCCGCCTGCTTGCGGAATCCACCATGCGCTCCCAGGCCCGAGAGGCTGACATTCTGGCCCATGCCCTGTGCCACCCCTGGCTTTTGACCGGGTCGGACGGGGGGGCGGAGCAGCTTGCCGCTCTCGATTTCCATGACCGTGAGCTGGGTATTCTGCGGGATGCCATCCTTGAGGCGGTGACCACGTGGGAGGGGTCTGGGGGCCGGGGCATGAGCGCAGACGGCCCTGAGGCCCAGGATGAAAGTGTTACACTTGACAGAGACAAGCTTTATCGCCACCTGTCCGCTGGGGTAGTGCGATCTGTCTTGTCGCGAGTCTTGGAAAATGACCGGGTTCGGGCCACGAAGCTGAAAATGCAGGCCATATCAGAACCAGCGGTTGCGGCAAGTTGGACCCAGGCACTCTCCTGGCATCACCACACGACGGCTCGCCAGCGCGAGCTGCGCAGCGCCCTTGACGGATTTCTGTCCGAACGGACCGCCGAAGCCGAGGCTTGGCTCATCGAAATCTGCCGTCAGGTCCATGGCGCCCATGCTGGCGAAAAAGACCGGACCTAGAAGTGTGAAAGTCCGTGCCGGGGGCTTATCCGGCGGAAACACTTGTCCGGGCTGCCATGCGCCGACGAGCGTACAGTTGGCGTACAGTTAATGAGTGGCTAATCGGAACGTGGTGACTTTAGGGTTGTCAAAGTCTTCAACGCCCTGAAAAGGGCCGCGTGCCGTCGGCGCGCGCCAGGAACAACAGGCCGGGAAAACAGGCGGGCTCAAGAAAAAAGAACAAAGCATCACGGTCGAATTGACGGCAGCCCCCCACCCACCAGCGGCGGGATCTGTCGCGAGAGCGTGCGGACCAGGCCAAACCAGAATGTGACGGACACTGCATGGACAGCGTGAGAGAGCAAGTGAGCGGGCGCAAAGCACGGACACCAGCAAAATCCGGAGACAATCCGGAAGGGCGTGAAGAGGGCCAGGACGGTCCGCTTCTCGACATGACCGATGCAGGCGTCAAGCGGATGATCAAAGCCGCGAAACAGCGCGGCTATGTCACTTATGACGAACTGAATAAAGTTCTGCCCTCGGACCAAGTCTCCTCGGAACATATCGAAGACATCCTCTCGATGCTCTCGGAAATGGGCATCAACGTTATCGAGGCGGAAGAGGCGGAAGAGAACGCCGAGCAGGAAGAGGGTGCCAAGGACCTCACCGCCCGGGAAGAAACCGCTCCGGCCACGACCCAACGCGAAGATCTCGACCGCACCGATGATCCGGTGCGCATGTATCTGCGGGAGATGGGCAGCGTCGAGCTTTTATCCCGGGAAGGCGAGATCGCCATCGCCAAGCGGATCGAAGCTGGCCGGGAGACGATGATCAGTGCGCTGTGCGAAAGCCCGCTGACCTTCGAGGCCATCATCGTCTGGCGTGACGAACTCAATGACGGCAAGATCCTGCTTCGCGACATTATTGACCTGGATGCGACCTATGGCGCCGGGCCCGACGGTGAAGGCAATGGTGCCAATGGTGCCGGACCCGACGGGGACAATGCCGAAGGCACAGAGGCCTCCGCCGGAGAGGGCGGTAATCCGTCTGCTGAGGGCGGCGTGACCGACAATGGAGCGGCAAAAGCCTCTGCCTCTCCCGCCGCCGCGAATGGTGCGGCTGCGGCCCAAGCTGCGGTCCCGGGAGCGGCTGCACGGGGTGCCAACGGTGCTGAAAACGTCCAGGGTCAGGCCCGTCCGGCGGCAGCCAATGATGATGCCAACGGCGATGACGATGGCGACGACGGCGAGAACAATATGTCTCTTGCCGCCATGGAAGCCGTCCTAAAGCCCACGGTGCTCGAGACCTTCGACGCGATTGCGCTGTCCTACAAAAAGCTCCGGAAGCTTCAGGACGCCCTGGTGGATGCGGCCCTCCAGAACAAGACCCTGACCCCCCAACAGGAAAAACGCTACACCAAGCTGAAAACCGAAATCGTCGATCTGGTAAAGAGCCTGAAGCTCAACAACAACCGGATTGATGCCCTGGTGGGTCAGCTTTACGCCATCAACAAGCGTCTGATGAGTTTTGAGGGCAAACTGCTGCGCCTCGCGGACAGTCAAGGTATTCCGCGGGAAGACTATCTCAAGCAGTATATCGGCAGCGAACTGGATCCCGAATGGCTGCTCCGGGTCGCCAAGCTCAAAGGCAAGGGCTGGAAATCCTTTGCCACCAATGAGCAGGACGCGATCATCGACATCCGGGCGGAAATTCAGAAAGTCTCCCAGGAAACCGGCCTGGAAATCACCGAGTTTCGCCGGATTGTTCAGACCGTTCAGAAAGGCGAACGCGAAGCCCGCCAGGCCAAGAAGGAAATGGTGGAGGCCAATCTCCGCCTGGTGATTTCCATCGCCAAGAAATACACGAACCGCGGACTTCAATTCCTGGACCTGATCCAGGAAGGCAATATCGGTCTGATGAAGGCGGTGGATAAATTCGAATACCGCCGGGGCTACAAATTCTCGACCTATGCCACCTGGTGGATCCGTCAGGCCATAACCCGTTCCATCGCCGACCAGGCCCGGACGATCCGGATTCCGGTGCACATGATCGAGACGATCAACAAGCTCGTGCGCACGGCCCGGCAGATGCTCCACGAAATCGGCCGGGAACCGACACCGGAAGAACTGGCTGAAAAGCGCGGCATGCCTTTGGAGAAAGTCCGCAAGGTGATGAAAATCGCCAAGGAGCCGAT
>CAZLPU010000045.1:0-40095 GCA_964561475.1 uncultured Alphaproteobacteria bacterium
AGGCGCCTCGCGCCGTGAGCGAAAAAACGAGAGCGGCGGCCACCCTGTTTAAAGGCGATTTTGCGCCCGCTGCTCTAATCTGCACCGGTTCTTGATCAGGCGGTCAACTGATCGTCCGGCGTGAACACATTCTCCGCATCGAAACCGGTGAAGCCTTCAAGGGTCAGGGTCTTGCCGTCGCCGAAATCAATGACCGTGTTGCCGTCCGTGGTGGTCACGTCGGTGAGGTCATCGAAGGAAAGCACGCCCGTACCATCGACGATCTGAAGCCGGTCATTGTTGGCAAAATCTGAAATCGAGGACAGACCCAGATCGTCGACATTGAGCAGGAACATGTCCTCTCCGGCGCTGGCCACGGCGGTGGTGCTCACCGCGCTCAGGTCGAAACCGTCGGTATTCAGCAGGGTTTCCGATCCGTCCTGGCCGCTGAAGAAGGCCACCTGGATGGACGCGGGCGTGGCCAGGAAAGCCTCACCCTCGAAATAGTCCCCCCCCGTATCACCGAACAGAACATAGGGGGTGACATTCTCGGTCCGAACCTCAGATCCGTCCTTGGTGAACACTGCGCTGGCGACATCCGGATCTTCCGTCGTGGCGGATACCGTGAGCAGAAGACCATCCACCGCCTGGGCATCCACCACGGTGCGCACATCCGGAACCAGGGCAAACAGAGGACTGTCGTTTTCCGTGTCGATCAGGGTGTAGCTGGCAAACCCGTCAACGGGGCTGGGTCCGGGCCCGCTATCCTCCGCGGTGTTGTCTTCGGGCATGCTCTCCGGCTCCGGCTCTGGCGCGCTTGCGCCGCCACCCGCCGCAAAACCCATGGCATCGGCGATGGAGATGGTCTTGTCCTTGAAGGACAGGGTCTCCACATTGCGCACGGTGTCAGTACCGAAGAAATTCTGCCCAATGATGAGATCGCCATTGTCTGCAAGGGTGAAGCTGTAGTTCAGCCCCTGGGCCTCGTCACCATTGATGTACAGATAACCGAGATACTGGGCCGTGTCCGTTCCGGTTCCGCCGTCGATCAGATCATCCCCGGCGCCGCCCATGAGGGTGTCGTTGCCGCCACCGCCTTCCAGGGTGTCGTTGCCGTCGCGCTGGTCGAACCCGGCATTGACCCGAAGGCCGCCGAAGAGCACGTCGTCATCCTCTCCACCCTGAAGACTGTCATCACCAGCGCCGCCGCCCATCACGTCATTGCCGGCCCCACCCTGGATCGTGTCGTTGCCCTGAGCGGCGGGATCGCCGTAGTAGTCAAGCAGATCCCCGTCAATGGTATCATCGCCCAGGCCGCCGATCAGGAAGTCGGCACCGCCGCCGCCCTGGATATAGTCATTACCCGAACCACCATCCACGGTGTCGCCGAAAACCTCACCGGCCTGCTCGTCGGCACTGTTGAAGTTCTTGTAGTCACCATAGATCTCATCGCCGCCCTCGGCCCCTTCCAGGGTATCCGCGCCCCGGCGACCGACCATGACATCGCTGAATGCCGTCCCGGTTTGGTTGTCGTCGCCGAAACTGCCCATGTAGTTGAGGCCGGTTTCAACAGGATCGGGTTCGATGGGAAGCGGATCATCGGCTGGCATCGGACTGTCGCCGGAAGGTTCGCTCTCGAATGCGGCAAAGGGGCTGTCCGGAGCATCATTGTCAGGCACCGGACCTGTGTAGAGGTCGAAGGAGTCGATGTGGAACCCTTCGGACCGGCCGGTGATATGAAGATCGTAATAGCCTGCTTCAGTGATTTCCAGCCGGACCGGGCGATTGTTGGGCGCGCCGTCGAAATGGGTGGCATAACCCCAGTTGCCGTTGTTGGGTCCGCCGTAAACCTTAACCATCCCTTTACTGACCGGTTCAGCTCTGTTGCCGGAACCGACGTCCTGGAGGTAATCCAGAATATTGTCGTCGCCACCGGCCTTCTGAAATCCGACCCAGGCGTCGTTTTCCTTGTCCCCTTCAACGGCCACGTCTCGGGCCACCCGGAGGCGGAAGGAATAGACACCTTCCTGGCCCTCTGGAACGTAGAGGCGGAAAGTGGAGATTTCCTCGTCGATCACCCCGTTCCGATTCAACTGGCCGCCCGGTGTTCCGTAGACGTAATAGCCATCACCCTGGAAGTTGGCCTGATAGCCATTGCTGTCGGCGCTGTCTTCGAAAGACCATTTGCCCGCTGGGTCCTGGCCCGCGTCCTCGATCTGGACTTTGAACCGGTAACCGGAACCGTTCTGCAGACCGTCATAATAACCTTCGCCGTCGGCGGGGGGAGTGGGGTCCTCGACCGGATCGATGGGTTCATCGCCACCACCACCGGTGCTGGGCGGAGTGCCGCCATTGTCCTCCACCACGGTGACGGTAATCGTCTCTGCACCGAGGACCTGGCCTCCGGCGGAGGTGTAGGCAGTGGCGGTCAGGGTGTGCTCGCCAGGGCTCAGGGTGCCGGAGTCGAAATTGCCGCCCGTATCACCGAAGAGAGCGAAAGGCTCGATGTTTTCCGTCTGCACGGTCTGACCGTCCACGGAGAACACCACTGTCCCGACAGTGTTGTCGTCCGGATCCGCGGCAATATTGAAGCCGTTGGCGAACATGCTGAGGTCGATGACGCCGCCATCCTCTAGGGTGCTGACTGCAACGTCCTGGCCCGCATCGAAGAGGGTAAAGGCGAAGTCCACGTTACCGGACGGCTCGGACGGAGGATCCTGGGGTGGCGTGTCGTCGGAGGGCGGAATCGGATCATTGACCACGGCCGAGGGCGGCACACTGGCGGGCTTGTCGGGAAGCTCCGTGTTGCGCACGAACAGCACCCAATCCTTGCCGGTGGTGTTGGGAGGATTGTCGAAAGAGACCACGCTGCCCCCAGCGATTTCGCCGATCTCGATCAGGGCGCCACCTTCGCGGGGATCGTACCAATAGGCATCGAAGGTTTTGCCGTTCTGGCCCGTCAGATCCAGGGCAACATCGTCAGCCTGCCCATATTTCAGGTAGACGACATAGTATTCGCCGCTTTTCACCATGGCGTAATCGCCGGCATTGGTGGTGATGGCGTCGTTGGTTTCCATCTCCCAGAAGGGGATGTAGGTGTTGAAGAAGCTGGTGGCGGCTTCGGTCCAGTCCCAGATCACTTCGAACAGTTCGAAATCGTCCAGGTTCTGATCGAAGGAGTGACCGCCAAAGCCGTTGCCCTTCAGGTACCAATTGGTCCCCGAGCCGCCGGCGGTCAGGTGGCCCCACATGCCCTCACGCAAGGGCCGGGTTTCGTCCGGATCCGTATTGCCTGCGCTCACATCCGCATTGGCGCCGGAGTCTTCATCCCAGGCGATCACCCAGGGATCGCCCGCATCTTCGGATTTCTCCCGCCATTCAAGGGTCTTCTGGCGGATGTTTCCGGCGCTCGTCTGGAAGGAGGTGCCATCGAAGGCGACATCGTCGAGGAGCGGCTGATAGATTTTGTTGTGGTCACCAGGATAGGTGTGGATCACCACCAGGTGGTCATAGGGATCGACGGTCTTGGTCCAGGCCGCCATGTCCGCCCGTTCCTGATCGCTTTGATTGTTGTTCTCTTCACCCAGATTCCACTGAATGCCGAGATTATGGCCGAACCGGGAGACCATTTCGCGCATGTAGACCTTGCGCTCGACGGACAGGCTGCTTCCGTCCGGATCGTCCGTACCGCCATTCAACAGCCGTTCGTTCTCGGTTTCCTGGAACAGCACGTTCTTGTAGATGCCGCGCTCATCCATGTAGTCGAAGGTTGCTTCCCACTGGGACAGTTTTGACACGTCATAAGTGGAAACCTGCTCGTTGGTCAGGCCCGCGTCGGCGATAGAGGCTTTATTCGTCCCCACGCCGTAAATGTCGCTCCCAACCCAGGGGCCCACATCCTTGCCGTCGCCGCCGATGGTGTTGGTCAGCAGATAGATGGTGTTCTGGCCCTGCTCCGCCAGATAATCCACCGCGCCCAGGATGGCGGTTCCGTCTCCGGTGTTTTCGCTGTCAATGGTCCAGGTATCGCTGGAATCTCCGGCGAAATCATCAATATGATTGGCGAACTGATGGCGGGCGACATTGTTCGGATTTTCACTGCCGGGACCCGCATCGTCAGGGCTTGTGAAGCCCTTGCGCCAGCCGTCATAATCTGCCGTAGCCAGAAGATTTTCGGGAACGCCGGGGCCACCGCGGATGAAGAAGTCCCCATCGCCTTGGTGTTGCAGATAATGGGTATCTTCCGCCTGGAGGATCATGCCCTTGGCCCGGAAGTCCTCGCCGGTCTTGTCCGTGGGGTCCACGGTGAAGCTGCCCGCTTCGGCGGTTTCAAAGCCCAACACCTCGACGCCCGGGTCGCCCGGTGCGGCGCTGGTGCGGGCGGCAATGTCGGTGCCCTTGAGGAAAGAGGCCTCATAGGTCCACTCTCCTTCGAAGGGCGGAGTGAAATTCACCCGCCAGACATTGCCCTCCGCCGCGCCGCTATTGGCCGCGTCCCCGTCGGCGGCGAAAAAGCCCGGCACCTCATAGGTGACCAGTTCGTTGGTCTGCGGATGGGTGGCGGAGAAGGTGACATCAAGCCGGTGATCCCGGAAGGTGGACGGACTTTCCGTGAAAGTCTCCGCCGTCATGAAGTCGATAGAGATCTTATGCCAGGTCTTTATCTCGCCACTGATCATTATCCTGATCCTTCCTCACGCTTATGACTGGCCGATTGGCTGGCGTTGACCGGCGTATTTGGTGACCGGCAAATGGGGGGGAGGGGCGGGTCGCTATTGGTCAGCCCGCTTGTTACGCCGTGTGTTTGCGCACACAAATCATCACGCGTGGGGTGCGGAGAAAAGTTAAAACAAGCTCGAGACGTCGACCTTTCCATTATTTATAGAGGGATGACAGGCGTGTCATGACTGATTGGCAACAGGGTCCATGGCCGGTTGCGGCGCCGGGCCGTTCGGCTGGAAAAGAGGCGTGTCATGACGGAATGGTAAGGCGCTGTCAGATCCAGGCGGACGGTGCGCGCGGGGCAACCTGGTCATCGAGAGGAGGGGAAAGCAGGGGAGAGTCGGGGCTCAAGAGGCAATTGGGTGCGGTGCATCTAAGGGCACCGCCCCTTGGGCGCCGTTGAGCGGTGCACTATGACAGCAATGCCCTGGCGCAGGCATCCAGGATGGCCTCCGCATCCAGACGGTATTCCCTGTAAAGATCGCTCAAGGTACCGGTCTGGCCGAACTGGTCCGTACCGAGAGGCACGAGGCGATGGCCATAGACCGCACCGAGCCAGGACAGGGCCTGGGGGGAGCCGTCATGGACCGTAACGATGGCGCCCCGCGGGGCGAGGGGTGCAAGAAGCCGCTCCACCGGGCTCGGCTCGGCGCCCGGGCCGCCCTGGGGGCTGGTCCGTGCCGCGCGCCAGGAGCTGTAGAGACGGTCCGGTGAGGTGACCGCAAGCAGGCCCGCCCCGGGCAGGTCTTCCGCCAT
Organism: uncultured Alphaproteobacteria bacterium; assembly: GCA_964561475.1. Classification (GTDB taxonomy): domain Bacteria; phylum Pseudomonadota; class Alphaproteobacteria; order JAJFIK01; family JAJFIK01; genus CAYUYV01. The sequence continues at coordinate 5,458 of CAZLPU010000045.1, forward strand.
GGCCTCGAATGCCTCTTCCGCTTCCGGAGCAATGGCGCCGCAATAGGCCAGAACCAGTTCCGCGCCCTGGTCCGGTGCCTTGCGCCAATAGGCGCCTTCCAGAATGCTTCGATCACGGGCCGTATCCGGCTCGATCGCGGGCTGCTCAAGGGCCCGGGTGGACAGACGCAGATACACCGATCCGCCATTCTCCGCCTGCATGTGATTGAACGCCCATTCCATGATCACCTTCAACTCATGGGCATAGGCGGGCTCGAAATAGGTCAGTCCCGGCTGCCCCATCCCGATAAGCGGTGTGCTGATGGACTGGTGAGCGCCGCCCTCCGGCCCCAGGGTCAGTCCCGACGGGGTGGCCGCGAGAAGAAAACGGGCATCCTGATAGCAGGCATAATTCAGGGCATCGAGCCCCCTGGCGATGAAGGGGTCGTAAAGGGTACCCACGGGCAGAAGCCGCTCCCCGAACAGGGAGCCGGAGAGGCCGAGGCTGGCCAGCAGCAGGAATAGATTGTTCTCGGCGATCCCCAGTTCGATATGCTGGCCTTCCGGGCCCGCCTGCCAGCGCTGGGGTGAGGGAATTTTCCGCTCCCGGAACAGGTCTTCCTGTCCCTCCCGGGCAAAGAGACCCCGCGCGTTCACCCAGGCCCCCAGATTTGTGGAGACCGTCACGTCCGGTGAGGTGGTGACAATCCGGTCCGCGAAGGGGCCGCCGGACCGTGCGATCTCGTGGAGCACACGACCGAAGGCTGCCTGTGTCGAAATGGATGCGGCAAAGTCGCCGGGGAGGGGCGAGGGCACGTCGAACCGGGGGGCATCGAAGCGCCGTTCGCTTTCCTCCGCAAAGGGAGCGTCTTCAAGGAATGCCTTCACATGGGGAATGTCATTCTCGGGAATACCTTCGAAAGGCTCCCATTCCCGGCCTTCGCCCACGCCCATCTGGTCCCTGTAGGCGGCCATCTGGTCCGGTGTCATGAGGCCCGCATGATTGTCCTTGTGCCCCTGAAACGGCAGGCCGTGCCCCTTGATCGTGTAGCAGACGATAAGATGAGGCCGGTCATCGGCAATGGTATCGAACGTCTCGATCAGGGTGGGAATGCAGTGGCCGCCCAGATTGGTCATCAGGCCGTGGAGCTGTTCGTCGTCCAGGGCGCGGATCAGGGGCCAGATCAGGCTGTCGGGTTCCAGACTGTCCTGGAGCGCCCGCCGCCAGGCCGCGCCCCCCTCATAGGCAAGGGCTGCATAAAGATCATTCGGGCAGTCCACAATCCAGTCCCGGAGGTCCGGACCGCCCGGCTCATCGAACACCGCCCGGAGCAGGCGGCCCCAGCGCACGGTGATCACGGTCCATCCGGAGGCGGAAAAGATCCCTTCATAACGGTCGATCATCCGCTCAGGGGTGACCGCATCCAGGCTCTGGCGGTTGTAGTCCACGATCCACCAGGTGTTGCGCAGATCGTGCTTGGCCCCTTCCAGAAGGGCCTCATAGATATTGCCTTCGTCCATCTCCGCATCGCCGAGAATGGAAATCATCCGGCCCATATCCTGCGGGGCACGGAGTTTACGGGCATGGAGGTAGTCCTGAACCAGGGCCGCAAAGGCGGTGATCCCCACACCCATGCCCACGGAACCCGTGGAGAAATCCACATCGTCCTGGTCCTTGGTGCGGGAGGGGTAGGACTGGGCGCCGCCGAAACCCCGAAATGCCTTGAGCTGATCCACGCTCTGGCGCCCGAAGAGATATTGAGCGGCATGGAACACCGGCGCCCCGTGGGGTTTCACCGCCACCCGGTCGATCGGCGTGAGCACGTGAAAATAGAGCACACTCATCAGGGTGGTCATGGAGGCACAGGAGGCCTGGTGTCCGCCCACCTTCAAACCGTCGGTGGTGTCGCGCAGGTGATTCGCGTGGTGGATGGTCCAGGTGGACAACCACTGAAGGCGGCGCTCCAAATGCTCCAGGGCCCGCAGATCCTCGGGCGACTGGCCGTCATCGTCTCCGTCCATGCCGAAGAAACTATCGGACAGGGAAACACCGGTTGGGATGGAGCCAGGCTTGGGCGTCTGTGGGGAGGCCATGGGATTATCTTCTCGTGGTTGTATTGCGCGGCTTGATGATCGTTTTTGTCGACCTGTTGCCCAGATCACGCGGATCGGTCTAACTATAGGTGCTTCGGCCAGTTGCTTCTTCACAAATTGCAGAACAACCGCCACAATGGCGCGGTTTGTGGATCACCCGTCAATCAGTCGGGTTGAGCGACAACCGGTATTTCCGTCCTCAAGCGGCTTGGCTCTGCTGGCTGAGTGATGGGCTTTATTCATGACGTGAGCGAGGAGCGTCCGGGTATCGGGATCACGGGGATACTTGGCCGCTTAACTCTTATGCGGGGACTTATGACCAACAGTTTTTGCGCGCGGCAGGGACGCCACCGCAACCGCTCCATGTGTTTGGAGCGGCAAGACTGTCATGGGTCATTTGAGCGCGTGACCGCAGTGCGGTCGTGGCTGAAGCCGGTCGCCGCCACCATGATCGGTGCCTTTTTGTTGTCCGGCTGTGCCGCAGGTCATATCCAAACCATTTCCGCTCCGGTCGATGACGTTTACACTGGGCTGAGCGAGGCGCAGATTGAGTTGCGGGTCAGCGCCAAAGCTTTGGGTGACGCGCCTTGGAGCGATACGGAAGCACCGGCGCTTTCCGCCTTCTCTCTGTCCTCCATCATGACCGTTATGATCGACGGCGTGCAAAGTTTGACCCCGCCTGCTGATCAAGACTCCACCAAGCCTGACGCCACTGAGCGGCCGGAAAAAGCGCTGTCTGCTCAAGCCCAGGCCTATCTGGCAGGTCTTGATGGGAACCGGACCGATCCCCGCCATGGATTTGAGTCTGATCTGATGGCCCGGGCCAGCGTCACCCGCCGGTTTCTGGCCGCCGCAAGCCGTGTGGCCGCCGAACACCGCATTGCCGAAGCTGGGCCTTCCCGCCAGTCTAACGCCCGCCAGCCTGACGCTCGCCGTCCGAACGTCAGTGAAGATCGCGCCCTCATTGTAGAAGTGTCGAGCCTTCTGAAAGCCCAGCGCGCCGTGTTTGGCGAGGTCGCGGGAGTGCTGGAACCCGATGCAGGATCGGACCCGGAGCACAGGGCTGGAAATGCCCCGGCATCAGCCTCCCTTGGCCGCATTCTTGCCTTATGGAACCGGGATGTAGAGGCCATAGCGGCTCTGTCCGATGCGCTTCCCGGCGACCGGCTGATCTAACCCAACCCGCACCTGTTCTCGCCCGATGAGCAGATCCCTGCTGAAGGGATGACCTTGACCTCCTTGGGGTCCGGTTTCCGGACCACTGGGCACAGGCGTTCGGAATGCGGGTCTGGCTGGCATCGCGGTTCACCCTTGAGCTGCACGTGACCTGGCGGTGTTCCCGAAGTCATCGGTGTCCCAACGGTGTTATCGCGTCGATTTGCGCTTTTGGGACCAACCTGCCCCCTTGTGCAGACGCAGCGCCTTGGCCACACTAGGGTTACTGTGCCATTCCGGAGTCAGGCCCGTCCATGAAACGGTCTGGCGTGGGACCGGAGCCAACGCGGCACGATCGGCACGGCAGCTCAACGCTCATGGCTTAAGAGGGCCCATGGCTCAAAAGGCCATAAATCAGGGGCAGGCTGCCGGAACACCAACGCCGCGGGACCAGACTGTGGGAAAGGCAGAAAGACCGGGGTAGTGCATGAGTTCCCGGGCTGCCGTACAGAGGGGATGTTAGATGGACCGGTTCGTCGCGCTCTTTTATGCCCTCGATCACCATGACACGGTCGCGCGGACCGAAATACGTTCCAGCAGCATCAGCCCTGCCCAGGATCCCAGCGATTTCAGCGAGTGGGCGGCCACCGAATTCACAGCCCTGTGCGAACACTATTCCAATGTCGGTTTTGCCGGGGTGTACCGGGAGGATGATGCCAATCTCCTGGATGTCCGGGAGATCATGGCTCGGGTTGCTGGCTTCGAGGAAGGGGTCGATTCCGCTTTCTTCCAGCGCCACGACCATAATCCGGATTTCCTGGCGCAGATCGGTGAGCGGCGCTCCCTTGAATATGCCGTAGATGCAGCCGCTGAAGACGCGATGGATCTCTGGTACGAGGCAGAGCGTCAAATTCCGGCCAATGCCCGGGACTATTTCGCCGCCTACACCTTGATTTTCTTCGACTACGAAGATGAAAGCGTGGCCGCCGCCCCCGTCTTTCTCCATGAAGAATTCGACGCGGCACTGGCGAAATTCCTGATCGATGAGCTTCACGGTGTCATCGGTCCCATCGCCCTGTTCCAAGGCCATGTGGAACCGGTCGTGACCGGTGAAATCCTTGAACGCGGACCCTTCCAGAAGCTGGCTGAGGCAGACACGGAGACCCCGACGGTGATCACGGTTTCCGACGACTCCATCGTAGCCGGCAACTATAACAAGAAGGTGCCCCAGGTTCTGGCCGAGCACCTGACCCGTCGGGCCGTCGCGGACTATGCCGCCCGGGACACGGGCGATCTGGCCGCCCGGATCAAGGAGCGGGGCGGCGATCCCTTTGATGCCTTCCTGGAAATTCTCGACGAAAAGCGCCCCCTTGTGCTCTTCGAGACCCAGTACTGGGAAATTGCCGAAAACATTGCCCGGTTTATCGCCGACTGCTTGAGCCTGGATTTCGTTTCCGCCAATTCCTACTACGAGCCTTACGATCAGCGGCGGTACAATTCCCAGGACCGGGTCGTGTTCTACGATGACCAGCTTTTCGCTGGTGATTTCGAACTCGACCGCTCTTCCGTCCGCTCCCTGATCAAGGATCTGGTCACCAGCCGGGATATCGGCCTTGTGGTGGTCAGCAATCCCCGGGCCGTGCCGCTGACCTTCCAGAACTACATGGACATGGAAATGGCCATGCCCCCCATGGTGGGTCGGGTGCGGGATGCGATCTTCACCGATATTCTGGGTGCGGAAGCAGCCCATTCCCCCAATCTGGACGCCTGGACCCGTTACATTCTGCCCTTCGATTTCGAAAAGGTTCTGGCAGCCGGGTTCAAGGGCCAACGCGCCATCCAGGAACTCCAGGAGCGGGTGGACCGGCGCCTGTCCCGGCGGGCGGCCAACAATGCGCCGAGCCTCTCGGAAATTCACGGGCTTGGTGAGGCCAAGGAAGTTGCCGACCAGCTCGTATCCGATATCCGCCTTGCGGTGTCCGGGGAGATCGACTGGTCGGAAGTGGACCGGGGCATGCTCCTTGTCGGTCCTCCTGGCACTGGTAAGACCATGCTCGCCAAGGCCATCTCCAAGGAATCCGGCATCCGCTTTATTGCGGGCTCCGCCCTGGAATGGCAGGCCTCCGGCGCCCTGGATGCTCACCTGGCCTCGATCCGGGAATTCTTCGCGGAAGCGCGCCGGTATGCGCCCACAATCGTCTTTATCGACGAGTTCGACTCCATCGGGAACCGCCAGCATCATCAGGGTCGGAACGATTACTACACCACCGCCGTGGTCAACTGTGTGCTGGAGGAACTCCAGGGCTTCCACGAGCGGGAAGGGGTGATCGTCATTGCGGCCACCAACGAGGCCGCCAAGATCGACCCGGCCCTCAAACGGGCAGGCCGCCTGGATCAGACCGTGTCCGTGCGCCGTCCGAATGTGCCCAGCCTCGCGAAAATCTACGACTACCACATCAGCAAGCTGCGGGAGAAAGACCAGGTCGAGGATCCGATCGATACGGAGGAACTGGCCAAGCTGACTTTCGGCCAGACCGGCGCCGATGTGGAATTTTACGTGCGCGGCGCCCGCCGCCGGGCCCGGAAGGACCGCCGCCTTGTGGGTCAGGGCGATTTCGTCGCCGAGATCATGCGCCGTCCCCTGGGCACCACGGGCCTGCCCCGGATGACCCAGGACGAAATCAACCGCACCGCCGTCCATGAGGCAGGCCACGCCCTGATGCAGCTTGTGGGCCCCACTCAGGGCGCGGATATTTCCTACGTCTCGATCATTCCCCGCCCGGATGGAACCTTGGGTTTTGTCGCCTCCTACAGTGAACGGGTTGATGTGAGGAAGGCGGACGTTCTCGACCAGGTCCGGGTGTTCCTAGCCGGTCGGGCCGCTGAAGAAGTCATCTACGGCAAGGACAATGTGGGCGCCGGGGCTGGCGGCAGCGGCAACAGTGATCTGGCCCAGGCTACCCGTCTGCTGGTGCGCATGTTCCTCCAGCACGGCTATTCCGAAAAAAGCGGCCTGTTGTGGTTCGACGTGGACCAGCGGGAAGTGGGCCACATGGAACTGCCGGCAGATGTGCGCGATGAGGTCAAGCAGACCCTTGAGCGTCAGTACCGGGATTGTATCCGGATCATCAAGGAAAACCGCAAGACCCTGGATCGGATCGTCAAGCTTCTGCTGGAGAAGCAGGAGATCACCGGCGGCGAATTGCGCGACACCTTCTCCCGGCGCAATGGCCTGTTCGGCTGGCTCGGCGGGCAGAATTCCGAGAACGGCGGCAACCAGACGTCCGAGTCCTGATCAACGGGATGGCGGGCGGCTGACGGAAAGGGTCGGATCCGGTGTCCAAAACCCATGCCGCCCCTTCAACCAAACCCTATGCCGGACGCACCGCCCTTGTTACTGGCGCGTCCTCGGGCATCGGCTTGGCATTCGCCCGGGTTCTGGCGGAGCAGGGTGCCAATCTCATCATCACAGCCCGCCGCGCGGAACGGCTTCAGACCCTTGCCGGTGAGTTGCAAGCGGCCCATGGTTGCGCCGTTCTCGTGCTGCCCCGGGATCTGGCTGACCCTGACACGCCGCAAAGCATCGCGGATGCGGCTGCGGATGCAGGCCACCCCATCGACATTGTGGTGAACAATGCGGGGTATGGCATACGGGACCGGTTTGCCGATGCCTGCTGGGAGGATCATGCTGCTTTTCTGCAGGTGATGGTCACGTCCGTTCAGCACATGACCCGGCTCGTGCTGCCGGGCATGGTCGAGCGGAACTACGGGCGGATCATCAATGTGGCCTCCGTCGCCGGTCTGCTGCCGGGAACGCGGGGTCATACCCTTTACGGCGCCTCCAAGGCCTTCCTGATCAAGGCCAGCGAATCTCTCTATCTGGAACTGGAGGGCACTGGTGTGAACGCTCTTGCTGTCTGTCCCGGTTTCACTTATAGCGAGTTTCACAGGGCGGATTGGGCCGAGCAGGCAGCGCGGCGCCATCCGAAATTCCTATGGCTGACGGCTGAAAAAGTGGCGCGGGACAGTATTGCGGCCGTCGAGGCCGGGCGGTCTCCCATGCTGGTGAACGGCTGGTTCTACAAGACGCTGACAGGGGCTATACGGATCGTTCCATCCCCATGGCTGCGCGCCCTCTCCCGGCGCTTCTGAGAGCTTTGCCACTCTGTAGGCAGATGTTATGTGCCGGGAAATGTGCTCTGTCTGGAATACGGTGACACAGGATGGGTATCGGATTGAGGCTTCGTAGAATGATTGCCCCCAAGATGATCCTGAAGGGATCTGTTTACGGTCTGTTGACAGCCGGACTGTCCGCCTGCGCGGCTTCTTCCAGCGGATGGGACAAGCCCAGCAATTTCGCTGTGCCCCAGACCGGTGGTGAACGTCTGCCTCCCCATGTCGCCGTGCCCCAGATTGCCTATGCGGGCAGTTGCCCCCGCACATTGACACACTACGAAGCCCAGCTTGAGTATCCCTCCGTTCCCCCCGCTTATCTGCGCACCACGGTGGATGAGGTGATCACCCGCCATGGGGATGTGAGCACGGCCCGCACAGGAGTTGCGGAAGAAATCGTGGATCTACGCAGTGAGATCCGCCGTGAGTTGGACGGCCGGTCGATTTCAAAGATCAGTGATCGTCAACGCGCCGACGACCGCATCTCCCGTCTGTCCGATCGTCTGCTGGTGACCCAGGCCATGCTTGCAGCCCTTGAATGCGTTGCGGAGCTGGAGGAAAGCGGCAAACCCGCGCCACGCAGCCAGGGCGCCCGCCGGAGCTGATCGCCCTCGAAAGACGCCAAACCGCCTGCTTCTCCCCGATAAGGCCGTTAGAGGGATTTTCACCCTCGGTGCCCTACACAATGCCCCAAGACACACCAGAGGGGTTGATTTGGGCATGGCAGGCAGAAGTTTTCCGTGTAGAGCGGTGGCGGCAGTGTTCATGGTGCTGCCTTTCGCGGGCTCCCTCTCCAACGGGGCGTTTGCATCCGACAAAAGCGTCCTTGGTGAGCATGTTCCAGGCACGCCGGATGTATCCCTGCGCTACCGCTTTGCCCATATCGACGATGACGGCTTTGACCGGCAGGCGGAAGCCTCGACCCTCAAAATCCTCCTGGGGTACCGCACCCCCAGCTTCAAGCAATCCGATGTCTACGTCCAGGGACGGAGCGTCGTGCATGTCGGCAACGATACCTTCAACGACACTCTGAACGGCAAGACTGAATTTCCGGTGGAGGCGGATCCTGAATCTCTCGCCCTGCACCAGGCCTATCTGCGCACCGGCCTCATCCCCGACACCCAGGTGATCGCAGGCCGCAGAGTGGTCAAGCTCAACAATCAGCGTTTCATCGGTTCCCTGGTTTGGCGTCAGAACGACCGGACATTTGACGGGATTACGGTGCAGAACCAGTCCGTGGACGATCTGGAAGTCACCTATGGCTTCTTCTTCAACGTAAACCGTGGGTTTACGGACCGTTCACCCATCGGCAATTTCAACAGTGCCACCAACATTCATGTTGTGAACCTGGCCTATGACGCCGGGAAGGTGGGGAAGGTCAACGGCTATTCCGTACTCGCCGAACTCGACGGGGTCGCCGCGGCCCCGGGCCTGTCCAGCGCGACCACCGGCATCAGCCTGGATGGCAACACGTCGTTAGGGAATAAAGCCAGTCTGCGCTATCACGCGGAATATGCATTCCAGACGGACTATGGCGACAATCCGGTGGATTATGGGGCGCATTACATCCACGTCCATGGCGGACCGGCTGTGGGTCCGGTCAGTGTCCAGGGCGGATTTGAACTGCTGGGGAGCGATGATGGCACCGCCGCGCTCTCGGCCCCCCTGGGCCTGCTCCATGCATTTAATGGGTGGGCTGACAGGTTTCTGACAACACCCGCCGATGGGATCAAGAACGCTTATGGCAAGGCATCGATCAAGCTGCCGCCCACCCCCCTCGGCAAGTACGGGCTGACCGCCGTTTTCCATCAGTTTTGGGCACACAATGACAGCCGGGCCTATGGATCGGAATGGAATGCTGTGCTGACCGGCAGCCTGGGCAGGCATTATAAGACCGCCCTGAAATACGCATACTATGACGCGGACACATTCTCCGTAGACGCGCAAAAGCTCTGGTTGATCGTGAAGGCTCAATATTGAGCCGGGGACGGCTAAGCCAACAACCGCAATCGGGAGACAAGGCACCATGACCGGCAGACTGATCATCGCTGTCATACTGGCAGGATTGTGGACGACCCAGGTCCGGGCGGAGGCAACGCCGAACCATGTGGTTCAGGTCGCCCGGACCATTCTGGCAGAACTGGATCAGTTTCACGAGGCGAATTTCTCCGAGCCTGGATCCGTGAAAACAGTCGATGCGGAGCGCCGGCCCCGGCACGTCCTCCAGAAGGCCAGAGAAGTCTTCCTGAAGGTCCAGCAGTTACGCTACATCAATGGTCTGTCTCCAAACCAATTGGACCCGCTTCCGGTCCAGGCGGTCAAACCCGCGGATGTCAAAGGGCTGGTGGATCAGATCCTGCATGATGTCACGGAGCTGCGGAGCGCCTATGGGATCCGCTCGGCGGCCGCCCGGGCTGCTCTGCCCGATGGCATGGCACCCAAGGATGCCTACGCCCACATGGCCGGGATCAGCGCGTCGCTTGATGGACTGGGGCTGCCGAGCGTGGTCCCCAACGATGTCTTTCAGATTGCCAGCACGATCACGGCAGATCTCACCCTCATTGCACGGAAAGCAGGCCTTGAGGCACAGATTGCAACGGCACCGGAGGTTTCCAGCCGCACGCCCGGCCATGTCTACGGCGCGGTGGCCACGCTGCTGAACGACTTGAGCAATCTGGTTCAGACCACATCCCTGGATGTCGTGGGAGGGATTGCAGAGCCAACGCAGATCGATACCAAGGTCAGCCCGGCGGATGTCCTCGACCGGCTCAATCTAGTGATGGCTGATGTGGGCGCCCTCAAACACGCCGCCAATGTCCGCCAACCAACAAACCTCGCGCCCCTTCAGGGCGGCATGACGCCATCCGATGTCTATCGTCAGATCATGCAATCGCGTTTGATCGTTCAAGCCCTGCTCGCGTGGTGAGGAGCCCGTTCATGTCCTTGTCCTTCCGTGCAGGTCTTATCAAGATGGCATCCATCAGTCCGGGCTTGGCCAATGTCCGCAACAGTCTCGCCGCGAAGGTGGGGCTTTTGGTTGCGGTGCCCGTCGTACTGCTTTCCATTGCCGGCGTGGTTTTTGCCGCGAATGGCTCGGCAAGGTTACATGAGGCCCTTGAGCGGGGCCGCACCGACAACGTGACGGCGGCACGGCTCAATGATCGGGGTCAGGCCATTATGGCGGCCCTGTTGCAGATTTCAGTGCGTATCAACCAGTTGAGTGAAGTCCATGAAAACGGCTTGAGCTCCGGAAATCCGAACACGGAGGCGACCCTTGCTGCCCGTCGGGATGTTTCCGAGGCGGTGAAAGCGCTCACAGGACGGTCCTTCGCGCTGACCTCTGCGGTTCATGACGCGGGTCTGATCGGTGACGGGTCCGACGCTGCCCTGGCCATTGAACGCCGGCTTGTGGTGCTGACCAGAATTTCCGGACAGATGGACCGTCTTCTGTCCCTGTTCATTGTGGCGAACAGCCGTACCCTGAGGCTTGCGGAAGCCGGACGCCTTGAGGCGGCGGCAGCGAACTTTGCTTTTGAGGAACGCGCGAGGCTTGCCGCGCTGAAAGACCTGGTCCAGAAGGTCTCTACGGTCTTCAGCGCCCTGCGGGAGCAGATCCGGACACGGCGGGACCATCTGGCCGAAGCAGCCAATATCAATACTCTTACCCAAGCCTCCCGCTACAGGATATGGGAATTTTCCATCCTTCTACTGATCAGTGCGGGGGTTCTCGCGGGCGGCATCATGTTCGCCAGATACGGACTGTCCCGCCCCTTGAGCGGCATTGCCAGGGCCATGCGCAAGCTGGCGGAAGGTGATACGGACCTGCACCTGAAACCGGTTCGCAGGCGCGATGAAATCCATGCCATGACCGAGGCCCTCAGCATCTTCCGCGACAACGAGCTTGAACGGCGCAGGCTTGAACAGGAGACGGAGGAACAGGCCCGGGAGGCCGCCAAGGCACGCAGGGAGACCCTCCACGGCATCGCGAGAGATCTGAACGCGGAAGTCGGCTCTGTCATCGATATGTTGTCATCCTCCGCAAACGAACTGGATGCAACATCACGGGCCATGTCCGAGGCTGTGAAGGAGGCAGGCACCCGGTCCGCCTCTGTGGTGGCTGCATCGGATCACACCGCGCGCAGCGTTGGTGTGGTCGCTGCGGCGTCCCAGCAGATCCAGTCTTCCATCCAGGAGATTGCGCGCAATTCGGCCCGGTCCCAGGACGTGGTTGACAATGCGGTGCGGCTTGCGGCAGGTGCCGGTGAACAGATGCAGGTGCTTGCGGACAGTTCCAAAGAGGTCGGCGAGATCACCAAGATCATCGAAGACATTGCCTCGCAGACGAACCTCCTTGCCCTGAACGCCACCATAGAGGCGGCGAGGGCAGGGGATGTGGGCAAGGGGTTCACGGTGGTCGCCGGTGAGGTCAAATCCCTCGCGGCTCAAACGGCCCAGGCGACGGACCGCATCGCCAACCAGATCGAACGCCTCCAGGAAACAAGCAGCAGTTCCCTGGCCTCCCTTGGCCGGATCACGGGGATCATCTCGGAGCTTCAGGAAGGCGCCATTGCCATCTCGGCGGCCATGGAAGAGCAGTCTTCGGCGGTTCAGGAAATTGTCCGCAATGCGAGTGAGGCGTCCCAGGAAACCGACAAGGTGAACACGGAGATTGCCGGCGTGTCCGAGCGGGCCCAATCGACGGGACGCGCGGCCGATGAGGTTCAGGGTGTCGCCGCGGATCTTGCAATGCGCACGGAACAGCTTCAGACGAAGCTGAAGCGCTTCATCGCCACCATCGAGGCCGCCTGAGCGGGGGGCTTCTATTCCGTCGGCGGATAGTGTCGGGTAACCTGTTCCTCGTGCCAGTACCGGGCGATGAGTTTCAGAACCGGCATGGGCTTGAACCCCCGGCGGCGGTTTTCAAAGCCGATCCTGTAGAGTTCCCTGTATTGTTCCGCCAAATCCCGGTAGGCCTCGCCCAGGGTGGTGCGGCTGTCCCAGATATGGGTGGCCTCGGCGCCCGCGCCGTTGATCTCGATGATCCGGAAATGCTCCCCACGCTGGAGATCGTCCAGGGACCGGAACCGCACATCGAACCGTCCGAAGTAGAATTCCGGAATGGCCTTGGAGACCCGGTCGAAAACCTCGGTCATCTCCGGAGTGATGTGGGCATTGCCGTTCTTGAAGATGGTGCCCCGGCTGTGGCTTCCCGCAAAGGCCAGCCTGTAGGTGCGGCCTTCCGGAAGGACCGTGTCCAGATGATCCGAATGGCGCGGCAGATAGAGATGGGCCAGCCGCCCGGCCCTTGGATCCGCCTCGATCAATTGGCGCAGGGTGGATGATCCGTCTCCGGTCACATAGGGAAAGTATTTGAGGGTGAATGAGAAGATGCGGCCCTTGGGTTCGCTCGGGCGGCGAATGTAGAAGACCCCGGCTTCCGCCTCATAGGGCACCAGTTCCTGAAGAACCACACTGTCGCCCCGGGGGAACCGTTCGAGATAGGCGTCCAGATCCTCAACCGACCGGGTCAGACGCACACCCGCTCCCCGGCAGCCGATATCCGGCTTGGCAACCACGGGAAAGGCAAGCCCCTCCTCGTTCATGCGGTCCAGGGCCTGATTGAGCAGGACCGTCCGGTCCTCGCCTTCGGGCATGGGCAGGACAATGTAGGGCGCAACCAGGGACCGTGCTTCCGGGTCCTGAATGGTATCGAGGATCTGGGCCTTCGATTCGCCGATCAGTCCGCCTACGGGAAAAAGAGGATTGGCCACCGTGGGCAGGGTAAGGCCCCGGTAGCGCAGCCCGAGCCATGCCCATTGCAGGAACAGGGGAAAGTAGAAAACCACGGGCCGCCAGGTCTCGAAATGGGAGAGGGGCGGGGCCGTTTCGTCCAGGGGCGGCAGGCCGTGGTGGCGCCCGCCCTCATGGAGGATGCTGGTGTCCCCATCGGTCTTCCAGGTCTCGACGCTGGTGCTGGTCACTGGGGCGCTCACCGTTCTCTCCCGTCAATGTTAGCGTCGGTCTGGTTGGAGTCTGATTTGTTCACGTCTGATTTTTTCATGGGGGGCGGCACCGACGGAAGTTGGGTTTCATCGGGAGCCGGGTCCGCCGCGATATCCCCATCCATCAGGCGGGGACTGATGAACCGTGGCAGGATGATCGCCAGGGCCAGAAGCACCACGCCCACCGCCCAGCTCCAATGGCCGAGAACCGAGGCTGCGGCCTGACCGAACCCATAGACCAGACCGAAAAAGGCCGTGGTCCACACGGCGGCAGCCACAATGGCGATGGCCGCGAAACGCACGAAAGAAATCCGGAAAAAGCCGCTGGCGGTATAGGTGGGCAGACGCAGTCCCGGTACGGAACGTGCCCCGAACAGGGTCAGGATCAGCCTGCGGTCGAGCCAGCGCCGGCCCCTGGCCAGTTGTTCTTCCCCGATCCGTCGGCGCAGCCAGTCCCGGGAGGCGGCCGCGCGCCCCAGACCGTAAAGCGCCAGGTCCCCGCCCACGATCCCCGTATAGAGCGCGGCAAGGCCCAGACCGGGATGAATGAGACCTTCCGCAGCCAGAAGACCGGCCCCCACGGTTGCCGCATCTTCGAGAATGAAGGTGGCCGCAACAATCGCCATGAAGACGAGAAAGGGATTGGCCGCAAGCATTCTGAGCCAGGACAGGAGCATGTCCGCCGATTCCATTCCCATATCCTGTCCCCTATGACCCTGATTGCAGGCGTGGGCTTAAGACGATGCCCCCTTGGTCCGTCCCGAGCGCGCGGCGCTGCGACTCCGGAAGGTTGCTCCATTATTGCCCGGCTTATTCCGGCTCAGGCTCTGCCGACGGCGCGGCGGATTGATCACCGGCAGGTTTTTCGATGGCGTCCCGCACAATCGCCACGGCTTCGTCAATAACCGGTTTGGAGTTCCAGGGCAGGAAGTGGTTCTGACCTGTCAGCACCATGATTTCCAGCATGGCGGCACCGGTCAGGGTGCGTTCCATGAAGGCCACATTATCGAATGGCACCAGATTGTCATCCGTTCCGTGAACAATCGCGACAGGCACCTTGATCTCGCCGAGGCGTTCGGCCATCAGACGCAACTCATCTTCCAGGGCCAACAGCTCCTGATTGGAATTGCGGATCGCCCGGGGCAGCAAGGGCCTCACCCACAACCACTCACCGACATATTGCATCGGGTGGATTTCTTCCAAATCAGGATCAAGTGATCCCGCCACGATCACGAGTCCGCCAACCTTGTCGGGAAAGTCAATCGCGGCTCTGGCTACGATCGGCCCGCCGAGCGAATGGCCCACCAGAATGGGCGCGACCCCGCGCCGGGCCTCCAGAAAGGGTTCAAGGGCGGCGGCTTGGGCCTGGAGGGACGGCACTGACCCGTCAGGACCGCTTTGCCCGAAGCCGGGCCGGTCGATGGCGATGGCTTTCATCTCCGCCTGGGGTGCCATGATGTAGTCCGCCCAGCCCTCCGCATTTCCCGGGGTGCCATGGACATAGATCACCCGGGGCCCGTTCGGATCGCCGCCGTCGAGATAGCTGATGGTGACCGCTTCCTCGGTGGCGGGGGGCAGGGCGGGCAGAGTGACTGACCGGCGCGACAGGGTGGCCATGTCGTCCTCGCCGGTCTGAGGGCCGGGAATACTGCAGGCGGGCAGGCTCAAAAGCATGCCGATCACCCGTAAAGTGCGCCAATGGGGCTTCACCGCCATGGAGTCCGGGAGGGGGAAAACCCTTCGACGCACTGGGACAGGGCCGACTGGGACAGGGCCGACTGGGACGGGGGTGTAATTCTGAGGCGATTTCGGTCCCATGGCGGCATCCATGTCATTAAGAGTTTGGCGGAAAGGTCGGGTGGAAAGGTCGGTCGGTCTGGGGCGCGTCCGAACGATCCGGGCGTCGGGCGGTCCGGTCAAACTATCGCGCGTTGCGGGGCGCCGCAGGTCGAATTACCGTGAACACGGGCGGTTTTCTGGGCATGCAATCATCTGTATGACCATGATTGGTTGTCGCTCAACCTCTGACGGCACTGGCGGGGGCGCAGGTGCAGCCCATCCGTGCGCCGGGTCAGCGGTGCCTGCAGGGAACTGTATGCGACGCCGCGCGGGGCATTGGCTACTGGATTTCCGGAGGGGACTGATGGCTTGGGGCTGGGCGCCGGGCTGGCCGGGCATGCGGCGGGGCCTGTTTGACATCATCAAAAGCTCAGCCGACCTGATTGACCGGGGGCCTGAGCGCCAGCGCCGCGTCCGTGACAGGCTGAAGTTTCCCGCGTCGGTCATTATCGTTTCGCTTCTACACTTTTCAGGTTACTGCGTGAGCGCGCCTGCCGCCGGAGCGTGGCCCGAGAGCGGCGGTGAAGGGCCGGAGAGACAGGGCGTCCCGCTCCATTTGGATTATACAGTATCTCCGGTTTTTGACGGTGACTCGCTCACGGCGTTACGGGTCGATCTGGTCTTTCAGGGAAACCGGGACGGGGTGACCCGTCTGGCGCTTCCGGATCGATGGGGCGGCGAGCAGGCCCTGTGGAAAGCGGTGGAGGATCTTCACGCGGAAGGGGCCGGCGTGAGCGTTGAGCCTGTCACGGCCACGGATGGTGCGGCCACCGATGATCATGGCGGCGCGGGGGAACGGATCCTGCGCCATGGGAGCGGTGCGGACATTCATTTGCGCTATCGTCTGGTCCAGGATTTCGACGGTCCCCAGCGGGCCGGGGCGAATACAAGATACCGGGTTACGATCCAGCCTGATCATTTCCATGTCATTGGCTGGACGGCCTTTGCCTATCCGCTCCGGGGGATGGATACGCAAGTGCCGGTGACGGTCCGCTTCACGGGTTTTCCCCGCACCTGGGCGGTCGCGTCGGACCTCACCCATGGGGGCCTGACCCTGCGGGCCCTGCGCCAGAGTATTTCCGTTGGCGGTGATTTCCCTATGGTGACCATGCCCCTCGGTGAGTCCCGGCTCCGGGTGGCTCTCCTGGGCCGTCAGAGTGTTGACGATGTCACCTTCGCCCGCACCCTGCGCAACATCATGAATGCCAATCTGAGTTTCTGGCAGGATGAGGCGGAACCTTATCTGGTTACGGTTCTGCCACTCGTCCCGGAGCGCCGCCGCAGTCTCGTTGCCGGGACCGGGCTGGGAGACGCTTTTGCCTTCTTCATGACACCGAAGGTTCCCCTGCCCATTGTCGAGCGCACCCTGGCCCATGAACACCTGCACAGCTGGATTCCCGGTGCCCTTGGCGGTGCCCGAACCGGAGACGGCCCTGAGACGGATGAACGCCGGGATTTCTGGTTTTCCGAGGGGTTTACGGTCTTTTATACTTGGCGCATCGGCGTGCGGTTCGGTCGGATCGGTGTGTCCGAAGCGATCCGGGAATTGAATGAGATTCTGGAGCGGTATGGCCGGTCTCCCTACCGGGATGCACCAAACGATGAGGTCATGGGGCTCTTCTACACTGACAGGGATGCAAACCGGCTGCCCTATGACCGGGGTATGCTGATCGCTCTGCTCTGGGACCGGATCATTCACCGGGAGACAGGGGGGAAATACACCCTGGACGACGTGATGCTGGCCCTGAAGGAAACCCATGAGGGTCACTATGCCCCCGCCGCGACGGACCGGCTTCTGGGAGAGATCAAGCGGGTGACCGGGGTCGACCTCCAGTCCTCCTACCAGCGTCATGTGGTGGAGGGCAGGCCCGTTGTTCTGCCTGAAGATATTCTCTCAGCCTGTGGAACCGTGCAAACGGGTGGTGATGGACCCGCAGAGGTCCAGCGGTTCGAGGCCCACCCGGATGCCGTGACCAATGCCGTAACCAATGCCGGGCGGGGCCGCGCAGGTCAGTGCCGCAAGGCCATTGCCGGGGCAGCGCGCTAGCCGCTTCCCGGCAGTAAACCAGGCATGGGTGTTGGTGATCTGCCACGCCGGCGACGGCACCCGTTTATGCCATCGGCCTCAATCGTCATTAAACAGAGCGTCGATATCCAGTTCGCCGCCCTGGCCGGCACCCTGTTTCATCATGGCGTCCACATCCGCCTGGCTGACACCGAGCCCGTCAAGCTGGGGACCGGAAGTGAGGCTCACCGCTTCGGCGGTTTCCTCGTCCACGCCCCAGATCTCGATCATGGATTTGACCCGGGTCTCCAGATACCGCAGCACATTGACAACCTTCGTGGTACGCTGACCGGTGATGTCCTGGAAGGTACAGGCGGTGAAGATGTTCACTACTTCCGCATCCAGAGTGTCACACAGGTCAGGGTCCACGCCTGCGGCCCGCAGGTCCACGGCATACTGATGGATTTTTTCTGCAGCCTCCAGAATGTCCGAAGTGGCCCGTTCCGTCGCCGTGACGATGGCGTCCAGTTCTTCCGTGGCCGCGAAAATCCGGCTGTTGCCCGCCCCGTCGGGACGGATCGCGGAAATTTCTTCCCGGGTCTTGTCGATAGTGGCCGCCATCTCCTTGAGTTCCTCACGGACCACTTCAAGGCGCATGGTGGACCGCTGGGCCTCGACCGCGGCGCGCACGGAACCGATCGCGTCCAGAATGTTCCGGGTTTCGGTCGTGCGGGCCCGCCGCTCGACTTCCCGCAGGAACCAGCGGCCGAGAGGCGTGCGCAGGATCGCATCTTCCAGGGTCTCGAAGGTCCGCTGATCCGCTGACAGATGAACGGGCCTGTGCCCGGTGTCATGCTGACCGTTCCGGAAAGCTTCCGTGACGCAAGCCCCGTTGATGTCAGCGCGTGGCTCAACGTTCGGCTTAGCGTCAGTATCCGCTTGCGGATCGTCCAGACCCTCCTGGACACCGGGAGACTTGCTCTGCAATGCGCCGGTCGTCATGGCGAGAACCCCCTCAGGCAGCCTGTCCGGGAAGGACGGAATTGATCTTCTGCTGCAGGGTGGCCGCGTTGAAAGGTTTGACGATGTAGTTGTTCACGCCAGCCTTTTTCGCCGCGATGACGTTTTCCGTCTTCGACTCAGCGGTTACCATAATGAATGGTAAGGTCTTGAGTTTCTCGTCGGCACGAACCTCTTTCAAAAGCTCGTAACCTGTCATAGGTTCCATGTTCCAGTCCGAGATGATCAGACCGTAATTTCCGCGCCGCAGCTTGGCTAACGCGGATGATCCGTCCTCGGCTTCATCGACTTCGTTGTAGCCGATCTGGGACAGAAGGTTGCGGATAATCCGCCGCATCGTATTGTAGTCGTCAACGACAAGCACCTTCATTTAGCCGCTTTCCCTTCATCAAATCGCCCTTGGCCGGCGGGATCCGACGAGGGGGACCATCGCAAACAACCCTTGCCAAGCTGTTACGGCGACGAGCACACCCGCTTGACGGCGGACAGGCTTGGGAGAAGCGGACGCTGAGGCGAAGGCTGTTCGTGCCTGGGTCAGGGTGGAGCCGGGTTTTGACGAGGGGGAGGGCGGCCGCCAGGCCGTTTCAGCCATGTCGCGGGGCCGGTTCCTTCCCGTGGATACCGTGTTTGAGCCCCGTGCGGCTTGGACTCCGCGCCATCGCCCACCCATATGGAGGCAGATGCGGCGGTACCCTGTTTGCGCGTTGGCTGAGCCATGGAAACCGGTGGAAAATCCGGCCCGTTGGCCCGGCTCGTGAATGAGGCTTCGGGATGATCATGCCCGCAAGCGGCCATGGAGAGAGTGCGTTTAGGATGCTCATGAGCACCGATTGGGACAGCAGGCTCGACCGTCCAGGCACGCCGCCAGCAGGCGCGTCTTCAGGATATCGGGACCTGGGAGGGTTCGATGAATAATCAGGACATGGACGGAAAGACAGTTGTCATTACTGGCGCCAGCGATGGCATCGGCCGGTCCACGGCAACGGGTCTTGTCCGTATGGGCGCCAAAGTCCTGATCGTGGGCCGGAACGAGACCAAGACCCGTCAGGTGGCCGAGGCCATGGAAAAGGCCAGGGCCGGTGCATCGGTCCATCCCTTCATTGCTGATTTGTCACAGATGGACGAAGTCCGCCGGGTCAGCGAGGAAATCCTGTCGGCCCATCCGGTCATTGATGTGCTGGTCAACAATGTTGGCGGTATTTTCATGGACCGTCGTCTCTCCGCGGATGGTCTTGAAATGACCTTTGCCTTGAATCATCTGTCCCACTACTTATTGACCCATCTGTTTCTGGACAGCCTTATGGCCGCACCGGAAGGACGGATCGTGAATGTTTCGTCAGGTGCCCATCGGGGTGTGAGTCTCGATTTCGACGATCTTCAGATGGAAGGCAAGTTCGAGGGCTGGAAGGCCTATCAGCGCTCCAAACTGTGCAATCTCTATTTCACCTTCGCCCTGGCCCGACGGATGCGCGAAACCGGTGTGACCGTGAATGCCCTTCACCCGGGGTTTGTCGCCTCCAAGATCGGTAACAACAATGAAGGCAAGATGTTCAGCATGGCGCTGGGTTTTGCCAAACGGATCGCAGCGGTGTCCCCGGCCACCGGGGCGCGCACCAGCATCTACCTGGCCAGCTCTCCGGAAGTTCACGGTGTGACCGGCGACTATTTCGAGAAGTGTCAGGTCGCCAAGGCCTCGGCCACGGCCCGCCAGGCGGATGCAGCCGAACGCCTCTGGGCGGTCAGCCGGAGCATGACCGGCGCGGGATGATGCCCGCCGGGTCAAGTGGATGGTGTGCAGGCGCCCCTGGGATCCTGACCGGAAAAGAGCGTAGAGGAATGAATGCAGTTACCGCTTGATCCGGATACGGTCAAAGGCTTCATGGACGCCGACGAGGGCAGGGCGCTTTACACCGCTGCCCGGACCGCGCCGACCCATGGACCCGGCCTGAGCGAGGCGCCCTGGCTTGAGATCGGCAGTTATTGCGGCAAGTCCGCCATCTATCTGGGGGCGGCTGCCCGGGAAGCAGGCACGGTGCTGTTCGCGCTTGATCACCACCGTGGCTCCGAGGAAAACCAGCCGGGTTGGGAGTATCATGACACGGAGTTGTGGGACCACAGCGCCGGCGCCATGGATACCTTGCCGTTCTTCCGCACCACCCTGCGCAGGGCAGACCTGGAAGACCATGTGGTCCCTGTTGTGGGCAAGTCCGCCCTGGTGGCCCGCCACTGGCTGACCCCCCTGTCTTTCCTGTTCATCGATGGCGGCCATTCCATGGATGCAGCCCTTACGGACTATCGCTGCTGGACGCCCAAACTGCCAGGCGGAGCGACCCTGGCCATCCACGATGTCTTTCCGGATCCGGCGGATGGCGGGCGCCCGCCCTTCGAGATCTACAAGATGGCTCTGGCGTCGGGATTGTTCGCGGAGGTGGCCGCGGTCAAGTCGTTGCGGATTCTACGGCGTCAGTAGCCGGACGGCTGAGCACATGGCGCGCCGGGCTCAGGCCCAGAAGCGCGTCAGCGGCCAGAATCACCGCTCCCGCGGTCCAGGCGGGCTTTTCGTCAGGCCAGAACACATTTGCCTCGAACTGGTATCCCATCCAGTAGGCTCCGGCCTCGTCCCGCCATTGATGCTGCCAGGAGAACAGATCCCTGGCCCGGGCGGTCTGACCGCAGGCGATCAGGGCAAGGACAAGTTCACAACTCTCGGCGATGGTCACCCAGGGCTGGTCGATCACGCAACGGCAGCCCAGGCCATCCGCGACAAACTCATCCCACCGGGACGCAAGGCGCGCATGGGCCGCACTCCCCTGAAGCACCCCGGTGAGGACCGGATAATACCAGTCCATGGAAAAGCCATCCTTCTTGGCCCACTGCCGGTCGAACCGTTCGGGCTTGTGCCGCAAAGCGTGCCCCAGCCGGTCCCGGGCGGTCAGCCAGTCGGACCGGGCCTCTCCTGCCGCCCGTGAGACCGCATAGGCCGCGCTCAAGCTTTTGTAGATGGAGCTGCAGCCAGTAACCAGAGCGTCATCTTCCGGTGTGCCCGTATCCCGAGCCGCCCAGCGGATCTCTCCGTGCTCGGACTGGAAGGACAGCACCCAGTCCGTGGCATCCCTCACCACGGGCCAGTACTCCTTGAGGAAATCAAGGTCATCTGTGCAAAGATAGTAATGCCAGATTCCCACGGCGGGATAGGCGCAGAAGTTCGTGTCTCGCAGCCGCTTCTCGCTGTCCCCGTCTCCGTTGTAGCGGTTGTCATCCAGGGGAACGGCGGCGCCGTACTGGGCCCACCAGGAGCCGTCGGCAAGCTGACTGTCTGCAAGGAAGCGGAATGCGCGACGGGCGTGCTCCCACTCCTTCATGACCGTCAGCCCCATGGCGGCCTCGGTATGGTTCCAGGGGTCGATCACCCCATCGTCGTACCAGGGAATGGCGCCATTGGTCCGCTGAAGCTCGAGAATGCGGGCAACCGCACCATCGAAGAACCCGTCGGCCACGGTTCCGGCATCGATAAGGATCGGTTTCACTGGGAACCCCCGGCGCGTTAGGCGTAAGCGGTGTCTGCCGTTCGGTCGAAATAGAGAACCACGCTCTTGCCCATAAGGGGGTCGGCCACGGCGCTGAGGGCCCGGGTCAGCCAGGGACGCTCCATGATGTCCCAGACCAGCAGCCGATGATACTGCCGGATGAGCCAGTTCGTGTCACGGGCCTCCCACATGGCGCATTTGAGCCACCAGTAGGGGCTATGCAAACCATGGGCCCAGTGGCGGCGCACGAAGGTGAAACCGGCCGCCTCGATGTCCCGGCGCAGGACCTGATCCTGGAAAATGCGCACATGGCCGCCGGGGGTGTTGTGATATTCGCTGCTGAGTTTCCAGCAGATCCATTCAGGCCAGTAGCGGGGCACGCTCACCGCCAGTCTGCCCCCGGGTTTGATGACCCGCGCAATCTCCGTAATCGCGGTCTTGTAGTCGGGAATGTGTTCCAGCACCTCCGAACAGACGATGGTCTGGAATGCGTGATCCGGGAAGGGCAGGCGCAAGGCATCGGCGGCGGCAAGGCCCCAGTGCGCATCCCGACCGCTGAGATCCGGATGATCCTCGAAGCCTTTGCGCGCGGTCTTCAGGTCAGCGATGCCGATATCGACGCCAATGGCATGAATGGCGCCGGCGAAATAGAGAGCGTGGAGATGGCGTCCCGTGCCGCACCCCAGGTCGAGGGCCCGGCCCCCGTCCTCAAGCCGCAGGGATTTGAGGTCGATGGTTTGCATGGGCTTTCCAGTGGGGAGAGGCGAGGAGGCGGTAATAGATCTGGGTCACCTTGCGGGCGGCCCCTTCCCATTGGAAGTGGCGCAGCATCCGGTCCCGGCCATCCCCGGCAAGGCGTGTGCGGAGGTCGTCATCATCAAGCAGTGTACCGATGGCCTGGGCCAGAGCGGCGGGGTCTTTGGGCGGCACCTGAAGGCCCGCATCGCCGACCACTTCGGGCAGGGATCCACCGGATGTGGATACAACGGGGACGCCGCAGGCCATGGCCTCGCCCGCAGGGAAACCGAACCCTTCGTAGACGGAAGGACACACGGCAATGGTTGCTTCCGCGTAAAGACGGGTGATGTCCTCGAAGGTGAGGTCGGAGACGAAGGTCACTTTGTCCCGCATGGACAGGCTGTCCAGGAGATTGGCGGTGGCCCCTTCCCGCAATTTACCGATCACCATCAGTTCGAGATCCGGATAGCGCTGAAGCAGTTCGTGATAGGCCTTGATCAGATAGATCAGGCCCTTGAGCGGCACGTCGGCGCTGGCCGTGGTGATCAGCCGGTTGGGCTTGCGCTCGATCTCAGGCATCGGCCGGAAAAGCTCCGTGTCGATCCCATGATAGACCAGTTCGAGACGTTCCGCAGGGATACCGAAATCCCGGGCCACGTCACGGCGGGTGGATTCCGAGACCACGACCAGGGGATCGAGCTGGCGGGCAACCTTGATCTGCTTGTCCACGAAGGAATACCAGCGCTTGACCAGCAGACGCAGGCTCAGCGTATCGGCGGCATCCACCGAAATGCGCCGGTCCCTGGTGATCGGATGGTGGATCGTGCCGACGACGGGCATGCCCATCTTCTGTATGGAGAGCAGGCCGTTACACAGGGTCTGATTGTCATGGACGACATCGTATTTATCGAGATTGTCCCGCAGATAGGCTGCCATGCGCATACCGAAAGTGGTCGGCTCGGCAAAGGCGCCGCTGATGTGGGAGACATACTCGTAGAAATCCACCCGGCTCGTGAACGCCCGCTTCGGCATGGCGGGCAGGCCCAGAAACACCTTGGGCTTGGCGTAGAGATCCAGGGAATCAAGCTTGATCAGACCGACCCGGGGATCGAGGTCCGGATAGGGCGGGCCCGAGATGACATCCACCTGGTGGCCGTAATCCGCAAGCGCCCTGGTCATGAACCGGAGATAGACCCCTTGGCCGCCGGTATATTTGTGAGAGCGGTAGGAGGGAATGAGAATGCGCAGAGGACGGTCGAGCAGAGCCTCGGCCGGACGGTAGGCGTCATGTGGCGTATACGGACTGTCTGTCCGGTAGCTGGTAGTAGCCATGATATGCCCCGAAACCGCCCCCTCTGGGCGGGGTCCCATGGTTTTCCCATGGGTGAACCGTCAAGAAGACGTGCGCAACCCGGCGGGCTGGCGTTTTGCCAGCTGAGAAATCCGATCCAAAATTCTGTAAACGCGCGGCCAGAATGTCCTCGGAGGAGGGCCGCGGATGCCGTCAACAAAAGGTCGGAGGGAACCCTATAGCTCAGCCGAGCATGAAACACGGTTCGCTTACGATGATCAACGTTCGATCATTGTCATATAAGTTTTGCAATGCGAGCGCAACCAGCTTCAAGGTTTACAGCCCGCTTTTCGCCCTCCGATTGTGCGCTGACCGCAATTTCGTCATGATTGGCCATCGGCCCGGTACCACCAGATACCCTGCTGGCTCACCGCTCCAGAAGGCTCCAGCCGCCACGGCCCAGCACCGCACGCATCACCAGATAGCAGAGCAATCCAATCGGCCCGAGCAGCAAAGTCAGAAGAAGACAGGGCACCAGCACCAGATGAGGCATGGCCCGCCGGGACCCATCCCGGGCTTCCCAGGCCCCGACAAAGAGATCAAATGCGAGATAGTGGAGCCACCCGGCGAGCACCGCTTCCTTGACGGTGAACAGCGCCATCACCCCCTCCAGGGATGAGAAGCCCGCGCCCTCCGGCCCCCCATTGAAGGCGCCACTTATCACAATAGAGAGATAAGCCACCCCCAAAAGCACGGGCATGGCGATCGAGTGCACCGCCCACCGGGTCACCGCGCTGCCCGGCAGAAAAATGATCAACAGCCAGAACGGGACCACGGAGACATTGGCGATCAGGAACAGCAGATCCGGTGTCATGGGAAAGCCTCGCGAAAATCCGTTGCCCGGATGAGAGTAAAGCAGGCGGTCATGCCGGGAAGCGCCGGGAGAGCCAGTCGAGCATGAGACGGTTCAAGGCCTCCGGCTGTTCATGTTGTGTCCAGTGTCCGCAAGCCTCCAACATATGGACTTCCACATCCGGCACATAGTTCGCAATGTTCTCGGCCATGGACGGGGGGATCGACAGATCGTGCTCCGCGGTGACCATCAGGGCGGGGACATGGATTTGCTCGGGCTGGCCTTCCGCCTGGCGCCAGTTGCGGGAGAAATTCCGGTACCAGTTGATCGCGCCGGTAAAGCCCGTGCGTTCAAAAGCCGCCGTATAGATGGAGCGGTCCTCCGGCCCCATGATCAGCTGTCCCGGCCATTGTGACTCGTCCCGGCTGAACGCTTCTGGAAATCCGCCGCTCTCCCCTCGGGCCAGGAGCCCTTCGGATTCCTTGGGATCCTGATAGCGCATGAAGAAGCGGAAGGACCGGTCCAAATCCGCCTCCAGCAGGGCTTCGGCCCGGCCCGGTTCCTGGAAAAAGACGATATACATTCCGTCCCCATAGGCACTGCGCATAAGGTCGATGGGATCGGCGCTCAGCCGGGGAATGAACGGTGTGTTCACCCCGATCACCCCGGCGGTCCGGTCCGGGTGGCGCAGGGGCATCTGCCAGACCAGAAGACCGCCCCAGTCGTGTCCGGCGAAAATCCCGGTCTCATGACCCGTGGCATCCAAGAGCCCCGCCAGGTCTGCGGTGAGAGACGCCATGTCATAGGCCTCCACGGACCGGGGACACTCGCTCCAGCCATAACCCCGCTGATCCGGAACGATCACGTGATATCCGGCGGCGGCCAGGGGCGCGATCTGGTGGCGCCAGGAATAGCTCAGTTCCGGAAACCCATGGGACAGCACAAGGGCAGGGCCGTCGGGCGGTCCGGCCTCGAACACGGTCAGGCGCACACCGTTGACGATCCTCATCACTGGTTCCGGCATACCAGGATAGCCCGGACGGGTGGCGGAAAAGGGTTCCGATGGGCTGGTCATGGGTGGGACTCCCTTAATGGTATTGATGCAGGCCTTGGCCGGTTGGTTGCTGGTCCTGGCATTGGTCCGCCTGTCCGGCGCCGGTCAACGGGACCGTCCCAGGGTTGCAGGATCCATCTGATTGGGCCGGTTGGATGCCGTTACGGTGGTCATCGCCACCGTTCCCCCTTATCCTACGGCCAAATCCGGTCAGGACCAGCCTGGCCGCGTTCAGAAGCGTTCATGGGGCCAAGTCGGTGGAGTTTGATGGTCGCAAGCCTGCGGGAGGGAGCCCCCGATCGCAGGATCGACCAGTGTGCTCTGACGGGGGCGCCATTCGGGGAGTTCAGACCAGATGACAGGCGTCAAGGCGTCCCGAGGCCAACCGGCCTTCCAGGGATCGGGGCCGGATGTGCTCTACCATGACTATCTTGCCCAGGGGGAATTCCGCATCCAGCGCTGCGATGCCTGCGGAAGCCACCAGTTCTATCCTCGTATGCTGTGCGTGGCCTGCGGGAGTGCGGATTGGACCTTCGTGCCGGTTTCCGGCAAGGCGACCGTGTATTCCGCCACCACGATCCAGGCCAAACCGGAAGCAGGCGGCCCCTATAATTTATCCGTCATCGAACTGGCTGAAGGTCCCCGTATGTTCTCAAGGGTCGAGGGGATCGCGCCCGAAGCAGTGACCATCGGCATGGCCGTGCGGCCCCGCATCGACACGTCGGCGGAAACGCCGTTCATCGTGTTCGATCCGGTCTGAGGGGGAGGGCAGGCTGATGACGGATAGGGGATCCATTCGCGGCAAGGCCGCCATTGTCGGCATCGGATTGGGCGGTTTTGCCCCGGACGGACGGCTGGGCGAGGCCCGGGGGCGGACCGACATGGAGATCCTGGCGGAGGCGGTGCACAACGCGCTTGGCGACGCGGGCCTCGGTCTTCACGACGTGGACGGACTGTTCGGCACGGTCATGACCAGCAATCTGCCCGCGGTGGTGATCGGGGAGTATCTCGGGCTCAAGCCGGAGGTGGTCGAAGGTACCAATACAGGCGGTTCCTCCTTCATCAATCATCTGCAATGGGCGGCCCTTGCCCTGGATGCGGGCCTGTGTCAGGTGGCCCTGGTCTGCTACGGCTCCAATCAGCGGACCCGCCCCGGCGGCCGTGGTGCTCAGCGTCCTGAAAGTCCCTGGTGGGTAGGGCCTTACCGTCCCCGGCAGCCCATTTCCGGTTATGCCCTGGCCGCTGCCCGACACATGCACGACTACGGCACCACCCCGGAGCATCTGGCCGAAGTCGCCGTCGCGGCCCGGGCCTGGGCCAATCTGAACGAAGAAGCGTTCATGGAAGGTCCCCTGAGCCTGGACGATGTCATGGCCTCCCGGATGATCTGCAATCCCTTGCGCCTGCTCGACTGTTGTCTGGTCACCGATGGGGGCGGGGCTGCGATCCTGGTGCACCGGGACCGGGCGCGGGACTTCCCCCGCAAGCCCGTCCATGTGCTCGGGGTGGCGGCGGCCCAGGACCACATGCAGGTCTCCGAAATGCCCGACCTGACCACCACCGCTGCGGCCCGCTCCGGCCCCCGCGCCTTTGCCATGGCAGGGGTCGGCCCGGGGGAGGTGGATGTGGCCATGCTTTATGATGCCTTCACAATCAATACGATTCTGTTCCTGGAGGACCTTGGCTTCTGCCCGAAAGGCGAGGGGGGCCGGTTCGTGGAAAGCGGGGCGATCGCGCCGGGAGGCCGTCTCGCGGTCAATACCAACGGCGGCGGGCTGAGCTGTGTCCATCCGGGCATGTACGGGATGTTCACCTTGATCGAGGCGGTGCGCCAGCTGCGCGGCGAATGCGGGGCAAGGCAGATCCCCGATGCCAGACTTGCGGTCAGCCACGGTAATGGCGGCCAGCTCTCTTCCCAGGTCACCAGTATTCTGGGAACGGAAGAAACCCTTTGACCGGGCTGCCGCGTCCAGATGGGCGCGATGGCGGAAGACTCCGATGTCGTGGGGCCGGCTCCTGGGATGGACCGGCTGATCATGACGGGACCGGACGACAACAGAGGACCGAGGACCGATGCTGACCAAAGGCGACGAGTATCCCATTCACCAGTTGCCCGAACCGGTGGCGACGGCGGGCTCGGACCGCAATTTCTATGACCGGTTCTTTTTCAACGGCTATCTGAAGGACGGTGGCCTGTTCTTCGCCTGCGCCTTAGGGGTCTATCCCCATCTCAACATCATGGACGGAGCCTTCAGCATCGTGAAGGACGGGCGCCAGCGCAATCTGCGGGTCACCAAGGTGATGCATTCCGAGCGGATCGACACCCAGGTGGGACCGCTGAAAATCTCGGTCATAGAACCCCTGGAGTCCCTGCGGATTCAGGTGGACAGCCCGGACCACGGCATCAAGGCGGACCTGATTTTCACCGGCCGCCATTTTCCCGTCGAGGAACCGCGTTTCACCCGGCGCCAGGGCCCGCGCATGGTGCTCGACGTCACCCGCATGACCCAGAACGGGTCCTATGAGGGTTATGTCAAGATTGACGGTGAACGGACGGATTTCTACACCTCCAACAACTGGGGCACCCGGGACCGGTCCTGGGGTGTGCGGCCCATCGGCATGCCTGACCCCCAGCCCAATGCGCCAGTGCAGCCGCCCCAGTTCTACTGGCTCTGGGCGCCCCTCAATTTCAAAGATCTGGCCACGTATTTCCACGTCAATTCCGACGAGAACGGCCATGCCTGGAACACCAAGGGCCTGCTCGTGCCCACCGGCGGCGGGGCGGAGATGCTCCAGCGGGAGGTCTCCAGCACGGTCCATTTCCAGCCCGGCACCCGTTCCGCCCGCCGGGCGGAAATCCACCTGACCGGTTTTGACAATGTTCAGACCACCATCACACTGACGCCCCACTGGCATTTCTCCATGAGCGGGATCGGCTATACCCATCCGGAATGGGGCCATGGCCATTTCCGCGGCGAGTATGACATCGGCTATGACGAATATGTGCTGGACCGGGTCAATCCTCTCGATCCGATGCATCTTCACATCCAGGCCTTCTGTACGGTCAAGCTGGAGAGCAGTGCGGGCTCTTCCGCCGAGGGCCTGGGGGTTCTGGAGCAGTTGATCATCGGTCCCCACGGTCCGTCCGGATTCACGGATCTGCTTGATCCGGCCCCGGAAGACCATGCCCTGGACACGACGGCCCATGGGGCATCCGGCCCCTACGGATCAGGCTCCAACGAGCCTGGAGGCGGAGCCTGATCATGGCCGCGCCGGCCCCCGAGGCGGTCCCCCATGGCCCGGAACTGGAAGCCCGGCTCGCAGCCTTTCTGGCCGCCCGCTTCCCTGCCTGGGCACCGGTCGCGGTCAGCGGCCTGACCCGGTTTCATGGCGGCGCTTCCCGGGAGACCTTCCGGATCACCGTTCATGGTGCCTCCGGCCCGGGCGCGGATCCGCAAGGCCGTACCCTGATTGTCCGGCGCGACCCCTCCGGCAGTCTGATCGACACGGACCGTGCCCTCGAATACGCCGCCTATCAGAGTTTCTGGAACACCCCTGTGCCCGTGCCCGAACCGATCGCCCTGGAAACTGGGGCGACCTGGCTTGGCCGGCCTTTCTTCATCATGTCCGAAATCGAGGACGCCCAGGCCGCGTCCCCTTTTGCGCCGGACATTTACGGTCCGCTCAAGGAACGCCTGGGCATCCAGTTCTGGAGCATTCTGGGCCACATTCACGGCACGCCAGCTCACAGCCTGCCCCTTGCGGAGGTCGTGGACCGGCCCGAGCCCGAAGCCTGCTGGCGCCGGGAGCTCGATCATTGGGAACGGGTCCTGGACGAGGATGAACTGGAGCCCCAGCCGATCGCCCGGGCGGCCATCCGCCATCTGCGCCGCAATCCCCCGCCGCCCCCCGACGTGGTGACGGTGGTTCACGGCGACTATCGCAGCGGAAATTTTCTCTATACCGATGATGGCCGGATCAAGGGTGTCCTGGACTGGGAAATGGCGCATCTGGGCGATCCCCATGAGGATCTGGCCTGGGCGCTCGATCCCCTGTGGACCCATGGGGTGCCCGGACGGCCTGCGGGTCTTGTGCCCATGAAACAGGGATTGATCCTGTGGGAGGAAGCCAGCGGCCTCGCGGTCAACCGGGAAGCCCTGGCCTGGTGGCGCATTTTCGCGGCGGTGAAGGGCATCGGGATCTGGGTCTCCAGCGCCAGGGAATACACCCACGGCACCAATCAGGATCCGGTGCTGGCGTTCTCCAGCGCCTACTGCACGTCAAGGCACAATTTGATTCTGCTGGAGGCCCTGGGTTACGGCGATCTGGCGGACCAGGAGTGGAGGTGAGCCATGAAACCTGATCCGTCCCGTACCCTGATGGTCTCAGCGGGCCAGTTGCTGGCCGGTGTCGTACCCCGTCTCGGAGCGGACTATAGCGCCGGGTCCACGGCCACCATCGCCTTGCTGATGCTGTTTGCCGCCCGGGAACAGGAAGAGGGGGCGGAGATTCGTGTCCGGGAGAATGAAGCCATCCGCCTCTTGTTTGCCCGGGCCGTGACCATCCTGCCCGCCGGGGCCCTGCGCTCGCGTCTCGCCCATGCGGCGGCGACGGAGGAGGAAAGCCTGCGGATCAGCGCCCTAGATGCCTCCAATGCGGCCCTCAAGGACGATCTCATGGTACTTCATTGCTTTGTGGAGGAATGGGACGATCCCCGGGCCGGGCGTCTCAACCGGGAAATCTGGCGTCTCATGCGCAACACGGCAAAGATCCGTACAGTGACCTTGCCAGCGCTGTAAGAACACAAGCTCCGGGAACGCTGTTCCCCGCTACAGACCTGTGCTGATCAATCCCATACAGACAAAGACAGGGACAGGCGCACCTTTGGCGCAGCCTGCCCATGTCATGGGCCTTGTTCGCCGGGCAGATGACTGATCCGCCCGGCGCTGGGTGTGTGACGTGGAGCCGCCGGAAGCCGTCAATTCGGGCTTTCGGCAAGCCGCAGCATCAACGTGTCCTGGCCGAAATGGCGCAGACAGGTGTCGATGGCCATCCCCGGCAGACCGGACTTCGGTTCCTCCCCGACACCCTTGAGCTTTGCTTCGCATGTGGACGGAGCATCGCCTTCCGGGCAGGTCGTGTGGACCAGATGCATGGATATGCCCTTCTTGCGGGCATAGGCGAGCAGGCCGATATGGCTTGCCGCCGAGGCCAGGGAGAGCAGAAACACTTCCCTGTCCCAATGACCCAGAAGCATCGGCTCGAAGCGGGTGTTTGCGAATGCCGATGGACCGTGGGTGATAAAGGCCATTTCCGTGGCCTGGGGCCGGAACCCATGGAGGGGATGCCATTCGGGCGCATCCGGATCAAACCGGTCCGGTTCCGGCCGGTAGAGCACATGCGCGATGGGCCAGGCCGACAGACGGGCAAACCCCAGCATGGTCTGGGCGGCGAAGAGGCCGCAACAGGGGTCGCCCGGATCGCCGGTCCGTTCCGGTGTCATGCCGAGCACGCCGCTTTCGGCAGCGAATTTCGGCTGAAAGGCTTCAAGAAGAAGCAAGGGGGTCTGGGCTGGCTCCAGCGAAGCCAAGCCCGTATCATTCCAGATCCGCGCCATGACCGCAGGATTCCCTTTTCTCGTGATGGGTGACAGGTGAAAGATCGGATCCTGAATCACGCATGATTGGGATTGGTCGCTTCGCGGGTGGATGACATGTCGAGGACGCCGGGGCGATCCCATTGACCTTCCGGACGCACCATCTGGAGCGGATCCGCATCCATGGTGAGGGCTTCCGGGTGGCTCTCGAACTCCGCAACGATTTCGGCATATTCGTGGTCTGAGAAAATAAAGCGGGGCCGGCCCACCCGTTCTTCAAAGCCGAAGGACCGCCAGAAGCGCAGCAGCCGCACCTGGGCATGGCCGAATACCGTGCGGTAGCCCTTGCGCCGGCAGACATCCATGCCGAACTGGATCATCTTGCGGGCGGCCTGGGACTGACGGTATTCCTTGCGCAGAGCAACCCGCTCCAGCTTGACGAAATCCGCAAAAAAGCGCAGCCGCATGGTGCCCACGGGCTCGTTGCCGACACAGGCCAGGACATGCAGTCCGGCAAAGTCGTTGCCGTCGAACTCCTCATCATAAGGACAATCCTGGTCGCCGATATAGACGAGAGAGCGGATGGCCACCACCTGCATCCAGTCCTCGATGCTGGAGACCACACGCAGGCTGAGTTTCGGGGCATTCGAGTTCGGATGATCCCCCATGACGGTGGCGGGACGATGGATCGGATGTGTCGGACGCTTAGACATGGCACACTCCTTTGGATGCGGCTGTGCGGGGGCACAGCCGGTGTGTCGGTCTCAATGTGAAGGATCAGCGGTCGGGTCCGCTGTTCCCAAGGCTCATCATCCCCCCGATCATCAGACCCCCAACAGTCTGACTTTCGGTCATGCCTGGAAAGCCGGCCCTAGAAGGCCGGAGGCATGGATTGCGCCGGGCGGATCAGAAACCGTCCGCCTGCGTTCGGAAAAGGCCTGAAACCCCGCTTGGTCGCCAGCTTCGCGCCCCGTTCGGTGCTCACTGACGCAAACAGGGGCAGGCCCCCATAAACCTCGGTTTCAAGATAGTGGGCGGTGCGGAGCACCTGCGCCCGGGCGAGCCGTCCGTATGCGGCAAGACCCCATACATAGACGCCCGCCACAGCGTTCAAGGCATGGCGGGTGCCGCCTTTTGCGCCGTCTCGCGGTCCCCCCCCGTCCGGGGACACCGCCGGTGCCGGCAGATCCGGTCTGCCGAGGGGCGCGCCTTCCGGCGCGACCCATTCCAGGTTCACGTCCTGGCCCGTAAACACGCCGTCCCCTATGGCCGCAATGCCCTGTTCCGTCAGGGGCAGGATCGCGATCAGGCTGGTCAAAGTGTCAGAAGACGGACGGCCGATATAAAGTGTATCCCTGTTATGCCGGAACACTTGCTCCAGGTGGCTGCGTGTCGTTATGTCCGGTCCGATTTCCCGCAAAGCGAGGTCATGCAGTTGCGGAATATCGGAGATTTCCGCAGGGCGCATTCCAAGCTGTTGAGGTAAAAGGGCTATCGGCATTCTGGACACAACCTGTGGTCAAAACAGTGATCTTCACGTAATCTCATACATTAAGCTACGTAGAGCAGGCACCCGATGGGCTTCACCGCAACACGTCGGCGGCTGTCAATGCGTCGACGGAGCACGCAGAAGAAGGTAACAGCTCTTAGTCTCTAACCTGGGTCTCTGACCTGCCGCCACTGTCCCGGGGACTCTGTCCCGGGCGTTGGTAAGGCGACTGTTCCCATCTTCCGGTCGGCCGCGAGGATTGGATGGACGTTGAGACCGGGCAACCGGCAGACATCAATGGCCGACGGAAGAGGCGGTGGACTGAACACCCGTCCAGCGGTTGACAACTACAGTGCCGCGATTTGCCCTGCTCCGCTTCATTCAATAGCGTATGGGGGGGGTTCGTGGACGGATGGCCCCGACGACGCCCCCGAGACAAAAGAACGAGGGGATAACGAAACGGGGGAACAGCAAAACCAGGATCTCCCGGCGGGTCTGGAGACTGGCCGGCGGGTCTGAGATTGGGTTGTAAAGATCTGGGTGCGGAGACCGGAATGTGTAATCCGGGTCGGGCCAAAGCGGAGGATGAGATGGACCGGGACATTGTGGAACAGGCGCCCCAGGCCACCCAGGCGGTCGAGACGCAAAAACCCCAACCCCCTCAGGATTCGCCCAGCCCCAACTGGGATGACCTGAAGATCTTTTTCGCCGTGTGCCAGTGCGGCAGCTTTTCCAAGGCCGCCGAATCACTCTCCCTGACCCAACCTACGGTGAGCCGGCGGATCGACGGCCTGGAGCGCAGCCTCGGCACCCAGCTTCTGTGCCGCTCCCCCCTTGGAGTCACGCCAACCGATTGTGGCCGGATCGTCCTTGAGCATGCACAGATGATGCGGACATCTGTCCGGGAACTGACCCGCAAGGTCCGCCGCAGCGATGATGCCGTTGAAGGGTCCGTGCGCCTCGCGGTTCCGGATGGGCTGCTGACCTACTGGCTGACGCCCCGGCTGCGGGATTTCCACAGGGCCAACCCCATGCTCTCCCTGGAATTCGTCAGCGGTCTGGATGATATCGAATCCAACGAAGCCAATGTGCATATGGCGATCCAGTTCACCGATCGCGTGCCGCCCCAATACGTCGCAGTACCCCTTGGTGTTCTCCACCACCTGCCATTCGCGTCCACGGAGTACATCAGCACCTATGGGGAGCCGAAAACGGTCAGTGATCTGATGCAGCACAAGCTCGTCTATCACACCAATCAGCGCCATCAGACCGACAAATGGGACAAGGAAGTTCTCGCCATCAGCCAGCTCATGTCCGTGGCCATGGTCACCAACTCAAGCGGTGCCCTGGTGGAGGCGGTCCAGCACGGTGTGGGCATCGGCATGCTGCCCTCCTATTTCGGCACCTTCGATATTCGCGGCCTGAAACTTCTGGATTTCGAATACAAGGCCCAGGCCCATTTCTGGCTGATCTATGAGCGCCGCCTGGCCCGTCTCGCGCGGATCCGCAGTGTGATCGAGTGGGTGTGTGAATCCATCGACAAGCACACCATGCCCTGGTTCGCCGACGCCTTTATTCATCCGAGGGATTTCCCCTGCCATCCCCGGCCGGAAGTCACTAGCGGCTGGAGCCATGAACAGCCTCGTATCGCCTGACGGGCCTCCAGAACCGGGTCGGAACGTGCTGATTTCAGCATCAAACGGATGGCGGGTTTTGGGGAGTGGCTGGGTGGCAATGGTCTGTGATCAAACCTGTGGGTAAATCCCACTTAGAGCGTCGGGCGAAAAGTGGGAATCGTGGATTCCCTTGAGGTCGCAAATCAG
>CAZLPU010000046.1:0-38695 GCA_964561475.1 uncultured Alphaproteobacteria bacterium
CCGGTCAGGCACATTTCCATGGCCTTGGACTTGCCGACAAAGCGGGTCAGACGCTGGGTGCCGCCCACGCCAGGCATGACGCCCAGATTGATTTCCGGCTGGCCGAACTTGGCGTTATCCGCCGCCAGAATGAAGTCGCACATCATCGCCAGTTCGCAGCCTCCGCCCAGGGCGTAGCCGGCCACGGCGGCAATCACCGGCTTGCGGCAGGTGGCAACCCGTTCCCAGTTGCGGGTGATGAAATCTTCCTTGAAGGCGTCCATGAAGGACTTGGGCTGCATCTCTTTGATATCGGCACCGGCGGCGAACGCCTTCTGGGACCCGGTGATCACAATACAGCCAATGGCATCGTCCGCTTCAAAACCGTCCAGGGCCGCGCCCAGCTCGTCGATGAGCTGGGTGTTCAGCGCATTGAGCGCGTCCGGGCGGTTGAGCGTGATGACACCGACGCCATCGTCGCTGTCGACCAGGATTGTCTGATAAGCCATTCCAAGCTCCTTGCGCACCAATCGGCTGGCCGTCGGGGCCGAGCCCATGGGGGGCTTTTCGTTGGGTGGGGCGTTTCTTCGGGTCAGGGCCTGCCCTTGAAGGCCCGTATCCCTTTCATAGGCGCGGCCCTGGATCAAGCAGAGGATTGCAGCCCATGATCCCAACACGGCCCTGTCCGATGGTTTTATTTCTGGCAGACGGGACAGAAAAACGTCGACCGGTTCGACTGGACGATCCGTTCAACCGGGCCGCAGCGCCGCTTCGGGCATAAATCGCCCTCCCGGCCATAGACCTGGAACCGGTGTTGGAAATAACCCATGGCCCCATCCGCCTGGGCGTAATCCCGCAGGCTCGATCCACCGGCGGCAATCGCCTCTTTGAGAACCGTGCGGACCGCCGTCACCAGCCGCTTACTGTCCGCCCGGCTCAAGGTGCCCGCTTCCCGCGTCGGGGACAGGCGAGCGCGATAAAGCGCTTCACAGACGTAAATGTTGCCAAGCCCCGCAATGATCCGCTGATCCAGGAGCGCCGCCTTCAAGGGCGCCCGTTTGCCGCCCAAGGCCCGCTCCAGAAAGCCCGGGGTTAAATCCGGCCCCAAAGGCTCGATGCCCAGGCCCGCCAGCAGGGGGTGCTCCTGCAAGGCCGCCATCCGCCCCAGGTCCATAAGGCCGAACCGCCTGTGGTCCGTATAGACAATGCGTGTTCCCCGGCCCGTCTCGAAAATCACATGGTCATGGGGTCCAGCGCCGGAGAAAGCCACCGGCTCCCCCTGGTGGCCGTTCTCGGTGGCCAAGTCCGCATCTTCCGCCTGTCCCCGGCCGTTTGGTCCATGGAAGAAGACACCGGGCATGGCGGCGTTGCCCTTTTCATGGACCGTGAACCGGCCGGACATGCCCAGATGCATCAGAAGCGCCGTGCCGTCATCGCATTCGGCCACCAGATATTTTGCCCGCCGACCCACCTGGCTCACCAGGCGCCCCTCAAGGCTCTCGACAAAGCCCGGGGGAAAGGGCCGGCGCAGATCCGGTCGGCGGATAATCACCCGGCTGAGTTGGGCCCCCTCCAGATGAGGCCGCAGCCCCCGGGCCACGGTTTCAACTTCCGGCAATTCGGGCATGGGATGGTCGCATACTCCATTCGGGCGGCGCGAAAGGCTGGGCGCGGCAATCGGGCCTCGCGCTCCAGCGGGAAGCCGGGATATGGTCCCGCCCATGAGCGAGAAACAGTCCTCCCACACCGGCAATCAGTCCGGACCGCACCAGTCTGACAGCGGTCCCGCCCATGACGGCCCCAACCAGTCGGGGCCAAGCCATTCGGACTCGAACCGGGACGGTGCGTCCTTTGGGTTTCGCACCGTGGACCCGTCTGAAAAGGCGGGCATGGTACGCGGCGTCTTCGACAAGGTCGCGCCGGTCTACGACATCATGAACGATGTCATGTCCCTTGGTGTCCACCGTATGTGGAAGGACGCGATGATTTCCTGGCTCAATCCCCGATCCGGAGAACACTTCCTGGATGTGGCCGGGGGCACCGGAGACATCGCCTTTCGCATTCTCGATCAGATTCATGCCCGGGGCGGCACGGGCTCCGTGATCGTCAGCGACATTAATGCGGAAATGCTGGTCCAGGGGGCCAAAAGGGCCGAGGCCCGTTTCAATGGCGGCCAGCCGGTGCCCGATGGCTGGCTGTGCGCCGATGCCCAGACCCTGCCCCTGGAGGACGCCAGCCTTGATGGCTACACCATCGCCTTTGGCATCCGGAACGTCACCTTCATCGACCAGGCCCTGCGGGAAGCCCACAGGGTTTTGCGCCGGGGCGCGCGTTTTCTGTGTCTGGAGTTCTCCACGCCAAGCGTGCCGGGCCTGGGCCCCCTTTATGACCTCTATTCCTTCAATGTGATCCCCCGCATGGGCGGCCTCGTGGCCCGGGACGCTGAGTCCTACCGTTATCTTGTCGAAAGCATCCGCCGGTTCCCGGATCAGCGCCGGTTCGCTGCCATGATGGAAGACGCGGGCTTCACGAGCGTGCGTCACCGGGATCTCGCCGGCGGCATCGCCGCGCTCCACATGGGGTGGAAGGCCTAGCTCAAGGATCGGACCATTGCGGCGGCGCATTGCTCCCCTGTTCAGACTCGCAAAAGCAGGCTGGGTCCTGTCCGCACACCGGGCTCTGGTGCCGGACGAGGCCCGCAAATCCCTGCCGGCCCCCTTGCGGACGGCGGACCGGGCCGGTGCACTCTTTTCCCTGCGGGCTCTGCGGCGCCGACAGCCGGGCTCCCAGGGAGAACGGCTCGCCGGAGCCCTTCAGAAGCTTGGCCCCAGCTACATCAAGCTCGGTCAGATGCTGGCCACCCGGTCCGACATTGTCGGAACGCAAGCGGCCCAGGGACTGGCCCGGCTCCATGACCGCATGCCCCCGTTCGGCACCGATGTGGCCGAAGAGGTGATCACTCAATCCCTCGGTCAGCCGGTTCATGCCCTATTCTCTTCCCTGGGGCCGCCGGTGGCGGCGGCCTCGGTTGCTCAGGTGCACAAGGCCCTGGTGACCGACGATAAGGGACAGCGTGCGGTCGCGGTGAAGATCCTGCGCCCGGGCGTTGAAGACCGCTTTCACAAGGATCTGGAGAGTTTCCATGCGGGCGCCCGGCTGGCGTCCCGGCTTGGCGCGGAGATTCAGCGCCTCAAACCCCAGGACGTGGTCGATACCCTGGACGCCAGCATGCGGGCGGAACTGGACTTGCGGGTGGAGGCGGCCGCCGCCTCGGAAATGGCCCAGAACACCGCCGCCGATCCGGATTTCCGGGTCCCCGCCGTGGACTGGACACGCACCGCCCGCCGGGTGCTCACCACGGAATGGGTCGACGGCATTCCGCTGAATCGCCGGGACCAGCTCCTCGAAGCGGGCCATGACCTGCCCCGGCTCGGGCGCATCGTCCTCCAGAGTTTCCTGCGTCACGCCCTTCGGGACGGGTTCTTCCACGCGGACATGCATCCGGGGAACCTGTTCGCGGACAGTGAGGGTCGGGTGGTGGCGGTGGATTTCGGCATTGTGGGCCGCATTGACGGGCCCACCCGCCGGTTCATGGCCGAGACCCTCTACGGCTTCATCACCCGGGATTACGTCCGGGCGGCGGAGGTGCATTTCGAGGCGGGTTTTGTGCCCGCCAGCCAGTCCCGGGCGGATTTTGCCCTGGCACTGCGGGCCATTGGGGAGCCCATTTGGGGACGGCCCGCCCGGGAGATGTCCATCGCCCGGCTGCTTGGCCAGTTGTTCGAGACCACCCGCACCTTCCAGATGGAGCTTCAGCCCTCTTTGCTGCTGTTGCAGAAGACCATGGTGATGAGTGAAGGGGTGGCCCGGGATCTGGATCCGGACGTGTCCATCTGGGAGACCGCCCTGCCCGTGATTGAGGACTGGATGGAAGGGGAAATCGGCGCGGAAGCCCGCATCCGTGAAGCCGTTGAGACGGTTCAGGATTTCGGCCGGGCCATTGCCCGGGCCCCGGCCCTGCTCGAGGAGGCGGAACGGGCCGTCGCCCGCCTCAAGGAGACGGACAAGGGCCTGCGGCTCCATCCGGATACCATGCGCCGGATCGCCAGGGGCCAGTCCCGGCGCACGGAACGCACCATCCTTTATTTCATCGCCTTCCTGCTCGCCACCATGCTGACGGTCATGATCCTCACCCTGTTTTGAGCCGACCAGATCCGTCCTCAGAGCCGTGGCAACCGGCGATCATATTGTCCATCTTTGAGCGGGATAGCCTTGGAAACCACACCAAGCGTCCGTAAATGTGAGAGCGGGACAGGCGCCCCGGCAATTCAATCATTGCCACCGCCCCATCTCAGGCCCCCGATCCGGCCCCCCTTATGCCGGCCCCCCTTAGGAGAGGCAAAAAGGCCCATGGCCCTTGCAGGAAAACGCATTCTGCTGCTGATCGGCGGCGGTGTCGCCGCATTCAAAAGCATTGATCTGGTCCGCTTGCTCCAACAGCGCGGCGCCCATGCCCGGGTGGTTCTCACCAGCGCGGCACAGCATTTTGTCACCCCCCTCACCCTTGGCAGCCTGACCGGGGACAAGGTCTACACGGAACTGTTCGACCTCACCGATGAAGCGGAGATGGGTCACATCGAATTGTCCCGGGATGCGGACCTTCTGGTGGTGGCCCCCGCCACCGCAGACCTGATGGCCAAGATGGCCCATGGCCTCGCCGATGATCTGGCAAGCACGGTGCTGCTGGCTACGGACAAACCGGTGCTCACCGCGCCGGCCATGAATGTGCGCATGTGGGACCATCCGGCCACCCGGCGTAATCTGGCCACCCTCCAGGGGGACGGCATCGGTGTCGTCGGCCCCAATGAAGGGACCATGGCCTGCGGTGAATTCGGCCCGGGACGCATGGCCGAGCCCATGGAAATTCTCCTGGCCATCGAGAACCATTTCCAGATCCGCCCCGCCCCGACCATGCTGCCCCTGGCCGGTCCCCTGCCCCTCCAGGGGCGCCGGGCGCTGGTCACGGCCGGTCCGACCCATGAGCCGATCGATCCGGTGCGCTACATCGCCAACCGCTCCAGCGGCAAGCAGGGCTATGCCATTGCCCAGGCCCTCCATGCCCTGGGCGCCCAGGTCACCCTGGTTTCAGGACCGGTGGAGCTGCCGGGCCCAGCTGGGGTTGAAACCATCCGCGTGGAAACCGCTACGGACATGCTCCAGGCCACCCGCTCGGCCTTGCCCGCGGATGTGGGCATCTTTACCGCCGCCGTCGCCGACTGGCGGGTGGCCGGTGTCGCGAACCAGAAGATCAAGAAGACCCGTGACGGCTCCATTCCGTCCCTCGCTCTTGTGGAGAACCCGGATATTCTGGCCACCATCGCCCGGGACCCGTCCCTGCGGCCTCGCCTTGTGATCGGCTTTGCGGCGGAGACCCAGAACATCATCGCCAATGGCGAGGCCAAGCGGGCGCGCAAAGGCTGCGACTGGCTCCTGGCCAACGACGTTTCGGCGGAAACCGGTGTCATGGGCGGGGATTTCAACACCGTCCACCTGTTGCGCGGGCGGGGTGTCGAGACCTGGGACCGGTTGCCTAAACAGGAAGTGGCCGACCGGCTCGCCGCGGAAATCGCTGCCCATTTTGCCCCAGCACCCGCCCTTGAAGGCGATGGAGGTCACCCATGAGCGTTCCCAATCCGACCCAACCCGTCACCCTGCAGATCAAACGCCTGGCCCATGGCCTCAACCTGCCCCTGCCCTCCTACCAGACCGCCGGTGCGGCGGGTGCGGATGTTCTCGCCGCCCTGCCCGCGGGCGAGGACCTGATCATCATGCCCCAGGCCCGGGTGGCGGTGCCCACGGGCATTGCCCTTTCGATCCCGGAGGGCTTCGAGGTTCAGATCCGCCCCCGGTCCGGCCTTGCGCGGCGCCATGGGCTGACGGTGCTGAACGCTCCGGGGACCGTGGACAGCGATTACCGGGGAGAGATCATCATCATGCTCATCAATCTGGGCAGTGAGCCTGTGAGCCTGCGCCGGGGCGACCGGATCGCGCAGATGATCCTGGCCCCGGTGACCCGGATTGCCTGGGTGGAGACCGAAGTGCTCAACACCACGGAGCGGGGCGTCCAGGGTTTCGGCTCCACGGGCCGGGGCTGAGGGGCATAG
Source organism: uncultured Alphaproteobacteria bacterium (assembly GCA_964561475.1). GTDB lineage: Bacteria > Pseudomonadota > Alphaproteobacteria > JAJFIK01 > JAJFIK01 > CAYUYV01. The sequence continues at coordinate 6,144 of CAZLPU010000046.1, forward strand.
GGACCAACAATCCGGTCAGACAGACCGTCCTTGATCCGTCCGGGACGAACAGGAAATGAAACCCGACAGATGCTGCGCCTATCCCGCAAAACGATCCTGGCCCTCGAGGCGGTGATCGACATCGCCTACAACGCCCGGCCGGAGCCGGTGCAGTCCAAGGAGATCACCCGGCGCCAGGGCATCCCGCAGCGTTATCTTGAGCACGTCATGCAACATCTGGTGCATGAAGACATTCTGCGGGGGGTGCGCGGACCCAAAGGGGGCTACAGGCTTGCTCGGGAACGCCGCCGCATCACGGCCGGTGAAGTGGTGCGCGCGGTGGCGGCCCTGGAGGCGGGCGAAGAACAGCCCCTGGAGAGCAAGTCCGAACTGGCGGTTTCTGTCGTCACCCCACTGATCGAATCCATGCATGAGCATGTCATGCGCGAGCTTGACCTGATCACCATTGAGGACCTGTGCCGCAGGGCGGAGGCCGCCGGTGTGGAAAGCCGGGCCGCCGCCAGGTCCGACTTCACGATCTGAAACAGGACACATCAGAACACGGGGCAAACCGAAACCCGGGCACTTGACTATTCCGTGCCCTACTCACTCCCGCACCAAACCACGAGGAGACCCAAGATGAGCAGCCAAGACACCACCTCCCCCGCCTCCGGATCCTCCCAGTCACCCGATGTCCAGCCGCCGGTTCAACCGAGAGGGCGGATCTATGACTGCATCACCCACACCATCGGCTCGACCCCCCTGGTGCGCATGAAGCGCCTGCCCGCCCAGAACGGAGTGGTGGCCGATATTCTGCTCAAGCTGGAATTCTTCAACCCCATCGCCAGCGTCAAGGACCGAATCGGGGTGTCCATGATCGAGTCTCTGGAGGCCAGCGGTACCATCAAGCCGGACACGGTGCTGATCGAACCCACCTCCGGGAACACGGGCATTGCCCTGGCGTTCGTGGCCGCCGCCAAGGGCTACCGGCTGATCCTGGTCATGCCCGAGAGCATGTCCATCGAGCGGCGCAAGATGCTTGCCCTGTTCGGCGCCGAGCTGGAACTGACGCCTGCGGAAAAAGGCATGAAAGGTGCCCTCGCCCGGGCCCAGGAACTCATCGACCAGACCCCCGGCGCCGTCATGCCCCAGCAGTTCGAGAACCCCGCCAACCCGGCCATCCACCGGTCCACCACGGCGGAGGAAATCTGGGTGGACACGGACGGTGGAGCGGATGTGCTGATCTCCGGCGTGGGCACCGGCGGCACCCTCACCGGCGTGTCCCAGGTTTTGAAAAGCCGCAAGCCCGGTTTCCGGACCATCGCCGTTGAGCCCGAGGACAGCCCCATCCTGTCCGGCGGCGAGCCGGGCCCGCACAAGATCCAGGGCATCGGCGCGGGCTTCGTGCCGGGCATTCTCGACCGGGACCTGATCGACGAAGTGGTGACCATCAGTAACGAGACCGCCTTCGATACCGCCCGCAAGGCCGCCCGCCTGGAAGGCATCCCCGGCGGCATTTCTTCCGGCGCGGCCATTGCGGCGGCTCTGGAAGTGGGGCGGCGTCCGGACATGGCGGGCAAGCAGATCGTGGTGATCATCCCCTCCTTCGCGGAACGCTATCTCTCCACGGCGTTGTTCGAAGGACTTTGAAACGCCCACGGATGGACGACGCCCCCGCTTAACGGTTCCATACCCATCGGCACCAGCCCCGGTATCGGCTGGTGCCGCGAAGGGGCGGTGCGTTTTTGGATGAAGCCCAGGACTGGGTGGCCGGGGATACGAACGTCGTGGCGACGGGGTGACCCCATTTGGCCGGATCACGCTCTTGAGGTCCTGATGGAGGTCAGCCTTCGTCCGAACGCCCCACAAGTCCCAACAGGCGGCCGACGGTATAGAAGGGCAGGATGATGATTGTCAGGGCGCAGGCCAACAGGAAAAAGATGGGGGAGGCCAGGGCGAAGATCAGGAAAACAGGCTTCACCAGCCAAGGCGCGGTAAAAAGCTGAGCCCAGATCCCGAAAAAAACCTGGAACGGCAAGGTCAGCACCGTGACAAAAGTCCAGGGACGGTTTTCTGCGTGGCCTGCTCCCAGATCGAGCCCCACCGTCCGCTCGTCCCGCACATGGCCGTTGTCATCGAGCACCTGGATCTTCTCGATCCAGTAGCGGTCCCGGTCATCCCCTTTGATGTCATGGCGCAAGCCTGCCATGCTCCTTGTGCTGATGGTGGGCAAGTCGAGGGCATATTCAAAGCGCTTCTGGCGCGGTGCCGGTGCCTTGCGTCCGATTTCCTTCATCAGCACCACCCGGACCCGGCGGGGTTCGCCGAAATTCAGAACCTTGATATCGAAGGACCACTCGTAGCGGCGGGTCGTATCTCCGTCGGTGTCCGTGGAGACGACCATGGTCCTGTGCCGCTCGACGAAAATCTTCAGGTCGAGGGCAAGGACGTCCTCCTCGATCTTGTCCAATACCTCCACAGTCATGCCGTCCCCCTTATCCCTGCCCCCAAAGTCGCCACCTTTGGCGCTACCAGACCGTTCCGGTGCCAGCCCCCGTGATCCACCGCTTCATCCCCGGAAAACCGTCATGGACGGCTGAGATCGCACCTTCAGTGAGTTTACCCTTTATCTTTGCGTCCGATCAGCCCGAAAATGCGGGCAATGGTGTAAGGCGGCAGGATCAGTATGGTCAACATACAGCAGGCCACGAAGACCACCGGGGAAAGCAGGCAGAAAATCAGAAACACAGGTTTCTGGGACCAGGGCGCCGCGAAAAGCTGTTTCCACAGGAGAAACAGGATCGTAAAAGGCAGGGTCAGAACGGTCGCAAAGGTCCAGAGCCGGTTCTCCTTGTGCCCCGCGCCCAGTTCAAGATGGACCGCCTGCTCCGCCCCTGCCCTGTCCCCATCCAGAACCTGAACCCTTGCAATGCGATAGCGATCCCGGTCGTCCCCCTTCACCTGGTGGCGGACGCCTTCCATGCTCTTCGGGCTGATGGTTGGAAAGTCGAGCGTGTACTCAAAATACGTTTGCCGGGGCGGCGGGACGCTGCGGCCGACATCTTTCGACAAGATCACCCGGAACCGCCGGGCTGCGCCGAGATTCAGGATACGGATATAAAATGACCATTCGAAATGGGTGGTTTCAACGCCGTCCGCATCCCGGTCCACGACCGTCGTCCGGCGCCGCTCGACCATGAGCTTGATGGCCAGGGCCGGGACACCCTCCTCCACCCGATCCAGCACCTCTTCAGTCATGCCGCCCCCCAAAAGAGTGCCGAAGCCGGAAATGAGGCCAATACTCACAAGTCCGTAGCAGCGTCTTCCCATTCAATTTGTGACAGAGAGAACGGCCATCCGCAATGTTCCACCGGACCAGCAGTGCGCCAGCAGTGCGGGTGACTTATTTTCAATGGAAAGGCCCAACCGGTGGGCAAACGGAGGGATGGATCGGCCGCACTGAACCGTTACTCACCAGGAGATGCGACGGGGAGCTCGCGGGGCGGATCCGGATACTTCTTCTGCACCCCCTCCTTTGTCCCCGGCGCGATTGACAAACCGGGACCAAGCCCTGACCGTCCAGATCAAGAGACGATGCCGGACCTGACTGTGGAAACGCGGTGCTTGCGACCGTGACGCTTGCGTAATGGGCAAGGCCCCGTGGGAGCCTCAAGCGCCGGAACCGAGCGGCCCGACACGCCCAGCTTTTCGGGGCGCCCACCATTCGTGGCGGGCAGGAACGCCCTCGGCACCTGCAACCGCCGAGAGAGGCCGGCTCCCAGAGACCAAGGCGCCCGTAAACGAGGGATAATGATCGTGATCCGTCATCGCACTTTGACCCAAGCAGCCGCAGCGGCCTGGCTCACGTCAAGCGTTCTGGCTTTTGGGCTCAACAGTCCGGCCCAAGCGGAAATGTCCAACACTCCATCCGTCAAGGAACGGGGTACCCTGAGCTTCACCTGGGAAAACGACTATTTCGCCAATACGGACCGGAATTATTCCAACGGCATCAAGCTCGGCTATTTTTCCAGGCCCGTTTCCGAAGACACCGGCTGGGGCTGGATGGCCCATAACCTGTTCGGTGCGGATACGGCGGATCAGGTCCGGTACGGGGTTGCCGTCGGCCACAGCATTTTCACGCCAGAGGACCGGCTGGCCACGGAGCCCCTGCCGGATCAGCACCCCTATGCGGGATGGCTCTATGGCGAGTTTGCCGTCACCATCAGCAGCAACCGCGCGGAACTACGGGGCGGGCGGTTGACCTTCCGGCGGCTTGAAACCTTCACCCTTCAGGCGGGCATTGTGGGTCCGGCGGCCAATGGGGAATGGGTGCAGAACAATTTCCACGATCTGATTGACGACGACCGATTGCTGGGCTGGGACAATCAGCTCGAAAACGAACCGGGCTTCGTGCTGAGTTATGACCGGAAATTCGGGGCTCTGGTCCAGGAGCCCATCCTTGGAGTGGGGTTCGACCTGACGCCGAGCGTGGGCTTTTCGGCAGGCAATGTGCTGACCCAGGCCAAGGCGGGGGTGACCATGCGGGTGGGCATGAATCTGCGGGAGAACCAGGCCTTCGGTCCGCCCCGAGTGCGCCCTTCCCTGGCCGGGGACGGGTTTTTCTCCGGCACCAATCCGTTCTCCTGGTATCTCTTCGCCGGAGTGGACGGTCGGGCCGTCGCCCGCAACATCTTCCTGGACGGCAACACCTTCCGGGACTCCCTGAGTGTGGACAAGAAGCCCTTCGTCGCCGATTTCCAGGTGGGCGCGGTGGTCCAGATCAAGCGGGTCCAGATTTCCTACACCTATGTGACCCGCACGGAAGAGTTTGAAACCCAGACCGACCGCCAGCAATTCGGCGCCGTAAACATCGCCTTCAAACTTTGATCGGCCAAGCTCTCATTAACAAGGGGGGCTGTGGGACAGACCGCGCCAATCGGGCCGCTCGATCCACATTGCCGATGACGGACAAAAAGAAAGGGGCCGCGCGGGCGACCCCTTTTTTCGTGTGCATTGAGGATCTGACGGTCAGGCGAAGATGAAATCGCTTTCGGTCAGGTCATCGATCGAGGTGCGTTCGAACACGGTGATTTCACCGGTCACTGCATCCGTGTGCAGCAGATCCCGGCCTTCCTGAGTGGTTGCGGCGGCGAACGCTTCATAGCTGGTGACGCCGTGGCCGGTAAGGTCAATCACATCACCCTGACGGGCGTTGAAGTCGAAGATGAAGTCGGTTGCCCCATCGGCGGTAAGCACGAAGACATCCGCGCCCCGGCCGCCGATGTAGAGGTCCTGACCAGTGCCACCGTCAAGGACGTCATCGCCCCTGCCTGCCTGGATAAGGTCCGCGCCGGCACCGCCATTCAGGAAATCATCGCCGTTATGGGCCCGCAGCCGGTCTTCGCCGTCACCACCAAGCAGGGTGTCGTCGCCACGCTGGCCGCGCAGATCGTCATTCCCGTCGCCGCCGTCCAGAACGTCATCACCGTTGCGGCCACGCAGCCGATCGCTGCCTTCCTCGCCGGAGAGGAAGTCGTTGTCACTGGCGCCGCGTAGATCGTCATTGCCCGGGGTACCGAACAGAACCAGCACTTCGTTGTCGCCGTTCGAGGCCGGCACATCAATGGGGATGAGGACATTGTCGATGGCGTGGATGATTCCGTTGGAGGCCTGAATATCAGTGGCGACCAGTTGCGGATCGACAAAGTCCGTATCCTGATCCACAAGCGTTGTGCCGTCGATGCCGATGGTGCCGCCCTGGAGCGTATCCACCGAAGCGAGCGGTGCAATCTGGGCCAGCTGCTTGGCGTCCGGCGAAACGTGATACAGCAGGATTTCGGTAAGGAACGGCACCGGATCACCACCGCCGATGGCGGTCAGAGTGTTGACGATGGCATCCAGCGCGCCTGCCTCATCGTTGCCGGTGAAGCCAAAGGCATTGGCAAGGTTGATGAACGCGCTGTCCGTCGGCGCGAAGACCGTGAGATCGGCACTCGGCATATCGAGCGCGCCGTCGAGATCGGCAAGGGCCAAGGCGGCGTTCAGGATGTCGAAATCCGTATTGTCCCCATCCGGACCGTCACCGGAAGCAGCTACCGTGCCCGTGATGGTCGGCACGGCATTGCCCTCGAGGTCGAGCGGCAGCAGCACCCGATCGATCACGTGCACGACGCCATTGCCCGCCTGGATGTCCGTTGTGATCAGCGCAGGGTTGATGATGTCGGGCTCCCGGTCCACGAGCACGGGACCGTCGACGCCAACAGGCGTGCCTTCAAGGGTATCGACCGATTCCAGGAGAACAATCTCGCCAAGCTGCTTGCCGCCGGGGGAGACATGGTAGGTCAGGATCTGGGTCAGGGGCGTGATGGGATCGCCACCGCCGAGGTCGCTCAGGGTCGTGGCGAGGAAGTCAAGGGCATCGGCTTCGCCGGTGCCCGTGAAGCCGAGGTCGCGAGCCAACTGGACGAAGGCATCGTCATTGGGGGCGAACACCGTCAGGTCCGCATCATCCGCATCGAGCGTATCGGCAAGGTCCGCCAGGACCACCGCTTCGCGCAGCAGATCGAAATCCGCGCCATTCTCGTCGAACCCCTCACCAGAGGCCAGGACGATTTCGGTGATAGTGGGCGCATCATTGCCGGGCAGGTCCACGGGCAGCAGCACCCGGTCAATCGCATGGACGATGCCGTTGGCGGCCACAATGTCGGTGGCGATGAGGGTTGGATTGATCAGGTCGGGCTCATTGTCTGCAAGCGTCAGACCTTCGGGCGCAACGGTCGCGCCTTCGAGCAGGGTGTCGACGGTTTCAAGCGCTGCCACTTCGGTGAGGGTCTTGGCGCCGGGCGAGACATGGTAGAGCAGCACATTCGACAGGGACACGGCGGGATCTTCCATCTCCACCGCGGCGATGGTGGTCACCAGGAAGTCGGTGACCGCGGCTTCATCGCTCGTGTCGCCGGTGAAGCCGAAATCGGCAGCGAGCTGGGTGAAGGCGGAATCCGTGGGCGCAAAGACGGTCAGGTCGGCGTCGGCCGCATCGACCGCAGGGATCAGTCCGGTGGCATCCAGGGCGGCGGTCAGAATATCGAAATCCGGGGATCCGGCAGCGATACCGGCGATCGTCAAGTCTGTCATGGCTGCGTTCCTCCTGACGGGAGCGGGGGTTTTTCAGCGGTGCGGACACCGACCTGAGAATCCCTATGACGCATGGAGCAACACGTGCATGTTGGGAGCCAGACCGGATATCCTGGAGAAGACGTAGATGAGACGAGGTGTGCGTCAAGGCAACCTATGGGCCAGTTTGACGCAGTGTGTGCGCGCAACACCAATGTATCTCAAGGCCAATTCATCCAACATGAAATCGCCGCAACATCCGGACTAGGGTGAAGCATGACCCTCACCGATGCCCAGATTGACCGATATGCCCGCCACTTGGTGTTGCGTGGAATCGGCGGACCAGGACAGGCCAAACTCCTGGACGCCCGAGTGCTCATCGTGGGCGCGGGCGGGCTTGGCTCTCCCCTGGCGCTTTATCTGGCCGCCGCCGGAGTGGGCACCATTGGCCTGATCGATGATGACCGGGTGTCCCTGTCCAATCTTCAACGCCAGATCCTGCACACGACGGCGGGGGTGGGCACCCTCAAGACCGAAAGTGCGGGCCAGACCCTCAAGGCCATCAATCCGGATGTGACGGTGGAGGCCTGGCCGGAGCGGCTGACACCGGCCAATGCCCAGGACCTGTTTGCCCGCTACGACATCATCGCCGACGGCAGCGATTCCTTTGCCACCCGTTTCCTGGTGAACGATGCCGCCTATTTCGCGGGCAAGACCCTGGTCTCCGCGGCGGTGGCCCGGTTCGACGGGCAACTGGCCACCTTCAAGGCCCATCAACGTCCGTCCGGCCAAAGGACCTATCCCTGCTATCGGTGCCTGATTGGCCCCCTGCCCGATAATCCTGATACGGACACTTGCGAGAGTGTCGGCATACTGGGTGCGGTGGCGGGGGTGCTCGGCTCGCTCCAGGCGGCGGAGGTGGTGAAGGAGCTTCTGGGCATTGGCACCAGCATGGCGGGACGGCTGCTGATTATCGACATTCTGCATGCCCAGCAGCGGATGGTTACATTGAAACCAGACCCTTGCTGCCCCTTGTGCAGTGAGCAGGCCACCCTTTCCCAACCTGTTTCCTAAAGCGGAAAGTTTCCCAAGAAACGTCGGTCACAGCGGAAAGATTCTCCGTGCATGGCGCGGCGGGATGTGATTGAACACGCGTCCTTTTTCCCTTTCACACAGTCCCTCTTCAAGAGCGGGAGTCCATCATGCTGAGCGCCCTGTTCCAGCCGGCCGAGAGGCCGGCATGGCTGAGCTTCTATGAGCGATTCCTCCCTGCGGAAGCGCCTTCCGATGATTCAGCCGCGGAAGGCACCGAAGTGCTCGACGAGCTTGTGCCCGTTGAAGCCCTGCCCAAAAATCCATTCGCATTCCTCCTTTTCATCGTCCGCAATCATTTCAAATGGCGGGTCGCGGGTCTCTATGTGACCATTTTCGCGGCCATGCTCTTTGAAAGCCTCACCCCTTATGCCCTCAATCAGTTGGTGGACGGCCTCGGCGTGCCAGGCACCGAGACCGCTTTCGATCTGCCCACGGTGATCTGGTGGGCGTGCGTTCTGGGCCTGCTCTGGCTCAGCCTGGAGGTGGCCCTGCGCCTTTACGACCTGCAGGACATTTACATGGGTCCGAAGCTGCGGGTTCTGACCCAGAAGTATCTTTTCCGGTATCTGCTCGGCCACAGCCCCCGCTACTTCCACTCCACTTTTGCGGGCAGGCTGAGCCAGAAGATCCGCACAGCCGCGCAATCCGCCGGTGCACTGAGCTTCCTGCTGATCCGGGAACTGACCCAGCTCGTCACCCTGCTGACGGTCAGCTTCATCCTGCTCCTGACCGCAAGCGTTCTTTATGCCGCGATCCTGCTGGTCTGGACCCTGCTCTATCTGGGGCTGGCGACGGTGCTCGCCCGTTCCTGCCGGCTTCTGTCCAGAGATCTGGCGGAACGGTGGTCTCAGGCGTCGGGCCGGGTGGTGGATTCCATCGGCAACAACGACTCGGTGCGGGCCTTCGCCAAGGCGGATTACGAGCTGCGGTATGTGAGCCTTTATCTGCACCGTGAACTGACGGCCAATATGCGTCTGCGCTGGTATCTGGCCTTGATGCGCAGTCTTCAGGGTGGGGCCCTTTGGGTGCTCAGCATCGGGTTGATGAGCCTTGCGGTCTGGCAGGTGCTCGAACAGGCCATCACCCTGGGCGAGTTCACCATGATCTTCGTCCTGGTGACCCTGATCGGACGGACCCTGCGCCAGCTTTCCTTCCAGATCCTGGACTTTTTCGAAGTCACCGGCAGCCTGTCCGAGGCCCTCGACGTGATCACCGGTCCCCACGAAATCGTGGACCGGCCCGGGGCGAAACCGGTTCAGGTGCGGGAAGGGGGCATCCGCTTCGAGAACATCCATTTCCGCCATGACCGGCGGGAAGATCCCGATGCCCAGAAAGGGGAGAGTGATCATGATGCGGATGATATGGATGGCCCTGGCGAAGATGACTACCTGTTCCGGGGGCTTGATCTCACCATCAGGCCCGGAGAGAAGGTGGGTCTTGTGGGCCGGTCCGGGGCGGGCAAAAGCACCCTGATCAACCTGCTGCGCCGTCAGTTCGAGCCCCAGAAAGGCCGCACCCTGATCGACGGCCAGGATATCGCCCATGTCACCTGGGATTCCCTCAATGAGGCGGTGGCGGAAGTCCCCCAATCACCGGGCATCTTCCACCGGTCGATCCGGGACAACATCCGCTATGCCATGCCCCGGGCGGACGACGCGGCCGTGGAAGAAGCGGCCAGGCTTGCCCACGCGTCCACCTTCATCGAGCGGCGGGAGAAGGGCTATGGCACTCTGGTGGGTGAACAGGGGATCAAGCTCTCCGGCGGGGAGCGCCAGCGGGTGGCCATCGCCCGGGCTTTTCTGAAGGATGCGCGGATCCTGGTTCTGGACGAGGCCACGTCGGCCCTGGACACGGAAAGCGAGTTCCATATTCAGCAGGCCCTGTTCAACCTCATGGACGGACGCACGGTGATCGCCATCGCCCATCGCCTGTCCACCATCCAGGGCATGGACCGGATCATCGTTCTGGACGAGGGCGCGATCATCGAGGAGGGCAACCACCAGACCCTTCTCGCCAAGGGCGGCCTCTACGCCCAACTCTGGGAACGCCAGGCGGGGGCCTTTGTGAGGCTCTGACTGATGCGGGCAACAGGCCTTCAAAAGGGAGTGCCTGTTGCACCCGCGCGACTGCGGCGAGGCGCCCCTGCACCGCCCGCGCGGACGTGACGCGCACCGTAAGCGGCAAGACGGCAGAGCCCGTGTCCTACTGGACGGACACGGCTCGAAAAGGCAGGGGACTGCCGGTCAGAGCATCGCGGGGACGACCCGGTCCGGGGGTTTGTGGCCGTCGGCAAAGGTCTTGATGTTGATGATGACCTTTTCGCCCATCTCCAGGCGGCTCTCGATGGTGGCTGAGCCCATATGGGGCAACAGCACCACATTGCTGAGCTTCAATAGCCGTGGATTGACTGCCGGTTCGTTCTCGAACACGTCGAGCCCGGCACCAGCCAGGTCCCCTGCTTCGAGCATCCGCACCAAAGCATTCTCGTCGATCACCTCCCCCCGGGAGGTGTTCACGATATAGGCCGTGGGCTTCAGGAGCTTCAGGCGGCGGGCAGACAGGAGATGGAAGGTCGCCGGGGTGTGGGGGCAGTTCATGGACACGATGTCCATGCGCGACAGCATCTGGTCGAGGCTTTCCCAATAAGTGGCATCCACGGAGGCTTCGATGTCCGCGGGCAGGCGCTGTCGGTTGTGATAGTGGATCTGGAGACCGAATGCCCTGGCCCGGCGGGCCACCGCCTGCCCAATCCGACCCATGCCGACGATCCCCAGCCGCTTGCCGGTGATCCGCTGGCCCAGCATCCAGGTGGGAGACCAGCCGTCCCAGCCGCTGCCATGGTCCTCCAGATAACGTGCGCCTTCCGCGAGGCGGCGGGGCACGGCCAGAATCAGGGCCATGGTCATGTCGGCGGTGTCTTCCGTGAGCACGCCGGGGGTGTTGGTGACGGTGATGCCCCGGGAGAGGGCGCAAGCCACGTCGATATGATCGAAACCGTTGCCGAAATTGGCGATCAGCCGCAACCGGTCACCGGCCTGGCTCAGAACCCGGGCATCCAGGCGGTCACTCAAAGTCGGCACCAGCACATCCGCCTCGCCCATGGCCGCAGCCAGTTCCTCGAGGCTCATGGGACTGTCATCGGGGCGCAGGCGGGTGTCGAACAACTCGCACATGCGGGTTTCGATGGGCTGGGGCAGTCGCCGGGTCAGAACGACGACGGGTTTCACGGCATTGGAGCGGGATCGGGTCGTGAGAGGCTCGGACAGGGGCATGGTCTTCATTCGCTCTCCTATCGGCCGGGGCCCTTTTCGGCGAGCACCGGGGCAGAAAAAGCCCTCTGCCGGGCAAATCGGGGCCTGACGAGGTGGGCCGGGCAAAGTCCGGTCAATTCCAATTCTGGCCGGTTCCAATTCTGGCCAGTTCCAATTCTGGCCAGTTCAGGGGCGCCGAACGACCGGGAGGTTGACCGCCACGCTCATCAGGACGCCGGGCCATGCCGTGGTAACGCCAACCTTCCTGACGGAGGATTACCAGACCCTCCCCAAGGTGACAAAGCCAGTGTACCAAGACCTTCGTGACATTGTTGCTATCAACCGGGGTTGCTATCAACCGGGGTTGCTATCAAGCAGGCCTCCATCCAGCCCTTGGCGCCCAGGCCGAACATCCCCTACCGAGCCCAAGCCCCCATCCAGACCGGAAGGTCGAACCGATCCGTGACCCACATGCCCTGCGCCCTCCGGACCCTCGCGAACCTGATCCGTGCCCGTCGCCTGCCCGGCCGAACCGTGGGCCGAACCGTGGGCCGAACCGTGGGCCCAACCGCCGGACTGAATGCCGCCAGACTGGTTGCTGCGGGCCTGGTTGCTGCGGGCCTCATTGGCGCTGGCCTGATCGCGGGCCTCGCGGGCGCGATGTCCACGAGTCTCGCGTTCACCGGCGCGGCTCTGGCCCAGACCGCAACCGCCCAGGCCCTTGAGGACCGCATTACAGGACCCTCCGGCTTCCCAGTGCCCCGATTTGTCACCCTCAGCCGGGGGACGGTGAATATGCGCAAAGGGCCGAGCCGGGATCACCCGATCGAGTGGGTCTATCGGAATTATGCCGGGCTGCCTGTGAAGGTGGTGGCGGAAACGGAAGTCTGGCGCCGGGTGGAAGACCATGAAGGGATCGTCGGCTGGGTTCACCGGAGTTTGCTGGACGGTCGGCGCATGGCCTTCGTCACGGACGGCCCTGTCCCCCTGACCCTCGACCCGGATCCCGACAGCGCCATCGTGGCCCGGGTGGGCCGCACGGCCCTGGGACGTATCAGCGCCTGCAGCCCCCGCTACTGCCGGGTCACCTTCCGGTCCCAGGAGGATGAGACCATCACCGGCTGGCTGGACCGGGGGGTGATCTGGGGAATTCTCCCCGGCGAAATCATCCGATGAGCAGCGCCATGCCCGCCTGAAGCATCTTCGAGAAGCTCTTCGTCATGAAGACGCTCTGGAGTGCTTGTTGTGCGCGCTTTCCGAGCGGAACACCGCTTCAGTCCGGATCGCGATCCCCGGCGGGCTGGCCGTCCCCACGGGCCTTGCGGAGTCGGACAATCACATCGACGCTTTCCACCTCCATGCCCTCAGGAACCACCATGCCGGACCCGGTGAAGGGGTTGGGCCCGTCTTCCAGGTCGCCGGTCTCGAGGTTGAAATAGTGGGCGTGGTCGGTGGGGTTCGTGTCGAAATAGGTGCGCCCGGCCTCCACCGCGATTTGGCGCAGAAGCCCTGCGGCCCGGAACTGGTGCAGGGTGTTGTAGATGGTGGCCAGGGAGACCTGCATGCCCGAGGCGACCGCTTCGCCATGGATCATTTCCGCGGTGAAATGCCGGTCGCCGGTGCCGAACAGAAGGTGATGGAGTTCCAGGCGCTGCCGGGTGGGGCGCAAGCCCGCATGACGCAGGCGCTCGCGCACGGCCTCATGGACGGTAACCCCGGCATTGGGTGGGGAAGTCACAAATTGGCCGGATCCGCCCGTTTCCCCGCTGAGGGGGGCGCTGCGGGGTTCATCACAGCGGGGTTCATCACTACAGGTTTCATCACGGGGGGATGCCCCATCACGAGCCCTGGCGGCGGTGCTCACAGGCTGCCGAAGATCCCTTTGCGATTGGTCGTCCGCGTTCACGCCCGCCTCATCATCCCGTGTCGCCGATGGTGTCCCGCACCCCGCAGTATCGACTGCGGGGAGTTCAGTAGGTCGGTCATCTGTCATGGCCAGTTATATGGGCACGACGTTGGCCGCCGGGCAAGACGGGGCCGCCGGGCAAGACGGGGCCGCCGGGCAAGACGGGCCGGTCTGAGGGGGTAAGCGGCCTGGACCACCGGCCAATGGCTTCAACGGGACGATCCTACCCGGTTACGGTTAAGTAATGGCAAGATTAACCTGGTGGCAGCGGGTCACGGCGCAATGTTCCAGCCCGCCCATGCCAAGAGACGGGAGGGGGTTGTCCGAAATGCAGGGCCTCCCGGCTTTTTGCCCGGTCTGTTCATCATATTGAGTAATCACCAGTCCACGTTGTTTGCATATCCTAAGACCCTATGCGAAAAGGAATTGCGGGCTGTCTTGCGCCTTTTTGGGGCAATGTTCGTTCTTCTGGCACGGCGTGATTGCGCGCAAGGCGCAGTCTCCACCCAAAAATTCCAGATAGAAGGTATCGCCGGTCCACGTGTCTTTCCCTCGCGTTTTGCGATCGGTGTTGCGTCATCCGCGCTCCAGGGTCCGGGGTTGAGTCCTCCTTTCATGGCGGCACAACCCAGGGGACACAGACGCGCTTCAGGCTTATCGGATGCCCATGCAATTGACGTCTCCACTGCGGCGCAAACAAACAATCCGGTATGAACGGTCGCCCCTTGTCGAGGTGATCGCCGAGATCCGCTGGGATCTGCCCAAGGAACCAGGCATCGGCGCCCGTTACCGGGATGTGGCGGATTTTCAGCTGTTCTGGCAGGTGTTTCAGGACCAGTTGCCGGATTTTGGCGAGATCGAGCTTTTGCTCGACTCGATCCCCGCCAAACTGCCCCAGCACCAGCCCATCTATCGCCTGCGAAAAGAACGGGGCACCTGGCCGCTGATCCAGATCGGGCCGGGCCTGCTCACGGTGAATATCACGCCGGATTACACCTGGGAGGGTACGGTCGAACCCAATATCGGCGCGGCGCTCAAGGCGCTGGGCCATGCGGCGGCGGAAACCGGCTTTGGTCTCGCTTTAAACCGGCTGGAGTTACGATATATCGATGCGTTCCGGGACAGCGTTCACAATCTGAAACCCATGGATGTGCTGGAACGGTGCGGTTTTATCTCACCGTTTGCCCGGGAACTGACCGCCCAATTCGGCAGAGCGGAAACGGGGCACTTGTCGAGAGCGCCCATGCCCGCCCCCGCGCAGGTTGGCGCCGTGAATACGGCGATTGAAGACATGCCCTTCAGCCGTGCGATCGTTGAATTCAACGCCGGCCGGTTCCGGGATGAAGATGCCCTGATCATGAACATCGTCTGCCGGCGCACAGAGGCCCTCAAAGACTTCGGACCCGGCGCCTTCGGCCATGGTGCCGCGGCGGACTGGTATTCCCAAGCTCATGACGTTTTAATTACGATCTTTACGTGGTTTATTGAAACTTCTGAAATCAAGCCCTTCCTGGGCAAGGAAACGATCGGAGACTCTGGAAACGCCCATGCGGATGGATAGACCTGTTGTTATGGCCCCCTCAATGGATGGATTTGTGCCGCGGGACCCGCGGATAACATCCGGCTATGCCATTGCCTCGGAGTCCCGCGTGGAGACAGCACAGGGGCTTGTGATTGAGCGGTCCGATTACGCGGATCCTTTCGAAGATCTTGTCTTCCAACCGCTGCGCAAGGGCTTGACCAACCGACGGCCCCTGGACAGAAAGCCGGTTCAGGACGAGCCCCAAACACAGACCCAGACCCCGACCCAGGCGCAGGTCCAGACCACACGCCGGCACGCAGCGGCGGAGGCCATCTCGCGGCCGTCCCTGATCATGGCCAAAATCAGCATTGCCCTTTTCGCGGGGGGCGGCCTGCTCCTGGTCGTCTCTGCCATTCTGGCGGCCCTAGGCGTGAGCCAGATGGCGGGCACCGCCGGTCCCGCCGGGTTCGCGGCCCTGGCGCTGGGATGTCTCGCGCTGTTTCTGGCCGGCGTCATGGAACGCCACCATGAACGATCCAACGGCTCCCTTGACCGGTAACAACCCACCCCATACTCTCGCGCGGCTGCGTAACGCGTAATTTGAGGGGGTCTGCACGTCAGACCGATGGGATGAGTGAATCCGCGCTCAATACTTTTGCCACAGCCCTGGTTAAAGCGTTCAAGGAGCCCGGCGATGGATATGTGCTCATCTTCGGCATGTTTTTCTTCGCCGCCATTTTCGCAGCGGGCCAGAGAGTGGGGTCCGAGCCGGACGAGTTCTTGATCCCCTTCCACCGGCTGTTCTACGCGATCATTTATATCGGTGGCAGCATTTCAGGCATCCTGCTGATTTACATTGGTGTCTGGTACATGGCCCAATCCCAGGGGCGCAGACGGCGGCGGTCCAATCCATAACGCTCTCCCAGCCGGGGGGTCACGCCCTTCGGTTTTTCCAGGCTCCCTGTTTTTTTGGCATTTGTTTTCTGGGCACACTGTTTTTCCGATCCGTTCCCTGCCCATGTTCAGTGTGCATCTCCACCCGCTCCATGCCATTGATCCCAGCCCTCAAGCCCTTCAGGATCAAACCTGACGGCGATGGCGCGGCTTATGACGGTCAGGCTTGTGAGGGGATGCAAGCGGGCCAGAGGCTACAACCCGCCAACAACGCTTTAGGCCACAGGATCGAGACAGAGCGGACAAGGCTCCAAGCTGACGGCCCCCCCAAACGGCGGACAGGGCCTTGCAGGGAAGGCCCCATCCGCAAGGCGGGGCCGTTCAGGTTCTGTCGAAAAGGCCCAATCGAGAAGGAAAGTCATGGCTCACGAAAAATCGAGTTTCACCTACGAGGACCTGCTGTCCTGCGGTCACGGGGAATTGTTCGGGCCCGGCAACGCCAAACTGCCGCTGCCGCCCATGCTCATGTTCGACCGCATCACCCATATCGCCCGGGATGGCGGCAGCTATGGCAAGGGCGAAGTGGTGGCCGAGCTCGATGTCCGGCCGGATTTGTGGTTCTTCGCGTGCCATTTCGAGGGGGATCCGGTCATGCCAGGCTGTCTGGGCCTCGATGCCCTCTGGCAGTTGGTGGGCTTTCACCTGGGCTGGCTGGGCCATCCGGGCAAAGGCCGGGCCCTTGGGGTCGGCGAGGTCAAGTTTGCGGACATGGTCCTGCCGACGGTGAAATCCGTGAGCTACCGGCTCGACATCCGCCGCGTCATGGCGTCCCGCCTCATTCTGGGGATTGCGGACGGCACCGTGACGGCAGACGGTAAAGAGATCTACAGTGCCAAGGACTTAAAAGTGGGCCTGTTCTCTGACGCCGAGCCCGGATGACGCACCACGGTGGTCGGACTGGGCCTGGCCCCACCCGGGAGCCTTGCGGATGGGATCTTTCAGGCTCACCTGCCACTCTCTGGGCGGTTCTGGCTGGGAGATCGACGGGCAAGGGCTGATCAAAGGAGACCTGGGCGCGGCCCGCGTGGGATGGGCCGCTGCCCCGGGATGAGCCCGATAACGGCAACGGTTGAAAGAGGTGATCAATGAGACGGGTCGTTGTAACCGGCATGGGCATTGTGTGCAGTATCGGCAATTCACCGGATGAGGTGGCCGAATCCCTGCGGATCGGACGGTCCGGGATCACCCATGCCGAGGACTACGCCAATCTGGGTTTCCGCTCCCATGTCCACGGGTCCGTGAAGCTCAATCTCGAAGAGGTGTTGGACCGCAAGACCCGGCGCTTCATGGGGGATGGCGCGGCCTACAACTACATTGCCATGCAGCAGGCCATCGCCGATGCGGGCCTTGAGCACCAAGAAATCGTCAATGAACGCACGGGCCTGATCATGGGGTCCGGCGGCCCGTCCACGAGAGCCATTGTGGAAGCCGCCGACATCACCCGGGAAAAAGGCCCCAAGCGGGTTGGCCCCACCGTGGTCCCCAAGGCCATGTCCAGCACCAACTCCGCAACGCTGGCCACCCCTTTCCAGATCAAGGGCGTGAACTATTCCATCTCGTCGGCCTGCTCGACCTCGAGCCACTGCATCGGCAACGCCATGGAGATGATCCAGTGGGGCAAGCAGGATGTCATGTTTGCCGGCGGCGGCGAGGAACTGGACTGGACCCTTTCGGTCCTGTTCGACGCCATGGGCGCGTTCTCGTCGAAATACAACGACACCCCGGAACGGGCGAGCCGTGCCTATGACGCGGACCGGGACGGGTTCGTCATTGCCGGCGGCGGCGGTGTGCTGGTGCTTGAATCCCTCGACCATGCCCTGGCCCGTGGTGCCAAGATCTATTGTGAGATCGTGGGCTACGGGGCCAATTCCGACGGCTATGACATGGTTCAGCCCTCCGGCGAGGGTGCGGTGCGCTGCATGCGCCAGGCCCTGGCCACCGTCGGTGAGCGGGTGGACTATGTGAACCCCCACGCCACGTCCACGCCGGTGGGTGATCTGCGGGAGGCCGAAGCCATGCGGGAAGTGTTCGGCGCGGATATCCCCAAGCTGAGTGCCACGAAGTCCCTGAGCGGCCACTCTCTCGGCGCCGCCGGGGTTCACGAAGCCATCTATTCCATTTTGATGATGCGCGACCAGTTCGTGTGCCCGTCGGTGAATATCGAGACCCTGGATCCCGCATTCAGCGATCTTCCCATTGCCTTTGAGTGCGAAGACAACGCCAAGATCGATGTGGTGCTGTCCAACAGCTTCGGATTCGGCGGGACCAACGCCACCCTGGTCTTCCAGCGTTACCCGTCATAAAAGGGGATGGCGTTTCCATAATGCGCCATGGAGGACATGGCGCTCCCCTTGGCGGGCCGCCCCGCGGCCCGCAGGCAGAGACAACTCCATGCAATCACCTGACACTTCTCCGATCCTCACCGGCGACCTGCTGAGGGGCCGCCGCGGCCTGATCATGGGCGTTGCCAACGACCATTCCATCGCCTGGGGCATTGCCCGGGTTCTGGCCGCCCATGGGGCAAGCCTCGCCTTCACCTATCAGAACGAAGCGTTTGCCAAGCGGGTCCTGCCCCTGGCCGAAAGCATCGGCACGCCTTTCGCGATCCAGGCGGATGTGGAGGATGACGCCAGCATGGATGCGGCCTTCGCCACGCTTGCCAGCCATTGGGACAGTCTGGATTTCGTGGTCCACGCGGTGGCCTTTTCCGACAAGAACGAATTGAAGGGCCGGTACATCGACACCAGCCGCGCGAATTTTCAGCGCAGCCTGGATATTTCCTGTTTTTCCTTCACGGATGTTGCGAGGCGGGCCGAGCCTCTCTTGCTCAACTCCACGGCTGCGGGCGGACCGGCCCTCATTACCCTGAGTTATCTCGGCGCCGAACGGGTCATGCCCAATTACAATGTCATGGGGGTGGCCAAAGCGGCCCTTGAGGCGAGCGTCCGATACCTGGCCGTGGATATGGGGTTGAATGGTATCCGGGTGAATGCCATTTCGGCGGGTCCCATGCGCACTCTGGCGGGCTCCGCCATTGGCGATGCGCGCATGGTCTTCAAATGGAATCGTATGCATGCCGCGTTGAAAAAGAACGTGGATCTGGACGAAATCGGCGGATCGGCACTTTATCTGCTCTCTGATCTTTCCGGTGGCGTTACGGGCGAAGTCCATTATGTGGACAGCGGTTACAACGTGATCGCCATGCCCCGGGTGCCCGATCTCAAAGCGCAGGGCATGACCGATGACGGCCTTAAAGGTCAGAATGGCGCCTGAAATTTATAAACCCGGAAAATCATGAAATGGGCTGAATGATCATTATCGTGCTCAACGCAGCACTTGCGCAATCATGTCCGCCCCCGAGAGAGGCGCGAGAGAGGCGCCAGCCCTACGTGGAATTAAGTACACATCTATAATGAAGAAAGTACGCTGACAAATTGTTGGTCCCGGTGTCTCAACCATCACGGACTCGTAATCGTGACTGGGGACATTGTTGACATTTACCTGATCCGAACTAGAGCGATGCGCGTAGGATACAGGTGTTGTGCTATGCGGCTTTCGCACAGGGTTGTTCACAGGGAACACCTTTACGGGGCCGAGGTGACCGGCATGCAATTGCACGAATCAGCCATCGTGCGCGCGGGTACTTCAAGGGTGGGATTGGCAACACGGCTTGGTGGTGCACGGAGCCTTTGGAAAGTATGGATTAGGCATGATCTCCAGCTACAATCTCCGTCTCGGGCTCAATTGGGCGCCACACATGGCGCGCCACATGCCTGGTATGGCGCTGCAAGTTCTGCCGATGACCGCATCGCGGTATCTCGGGCTGTCCCGTGCCCCCAGGGATAAGTTTCTGGTGGGAACCCACCATAAGGCGCTGACGGTTTATCTGGGCCGGGTGTTCCGGACTTTCGCGGCCCTGACCGGTCGCAACTACTCCTTCGGCACCGGAGATGGCGTCGATTCGACGGCCGAAGTTCTGATCGACCACCACAGCCGGTTCGACTTCGACGCCCTCGGCACGTCTTTCCGTGGCCTGCACATCCGCAGGGATCCTCGGGATCTGCTCGTGTCTTGCATGTTCTACCACCAGAAATCGAGCGAGGCCTGGCTGCACGAGCCCCGTGAGGAGTTAGGCGGCAGGACGTACCAGGAGCATGTCAACGGCCTGCCGGACAACGAAGCCCGGTTGCTGTTCGAGCTGGAAAACTCCGCCGGGTACAATATCAGCAACATGTTGGCCTGGGATTATCAGCGGCCCGGCATTACGGAATTCACCTACGAGGAACTGATCAGCCCGGACCGGAGCCGCGTGTTCAAGAACGCGGCCAAGCACTGGTTCGACAACAGCCAGGAGACGACGGTTCTGCTCTCCCTGTTCGATTATTTCTCGATCACCGGGGCGGCAACCGTCGGCAGCAAGCATGTCCGCAATCCCCGGTCCGGCCAATGGCGCGAGCATTTCACACCGCCGGTCGCCAAGGCTTTCGACAAAGCCTTCCCGGACGCCGTAGAACGCCTGGGCTATCAGCGGTAAGAAGCAGATCTGTCTACGTGGTGAGACATTGGTTTAATTTCGTGTCTCGCCATTTACAAAAACTCGTAGTGATTATAGCCTTACGAAGTCATCGAAGCCGATAGCCCCATTGCATTACTTTCCATAAATGCAAACCATTTGTACCAGAAATTACAAACCTTCTTTATCTACTCTGCTTGGGGAGAAATATGGCGATGTAACTCTGCATGCCCAGCGCTTGATCTAGGATTGATACGGATCGGTATTGTTTTTCCGTTGAACCGCGCGCTCAATACTTCAGTGCACTCAACATCTGATTGCATTTGCCCAAGTTCTTGCTCAAAGCGCTCAGCCGCTTCAATGTTGACTCTTGCGACGCTTGCATGGACTTCCTCACCATTTTGGAGCGCCCATGCTTCGGATAATCTGAGTTGGTGCAAAGCCTCTTGAATTACATCGACCCGGCATGTCGCTCTAGCACGCGCAATAAGAGCAATGCCGTAATTTACACGCGCTCTCATTGCCGTTCGAACATTATCAGTCTCTTCAAAGACGGCTATTGCGTCCTTGAATGACAATAACGCCTGTGCCAAAAGTTCAGGGCTTCCGTACATTTCGCTCATCTCTCGAAGTAAATCCGCAATTGCCTGTTCGGCGGTAGCCCAAAGTGCGGGATATTCTTCACGTGTCCATATGCTTTGTGCCCTCCGCAGACTGGATAAGCCATCGATCTGGGTAATAATTCTTTGCTGAATTGCACCGAGTGTCTGATAGACAAGACCTAGCTGATAATACACCGTTGCTCGGTAAATACTCTTTGGTGGCGTTCCCGAGAATTCCAACGCTATTTCATAGTTTCTAATAGCCATTTTAAGCATACTTTCTATATCAATCTCACCTTCGTCAACATTTTTTCGGATCATTTCTCGGGACATTGATACTTTGGCTGTCGCACGAACATCGTGAATATTTGCCCAAAACTCAGGGTGAGCTTCCGGTGAAATGACGGATCTCAAGTCGTCCAGGTGCGCTAGCGCACTTTGAAAGAGTTTCAGATTACCAGTCGCTTCTGCTTGGGCAATATCCAACTGCGCGACATTGAATTTCGTAAGTGCCCAGTCATTCCTATTCCTATCCTTTGAAAATACTGAAAGTACGCTGTTAAATCTAACCCTTGCCAATCTCAACTGAGAGGCCTGCCCTGCTTCAGTGTAAACACCCCTATATGCGATTCCTATATTGATTTGTACTTTAGCCCAATTCTCTACATGCGTATCCTTGCGCCAGAATCGCTCTGAAACGCGTAGGTCGGCTAAAGCACGGTTATAATACTCAGCTTCCTTCTCAATATTCCCGCGAATCATGAAATTGCTTGCTCTGGCAAAATATGCCGCGGTTATAACTTCAGCAGACGCCTCCCTATCCTCTAATATTGGTATAAGACCACTTAGGCTTTCAATGGTCTCAATAACCGCCTCCAGAGGCTCCTGTTGCAAGCGTGGCGTCACTAACTCGATATTCGCCATTAATTTTAGAATAGCGGCAAAGGCTGAAGAGAATGGCCGTTGAATGCTGTCCTCAGCAAATTGCAAGCCATCGGTTAGTTCGAGTGGCTGAAACTCTGTGAATTCACTTTCATCCCGCGGGCGAATATAAATGCGCACGCTAGTGCTGCCCAGTACCTCACCCCACAAGACAGCTTGAGCGCCTGTTGCCTTGAGCCAAGTGATGCTACATTGCTGAGCCTGAGCCAACCCTGCTTCTCGAGAAATTGCCCAGGGAATGGATATTGGCCAGTTGATCGTACGAATATCTAGTCCTCTGAAATTTCGGCCATTTTCGTCTTGGAATGTGGAGGCTAAAGACCTTGTAAATGTGGCTGAACGGTCACCATTGATCCTTGCGATGACCAACCTCACATTTCCCTCTGCTGGAGCTGTAAGTTGAGGAGCAAAACATTGAACGCTCGGCACACCGGCAATATAGAGAATTTCCCTAATCCACCCGCGATATGGATAATTCGAAATCTCAAGAAGGGCAGCGAAAAACCCAAGAACGCCGACCGTGAGGGCGATAGTATTGAAAATCATTTGTCTGAATTTTTTGCTCCTGGAATCCTTAGCTCCGCTCATTTTCCACCCCAACCAAAATGCGACACGTCAAATACAGTATAGTTATATAAGGGGACGAACTTCACTCAAGCGGAAATTGGATCGGGAGAGATTTATGTTAGCTAAATTGACTTGATATCAATTGTCTCGACAACAATCCGATTTTGCAGAGATTCTTAGAAAGAAATTTTTGCGCACTCAACTCCCATTCTATTGAGGAGTAGGTTTTGTATGTGCGGAGGTCCACCTCATACCTCCTCCAGGCCCAGAGCTTCCTCCACTGCGCTGATCCAGCGGCGGACTTGGGGGTAGGCGGCGAGGGTAAAGCCGCCTTCGTGGGACAGGCGGGTGTAGGCGACCAAGGCGATGTCCGCCAGGGACAGGGACGGCCCGGCGAACCAGTCCGCTCCGGTGAGATGCCGGTCCATCAGACCCAGGGCCATGTAGCCCCGCTCCATGAGGGCGCCGTCGAATTCCGTTTCATCCCTGCCCAGATAATGGCGCTGGAACCGGGCCACGGCGATGGCGGGCTCATGGGTATATTGTTCCCAGAACAGCCACTCATACATCTTGGCCCGGTCGAAGGCGTCCCGGGGGATCAGGCTCGAGCCTTCCGCCAGATGCACCATGATGGCGTTGGACTGGGCCAGCACCCGCTCGTCATCAAGGACCACACAGGGCACCTGACCTGCCGGGTTCAGAGCCAGAAAATCCGGAGTGCGCGACTCCCCTTTCAGGATGTCGATGTCGATCCACTCATAGGGCAGTCCGAGATGATCGGCGACGTATTTCACCTTCAGGCAGTTCCCGCTGATCCTGTCCCCATAGATCTTCATTGCCCCAAAGCCCTTTTCCGCCAGAGTGTCCTTTCTTGACATAAGAACGCCTGACAGAATGTCACCTATATTTTGAGGCGGCTTGACCGGCGCCAGTACGCAGGCGTAACGCGTAAACGGCGGGAGAATGAGATGGACATCACGGATTTCGCCGACCCCGAAGAGCAGTCTCTTTGGTATGCCCTCAACGATCCGGTCATGGGTGGGCGCTCCTCGGGCGGACCGTCCTTTCAGGACGGCGTGCTGGTGTTTTCAGGTCGAACCGACACCAATGGGGGCGGTTTTGCCTCGATCCGCAGGCCCATTCCGGAAGGCAGCTTGCGGGACGCCACGGGCGTGAGGCTGCGGGTCCGGGGAGACGGGCGGGCCTATGAGGTTCTGTTCCAGACCGGCGAACACCGGGGCCCCTCGCCAGTGGGTTTTCGGGCGGGCTTTCGGGCGGGCTTTGATGCTCCGGCGGCCAGCGGCGATCATGGCTCTGAGCAACCGGATGGGCACCCAGATGGACACCAAGATGGACACTCAGATGGGCACCCGGACTGGCACGAGGCCCGCGTGATCTTCGATGCGCTGACCGCGAGTGTTCGCGGGCGGTCGGTGCCCGATGCCCGGTTCGATCCGGCCAGAGCCACCCTAATCGGCTTCTTTATCTATGACCGGATCGACGGCCCGTTCCGGCTTGAAGTGGGCGCCATTTCGGCCCTCACCGGCGGGGATGGCACCCTGGCGAATTGACGGACAGAGGACAGGGATGCTTCCCTGAAAGACCGAACCGGCGCGGATCAGAAAGCGCCGGCGGGGCGGGAGCGTTCACAAGGATTACGACGCCTGATGACTGTCACGATCAGCACCGAGGAGAAGACAGGCGGACGCATGAGGACGGCCCAGCCCGTGCCGCGCCCTGCACGGCTGTCCAGAATCACCGACGTGGACATCCTGACCTTTGCCGCCCGGGAGCGGGCCGGCGGTGTTGCTCTGTGCACCCTCGTTCACATTGATGGTGCGTTCTCCCGGCCCCTGGGCGCCCAGTTGGCGGTGGCCCGTGACGGGCGTTATCTCGGTCATATCTCCGGTGGGTGTCTTGAGACCGCGGCGGCCGGGGAAGCATTGAAGGCCCTGGCGGAAGGCCGGAACCGGCGGGTGCGCTACGGGTCCGGCTCCCCGTTCTGGGATGTCCGCCTGCCCTGCGGCGGAGGGATCGAGATCTACATTGATGCCAACCCGGATGTCAGGGCCCTGACCAGGGCCGGCGAAGCCGCAGGGGCCCGGCGCCCTTTCTCACTGGCATTCGATCCCCAGACTGACCATTCCGATCTGTCTGTTCTTGAGGCGGATGAAAGGGTCGCTGGGCCGTCCAGCGAGACGCCCGATCTGTTCCTGCGCCCCTTCGAGCCCTGTTTGCGGCTCGTGCTGGCGGGGCGCGGGCCGGAACTGGTGGCCCTGGCCCGGCTTGCGCTTGCCAATGGCTGTGCGGTACATGGGGCGAGTCCGGATGAATTGACCCTGGCGGAATGTGCGGCCCTTGGTGCCACGACGCAATCCCTGGATCTGCCCTCCGCTCCGGTGACCCTCCCATCGGATCCCTGGACCGCCGTGGTGGTCCTGTTCCACGATCATGACTGGGAACCGGCTTTGCTGAAAAGTGCCCTTGGCGGGAAGGCCTTTTACATCGGCGCCCTGGGAAGCCGGCGCACCCATGCCGCCCGCCTCGACATTCTCAAATCCATGGGCGTGCCCGATGGGGACCGGGCGCGGTTGCGCGGCCCTATCGGGCTCATTCCGTCCGTACGGGACCCGGAAACCCTGGCGGTCTCCACCTTGGCGGAAATCCTCAGCGTGCAGCGCGCCGCGGCGGAGACCTAGTCCAGTGCCAATCCGCCTGGAGGAAACCGCGTTGGTTCTGCTTGCCGCCGGCCTGTCCCGGCGCCATCCGTCCGGGGACAAATTGCAAAGACCCCTTGGCGGCCTTCCCCTTGCGCTCCACGCCGCCGGAATGCTCCAGCATCTGACCGTTCAAGGCCGATATGCCGTGACCGGCAGCACCCAGACAGACTTGGCAGACGCACTGACGGCATGCGGGTGGTCTTGTGTGATGAACCCGTCGCCGGAGCAGGGACAGGGAGCCTCCATTGCCCTGGGCTGTGGCGCGGCCCTGGAAAAGGACCAGCCCGGGGCCGTTCTGATCTGCCTGGCGGATATGCCCTTTGTGACCAGGGGCCATATTCATGCCTTGGCGGATCGTATTGATCCCACCGGCGGCATCACTGCTGTGGTATCCTCCGACGGAACACGGACCTCCCCCCCTGCCCTCTTCGCACAGGACCATTTCCAGGCGCTTCTGGCTCTTGATGGCGACGCAGGCGCACGGTCGATTATCAAGAATGCAGGCTCAGCCGTGGCGGTGGTGGCGGCCCCCGCCGGGAGCCTCAGGGATTTCGACCTGCCGGAGGACTTCGACGCCGCAGAGGCCGCAAAGCACCCTGCCGGCTGAGCCAATCTTACCGCCCTCTCTGGAGCCGACCCATGTCAAGCCATCAGTATGCGTTTCTGGTCAACCCGTCCGCCAATGCGGTCTATGCGTCCGTGACATCGAAACTCTCCGGGGCGGAACTGGCGATTGTCAACACAGGCCTGTTGGGCGGCAAGATCAGTGCCATCGAACCGGCTGAACTGGGGGGCGTGCCCTACATCACCTTCACCGGCGACGCGCTGACCGAAAGGGATGTGGCGGCCCTCTCCAATCTGTCCTCCATCTATGCCCTGTTCGAGATGCGGGGGGAGGCCCTTTACCCCACACCCCTGAAGCCTGCGGATCAATTCTCGAAAGATTTGATCACGATACAGAAATATAAGGGCAAGACGAATACGGTGTTCACCAAGCTTCTGGTGAATGTGGCGATCGCGTCCCTTGACGGGATCGGGGAAGAAGATGCCTTTTCAATGCCTCTGCGGGTGCTGGATCCCATGTGCGGCCGGGGCACGACCCTGAACCAGTCCATGATGTATGGCTTTGACGCCTATGGCATTGAGATCGACCCACAGGATTTCGATGCCTACAGAGCATTCATCACCCGCTGGCTCAAGGATCACCGGCTCAAGCACGCCCTGTCCGCCACCACCATCGGCATAAACAAGAGCGATGTGGCCCGGCTGTTGGAGATCGAGACCGCCACGGACAAGGAGACCTTCAAGACCGGCCGCAGGCAGATCATCAACCTTCTGAACGCGGATGCCTTGACGGTCCGGTCGAAACACGCGGAGAGCTTTTTCGATATGATCGTGACGGACCTGCCCTACGGCGTGCACCATGAAAGCCGGGACAAATCCGAACGGTTCACCCGGCGCCCCCTCGATCTCCTGGCATCAGCCCTGCCGATCTGGACAAAGGCCGTGCGCCCAGGCGGCGTCATCGCTCTCGCCTGGAACACCCGGGTCGCCAGCCGTGACAAGCTCATCGAGATCCTTGCGGGACAAAGCGACCTCCAGATCATGGACTCCGAGCCGTTCCAAGCCTTTCGCCATGTGGTGGATCAGGCCATCACCCGCGACCTTGTCATCGCCAAGCGGACCGGGGCTTCAGCATGCCAGTAACGAAAAAACCCCCGGCGCTGTCAGGCGCCGGGGGTTTCAGCAGCATAATCCGAGGGCAGATCAACCGGCGGAGACGGTCTCTCCGTCTTCGTCGATTTCCTGGCCGGTTTCCTGATCGACCATTTTCATGGACAGGCGCACCTTGCCCCGCTCGTCAAAGCCCAGCAGCTTGACCCAGACCTTGTCGCCATCCTTGACGATTTCGCTGGGGCTGGCGACACGGCGATTGGCCATCTGGCTCACATGCACAAGGCCATCCCGGGGACCGAAGAAGTTCACGAAGGCGCCGAAATCCACGACCTTCACCACTTTGCCTTCGTAGATCTCGCCCACTTCCGGCTCGGCGACGATGGACTTGATCCACTTCTTGGCCGCCTCGATCGAGCCTTGATCGGCGGAGGCGATGCGGATGGTGCCGTCGTCATTGATGTCGACTTTCGCGCCGGTGGTCTCGGTGATCTCACGGATCACCTTGCCGCCGGAACCAATCACCTCACGGATCTTATCCGTGGGCACGGTCATCACTTCGATGCGGGGCGCGTGGGCACCCAGTTCGGAGCGGCTTTCGGAAAGGGCCTTCGACATCTCATCCAGAATGTGAATGCGACCGCCCTGGGCCTGCTCAAGGGCCGTTTGCATGATCTCCTTGGTGATGCCGGTGATCTTGATGTCCATCTGGAGGGAGGTCACCCCGTCCCGGGTCCCGGCAACCTTGAAGTCCATGTCGCCCAGGTGATCCTCATCACCCAGAATGTCCGAGAGCACCGCATACCGGTCCCCATCCTTGATGAGGCCCATGGCAATACCAGCAACCGGACGCTTCAGAGGCACGCCCGCGTCCATCATCGCAAGGGACCCGCCGCAGACGGAGGCCATGGAGGAGGAGCCGTTGGATTCGGTGATTTCCGAGACCACACGGATCGTGTATGGGAACTCGTCCGCGCTCGGGATCAGGGCCTTGAGGGCGCGCCAGGCCAGCTTGCCGTGGCCGATTTCCCGGCGCCCGGTAAACCCGATCCGGCCCACTTCGCCCACGGAGTAAGGCGGGAAATTGTAGTGGAGCATGAAGGTTTCCCGATAGGTCCCCTGGAGAGCATCAACAAACTGCTCATCGTCCCCGGTGCCCAGGGTGGTCACCACCAGGGCCTGGGTCTCACCCCGGGTGAACAGCGCCGAGCCGTGGGTTCGCGGCAGGGTGCCCACTTCACAGCTGATCGGCCGGACGGTGCTCAGATCCCGGCCGTCGATGCGCCCGCCTGTATCCAGGATCTGCCCCCGGACGATTTTCTTCTCGATGGACTTGAAGCACTTGTCCAGGATCGAGCCGTCGATGGGGTCGCTGCTCTCCTCGCCATGGCGCTCCTTGAGAGCGGTCTTGACGGCGGAGACCTTGTCCTGACGGACAGTCTTCTGGGCTTCCGCATAGGCGGCCCGCAGATCGGCTTCGATCTCGCCGGCGATCTTGGCTTCGGTGTCGGAATAGTCGTCCGGAGTGAAGTCCCAGGGTTCCTTGGCCGCCTTTTCAGCCAGGCCGATCACCGCGTCGATCACCGGGCCCATCTGCTCGTGACCAAAGACCACGGCACCCAGCATGATCTCCTCGGACAGTTCGGATGCCTCGGATTCCACCATCAACACCGCGTCACGGGTGCCGGCCACGACCAGGTCGAGCTTGCTGTCGGCCATTTCATCGATGCGGGGATTGAGCTTGTATTCCCCTTCGATATAGGCCACCCGGGCAGCACCGATCGGGCCGAGGAAGGGCAGACCGGAAATGGTCAGGGCAGCGGAGGCAGCGATCATGGCCACCACATCCGGATCGTTTTCCATGTCGTGGCTCAGGACCGTGCAGGTCACCTGCACTTCATTGCTGAATCCGGACACGAACAAAGGACGGATCGGACGGTCAATCAGGCGGGAGACCAGGGTTTCCTTTTCGGAAGGACGGCCCTCCCGCTTCAGGTAACCGCCGGGGATCTTGCCCGCGGCATAGGTCTTTTCGATGTAGTTCACGGTGAGGGGGAAAAAGTCGATCCCCGGCTTGGGATTGCGCTCGGCGGCCACGGTGGCCAGAACGGCGGTTTCTCCATAAGTGGCCAGCACGGATCCGGCGGCCTGGCGCGCGATGCGGCCGGTCTCCAGAACAAGGCGTTCACCTGCCCACTCAATTTCCTGCTTTTGAATATCGAACATCAGTCAGATCTTTCTCACATCATCATCGGACAGAATGTCCGCCGCCGGCCCGTTCATGGGGGCTCAGGGGCGGATCCCGCACACTTTCCGCCAAGAGGCCCCATCCGTGTGCGGGAGAATGAAGGGGGCGGATAAGAAACGAGCCGGGAAGCGTTCCTTCCCGGCCCGTATCGGATCATGTCAGCGCCGCAGTCCCAGACTTTGGATCAGGCTTTCATACCGGCTCTGATCCTTGCGTTTGAGGTAGTCAAGCAGGGCGCGGCGCTGGGACACCAGCTTGAGAAGGCCCCGCCGGGAGTGGTTGTCCTTGGCGTGGCTCTTGAAATGCTCCGTCAGGTTCTTGATCCGCTCGGTGAGGATCGCGACCTGCACTTCCGGGGAACCCGTATCCGCATTCACCCGGGCATATTCCTGAATGAGTTCAGTCTTGCGTTCAGCCGTAATCGACATCGGTCATCTTCCTTTCTTGTTGAAGTGTCCGAACGCGGAGAGCGGTTCCAGTGCCCGCATCCCCTTTGCCGTCAGGTCATGGATTCCGGATCAACGGTCCGGAGAACCCATTGTCTGGGACAAAGGCGGATCCAAGTTGCGGTCAGAGGGGCAGATTGAATACGCGCGTCGGCTTCAACGCGCCGCGATCAAACCGGCATAAAGCAACGGGGCGGCCCTTGAGCGAACACAGGATCGTTGCGTCCGCGCCGCTGGCCGTGCCATCTGCCTGTCTGGAGATCGCCTTAATCTGCGCAAGGGCGTCATTGTCCCGGAGCAGGACCGACTGCCCATTGCGTAACCGGATCGCGTCCGGCCCGGTCACGGCCACCGCCGGGATGTCGTCCAGCGCGGTCTCGACCGGGGCCAAGTGCTCCAAAGCCTCGCCTTTATGGACCAAGTCCTGCCATTCCGCCAGAGGAATCGAATCCTCGTCGCTGAAGCGACCGACGGCGGTGCGCCGGATCTCCTGAACATAGCCGCAAGTGCCCATGGCCTTGGCCATATCCCGCACCAGGGAGCGGACATAAGTGCCCTTGCCGCAGGTCATTTCAAAAACCGCGTGGTCCGCGTCGGGCAGATCCAGGAGCTCAAGACTGTCGATGTAAACCGACCGAGGTTCCAGCACCACCTCTTCCCCGGCCCGGGCCAGGTCATAGGCCCGCTCACCATCCACCTTGATGGCCGAAAAGACCGGCGGGGTCTGCTGAATGTCCCCGACAAAGGCCGGCATCACGTCCAGGATGGCCTCCTCGTCCGGGCGGACGGCACTGGTTTCAAGCACCTCTCCTTCCCGGTCATCGGTGGTCCGGCTCTCCCCCCAATGGGCGGTAAACCGGTAGGTCTTGAGGGCATCCATCACATAGGAAATGGTCTTGGTCGCCTCACCGAGGGCCACAATGAGCAGACCTGTGGCCAGGGGATCCAGGGTGCCCGCATGGCCCGCCTTCTGGGCGTTCAGGCCCCGGCGAACCTGGTTGACCACATCCGTTGACGTGGGGCCTTCCGGCTTGTCGATCACTGCCCAGCCATGAATGGCTTCACCCTTGCGCCGCCGTCCCATCAGCCCTGCCCTCCGGAAAGGGTCTCACGGTCCTGTCCCGGCCCGGCTTCATCCGGCCCGGCTTTATCCGGCCCGGTTTCATCAGGATTGGCGCCATCCAAATCATCATCGGTGTCTGTCTGGGGGGCGATGTCCTTGCGCACTCGGTCCGAGCGCAGCACTTCTTCCAGATGGGATGCGGTATCGAAGGATTCATCCGCACGGAAATGAAGCTCGGGGGTGAACTTGATCCGGATGCGCCGCCCGAGCTCACCGCGCAGAAACCGGCTGGAGCGCCCAAGGCCCCGCACAGCCCCGTCGGTCCCGCCGCCCCCATGACCGACCACGAAGGCGGTGGCATGGCGCAGGTCCGGGCTCACCCGCACTTCGGACACAGTCACGAGAACGCCCTCAAGATCCGGGTCCTGTACTTCGCCCCGGGACAGGATTTCCGAAAGGGCGTGACGCAGCATCTCGCCAACACGCAACTGGCGCTGGGACGGGGCTTTGGAAGGGGAACGGTGTGCCATGACTGTTTTATTGCGTACCTGACCGCCCGGCGCAAAAAAGCGACCCCGCCCGAGCCGGTCCGCCGGATACAATGATCCGGCGAGGGCCTGGGCGGGGTTTGACCGGTTACAGAGTCCTTTGAATCTCTTCGACTTCGAAACACTCGATCACGTCGCCGACCTGAAGGTCCTGATAATTCTCGAAAGCCATGCCGCATTCCTGACCGCCATGCACCTCTTTCACTTCATCCTTGAAGCGCTTGAGGGTGGACAGCGTGCCTTCGTGGATCACCACATTGTCCCGGATGAGACGCACCTTGGCGCCCCGGCGCACGGATCCCTCGGTCACCCGGCAACCGGCAACCTTGCCGACCTTGGAGATGTTGAACACTTCCAGGATCTCGGCGTTGCCGATGAAGTGCTCCCGCAGGGTCGGATCGAGCAGACCGGACATGGCCGCCTTCACATCATCCACCAGATCGTAGATCACCGAGTAGTAGCGGATCTCCACCCCGTCCTGGGACGCAAGATCCCGGGCTTGACGGTTGGCGCGCACGTTGAAGGCAATGATCGGACAATTCGAGGCCTGGGCCAGGATGACATCGGATTCCGTGATCCCGCCCACGGCGGAGTGGATCGGCCGGGCCGCCACTTCGTCCGTGGAAAGCTGGTTCAGGGCACCAAGGATGGCTTCCACCGACCCCTGCACGTCGCCCTTGATCAGGACCGGGAACTCTTTCTTGTCGGTTTCCTTGAGCTGGGCCAGCATCTGTTCCAGGGAGCCCCGGCTGCCGGCGCCGCCGACCTTCGATTCCCGGCGCTTGCGCTGACGATACTCGGAAATCTCCCGGGCCCGGGCCTCACTGTCCACCACGGCGAACACGTCGCCTGCCTCCGGTGTGCCGTTGAAGCCCAGGATCTCCACGGGGACCGAAGGTCCGCCTTCGTCGACCTTGTTGCCCTTGTCGTTGATCAGGGCACGAACCTTGCCCCACTCGGAACCGGCAACGAAGATGTCGCCGACCTTCAGGGTACCGCGCTGGATCAGCACCGTGCCCACGGGGCCACGGCCACGGTCCAGCTTGGCCTCGATCACCACGCCTTCGGCGGACCGGTCCGGGTTGGCCTTGAGTTCCAGGATCTCGGACTGAAGGATGATCGCTTCTTCCAGGGCATCCAGGTTCATCTTTTTGAGGGCGGAAACCTCAATGTCCTGAATGTCGCCGCCCATGGATTCCACCACGAGATCGTGCTGGAGCAGGTCCTGGCGCACCCGGTCCGGATTGGCATCCGGTTTGTCGATCTTGTTGATCGCCACGATGATCGGCACTTCGGCGGCCTTGGCGTGGCTGATGGCTTCCGCGGTCTGGGGCATGACCCCGTCATCGGCGGCCACCACCAGGATCACGATATCGGTGACTTTCGCGCCGCGGGCCCGCATGGAGGTG